>CAZKIO010000003.1:0-193518 GCA_964552795.1 uncultured Planctomycetaceae bacterium
TCGGCGGGGATCGGGGCGCAGCAGCGCGGGCATTGCGTGGGCATCGTCGTCCTCCGGACACCCCTCACGTGCGCGCGTGCGAAGGTTACGCCGAATCGCCCGATCCCGGCTGGGGGTCGCCGCCCCTCAGCGCTGGGGCCCCTCCGCGCCCGCCGCGCTCTCGAGCCGCGCCTCCCAGCGCGCCGCATCCGCGGGCCGACCAGCGGCGCGGTAATGCTCGATCAGGCGCGTGAACGCGAGACGCCGGCGGTCGGCCCGCGCCGCGGGAGGCGCCATGCGCTCGCAGGCCTCGACGAGCAGCGGCTCGGCCTCCGCGTGCCGGTCCTGCCGCGCGAGGCTCTCGCCCAGCAGGCTCATGGTCTCGTAGCGGCGCCAGCCGTCAGGCTCCTGCGCGGAGCGCAAATCGAAGGATTCGCGCAACAGCGCCTCGGCCTCGCTCCACCGTCCGCGTGCGAGCCGCGTGACCGCGAGCGCGTCCAGCTTCGATGCGATCTCGGCCGACTGCTCGCCGGGCTGCGCGCGCGTGGCCGAGAGCGCAGCGCTGAGACAGTCGTCCGCCTCATCGAGCAGTCCTCGCGCGCGCAGGACGAGCCCGAGGTTGAACGTGGACGTGATTGTTCCCGGATGGACCGGCCCCAGTGTCTCGCGGCATCCGGCGGCGAGCTCGCGCAGAACGGGTTCGGCTGCCTCGTAGCGGCTCGACTGCATCAGGGCCACGCCGAGCTGGTTGGAAACCATCAGCGTGACCTCGTGGCGCGCGCCGAGGACGCGCCGGCAAGCTTCGAGGCTCGCATCGAGCAGCGGCAGGGCCTCCTCGGTCCGTCCCAGGCTCTGGAGCAGCGCGCAGAGGTTGCCGGAGCACGTGAGCGTCGCGGCATGCGCCTCCCCGAGTGCACGGCGGTGTCCCTCCAGCGACTCGCGGAAGATCGGCTCGGCTTCCGCGAGGTGCCCCTGCTGCATGAGTACCGTGGCGAGGTTGTTCAGCGCGGTCAGGGTCTCGACGTGACCATCGCCCAGGACCGAGCGGCGGCCCGCGAGCGCCTGGCGCGCCAAGCGCTCGGCTTCGTCCAGGCGGCCCAGGTCCCGCAGGAGCGAACTCAGGTTGTTCATCGAGGACAAGGTCGCCGGATGCTCGTCGCCATGCAGGCGGCGCTCGCCTTCCAACGCCTCGCGCAGCAGCGGCTCGGCCTCGAGCAGGCGGTTCTGTGCCTGCAGCAGGACGCCGAGGTTGTTCTGCGCGGAGAGAACCTCGCGCTCGTCACGAGCGGCAGCGCGGAGTCGGCCTTCGAGCGCCTCGCGCAGGCACTTCTCGGCCTCGGCGTCGGCACCGCGCGCGTGCAACAGTGCTCCCAGGTTGCTCACGGACGCCAGCACCCGCGGGTCGTCCGCGTCGTATTGCCGCCGACGGCGTGCAAGGGCGTCGCGCAGGAGCGGCTCGGCCTCTCCCAGGCGTCCCAGAGCCTGCAGCAGGGTCCCGAGAGCGTTTTGCGACAGGAGCGTCCAGGAGTCGTCGTCGCCGAGATGCTCGCGGCGCAGCGCCAGGGCGCGCACCTGGGGCGCCAGCGCACGCTCGAGGAGGCCGATCTCGTGCAGCGTCGAAGCCAGGGTCTGCAGCAGCCGTGCCTCGACCAGCGGCTGGCCAGCGAAATCGCGTGCCACCGCGGCCAGCGCTGGCGTGAACACGTTCTCGTCCAGCGAGCGCAGCGCGACGTTCGTCAGGTTGACGCCGGCCAGCGCCGAGCGCAGTTCCGCGACACGTCGAGCGGTGACTTCAGGATCGGCACCCTCGCGCCGCAATTCGCGACCGAACTCGTCCGCGAGGTCCTCGCCCAGGCGCCGGCCCATGCGGGCGGCGTCGATCGAGGCGAGTTGCGAGGCCTGGAAGCGGGCAACGTCGTCCAGCTCACGGGCCCGCGCGCGTTCGGCGACCCACGCCGCCGTCGTCGCCGCCCCGCCCGCGACGAGCGCGAGACCGACGGCCGACGCGGCGGCCACGGCCAGCCGGTTGCGACGCGCGAACTTGCGCAGCCGGTCGAGACGGCTTGGCGGTCGTGCGAGCACGGGTTCGTGCGCCAGGTGGCGTTCGACGTCCGCCGCCAGGTCACTGGCGGACTCGTAGCGGCGTGCGCGGTCCTTCTCGAGACAGCGCAGGACGATCCAGTCCAGGTCGCCGCGCAGCAGGCTGTTGAGGCGCCGTGCATCGACCCGGCGCAGCTCCGCCGTGCGGACGGCCGTAGCGCCCAGCGCGGCGACGCGCGTGCTCGGCCGCTCGGGTTCGTCCTCGCGGATCGCGCGCAGCATCTCCAGGAACCCGTGCACCTCCTGCGCGCGCGCGCCGAAGGGGGTCGTCCCCGTCAGCAGCTCGTACAGCAGCACCCCGAGGGAGTAGACATCCGTGCGCGTGTCGACGTCGAGTCCGGAGAGCTCGGCCTGCTCCGGGCTCATGTAGGCGGGTGTCCCGATGACTTGGCCGTGCTCCGTGAACAGGGTGCGCGTCGTCAACTCCCCCTGAGTGGCCTTGGCGATGCCGAAGTCGATGACCTTCGGCACCGGCTCGCCGTCGTGCAGCGTCACGAGCACGTTCGAGGGCTTGACGTCGCGGTGGATGACGCCCTTCTGGTGCGCGTGCTGGATCGCGCGGCAGACCAGCGTGAACAGTTCAAGGCGCGCGCGTGTGTCGAGCCGGGCCGAGTCGCAGTACTCGACGATCGGCACGCCCTTGACGAGCTCCATCACGAAGTACGGACGGCCCGTTCCGGTCGCGCCGGCGTCGAAGACCCGCGCGATGCCCGGGTGGTCCATCAGCGCCAGCGCCTGGCGCTCGGCCTCGAAGCGTGCGACGACCTGGCGCGTGTCCATGCCGAGCTTGATCACTTTGAGCGCGACGCGGCGCTTCATCGGCTCGCGCTGCTCCGCCATCCACACCGTGCCGAATCCCCCTTCGCCGATCCGCTGGAGCAACCGATAGGGCCCGAGCGTCTGGCCGGGCTCCTCGAGAGCAAGCGCCGTGAGCGGCTGTTCCAGGAATCCGCCGGCTCCGTCGTCGGCGCGCAGCAGTTCCTCGATCCGCGCGCGGAGAGCGGAATCGTCCCCGCAGGCGCGCGCGAGATACGCGGCGCGCTCCTGCGGCCCGGCGAGCGCGCGCGCGGCGTGGAACAGGCGCGGGACGTCGCCTTCAGCCGGCTGCATCGGGGTCACCATCCGCGGCGCCCAGCGCGTGGTAGAGCCACGCACGCGCGTAGGTCCAGTGCCGATCGGCTGTCGTGGCCGCCAGGCCCAGGGCCGATGCGGCCTCGGCCTGCGTCAGACCGCCGAAGAACCGCAGCTCGACGAGCCGCGCCGCGATCGGCTCCTCGGCGCCGAAGCGTTCCAGGGCCACGTCGAGGTCGATCAGCTCGATCGGCGGATCCTCCACGCAGAGCTGGAGGTCCTCGAGGGCCAGCCGTTCGCGCCCGCCGCCGCGCTTGGCGGCGGCGCGGGCACGCGCGCGTTCGACGAGGATCTGGCGCATGGCGCGCGCCGCGGCTCCGAAGAAGTGGCCACGGGAATCCCAGCGCGACGGAAGCTCGCCGGCATCGCCGACGAGCTCCAGCCAGGCCTCGTGCACGAGCGCGGTCGCCTGCAGCGTGCGACCCTGTCCCTCGCGCGCCATCTGGCGTGCCGCCATCTGCCGCAGTTCGGCGTAGACGAGCGGCAGAAGCTCATCCGCCGCCCGCGCGTCGCCCGCGCGCATGCGATCGAGGACGCGGGAAATGCTCACGACGCGATCATACGGCGCTTCCTCACCACCCGCAGGGTCCCGGCCGGCCCGGGAACAACCCGCGGGCCGGCCGGGGCGCCGGCGATTGAGGAAGCGACCGGGCACCGCGTTGGTCATGGACGCCAGGTTGCGGCCATCGCGTTCGTCAGGTTGAACGTGCTGGCCGTGCAGAACGCGGCCGCGTTGCGGTACCAGGCCTGGTAGTAGAACGTGCCGCCGCCCGACGGGATCGCGCCGCGGATCGAAATAGGCACATCGCCGAGTTGCGCACCATAGCCCGACGCGCCGCCCGAGTTCGTGCGCGACCCCAGGCGGATGACCGAGCCGCCGACGCACCGCAGGCCGTCGCCGAACAGGACTCCCTGCTGCGCGTTCAGTGCGACGGTGCCCTGGAAGTACAGCGCCGTCGCCGTCGGCGGCATGTTCGAGCCGTCCAGCGTGAAGTCGTCCGCCGCCAGGTTCGGCGCGCCGATCGCGGCCAACAACCCGCCGCCGGTCGCAAGCGAGTTGTCGCAGCCGTAGCCCGGCAGGCCGTTGTTGCCGCAGGGGCAGGCCGTTCCGGTCCCGTCGCCCGGGCAGAGCGGCGCAAAGTCGCCGCCGACGCCGCCCGGCAGCGTCGTCGTGACGAGGTGGTTGATCTCGTCGTACAGGACGCCGCCGAACACCTCGCTGACGGCAGGCGGATGCGGGTAGGTCGGGTCGGCCCAGGTCGTGTGCGCGAAGATCACCGTCTCGAGCTCGAGGCCATTGGGTTGCAGTCCGTTCGGCACCTGCGAGTACGTGCTCGTCGAGCTGATGCCGGTCGGGTCGACCGTGTTCGGCTGGGCCAGCGCCGTGCCGACGAGGACCTGTGTGCTACCGCCGGTGTAGTAGACGCCGCTCCACAGGTCGAAACTGAAGAACGCGCACACCTGGTTCGCGTGCTGGACGACCGAGCCGCCGCTCGAGTCGTCGGCGCCGAGCACGATCCCGCCGCCCGCCGCGGAGAGCGCCACGGCCTCGTTTTCCGTCAGATCGAGCTCCTCGGGGAAGGTCTCGGTGCGCCACGCGAGCCCGTCGAAGATCCATTGCGGATGCGCCACGGAGAACGCGTTCAGGTAGGCCAGGTCGTTCGCGTCGAAATCGCGCGCCGGGAAGGCCGGGATGCCGCCATTGCCGTACGTGTAGTCGCTCCAGATCCAGATCTGCTGGATGTCCGGATGCGCGATCAGGTTCGTCGAGATCTGGCCCGGATCGAGCGTGCCGGCGATGACCGTGAAGCCCGCCGCGGTCAGGGTCGTCTCGATCGCACTGACGCCGCTGCCGTTGAGGACGAGGATCTTCTGCGCGCAAGCGTCGGCGCCGAGCGCGCACAGGCTGGGAAGGGAGAGGCCGATCGCGGCCAGGGTTCTGGAGTCCATGTTCCACCTCGGCCCGCTGGGGCCGTCTGCATTGCTGGGAGCGGGCGACGTGCCCGACCCGGACCCCATGCGCGAACGGCGGTCGCGGGACCCCGAGAATTCCGGTCGGGCGGGTGCCTTCCGCGCGCGCTGGGGCCTGGTCCCCCGGGCACCCACGGCCCCAGCGTGTGCCGGCGCGGCTACGCGGAGTCGCCCGCTTCGCCGCCCAGCGCTGCGAACAGCGCCCGGATCTCGTCGTCGAGGTCTCGCAGGTCGTCGAGCGTGGAGGCCACCTCGGCGCGGACGGATTCGCGCCAGGCCTGCCGCAGGCGGTGCGCGGCGACCTTCACGGCGCCCGCGCTCATTCCCAGGCGCTCGGCGGTGACGCGCAGCGCCTCGGCTTCCGGATCGCCCGTGAGCGCGGGCTTCAACGCCTGGAACAGCTCGGACTTGCCTTCCTCCGCGCAGCGCCGTTCCAGCCGCAGGAGCGCCTGATCGAGCACGGACACCGCCCACGCGCGTTCGAACGTGCGCTCCGGACCGAGCTCGGTCGTGCAGGCGAGTTGCCAGCGGCGGTCGGCGTCGTCAGGGTCGAGCGCCACGAGCGGTGCGCCGCCGCCGCGCTTCTCGGCGCGTTCGCGCTCCATCTCGTGCGAGACGTGGAACTTCAGCGCCGCGAGCAGCCAGCCGCGGAACCGGCCGCGCTCGGGATCGGCCTGCGCGAGACGCCCCTTCTCCAGTAGGTCGGCGAACAAGCCCTGCACCAGGTCGGCCGCGCGCTCGCCGTTCGTCCCGCGCCGCCGCAGGTACGCGTAGAGCGGCCACCAGTACGCGCGGCACAGGTCTTCCAGGGCGGCGCGCGATCCGGGCTCGGCCGGCGACGTGGCGCGCGCGACGAGGCTCCAGCGGGTGGTCAGGAAGCCGTCGCCCATCGCGTCACCGGCGGGCGCCGGTCCTCAGACGAGCTTGCGCTTGAGATCGCGCAGCAGGCACAGCGCTTCGAAGGGCGTCAGGCGGTCGAGGTCGAGCTTGCGGATCTCCTCCTCGGTGGCGCTGAACGGCGCCTCGAACAGGCCGAGCTGGCGCGGGCCGTCGTCGACCGGACCGCCGCGGGCGATGCGCGGCGCGAGGCCCTCGGCGTCCTGCTCGAGCTCGGCCAGGATCTCCTTGGCGCGCTTCACAAGCGGCTCGGGCACGCCCGCCAGGCGCGCCACGTGGATGCCGTAGGAGCGGTCGGTGCCGCCCTCGACGATCTTGTGCAGGAACACGATCTCGTCGTTCCATTCGCGCACGGCGACGCTCTTGTTGCACACGCCGTCGAAGCGCTCGGACAGGGCGGTGAGCTGGTGGTAGTGCGTCGCGAACAGCGTGCGGCAGCGCGAGCGTTCGTGCAGGTGCTCGACGATCGCCCAGGCCAGCGCGAGGCCGTCGAAGGTGCTCGTGCCGCGGCCGACCTCGTCCAGGACCACCAGCGAGCGGTTCGATGCGTTGTTCAGGATGTTGGCGATCTCCAGCATCTCGACCATGAAAGTCGAGGCCTGCCGTCCGATGTCGTCGGCCGAGCCGATGCGCGTGAAGATGCGGTCGACCACGCCCACGCGCGCCTCGGTCGCCGGCACGAACGCACCGATCTGCGCCAGAAGCACGATCAGCGCCGTCTGGCGCACGTAGGTCGACTTGCCGGCCATGTTCGGCCCGGTCAGGATCGTCACCATCCGGTCCGAGCGGTTGAGGTGGCTGTCGTTGGGCACGAAGGCCGAGCCGCGCTGCGTGCGCTCCACCACCGGGTGGCGGCCGTCCACGACCCGGATCACGTCGCCGGCGTCGACCTTGGGCGCGCACCAGCGGTTGTCGGCGGCGCACTGCGCCAGCGCTCCGATCCCGTCCAGCTCGGCGATCGCGCGCGCGGTGGCCAGCACGCGCGGCAGCTCGGCGGCGGCGGCCTCGCGCAGCTCCTCGAACACCTCGAGCTCCAGGTCGCGCGCGCGCTCCTCGGCGTGCAGCACCTTCTCCTCGAACTCCTTGAGCTCGGGGGTGATGTAGCGTTCGGCGTTCTTGACCGTTTGCTTGCGGATCCAGTCGGCGGGCACGCGCTCGACCTGCCCGCGCGGGACCTCAAGGAAGTACCCGAACACGGAATTGAAGCCGATCTTCAGCCCGGGCATCGACGTGCGCTCGGATTCCTGCGCCTGGAAACGCGCCATCCAGCCCTTGGCGTCGCGCGCGATGCCGTGCAGTTCGTCGATCCGGGCATTCACGCCCGCGCGCACGAGACCGCCCTCCCGCACGGTCGGCGGCGGGTCCTCGACCAGCGTGTCCGCGAGGCGCCGCACGAGGTCCTCGCACGGGTCGAGAGCCTCCAGCAACTGGCCCAGCGCGGCCGAGTACGCGCCGTCGAGCGCCGCGCGCAGCTCGGGCACCTGGCCCAGCGAGTTCGAGAGCGCCACCAGGTCGCGCGCGTTGCAGCGGCCGGTCGCGATCTTGGCGGCCAGGCGCTCCACGTCGAGCACGTTGCCGAGCGCCTCGCGCACGCGCTCGCGCAGGAACGGCCCCTCCACCAGCTCGGCCACGCCCTTCTGGCGCAGCAGGATCGTCTCGACGTCGCGCAGCGGCGCTCCGAGCCACTCGCGCAGGAGCCGGCCGCCCATCGGCGTGCGCGTCTGGTCCAGCACCTCCAGCAGCGTGCCCTCGCGGCGGCCTTCGCGCTGCGTCGCGAACAGCTCCAGGCACGAGCGCGTGGCGCGGTCGAGCACGAGGTGCTTCGCGCGATCGACGAGCTCGAGGCGCAGCACGTGCCTGCAGCCCTGGCGCTGCGTCTCCTCCAGGTAGCCCAGCAGCACGCCTGCGGCGGGCACGATCGGCGAGGCCTCCTCGACGCCCAGACCCTCGAGGCGCGCCACGCCGATCTGCTTGCGCAGGAGACGCAGGCAGGACTCGCGGTCGAAGTGCCAGGCCTCGCGCTCGCTGACGCGCGCGCCCATGTGCTCGCGCACCTCGCGCGCGACTTCGGCGTGCGCCGCCGCGAACGCCGGCGTCCACAGGAGCTCGGACGGGGCGACGCGCGCGATCTCGTCCGCGAGCCGCGCCACATCGACCTCGCAGGCCTGGAAGCGGCCGGTCGAGAGGTCCACCCAGGCGAGGCCCGCGCGCCCATCCACGGCGTGCAGGCAGGCCAGATGGTTCGCGGCGCGCGCCTCGAGCGCGTCCTCCTCGGTGATCGTGCCGGCCGTCACGACGCGCACGACCTGGCGGTCGACGATGCCCTTCACGTCCCGCGGGTCCTGCATCTGCTCGCAGATCGCGACGCGGAAACCCTTGTTCACGAGGCGCATCAAGTAGGAGTCGACCGAGCGCACCGGCACTCCGGCCATGGCGATCGCGTCCTCGCCCTTGGAGCGCGAGGTCAGCGCGATCCCCAGCTCGTTCGCGGCGATCTTGGCGTCCTCGTGGAACAGCTCGTAGAAGTCGCCCATCCTGAAGAACAGGAGGGCGTCCCCGACCTCGTTCTTGGCGCGCCAGAACTGCTCCATCATGGGCGTGTTCTGGCCGGCCGAGGCCCGGGGCGGCTGGTTCTTGTCCAGGTAGGTGCTGCGCATGGTGCCGCGGGGGCGCGCGAGTGTAGTGCAAGAGCACCGCGCCCGCTGGCGCTTGCATCCCGGCCGGAGGCCCGGGACGATGGCACCCGATGAACGCGCGCGCCGTCGTTTCCCTGGCCCTGAGCGGGCTCCTGGTCTGGGGGTGCTCCTCGACCAGGGCCGGCGGAGAGGCGCAGGCCGCGGTCTCGGACGGGATCGCCGGTGCCCTGGCCTACCAGGATCCGCGCACGGGCGAGGAGGGGGGACAGCGCTACCTCGAGTTCACCATGCTGAACCGCAGCCAGAAGCGCGTCACGGCGCGCTGCAAGCCGCTGTGGTTCGACGCCAGGATGCGGCCGATCTCCGTCCCTGCGGCCTGGCGCGCGGTGGACTTGGCGCCCGGCGCGCAGGCCCGCATGCGTTTCGCGCCGGTGCCGGCCGAGATGCGGTCCTGGAGCTTCGCGTTCGAGGAGTGATGCGCGCGGCGCTCCTGCTGCTCGTCGCGGTGGCCGGCTGCGCGGGGCCGCGTGATGCAGCGATCGAGACCGGGCCGGGTTCGGCGGACATCCACGACCTCGGTGCGGGCCCGGCGGAGGAACTCGCGGCGCGAGCGGTCCGCCGGCTGATCGACGACAGCGATCTTGCGGCGGGCGCGGCGCGCTGGAGCGCGGAGGATCCGCGCGTCCTGATCACGCTGCGCGCGGCCCGCGTCGAGGACGGCGAGGTCGGTGCGCGCTGGCACGCGGCCGTGCGCCGACAGTTGATGGCCACCGGCCGCTTCCTGGAGTGCCCCGCGACCGAGCGGCGCGCAGCAACCCTCGCGACGGCGCTGGATCGCAGCACCGCGCCGCCGCGTGCGCAGGTCCTCGTGCGCGAACCAGGCGGCGCCCTCCGGTTCAGGGCCAGCGGCCGGATCGACGTCTGATCCGGTTTGCAAGTTCCTAAGTCCGGCGTTCGGTTCGCGGGCCCGGCCGGCTGAGAACGATGCCCTGAGGGATGGGCTGATTCCGAACCTGATTCCTTTCCGAGACGAACTTCCGCTTCGATGCCAAGAGCCCGCCGATCGCCATCGGCGGGCTCCTTTTCCATCCCGCTCGACGGCGAGGTCCGCAGCGATCGCGCACGCGCCCGCAGCGAACGCGGGCTCGTCTGGGAAGTCGTGCGCAGCCCGTCGGGATCCGTCCGATTCCTCGTGCGGTCCGGGCCGGACGCCGGCTGACTCGCCTGCAGCCAATGGCTGCGCTGGGGACAACTCTTCTCGATGAGGTCAGCCCGGGAGGCTCTGCCGCCCGGGCTGATTTCTTTTCCGGGCGCTGGCGGGCAGCCGGGCGTCCGGGACCGAGCCGGGCGCCGGCCGCCCCCCGCAGTCCGCTCCGCGGCTTTTTGGCGTTCGGATCCCGGCCCCCCCTGGCTTGGGAACTTGCAGCCTGAGGGCTGTGCTGGGGATCCAACTCTTCTCGATGAGCAGGCCCGCCCGGTTCCGCCGGGCGGGCTTGTGTTTTCGGACGGCGGGCCGCCCTGGATCACCCGAGGGCCCCGAGCCGATAGCATCCCGGCCCCATGCCCCACTACCTCGTCACCGGCGGGGCCGGATTCGTCGGGTCCCACCTCGTTCACGCGCTCCTGGCGCGCGGTGACCAGGTGCGCGTGCTGGACGACCTCTCGACAGGTCGCGCCGAGAACCTGCCGGCGTCCGGCGCCGAACTGGTGAAGGGGTCGATCACCGACCCCGCGGCCTGCCGGCGCGCCTGCGCGGGCGTCGACGGCGTGTTCCACCAAGCCGCGCAGGTCTCGGTGCCGCGCAGCGTCGAGGCGCCGCTCGAGAGCTACCGGATCAACGTGATGGGCACGCTGCAGGTGCTCGAGGCTTGCCGCGAGAACGGCGTGCGCCGGGTCGTGTTCGCGGCTTCGTCGGCGGCCTACGGCGATGCGCCGGAGTTGCCCAAGGTGGAGACGATGCCGGCGCGCCCGCTCTCTCCCTACGCCAGCGGAAAACTGGCCGGCGAGGAACTGCTGCGCGTCTATGGGGAGCTGCACGGGATGCGCACCGTGTCGCTGCGCTACTTCAACGTGTTCGGGCCGCGGCAAGCCGACGACAGTCCGTACACGGGCGTGATCGCGATCTTCGCGCGCGCGCTGCTGGAGAACCGTCGCGCGAAGATCTTCGGCGACGGCGCGCAGACGCGCGACCTGACGTACGTGGACAACGTCGTGGCGGCGAACCTCGCGGCCATGCAACGCGAGCTGCCGGCGGGCATCGTGATCAACGTGGGGACGGGCGAGCGCGTCTCGGTGCTCGACGTGTACCGGGAGATGGCGCGGGCGCTGGGTTCGGAGCTCGAGCCGCAGCACGCGCCGCCGCGCGCCGGTGACGTGCGCGACAGCCTGGCCGACATCCGGCGCGCGCGCGAGCTGCTCGGGTACGTGCCGCAAATGCACTGGCGCGAGGGTCTGGCGCGGACCGTCGCCTGGTACCGCGAGCGCGCGTCCTCGTCGCTGCGCTGAGCGGGCATCCCGCGTCGGGAGAGGCCGCGAACGGCCGTGAAGCGGGCCTGCGCGGGGCCGCCTTGCCCGATTCCGCGGGCGCGGATAACCTGCCGGACTTCACGATGTTCCGTGCACACCACGAGAGGCGCCCCGGGCGCCGCGCGCGGGACCAGGAGCCGACATGACGCTGACCGCCGACTACCGCCAGGACCTCGAGGCCATCGGCCTCAAGACCGTCACCTACAAGCACAACCTCTCGAAGGAGGAGCTCTTCCGCGAGGCGATCCAGAACGATCGCGGCCGCGTCCGCAAGGACGGTCCGAGCAACGAGCAGAAGGCCTTCGCCACCAAGCTCGGCGTCAAGGGACCGCTGGTGTACTACACCGACCCCGACTGCACCGGCCGGCGCGTCAAGGACACCTACGCGGTCGCCTGGCCCGAGGTCGCCGACCAGATCTGGTGGAAGGACGACATGCAACGCTTCGATCCGGCCAAGTACCAGGGCCTGCTCAAGCGCGTTCTCGACCACCTCAACGCCAAGAAGGCGACCCTGTACGTCAAGGACGTCTTCGTCGGCGCCGACCCCAGCTTCGCCATCCCGTACCGCTTCGTGGGCGAGTACGCGACGCACGCGATGTTCGCGCACAACATGTTCCCCAAGGACCTGAAGGGCGTGAAGGACGTGGACAAGCGGCGCTGGACCATGATCAACGCCCCGTCGTTCACCTGCGTGCCCGAGCGCGACGGGTGCCGGGCCGAGGCGGCAATCGTGATCGACGTGAAGAACCGCATCTGCCTCGTCGCCGGTCGCGCGGACTACTGCGGCGTCGTGAAGAAGACCATCTTCACGGTCGGCAACTTCCTGCTGCCGCTGCAGGGCCGGCTCTCGATGCACTGCTCCGCGAACGTCGGTCCGGCGAACGACGCCGCGGTCATGTTCGGCCTCTCGGGCACGGGCAAGACGACGCTGTCGGCCGACCCGGGCCGCCGGCTGATCGGCGACGACGAGACGATCTGGAGCGACAACGGCCTGTGCAACCTCGAGGACGGCTGCTACGCCAAGCTGATCGACCTCGACAAGAACGCCGAGCCCGTGATCTGGGCCGCGCTGGAGAAGCCGGGCACGATCATCGAGAACGTCCCGCCGCCCAAGGGCCGCATGATGGCCGACGTCATGCCGCACGAGCTCGACCTGACGGACCGCGCGATCACGGAGAACACGCGCTTCAGCTACCCGCTGAGCGCCAATCCCAACGTGATGCCCAACGCGCAGGGCCCGCACCCGCAGACCATCGTGCTGCTCACGGCCGACGCCTTCGGCGTGCTGCCGCCGCTCTCGGTGCTCGACGGCAAGCAGGTCATGTACCACTTCGTCTCGGGCTTCACGGCCAAGCTGGCCGGCACCGAGGTCGGCGTGACCGAGCCCAAGGCCGCGTTCTCGGCCTGCTTCGGTTCGCCGTTCATGGCGCACAAGCCGAGCGTCTACGCCAAGCTCCTGCGCGAGAAGATGGAGAAGCACAAGGCGCGCTGCATCCTGCTCAACACCGGCTGGAGCGGCGGCGCCTACGGCGTCGGCAAGCGCATCTCGATCAAGGACACCCGCGCGCTGCTCAACGCTGCGCTGCGCGGCGACCTCGACGAGGGCAAGGTCAAGTACGAGATGCACCCGGTGTTCAACCTGAAGGTGCCGACCTCGTGCCCCGGCGTGGACGACAGCGTCCTCAACCCGCGCAACACCTGGTCCGACAAGGCGGCCTACGACGTCGCCGCGACGAAGCTCCGCGACCTGTTCCGCAAGAACTTCGAGGACAAGAAGTTCGCGGACCTGGGCATCGAGCCCGTCATGTGAGCCGATGAGCAACGAGCGACCCCTGTACCGCACGCGTCCGACCGCGCGGAGCCTGTGGCAGGAGTACCGCCTCTTTGCCGACCGCATCGAGCTCGACACGGTCCCCTTTGGCCGCGTGAAGGTGCCGCTGGGAGACGTGAAGGACGTCGCCGTGCGCCCGCCGCTCGTGATCTTCGACCTGTTCCGCGGCGACTACGGCCTGGGCGAGCTCCTGCGCGCGCCCAAGCTCGACATGGCGGACCTCGCGCAGCACGTCGTGCTGGAGAAGACCGGCTTCTGGAAGCAGTTCCGCATCACGCCCGACGACCCCGAGGCGTTCGTGGCGGCCGTGAAGGCCGCGCTCGAACGCTTCCGGGACGCCCGTCCCAAGGGCGGCACCCTGGACGGCAAGGACCTGGCACGATGACCGACGCGAAGACGCACTACCTGGCCGGACTCAAGCACTTCGGCCAGAACCGCTTCGAGGAGGCCATCGCCGAGTACGAGAAGGCGCTCGAGCTGCGCGCGGACTGGACGGACCTCTTGAACGCGCTGGCGACGGCGCAGAGCAAGCTCGGCCTGCACGCGGAGGCCGTCGAGACCATCGAACGCGCGATCGAGATCGATCCCGAAGACGCGTTCTCCTTCACGAGCCTCTCGATCTTCCTGCAGCGCATGGGGAAGATCCCCGAGGCCGAGGCCGCGGCCGCCAAGGCGCGCATGATCAACTGGAAGCTGGAGCTGAAGAAGAACCCCAATGCTCCGCCGCCGGAGCCGCCCGGCGGCATCAAGGTCGTCCAGTAGCGCGCTACTCGTCCTCGCTGTCGATGCCGAGTTGCGCGCGGCCCTCCGGCGAGATCCGCTGCGGGGTCCAGGGCGGATCCCACACGATCTGGATCTGCGTCCCGGACATGCCGGGCAGCGCGTTCAGGCGGCGCTTCATGACCTCGGGGATCGTGCGCGCTTCGGGGCAGCTCTGCGAGGTGAGCGTCATCGTCACGACGCAGGCGCCGGCCTCGTCCACCTTGACGTCGTAGATCAGACCCAGGTCCACGATGTTGACCGGGATCTCCGGGTCGAACACCTGCCGCAGTTCCTTGTAGACGTCTTCCGTGGTGGGCATCGGGCGGTTCTCTGACTCCTGGGATCGATGAGGGAAACGCCGAGAGTCTATCAGGATCGGCCCGGCCGGCGCCGCCCGCGGCCGCCGCTTCCGCCGCGGGGAGGCCCCTGCGCGCGATCTTGGCGCGCTTGCGCCGCCCGGGCCCGCAGATCCAGCAGATCGGCGGGCAGCGGCGCCTCGACGCGGACCTCGCCTCCTCCGGCGGGGTGGCGGAACGCGATGCGCCACGCGTGCAGGGCGATCCGACGGCTGCGGAACGGCAGCGTCGCGTCGCGGCCGCGCGCGTACTTGCGCTCGCCGACGAGCGGATGGCCGGCGTGCGCCGCGTGGACACGGATCTGGTTGCGGCGGCCCGTGACGAGATCGATCTCGAGCTCCGTGGCGACCTCGTGGCGCTGGAGCACGCTCCAGCGCGTCTGCGACGGCCGGCCCTGCGCCGACACGCGCGCGTGGGCGCCGGACTCGAGGATCGGCCAGTGCCACGTGCCGTTCTCGGCGCGCACCCTGCCCTGCGCCATCGCCCAATACGTCTTGTGGATCGCGCGCTCGCGGAACTGGACCTCGAGCGCGGCGCGCGTGTCCTCGTCCTTGGCGAGGAGCAGCGCGCCGGAGACCTCGAGGTCGAGGCGGTGGACGGGCAGGACAGCCCCGCCGGCCTCGGCCAGGATCTCGGGCACCGAGCGGGAGCGGGCGGCCGCGTCGGGGACCGACAGGATCCCGGGCGGCTTGTCGATCACGAGGAGGTGCTCGTCCTCGTGCAGGACCGCGAGGGGCGCCGGCATCTGACGGAGCCTACGGTCCCCGGGCGTCCGGGGGCAGCCGGGTCTGGGTGAGCCCTCCCGGGGCGCGGGCGGGCAGGCGCCGGCGCGGGGAAAATGGAACCACGCTCGCGAGCGCCCTCAAGCCCTTGCTGGCGGCCACTTTGGGGACGCCCCCCAGGGCGGTCCCGGCGGCGGTGCCGGAGAGACCGCGGCTTGACAGCGCTGCGGAGCGACCCCCACGGTGGGGGGCGATGAAGAAGCCCCTCGTGATCGTCGAGTCTCCGGCGAAGGCCAAGACCATCGCCAAGTTCCTGGGAGGGGACTGGATGGTCGAGGCCTCGATCGGACACGTGCGCGACCTGCCTTCCAGGGCGGCGCAGGTCCCCAAGGACCTCAAGGGCACGCCGCAGGCCAAGCTCGGCGTGGACGTCGAAAACGGCTACGCGCCGCTCTACGTGGTCCCCGACGACTCGAAGAAGACGATCCGCGAGCTCAAGGCGCGCCTCAAGGAGTCCGACGCGCTGTACCTCGCGACGGACGAGGACCGCGAGGGCGAGGCCATCTCGTGGCACCTGCTCGAGCTCCTGCAGCCCAAGGTGCCGGTGAAGCGGATGGTGTTCCACGAGATCACCAAGCGCGCGATCGACGAGGCCCTGGCGAACTGCCGCGACGTCGACACGAACCTGGTCGACGCGCAGGAAGGGCGGCGCATCCTGGACCGGCTGTACGGCTACGAGGTCTCGCCCGTACTGTGGCGCAAGATCGCGCCGGGGCTGTCGGCGGGCCGCGTGCAGAGCGTCGCCACGCGCCTCGTCGTCGAGCGCGAGCGCGAGCGCATGGCGTTCGTGTCGGCCAGCTGGTGGGACGCCAGCGTCGTCCTCGAGCACCGCGGAACGCGCTTCCCCGCCACCGTCACCAAGGTCGACGGCGTGGCGCTGGCGCAGGGCCGCGACTTCGGCGACGACGGCAAGCTCCTGGCGGGCCGCAACGTGCGCGTGCTGGACGAAGCCGCGGGCGGGAAGCTCGCGGCGGGCCTCGCCGGGCGCGACGCGCCCGTGCGCGACATCGAGGAGAAGGAGTACGGCAGCAGCCCCAAACCGCCGTTCACCACCTCGACGTTGCAGCAGGAAGCCGGTCGCAAGCTCGGCATGGCGGCCAAGCGCGCGATGCAGGCGGCGCAGCGCCTGTACCAGGGCGGCTACATCACGTACATGCGGACCGACAGCGTCACGCTGTCGACGCAGGCCATCGACGCCGCGCGCAAGCTGGTCACCGCGCGCTACGGCGCGAACTACCTGCCCAAGAGCCCGCGCGTTTGGCAGGGCAAGTCGCGCAACGCGCAGGAAGCGCACGAGGCGATCCGGCCGGCCGGCGACAACTTCCGCCTGCCGGAGGAGATCGCCGGCGAGGTCGGGCAGGACGACGCGCGCCTGTACGACCTGATCTGGAAGCGCACGGTGGCGTGCCAGATGGTCGACGCGCGGCTGAAGACGGTCACGGCGACGTTCGAATGCGCGCTGTCCAACGGCGGGCGCGCCGAGCTCGCGGCCAAGGGCCGCACGGTCCTGTTCGACGGCTTCCTGCGCGCCTACGTCGAGGGCCGCGACGAGCCGGAGTCGGCCGAGGTCTCGCGCGAGGACGAAGAGTCCGTGCTGCCGCCGCTGAAGCGCGGCGACACGCCGGTCGTGGCCGAGTCCAAGCCCGCGAGCCACGCGACCAAGCCGCCGGCGCGCTTCACCGAGGCGGCGCTCGTGCAGAAGATGGAAGAACTCGGGATCGGGCGGCCGTCGACCTACGCCAGCATCCTGGACCGCATCCAGAACGTCGCCTACGTGAACAAGCGCGGCGCGGCGCTGGTTCCGACACCGCTCGCGTTCGCGGTCGTGCAGCTCCTGAACGCGCTGGAGCCCAAGCTGATCGACTACTCCTTCACGGCCGAGATGGAGGAGGAGCTCGACCAGATCGCGCGCGGCGAACTCGACCGGAACCGGTTCCTCGACCAGTTCTACCGCGGCGACCAGCCCGGCCTGCACGAGATCGTCCACCAGGACTCGAAGGCGATCGATCCCAAGGCGGTCTGCACGATTCCGCTCGGAGACCTGGAGGGCGAGCCGCTCGACCTGCGCGTGGGCCGCTACGGCCCGTACCTGGAGTGGAAGGGGCTGCGCGCGAGCGTGCCCGAGGACCTCGCGCCCGACGAGATCACGCCGGAGCGTGCGCGCGAACTGTTGCATGCGGCCAGCCAGGCCGAGGAGCCGCTGGGACGGGCTCCGGACGGCCAGCCGGTGTACCTGCGCACCGGCCGCTTCGGGCCGTACGTGCAGCTGGGCGACGATCCCGAGGAGGAGCCCGAAGAGAAGGGGAAGAAGGGCAGGAAGATCAAGACCGCCGTCGCCAAGCCCAAGCGCGCGTCGCTGCTGAAGTCGATGACGCCCAAGACCCTGACGCTGGCCGACGCGCTCAAGCTGCTGTCGTTGCCGCGCCGGATCGGCGACGACGTCGACGGGAACCCGATCGTCGCGGCCCTCGGGCGTTTCGGGCCGTACCTGATGAAGACGGTGCCGGGCGCGGAGAAGCCCGACTACCGCAACCTCAAGACGGAGGATCAGCTCTTCTCGGTGACGCTGGAGGAGGCGCGGGCGATCTACGCGCAACCCAAGCGCGGCCGCGGGCGCGCCGCCGCCGCGCCGCCCGTGCGCGAGCTGGGCGTGGATCCCGCGACGGGCACGCCGACCGTGATCAAGGACGGCAAGTACGGCATGTACGTGAGCGACGGCGAGACGCACGTGACGCTGCCCAAGGGCGTCACGCCCGAGGAGCTGACGCTCGAGAGGGCGGCGCAGATGCTGGCCGAGAAGCGTGCGAGTTCTCCGCCCAGGAAGAAGGCGACCCGCAAGAAGGCCACGGCGAAGAAGGGCGCGAGCAAGGCCAAGACCAAGCCGTGATCCGCTACGAGGGGGACCTCTACCGGCCGCCGTCCGAGGCGGAGAGCTTGATCCTCCAGGCCACGATCGGCTGCTCGTACAACCGCTGCACGTTCTGCGCGATGTACCGCGCGAAGCGCTTTCGCGTGCGGCCGCTGGAGGAACTGAAGCGCGAGATCGCGTGGGCCGCCGCGCAGCCCGGCACCGTCCGCAAGGTGTTCCTGGCGGACGGAGACGCGCTGGTGGCGAAGAGCGCGTTCCTGCTGGACCTGCTGGCCGAGTTGCGCGACGCCTTCCCCGACCTGCGCCGCGTGTCGTGCTACGCCTCGCCGCAGGCACTGCAGGTGCGCACCGTCGACGAGATGCAGCGTCTGCGGGACGCGGGCCTCACGCTCTACTACCTGGGCGTCGAGAGCGGCCACGACGCGGTGCTCGAGAAGCTGGAGAAAGGCGTCGACTCCGCGGAGATGATCCGGGTGGCGCAGAAAGCCAATGCGGCGGGCGTGCAGCTCTCCACGATGATCCTGCTCGGCGCCGGCGGGCGGAAGCTGTCGCGCGAGCACGCGCGGGAATCGGCGCGCGTCCTGAACGCGATCCAGCCGCGCTTCGCCTCGACGCTGGTGATGACCCCGGTCGAGGGCACGCCGCTGTGGGACCAGGCCGCGCGCGGCGAGGTCGACGAGCTCGATCCGATCGAGCTGACGGCGGAACTGCGAGATCTGGTGGCGGGCCTGGAGCTGGAACAGGCCGTCTTCCGCTCGAACCACGCCAGCAACTTCCTGCCGCTCGCCGGGACGCTGCCCAAGGACAAGGACCGGATCGTCGCGACGCTGGACGAGGTCCTGGCCCGGCCGGGCCGGGCGCGGTTCGTGCCCGACTGGCTGCGCGGGCTGTAGTACATTCCGCCCATGTCGCACCTCCTCCTGGCCGCGGGCGGCATCCTCGCGGCGCTCGGCGCCGCGGACGTTCCGCGGCCGATCCTGATCCAGAACGTGCGCCTCGCGCCCGGCCCCGACGCACCGGTGCAGTCGATCCTCTTGCGCGACGGGAAGATCGCGGCGATCGGCGGCACGGACCTCGCGGCGCCCGTCGACGCGCGCACGATCGACGTGCAAGGCTGGCTCGCGCTCCCGGCCTTCCTAGACGCGTACTCGTTCACCGGTTGCGCGACGCCCGAGCCCAAGGCCGAGCAGGACCAGCCGCCCAAGGCCTCTGCCGACGTGTTCATCGACATGCGCGAGGCCAACCGCAAGGGCATCCAGCCGGCGTTCCGCGCCGCGGACGCGTTCGCGCCCGGGGACGCGCTCGCCGCGTGGCGCGAGCACGGCTTCGGGGCTCTGCTCAGCGCGCCGCACGGGCAGCTCCTCGCGGGGCAGAGCACGCTGGCCGTCACGCGCGAGACCGCCGCCCGCGACGCCATCCTGCGCCCGGTCGTGTTCGATCACGCGGCCTTCGCCGCGACCGGCCCGGGCTATCCGGGCACTCTGATGGGGTACGTCGCGCAGTTGCGGCAGTTCCTGCTCGACGCCGCGCGCCATGCCGACGTGCGCGCGCGCCACGCCGCGGGCCGCCCGGGCGCGCGGCCGCCCTTCGACGCGGACTTCGAGGCGATCCAGCCGGCGCTCGGCGGCGGCCGCCGCGTGTGCTGCGAGGCACAGTCGGCCAAGGACATCGATCGCTGGGAGAAGCTCGGCGACGAGCACGGCCTGCAGATCGCCATCGCCGGCGGCCGCGAGGCGTACAAGCGCGCTGCGACGCTGGCCGAGCGGCATGTGCCCGTGCTCCTGACGCTGGACTGGGGCACGGAGCCCGACGACCCGGAGACCAAGGACAAGAAGAAGCCTTCGGAGGCCGACGCCCCGTGGACCTACGAGCTGCCCGAGGCCGCGCGGAAGGAGCGACGCCGGCTGTGGCTGGAAGGCCGCGACTGCGCGCTGCGCCTCGCCGAAGCGGGCGTGCCGTTCGCGTTCGGCACGGGCAAGGACAAGCCCAAGGACCTGATCGAACGCATCCGCACGCTGGTCGAGGCCGGCCTGCCGCGCGACGCGGCCCTGCGTGCGCTGACCGACGGCGCGGCGGCGATCCTGGGCGTCGAGCGCACGCTCGGCCGCACCGCGCCGGGTTTCGATGCGACGCTCGCGGTGTGGACGAAGGATCCGCTCACCGACAAGAAGGCCAAGGTCGCGTGGCTCTTCGTCGACGGCCATGCAGTGGAGTTCAAGATCAAGGAGGACGCCAAGGGCGACGCGAAGGGCCCCGACGACGGCCTCGACGCGAGCGGCGAGTGGGAGCTGACGTTCACGCAGCCCGACGCGCCCCCGGCGCGACTCCAGCTGCGGATGGAGAAGGACGGGAGCCTTGCCGGGACGATGCGCGGCAGCACTCCCGACGGCACGGCGGTCGAGACGACCGTCTCGGGCTCGCTGTCCGGCAAGTCGGTGAAGCTCGAGGCGCGAGTGGTGCTCGGCGGCACGACGATCGAATTCGACTTCGCCGGCGACCTGGAAGGGGATGCCTGGAGCGGTGAGCTGGGCTGCACCGCGGCCGGTGTGCGCACGCCCCTCGCATTCCAGGCCAAACGCGAGCCCAAGGAGGATGGCCGATGAACGTCGCGATCCTGGCGCTGGCGCTGCTGTGTGCGCCGACCGAGCATCCGATCGAGACCGACGCCGACCGCCGGCCGCGCCTGGGCGTCGAGAACACGGTCGTGCTGCGCGGCGCGACCCTCCACACGGCCGTGCGCCCGGCCTTCGTCGGCGACGTTCTGGTGCGCGACGGCCGCATCGCCGCCGTGGGCTCGTTCGAAGTGCCGGCGGGGGCAGAGGTGCTCGACCTCGCGGGCCGGCATCTCGCGCCGGGCGTCGTCGACTGCCATTCGCACATCGCGATCGACGGAGGCGTGAACGAGGGCACCGTCTCGATCAGCGCCGAGGTCACGATCGCCGACGTCGTCGACCCCGACGACGAATCGATCTACCGGGCGCTGGCCGGCGGCGTCACGACGGCGCGTCTGCTGCACGGGTCGGCCAACGCGATCGGCGGCCGCGACGCCGTGATCAAGCTCAAGGTGGGCCGCACGGCGGCGGAGATCCTGTTCCCCAACGCGCCCGAAGGCGTCAAGTTCGCGCTGGGCGAGAACCCCAAGCGCTCCAACAGCGGCGGACGCAGCGATCGGTTCCCGGCCAGCCGCCTGGGCGTCGAGGCCGTGTTCCACCGCGCGTTCGAGCGCGCGCGCGAGTACCGCGCCGGGTGGAGCGCCTACGAGGCCGCGCGCGAGCGCGGCGAGGATCCCGAACCGCCGCGGATGGACGTGCGCCTGGAGGCGCTGGCCGGCGTGCTCGACCAGCACATCCTGGTGCACTCGCACTGCTACCGCCAGGACGAGATCCTGATGCTGTTGGAGGCCAGCGCGAAGTTCGGATTCCGCATCGCGACCCTGCAGCACGTGCTCGAAGGCTACAAGGTCGCGCACGAGATGGCCGAGGCGGGCGTCGGCGGCTCGACCTTCGGCGACTGGTGGGCCTACAAGATCGAGGCCTACGACGGCATCCCGCAGAACGCGGAGCTGATGGACCGGGCGGGGATCCTGTCGTCGCTGAACTCCGACTCGGCCGAGATGATGCGCCGCCTGTACGGCGAGTCGGCCAAGTCGGTGCGCTACGCGGGCATGGACCGCGTGCGCGCGCTGGCTCTCGTGACGCTGTTCCCCGCGCAGCAACTGGGCATCGGCGATCGCGTGGGTTCGATCGAGGCCGGCAAGGACGCAGACCTCGTGCTCATGACGGCGGATCCGCTCTCCTCGCTCGCGCGCGTGCAGTGGACGATGGTGGACGGCCGCATCGAGTTCGAGCGCCGCGACGCCTTCGGGCTGGACGCGGCGCCGCCGGCCGCGCCGCCGCTCACCGAGCCCGACCGCGGGGCGGCTCCGGAATCGGGCGACGTGCTGGCGATCACCGGCGCGACGCTGCACCCAGTCACGGGGCCCGACATCGAGGACGGCGTCCTGCTCGTCCGCGGCGGACGGATCGCGGGCATGGGCCGCAGCCTCTCCATCCCGGCCGGCGCCCGCGTGATCGACGCGACTGGCAAGCACGTGTGGCCCGCGATGATCGAACTCGGAGCCAACGTCGGGCTGCTGGAGATAGGCGCGATCGCGGCGACCGACGACCAGGGCGACATCGGCGGCAACCAGCCCGACCTGCGCGTCGCCGCATCGGTGCACTCCGAAGCCGCGCACGTGCGCGTGACGCGCACCAACGGCATCGCGCGCGTGCAGACCGCTCCGCAGCGCGGCGGTCCTATGCGCGGCCAGTCCGCCGTGCTGCGCCTCGCGGGCGACACGTGGCAGGAGATGCTGCACGTCGATCGCGACATGCTGCACGTCGCCTTCCCCGCGCGCCCGAACGTCCGACGCAAGGAGGACCAGGGCGAGGGCCGCGAGAAGGACGTCGCGGAGCTGAAGCGCCTCCTGGCGGATGCGCGCGAGTACGGCCGGGTCGCGGACGCTGCGCGCGCGGGCGAGTGCGCGGCGCCTCCCTTTGACCCGCGTCTCGACGCGCTCGTGCCCTACGCACGCGGCGAGAAGCCCGTGGCGCTGCGCGCGCTGAACGCGCAGACGATCCTCGACGCGCTGCGCTTCGCCAAGGAGGAGAAGCTGCGCGCCGTGTTGTACGGCGCCGCGGAGGGCTGGAAGGTCGTCGAGGCCCTCGCCCGCGAGCAGGTTCCGGTGGTCGTCGGCCCGATCCTCGCGCTGCCTTCGGATCGCCTCGATCCCTACGACGCGCCGTTCGCCAACGCCGCCGTGCTGGCGCGCGCCGGCGTGCCGTTCGCGATCCACTCCTCGGACGACGAGAACGCGCGCAACCTGCCGTTCCACGCGGCGATGGCCTGCGCGTTCGGGCTTCCGCGCGAGGAGGCCCTGCGCGCGATCACCTACTATCCCGCGCGGATCCTCGGCCTGGAGTCGGAGCTGGGCAGCCTCGCCGTCGGCAAGCTGGCCGACGTCATCGTGACCGACGGCGACCTGCTCGAGATCACGTCGCGCGTCGAGACGATGCTGATCGACGGCCGGCCCGTGGACCTCTCGAACCGCCAGACGGAGCTGTACGAACGCTACGCCGCACGGATCGAACGACTGCGCGGCCGCTGAGCTTTCAGGGCAGGTAGCGCAGGCTGCCGACCCACTCGCGGAACGACGCTTCCCAGCGCGCGACCGTCGCCTGCGGCCCGGTCAGCTTCGCGTAGTACGGACCCGACGGCGTCTCGATGATCGCGGCCAGCATGCGCCAGCCCTCCTTGCGCACGCGCTGACCCATCCCGGGCATCGTCTCCGCGTCGAGCGTTCCGGCGACCGAGGCCTCGGTCACGAACAGGCCGTTGACCGTGCGCGTGGACGACTGGAGCGCCTGCATCGAGTCCGAGCCGTCGGGCTGCTGGAACTGTCCCGCCCAGCGCTTGAGGTTGTCGTCGATCGAGCCGCCCTCGCCGCCGAAGTAGAAGAGGACGAGCTGCGCGTCCTCCGAGTCGCCCTCCTGCTTGGGCAGGTTGAACTGCGCCTTGCGCATTGCGCTGGACGGAGTCTCCGCGAGCCAGCCGGTGGGGACCGCGTAGGAGAGCGACCCGCCCGCCTCGACGGGCTTGGCCGCCACCGGCGCCGTGATCGGCGGGTGCGCCGGGGGCGTGGGCCGCGACTCGGACGCCGTGAGCTTCACCGGCTCGTTCGCCGAACTGCAGGCAGCGACGAGCAGGCAGACGAAAACGAGGGATCGGACGTGCATGACCGCCAGGGTAGTGGAGCCCGCGCCCCGCCGCGAGCCGGCGACCGGCTCCGGCTCACGGCAGCGTGCCGAGGCATTCCCAGCGGGTCTCGGTCCGGACCGTCGCGGGCCTCAACAAGCCCGGAACTGCCACAAGACGAGGACCAGCAGAGCCCACAGGAGCACGCCCAAGAGGCGCTGAGGCAACTCCCGGTCGCGCACGCGGTACGCGGGAGGGAGGGGCAACTGAATCGGTTGATCGCGTTCGTTCATGGCGAGCAGGGGTGGGTGCCGCACACAGGGAGGGCCTCGGGGGGGAAGACCGAAGCCTGGCACCACGGGAAGAACGTCATTCTGGACGTAGGATGGGCCGGAAGAGTTCCGAAAACCGTGCCAGGGCGCTGCCTGTACCGTCGGAGGGAATCATGACCGCGAAACAGATCGAGCTGACCTGCCCGTGCTGCGCCAGCCGCCTCCTGGTGGATGTGCTCACGGCCAAGGTCCTGAGGAGCGAGAAGCCGGCTTCCGGCGGGGGGGGGGACCCCTGGGCGGCCGCTCAAGACAAGGTGCGGGGCCGCACGCAGAGTGGAACGGAAAAGCTCGACAACGCGCTCGTGTCGGAGCGCGGCCGCAAGGACCAGCTCGAGGATCTGTTCCGCAAAGCCAACGAAAAGCTGAAGCGCAAGGACGAGGACGATCCCACGGCGTGACGCGCGCATGACCGCCTCCGCGCCCGCGGCGCTAGGATGCCCCGAGCCCGATCGGCTCCAGGCGCGCGGCGATCGCGCCGATGAACGCCACCCCCCCCCGCCCCGCCCCCATGACCGAGAGCCGCTTCCGGGCCGTCAAGGCCTACAAGAACGAGGAGTTTCTCAGCAGCCCCGACGCCCGGCCGCTGCGGATCCTGTCCGAGTACCTCGAGCCGCAGACCCGCTTCGAGGAGCTGCGCGTCAAGGACACGATCGTGTTCTTCGGCTCGGCCCGGATTCCCTCGCGCGAGGTGGCCGCGGCCGAGGTCGAGGCAGCCAAGTCCGGGCACGGCGATCTCGCGAAGGCGGAAACGCGCCTCAAGATGTCGCGCTACTACGAGGAGACGCGCGAGCTGGCGCGGCGCCTGACGGAGTGGTCCAAGAGCCTGGCCGGAACGGACCGGCGCTTCGTGATCTGCTCCGGCGGCGGCCCGGGGATCATGGAGGCCGCCAACCGCGGCGCCAGCGAGGCGCGCGGCGTGAACATCGGCCTCAACATCTCCCTGCCGTTCGAGCAGGTCGACAACCCGTACATCACGCGGCGGCTGGCGTTCGAGTTCCACTACTTCTTCATGCGGAAGTACTGGTTCGCCTACCTGGCCAAGGCGATGGTCGTGATGCCCGGCGGCTTCGGGACCTTCGACGAGTTCATGGAAGTCGTGACGCTCGTCCAGACGCTGAAGATCAAGAAGAAGCTGCCGATCGTGCTGTACGGCACGGAGTACTGGGACGAGGTCATCAACATGGAGCCGATGATCCGCTACGGCACCATCAGCCCCGAGGATGTGAACCTGTTCCACCGCACGAACTCGGTGGACGACGCCTTCGAGTACCTCGTCGCCGAGCTCGAGAAGAACGCGCTGAAGAAGCCCGAGAAGGGCAACGGCGGCTTCCTGGCCGGCACCTGAGCGCCGCTCAGCGGCCCAGGCGCAGCCGGCAGCGCGCCAGCGTGTCGGCCGCGTCCTTCGCCACGCGGTGCTCGGCGCCCAGCAGGCGGCGCAGGTTGTCGGCCGCCAGCTCCAGGTGCGGGACGGCCTCGTCGCAGCGCTGCATGGCCTCGAGCAGCGAGCCCAGCACCCGCCGGTAGAACCAGCGCTCCCACGTGTCGGCGCCGAGCGACTCGTCCGCGAGGCGCACGGCTTCCAGGTTCAGATCCAGGGCCTCGTCGAACCGCAATTGCTGTCCGACCGACCAGGAGAGGTTGAACAGCTCCGCGATCGTGCGCGAGTCCGTGGGGCCCAGCGTCTCGCGCATGTGATCGAGCACTTCGCGGTGCAACGCCTCGGCTTGCGCGTGCAGCTTCAGGCGGCTCAACTGCAGCGCCAGGTTGCCTTCGGCCATCAGCGTGTTGACGTGGCGGGGTCCGAGCTGCTCGTGCAGCAGCGGGATCAGCCGTTCGTACAGCGCCCGCGCCTCCTCGTTCTGTCCCAGGTTGCCCAGGACGCCTGCCAGGTTGTTCGCGCGCGCCAGCGAATCGGGGTGGCTCTCGCCCTGCACGCGCAGCCCCAGATCGTGGGCCTCGCGGAACAGAGGCAGAGCGCGTTCCAGTTCGCCGCGGCGTTGCAGCGTGCAAGCCAGGTTGTTGAGCGCCGTCAGCGTGAGCGGATCGAGCGGTCCGGCGACGTCGCGCGCCGCAGCGAGCGCCTCGCCCTCGATGCGCTCGGCCTCCGCTAGCCGGCCGAGCGTCGAGAGCACGTTCCCGTAGGTGACCTGCATGGTGACCACCTCGGGGCTGCGCGCGCCACGGTTGCGCAACAGACGCTCCAGGGCGCCTTCGAGCAGCACCGCGGCTTCCTCCAGCCGATCCTGGCGCTTCATGACCAGGCCCAGAGCGCCCGCGATCTCGGCGCGGCGCTCGGGGTTCGCGCCCGGCCCCCGCGAGAAGTGCTCCAGCGCGGCCGTCAGCAGCGGCTCGGCCTCCGCCGGACGGTCGCGCCGCTCGAGGATCTGTCCGAGGTACCCGCGCACGTCCTCCGCGCGGGTCACGGCGGCCGCTCCGGCGCGTTCGCACAGCTCGAGCGCCGCGCGCAATTCGCGCTCCGCTTCCGCGAGGCGGCCCAGGCGCGCATAGGTGCGGCCGACGGTCGCGCGCACGTCGGCCTCGACGTCAGGCACGCCCTTCAACGCGCCGGGCAGCTCGGCGACGGCGCGGTCGAGCACGTCCGCCAGTCGCACGTCGGGGCCCGAGGCTCCCGGCGCCGCGCGCCCCAGCAGCTCCTGGAACCACTCGGAAACGCGGTTGGCGCGATCCAGGGCGGCGTAGGCCGCGATGCGCGCTTCTTCCTCCGCCTGCCAGCCGTCCGTCGCGCGATCGCGCTCGCGCGCGGCGATGCGAGCCTGCCAGCCGGTACCGACGAGGCCCAG
The DNA here is from genome assembly GCA_964552795.1 of uncultured Planctomycetaceae bacterium. Classification (GTDB taxonomy): domain Bacteria; phylum Planctomycetota; class UBA1135; order UBA1135; genus JAEUHZ01. The sequence goes on from CAZKIO010000003.1 coordinate 26,707, forward strand.
CACCAGGGCGACGAACACGCCGGTGATGCCGGCCACCAGCGCGCGATTGCGCCGCGCGAACTTGCCGAGCTGATAGAGCGCGCTGGCCGGTCGCGCGCGGATCGGCTCGTCGCGGATCCAGCGCCGGATGTCCTCGGCGAAGGCCGCTGCGCTGGAGTAGCGGCGCGCCGGGTCCTTCTCCAGCGCCTTGAGCACCAGGGTCTCGGCGTCGCCGCGCAGCACGGCATTCACGGCCGACAGCGGCGTCGGCTCGTCCTCGCGGATCGTGCGCACGGCCTCGTGCAGCGCCTTGCCCGTCAACTCGTACGGCAGGCGTCCCGTGAGCAGCTCGTAGGCGATCACGCCCAGCGCGTAGACGTCGGAACGCGCGTCGATGCGATCGCGGTCGCCGGCAGCCTGCTCGGGGCTCATGTACGGCACCGTTCCCACGAGCTGCCCCACGCCGGTCAGGAGCGTCGCCGTCTGCACGTCGGAATCGGTCGCGCGCGCCACGCCGAAGTCCAGCACCTTGGGCTGCGCCCGCCCCGACGACGTGTCGACGAGCACGTTCCCCGGCTTGAGGTCGCGGTGGATCACGCCCTTGTCGTGCGCGTGCTGGATCGCGTCGCACACCTCGGCCAGCAGCGCGAGGCGCTCGCGCGCGCCGAGCCCGGCCGCGTCGGCGTGCTCGAGGATCGAGGGTCCGCGCACGTACTCCAGCGCGAAGAACGGCTGCGGCCCTGAGCCGGTGTCGGCCGTGCCGGCCTCGTGGATCTGCGCGATGCCCGGATGCTGCAGGCGTCCGAGCATCTGCGCTTCCTGCTCGAAACGTCGCAACGCGCGCGGCGCGATCGTCCCGGGGCGCAGCACCTTCAGCGCGACCTGACGCCGCGGGCTCTCCTGGCGCGCGAGGTACACGACGCCCATGCCGCCCTCGCCGAGCACGCCCTCGATCGCGTAGCCGCCCAGGCGCGCGGGGTGCTCTCCCGGCGGTGCGGCCCCGGCCGGCAGCGCGTCCAGCAACGCGGGACGCGCCAAGAAGGCCTCGGCGGCCGCGTGATGGCCCAGCAACTCGTCGACCTCGGCGCGCAGCGCGGCGTCGTCGCCGCTCGCGGCATCCAGCAGGGCCTTGCGCGCCTCGGGCGGCGCTTCGAGAACGCGGGCGAAGAGGTCCTGCACCCGTCGATCGTGTGCGTGGTCTGCCATCGCGGGCCTCGACGGATTGTCGCACCACGCGCGCGCGAGGGGCAACCGGGCCCCGGCCCGGGACGCACCGGCGGAAATCCGGGATTCCTCCAGCCGCGCGGTGCCTCGCCTGCGCACGGGCATCGTGGCGGCGGTCCTCTCCCTCGGACCGCGCCCATGGAGGCTGCAATGAACGCGATGAACGAGAGGCATGGAACGGGCATGAGTTGGACGGCTGCGCTGGTCCTCTTGCTGGGCGCCGCGGCCGCCGCGCAGTCGGGCATGGAGCCGACGCGCGTACGCAAGCCGGCGGCGACCGTCGTGGAGCCCTGGCACGAGCCCGACCTCGTGGCGGTCAAGTTCCGCGACGGCTTGCGCATCCGCCTCGCCGCGGACGCGCTGACGGACGGTGGAACGGGCGTCCTGTCGGACGCCGCGGCGGTCCTCGCGGGACCGGCGCGCGGGCGCTGGGAGCGCACGCACCACGTCGACGAGGCGACGCTCGAGCGCTTCGCGGCCGACGCGCGCGCGCGCTCGGGGCGCACGGTGCCGGACCTCAACCTGGAGTACCGCCTGAAGCTCGCCGGAGGGCTCGACGCGGCCGGCGCGATCGACGCGCTCAACGCGCTCGAGATCGTCGAATTCGCGTGGCCCGTCGGCCGGCCCACGCCGCCGCCGCTGCCGCCGGACTTCACGGCGCAGCAGGGCTACCAGGCTCCCGCCACGTCCGGAACGGGCTCGCGCGACGCGTGGCCGCTGCCGGCGGGCACGGGCGCGGGCGTGCGCATCTGCGACATCGAGTACGAGTACAACGCGGCGCACGTGGACTTGCCGCCCGTGACGATCCTGGGTCCGCCGTGGATCGCGTCCGGGTTCGGCACGGACCACGCGACGGCGGTCCTGGGCCAGCTCTTCGCGCGCTCGAACGGGTTCGGCGTGACGGGCGGCGCCTACGGCGCACAGCCGTTCTTCGCCGCCGCGTACACGGCGTCGGGCTGGAACGTCGCGGCTGCGATCACGAACGCCATGACGGTCCTGGGTCCGGGCGACGTGATCCTGCTGGAGCAACAGGCGATCGGCCCGGCCGGCCCCACGGCCTACGTCCCGGTCGAGTGGGACTTCGCCGTGTACAACGCGATCCGGAACGCGGTGGCGGCCGGCGTGATCGTCGTGGAGGCGGCAGCCAACGGTTCGCAGAACCTGGACAGCCCGATCTACAACACGGGCCACGCGCCGTTCCTGCCGGGCAACGATTCGGGCGCGATCCTGGTCGGGGCCGGCGCATCGCCGGGCGGATCGACGACGGACCGCTCGCGCCTCTCGTTCTCGAACTACGGCGCGACCGTGGACCTGCAGGGCTGGGGCGAGAACGTGACGACGACCGGTTACGGCGCGCTGTACTCGGCGGGCGGGGCCAACGAGCTCTACACCGCCACCTTCGGCGGGACGTCCAGCGCATCGCCCATCGTCGCGGCCGCGTGCGCGCAACTGTCCGCCATGTACCGGGTCGTCACGGGCGACACGCTGGATCCGCTGATGGTGCGCGACACGCTGCGCGCGACCGGTTCCGCGCAGCAGAGCGGGATCCACCCCGCATCGCAGAGCATCGGCCCGCGGCCGAACCTCGCCGCGGCCCTGGCGTCGCTGGGTTCGGTCCGCGGCTGCGCCGACGACGACTCGTGGAGCCCGGGCTTCACCGGCCCGTCGGGACGGCGCGAGGCCGCGATCGCCTACGACTCCGCGCGCGGCCGCGTGATCGTGTTCGGCGGCGAGACGTCGACGCTCACGATGCTGGGCGACACGCTGGCCTGGGTGGCGGGCGGCCCCGCCGGCAACTGGATCGGGCTCTCCCCGGCCACTTCCCCGAGCCCGCGCGCCTACGCGGCGATGGCCTACGATCGCAAGCGCGATCGCATGGTGCTGTACGGCGGCTGGACCAGCAGCGGCGTCGTCGGCGAGACGTGGGAGTTCAACGGTTCGACCTGGTCGCTGGTCTCGACCACCGGCCCCGGTCCGATGATCCTGCACGCGCTGGCCTACGACGCGGCACGCGAGCGCGTCGTCCTCGTGGCGCGCGGCTGCAGCGGCGCCGGCTGCCCGAACGCCACGTGGGAGTGGAACGGGACGAGCTGGACCAGCTTCGCCGGCGGGCCCTCGGGCCGTGATCGCGCAGGCCTCGCCTACGACTCCGACCGCCAGCGCCTCGTGCTGTTCGGCGGCTCGCAGATCGGGCCCGTCGATCTCGGCGAGACCTGGGAGCGTTCGGGAACGACGTGGACGCTGGTGGCCAGCGGCGGTCCGAGCCCGCGCTCGGGCTCGCGTCTGGTCTACGACACGGGCCGGCGACGCTGCGTCCTGTTCGGCGGCCACACGTCGAGCCCGTTCGTGAAGCTCGGCGACGTCTGGGGCTGGAACGGCTCGAGCTGGAGGCAGGAGCTGCCGCTGGTCGCGCCGGACCCGCGCACCTACCACGCGCTGGCCTACCACGAGGGCCTCGACCGCGAGGTGATCGTGGGCGGCGACACGCAGACCCAGATCGCGAGCAGCGTGTACTACTTCCGCGAGCGCGCCGACCAGCCGGGGATTCCGTTCTGCTTCGGCGACGGCTCCGGCGTCGCGTGCCCGTGCGGGAACTCCAGCGCGGCGGGCGCGTGCGTCGGGTGCCTGAACTCGCTGGGCGTCGGGGGGCGGCTGCGTTCGATCGGACAGGCGCGCCTGTCGAACGACACGGTCGTCCTGGTGGGCACCGACCAGCCGAACAGCTCGGCGCTGTACTTCCAGGGAATGGTGCAGCAGTCCGGAGGCGCGGGCCTGGCCTTCGGCGACGGCCTGCGCTGCGCGGGCGGCAGCGTGGTCCGTCTGGGCACGCAGGTGAACTCGGGTGGAGGGTCGAGCTACCCGCTGCCCGGACAGATGTCCGTGTCACAGCGCGGGATGGTCCTCGTGCCGGGGGTCCGCACCTACCAGGTCTGGTTCCGCAACGCCGCGGCGTACTGCACGAGCGCGACGTTCAACACGACGAACGGCCTGCAGATCGTCTGGGGGCTTTGAGCCCGCGAGGGAGGTTCCGCGGCCGTTGCCACGCCGCGTGCCGCGATCGGCGGCGCGCGGCGTGGTTCGTCGCCGGACAGTTCAGCGCCGGGCGCCGTGCAGGTAGTCGGCGGCGAGGTGCGCCAGCACGCGCGCGCCGACGGGCAGGGCCTTCTCGTCCACGAAGAAGCGCGGCGAGTGGTTGGATGCGGCCGTCTCGACGTCCGCCGCCGGCGTCACGCCCAGGAAGACGAACATGCCGGGCACGCGGCGCGCGAAGAACGAGAAGTCCTCGGCGCCGGTGATCTTGCGCACCTCGGCGGACCGGCCGGGCGCGATGCGCTCGAGCGTCGCGGCCATCCGCGCCACCAGCGCCGGGTCGTTGGCGGTCACGGGGTAGCCGCGCTCGATCGTGACGACGGCCCGCGCGCCGTGTGCTTCGGCGATGCGCTCGGCCAGACGCTTCATCCGCGCATGCACCTCGTCGCGCATCGCGTCGTCGAAGGTGCGGATCGTGCCAACGAGGCGCGCGCGGTCGGGGATGATGTTGTTGCGCACGCCCGCCTCGAACTGGCCCACCGTGACGACCGCGGGTTCCTTCGTGAGGTCGAGCTGGCGCGACACGAGCGTCTGCAGCGCCGTGACGATCTCGCTGGCCGTCACGATCGGATCGACCCCGGCCCAGGGCTTCGATCCGTGCGTCTGCTTGCCCTGCACGCTGATCTCGAAGCGGTCGGCCGCCGCCAGCATGGGGCCGCCGCGCCAGCCCAGGCGCCCCGACTCCATGCCGGCGAACACGTGCAGGCCGAACACGGCGTCGACCTTGGGGTCGTCGAGCACGCCTTCCGCGACCATCAACTCCGCGCCGGCCGGCTGCTCCTCGACCGGCACGCCCTCCTCCGCGGGTTGGAACAGCAGCACGACCTTGCCGGGCAACTGCGCGCGCACCGCGACCAGCGCCTCGGCGGCGGCCAGCAGCATCGCGGTGTGCGCGTCGTGCCCGCAGGCGTGCATCACGGGAACCGTGCGGCCCTCGTACGTGCCGGTCGCCCGGCTGGCGAACGGCAGGTCGACCTCCTCCTGGACGGGCAGGGCGTCCATGTCCGCGCGCAAGGCGACGACCGGGCCCGGCGAACCGCCCTCGATGACGGCGACGACGCCGTGCCGCGCGACACCGGTGCGCGGCGCGAGGCCCATGGCGCGCAGCCGCTCGGCGACGAACCGGGCGGTCTCGACCTCGCGGTTGGAGAGTTCGGGGTGCTGGTGCAGGTGACGCCGCCACTCGACGAGGCGCGTCTCGGCCGCGCGGATGCGCGCGTCGATCTCGGCTGCGAGCGGCGAGGGCTCGCCGGTCGGCGCGGCGATCACGGAGCCGGCGCACACGAGCGCAAGCGCAAGCGGTGGGAGGCGGGGCAAGAAGATCGATCGGATCAAGGAGGCTCCTCGTGGTCGTGACGAGCCGCGATTCTAGGGTCTGCGCCGAGCACCGGCTCCACGGATCCGGCGCAGCAGCAGTCAGCGGGTACACTCGGGTGCCGCGGCTGCACCCACGCCGCGCGAAGGAGGCCGGCATGCGATCCCAGCAAGTCCTCTGCGCGCTCGCCGCGCTGACCCTCGGAACCGGTGCGCGCGCCGGCTTGCCGCCCGCGATGACGGGTGACTTGTACGTCAGCGACTGGAACAACGACCGCGTCGCGGTGTACGCGGCCGGCGGCGCTTTCCTGCGCGGTTTCACGGCCGCCGGTCTGAACGGCCCGCGCGGCGTCGTCTTCGGGCCTGGGCGCGAGATCTTCGTGGCCAGCGAACTGTCGCACGAGATCCTCGTGTTCGACCAGGACGAGCAGTACGTGCGCCGCTTCACGAACGCCGCGCTGAGCGGTCCGACCGGGATGGCCCTGGGGCCCGACTCGACGCTGTACGTCTCGAGCTTCAACAACGGACGCATCTGCGTGTTCGGAACGGACGGCACCTTCCTGCGCTGGTTCTCGGCGCCGGGCTTCGGCACGCCCAACTGCGTGGCCTTCGACTCGGCCGGGTTCCTCTACGCGGCCAGCGCCGGGACGGGGCGCGTGTTCAAGTTCGACTCCGCCGAGACGTTCCTCTTCTCGTTCACGACGCCGGTCGGCACGCCGCTCTCGAGCCCCATGGGAATCGCGCGCACCGCCTCCGACGTCCTGATCGTGGCCGGCGGCGGTTCGAGCAACCTGGTGCGCTTCGCGACCGACGGCAGCTTCCTGGGGCAGATCACGCATCCGGATCTGACCGGTCCGCAGGGGATCGGCATCGACGAGCGCGGCCACGTGTTCTCGTCGTCGTACTTCCAGAACAAGCTCGTCGAGTTCGATCCGGCCGGCACGTGGGTCCAGACGATCAGCTCCGGCGGCCTCAACGTTCCGCGCAGCATCGCGTTCGCGCCCTTCGAGGCCGGCTCGTTCCCCGCGTTCTGCTTCGGCGACGGCAGCGCCAGCGCGTGTCCGTGCGGCAACGCCGGCGCTCCGGGCGCCGGTTGCGCGAACTCGGCCACGGCGGGCGGGATGCTGTCGGCGACCGGCGCGGCCAGCGTCAGCGCCGATACCGTGGTGCTGGCCGTCGCTGGCCTGCCGCCGACGGCGCCGGGCCTGTACTTCCAGGGCACGGGCCGCGTGAACGCCGGGCTGGGCAACGCGTTCGGCGACGGACTGCGCTGCGCGGGCGGTTCCGTCGTGCGCCTCGGCACCAAGCCGTCGTCCGCGGGGACGTCGAGCTACCCGGGCGCCGGCGACGCGAGCGTATCGACGCGTGGGATGTTGCCGGCGGCCGGCGGCACCCGCACCTACCAGGTGTGGTACCGGAACGTGGCGAGCTTCTGCACGCCGGACGCGTTCAACCTGACGAACGGTGTCGAGATCGCATGGGGCGCGTGACGCCGCGTCACTGCCACAACGCGGCGACGCCGTTGGTCAGGTTGAACCCTGCGGGCGTGCAGAAGGGCGCGGTGTTGCGGTACCAGACCTGGTAGCGCAGCGTCTGCGCCACGGCGGCCTGCCCCTGCACGCTGATGGCGGGGTCGCCCGCGGTCGGGTACGAACACGCGCCGGCCGGCGCGGCCTTGGTGCCCAGGCGCCGGATGGTCCCGCCCGCGCAGCGCAGCCCGTCGCCGAAGACGGCGGACATGTCGGTGCTGCCCTGGAAGAACAGCGCGCTCGTTCCCGGCGGGAGTTGTGTCGCGTTCAGGGCCAGCGTGTCGCCGGCGAGCAGCGGGATGCCGGTAGCGGCCAGGCGTCCTCCGCCCGTCCCGGCCGAATTCTCGCAGCCCGCCGCCGGGCCGCCGGCGTTGCCGCAAGGGCACGCCGCCGCGGCGCCGAAGCAGTAGGTCGTGACGCCTTGCGCCACGCGCACGATCTGCAGCCCGTTGACGAAGCCCTCCGTTCCCTGGGGCCTGACCACGATCTGGAGGTCGTTGGTCGTGACGTTGCGGAAGTGGCGCGTGTAGGTGACGCCTTCGGCGTGCGTGCCGGGCCACGTTCCGCCACAGGTGCGCGCGCCGTCGGGAGAACCGGTGACGGTGACGACCGTGGTCGCGGTCGTGTCCGGCGCCATGGCGTACGTGTAGACGTAGTACGGACCGTTCGCGAGTCCGTGCACGTTGAACACGTACGAGGACGCGGCGCCCGTCAGGCGCACGCCGTCGTCCATCAGTTGCTCGTCGGCGAGGAAGGTCAGCGGGTTCTGGAACTCGGCGTTGGCGGCGCCGCTGCCACCCGGCACGACCTTCGTGGTGGCCATCGATCCGTCGAGGTAGCGCAGGATCGCCGGCGTGCCCGCGCCCACCGCGTTCCAGAAGCCCGCTTGTCCCGCGGCGGCGGCGTGAGCATCGCCCGGCTTGCCGAAGCTCGAGGCGGGGCTGCCCATGTCGATGTTGATGCTCTGGGTGGATGCCCCCGACGCCAGGAGGAGCGGGGCGAGGAGCGATGCAGCGTGTGAAGCCATGATTCCACCTCCGAGGGGGGGGGCACGCGGCCCCTTGCAGGATCTTGATCGTCGCGCAGGCCGTTCCAGAGCGCAACCGACGGCGCCGGATCGATCAGGAACACGCAGCATTGATGCGGAAGCAGCGCGGTCCTCACGGATTCCTCGCACGGCGCTCCTAGTCTGCGCGCCGTGGTCGACGCCGCCGCGCCGCGCGCCTCCTGCGCCAGCCAAGGACCGGCGGTGTCCGCGTCCCATCGTGTATCGAGACTCCGCCAAGCATCGAGCAAGCTCCGGTGACGGATCGGCGAAACAGCACGCGCGACGCGCGCGCACGCAAGCCCTGATCGTTTTTCCCGCGCGTGCTTCAGCCCCCCCCGCCCCTCGCGACCGTGTCGACCTGGATGCACCTGTGCGCCGGACTCCTCTGGATCATGCCGTTGCCTGAGCCCGCGCCGAGAGTTCAACAGCCCGTCGGCTCCATCCGCGGCGTCGTCTACGACAAGGACTTCGGCGTGCCGCTCCCTGGAGCAGAGGTGCTCGCGGTCGAGTCAGGCCAGCGCGCGCTGACGTCGGATCAGGGCAACTACGTCCTCGCGGACGTGCGCCCCGGCGTCCACACGCTCGTCTTCTCGAAGGCCGGATACGTGAGGCAGGTGCGGACCGAGGTTTCCGTGACCGCGGGCCAGCTCACGGAGATCGACGCCTGGTTGTCGGGGGACTTCACCGACATGGAGGAGTTCGTCGTCCAGGACGTCCTCCAGGCCGGGGCGGGAACGGAGAGCGCCCTGCTGCAGTTGCGCATCGAGAGTCCGGCATTGATCGACTCCATCAGCGCCGACCTGATGAGCCGCGCGGGCGCGAGCGACGCCGCGGGCGCGCTGCGTCTAGTCGCGGGGGCCTCCGTCCAGGACGGGAAGTACGCCGTGATCCGCGGGCTGCCCGACCGCTACGTCAGCTCGCAGTTGAACGGCGTGCGCCTGCCGACGGCCGACGAGGACAAGCGCGCCGTCGAGCTCGACCAGTACCCGGCGACGGTCATCGAGAGCATCCAGGTCAGCAAGACCTTCACTCCGGACCAGCAGGGCGATGCTTCGGGCGGGGCGGTCGACGTGCGCCTGCGCGGGATCCCCGAAGAGTCCCTGTTCCAGATCAAGGGCCAGATCGGCGCCAACTCGCAGTCGGCGGGGCGATCGGACTTCCTGACCTACGACGGCGGCGGCGTCAGCTTCTGGGGCTCGGACGGCGGCGCGCGCGACATCCAGTCCGACTCGCTGGGACAGAGCTGGGCCGGCGCCGTCGGCACGTCCACGCGCGACGCGCCCGTCGACCACAAGTGGTCGATCGATGCCGGCGGCAAGCAGGAGCTGGGCAAGGGCGTGAAGCTCGGGGGGCTCGCCAGCTTCTTCTACGAGCGCGACAGCTCGTTCCACGACAACGGCAAGAACGACTCGTACTGGGTGGCCAACCCCGGCGAGGGCATGACACCCGAGACGATCCAGGGCACGCCGACCGACGGCGATTTCAAGACCGCGCTGTTCGACATCACGCAGGGCACGCAGTCCGTGCAATGGGGCGGCCTGGGCACGATCGGGCTGGAGACCGAGAAGCACGCGATCGCGCTGGCCTACCTGTACACGCGGACGGCGGAGGACACGGCGACCCTGGCCGAGAACACGCGCGGCAAGGAGTACTACTTCCCCGGCTACGACCCCGACGACCCGCTGGGAACAGGCAACGAGCCGGGCAACCTCAACGCCTCGCCGTACATCCGCACCGAGACGCTGGAGTACTCGGAGCGCTCGACGTCGACGCTGCAACTGCGCGGCGACCACGAGCTGCCGTTCGGCGTTCCGGACCTGGGCCGCGTGCTGCGCTTCAAGGAGCCGCGCCTGGACTGGTCGCTCTCGCGCAGCGCGGCGGACCTGAACGAGCCGGACAAGCGCCAGTTCGGCGCGCTCTGGCTGCCGGCCTCCTTCAACCCGGGCGTCCCGCCCTTCGTGCCGCCTTTCACGACGGACCCCACGTGGTACCCGTACAAGCCCGCGGCCAACTTCAACCTCGGCAACGTCCAGCGCATCTGGAAGGAGATCGAGGAGGACAGCAGCCAGGTCGCGCTGGACCTGAAGCTGCCCTTCCATCAGTGGAACGATCACGAGGGCTACCTGAAGTTCGGCTTCTTCGACGACGCCGTCGATCGCGATTTCCGCCAGGAGACCTTCAGCAACTTCGGTGACGCCGGCGCCTCCTACCAGGGCGGATGGGACGAGCCCTGGAGCGAGGTGTTCCCGTCCGAGAACCATCCGATCACGGAGTCGCTGTTCGACGTCGACTACCGCGGCAAGCAGGAGATCACGGCCTGGTACGGGATGATGGACCTGCCGCTGACGTCGTCCGTCAGCGCCGTGGGCGGGGCGCGCTTCGAGTCGACGGACCTCGGGATCGTGAACGCGCCCGAGGCCAACGCCACCTGGTTCCCCCCGGGTGCGACGGCGCCGGTGACGCTCAATGCCGGGGATGCGGACGTGAGCTTCTCGCAGGACGACGTGCTGCCGTCGCTGGGCCTGGTGTACGAGCCCAGCGACCGGTTCACCGTGCGCGCGGCCTACAGCCAGACGATCGCGCGGCAGACGTTCAAGGAGCTGACCCCGATCCTGCAGCAGGAGTTCCTGGGCGGGCCGATCTTCATCGGGAATCCGGACCTGGAGATGAGCGGCATCGACAACTACGACCTGCGCGTCGACCACACGCCGTACCCGGGCGGCTTGCTCTCGCTGTCCTGGTTCCGCAAGGACGTCGATCGGCCGATCGAGTACGTGCAGCGGCTCGCCGGGTTCACGTTCACGACGCCCGTGAACTACCCCGAGGGCCGGTTGAGCGGCTGGGAGCTCGAGGCGCGCCAGGACCTGGGCCGTTGGGCAGACGCGCTCGACGGCCTCTCCCTGGGCGCGAACGCCACGCTGATCTCGTCGGAGGTCACGCTGCCCGCGGACGAAGCGGCGGGGTTCTCGAGCCCCGGCATCGCCGCGCCCATGAGCTCGCGCGACATGACCAACGCGCCCGAGCACCTCTACAACGCCTACCTGACCTACGACCTGCGGTCGACGCGCACGCAGTTCGCGCTGTTCTACACGATCCAGGGCGACACGCTCGTTGCGGGGGCGGGCCAGGCCAACGGCAACTTCGTGCCGAACGTCTATGCGACGCAGTACGACACGCTGAACTTCAGCCTCAAGCAGGAGCTCAGCCGCTTCGTCAGCCTGCAGTTCCAGGTCAAGAACCTGACCAATCCTGTGATCGAGGAGGTCTACCGCTCGGAGTACATCGGCGGCGACGTGACCAAGACCTCCTACACGAAGGGCATCGACTACACGCTGAGCCTGACCGTGAGGCTCGCGTTCTGACCGGTAACGCGGCAGCACGCCGCACGAAGGAGACCTCTCATGCAAATGCGGAACAGACGACACGACGCCAAGCCATCGCGGTGCGGGTACGGACGCCCCGAGCTCCTGCTGATCGTCGCGACGGGGATCCTGGCTGCCGCGGAGAACACGGACGGGGGAACCCGGCCGACGCTGGACGACACGCGGGCCGTGCTGGAGAAGTGGGTCGAGACCCGTCGCGTGATCTCGAAGGAGCAGCGCGAGTGGGCGCTGGGCCGCGAGGTCCTTGACGACCGCATCGGGATCGTGCGCCGCGAGTGCGCGCTGCTGCGCGCCAAGGTCGTCGACACCGAGGCGAGCATCGCCGAGGCGGACCGCAAGCGCGAGGAGCTGATCCAGGAGAACGAGCGCCGCAAGCAGGCCACGGCGGCGCTTGTCGAGACCGTAGGCGCGCTGGAGCAGCGCACGAACGCACTGCTCGCGCGGCTGCCCGACCCGATCCGTGAGCGGCTCAAGCCGCTCAGCCAGCGCCTGCCCGACGGCACCAGCGAGGTGCGGGCGACGTTGGCGGAGCGCTATCAGAACGTGGTCGGGATCCTGAACGAGGTGAACAAGTTCGATCGCGAGTTCACCCTGACCAGCGAACTGCGCGCGCTCCCGGACGGCAGCTCCTATCAGGTGACCACGCTCTACGCGGGCCTGGGCCAGGGCTACTACGTCGACGCCCAGCGGCAGGTCGCGGGCGTCGGTCGCGCGACGACCGAGGGCTGGACCTGGACGCCGTCCAACGAGCACGCGGCGGAGATCGCGGCCGTGATCGCGGTGCTCAAGAACGAGGCGCCCGCGCGCTTCGTGCAGTTGCCCGTGCGGATCGACTAGACGAGGCCGTCCACGACCATGAAGACAAGCACTCTTGCGGCACTCGCCTTCGCCGCCATCACCACCGCCGCCGGCGCAGCGCAGCAGACGCCCGACGCGGGCAAGGGCAGCTTCGCCGACGCGGCGCTGGGCGCGCGACAACAGCTCGAGGAGAGCCTGGCCGAGTTGGCGCGCCTGCGCGAGCAGATGGCGCAGGAGAAGATCCCCCTCAGCCGCAAGCTCAGCGAGCTCGAGAGCGAGCTCGGCGCGATTCGCCTGGAGTACCAGCAGGCCTCGCGGCTGCTGGACACGCGCGCGCTGGATCTCACCAACCTGCGCGGCGAGAACAAGCTGCGCCAGGACGAGGCCGACTACCTGTCCACGCTGCTCGGCGAGTACGTCCGCAACCTGGAGACGCGCCTGCACATCACCGAGTTGCAGCGCAGCCGGAATGCGCTCGAGGCGGCGCGGCTGGCGCCCGAGAACAGCAACCTCAGCGAGGAGCAGCGCCTGGAGGCGCAGGTGTCGGTCCTCTCCGCATCGCTCGAGCGGCTGCACGAGGCGCTGGGCGGCACGAGCTTCCCGGGACGGGCGATCGACCCGCGCGGCCAGGTGCTGAATGGCACGTTCACGCGCATCGGCCCCGCGGCGGTGTTCCGCGCGGAGGACGGCGGTCTCGCGGGATCGGCGGAGCAGCGCCTCGGTTCCCTCGATCCGGTGCTGATCCCGTTCCAGGACCCTGCCGCCGCGGACGCTGCCGCGCAACTGGTCCAGACCGGGCGCGGCCTGTTCCCGCTCGACGCCTCGGGCGGGGACGCTCACAAGCTGGAGGAGACGCGCGACACGCTCTGGGAACACGTCCAGAAGGGCGGAATCGTGATGGTGCCGATCTTCGCCCTGGCGGGCGCGGCGCTGCTGGTCGCTCTGCTCAAGTGGATCGCGCTGCTGCGCGTCCGCAGGCCCGCGCCGAAGCAGGTCCAGAGGCTGGTCGACGCCGTGGCCGCTGGCGATCGCGAGGTTGCCCGCCAGGCGGCCGCCGCGATCCCGGGTCCGACGGGGACCATGCTGTCCGCGGGCGTCGAGCACGTCGACGAGCCGCAGGAGCTGGCCGAGGAAGTCATGTACGAAACGGTACTGGCCACGCGGCTGCGCCTGCAGAGCTACCTCCCGTTCATCGCCATCACGGCGTCCGCCGCGCCGCTGCTCGGTCTGCTCGGCACCGTCACCGGGATCATGAAGACCTTCGCGTTGATCACCGTCTTCGGCACCGGCGACGTGAAGACGCTCTCGAGCGGGATCTCCGAGGCCCTCATCACCACGGAGTTCGGCTTGTACGTGGCGATCCCCTCGCTGCTGCTCTACGCGTTCCTCTCGAGGCGCGCGCGCGCGATCATCGACGGGATGGAGAAGTCCGCGATCGCATTCGTCAACCAGCTCGCGAAGTCCCCGTTCCGGCGCGCTGCCGATACACCGGCCGTTCCGCGCGAAGCGCCGGCTCCGCCGCGCACGCGCGCCGCGACGCGGGAGGAAGTCAAGGAGATCCTGATCGACCTGCTCTCGCCGGTCGTGCGCGACAGCCTGGTCGATAGCGGCCGCCAGCCCGCGGCCGTGGCCGTCCGCGGCGCGCACGATGGCGGAATGGTCCGCGACGGCGAGCGCGCGGGGTCGCAGCGATGAACCGCGTCAGCGAGGCCTTCGAACGGCTGTGGGGGGAGGCCCTGGGAGTCTGGCAGGCGGGCGGCTGGTGCATGCCGGCCATCGCGCTGGTCGCGCTGATCATGTTCAGCTTCAGCCTGCATCTTTACCGCTCCCTGCGCGCGAAGGGGTTCGATGCGCTGCCCGAAGCGCGCTGGCGCGACTGGATCGAGCGGCCCGGGGAGCGCAGCGGTCCGATCGGCTGCCTCCTCGACTTCGTTTCCGGCGGAACGCTGAAGGAGACCGGCCGCGCGTTCCGCGAACTCCGCGCCAGCGAGATCGCGCCGATCGCCCGCGACCTGCGCGTGTTGCGCATCTGCGTCGGAGCCGCGCCGTTGCTGGGCCTGCTGGGCACGGTGACCGGCATGCTTGCGACGTTCGACGCACTGGCCACTGGATCGGGCGGCGAGAAGACCATGGCGCTCGTCGCGCAGGGCATCTCGGAGGCGCTGATCACGACCGAGACCGGCCTCGTGATCGCGCTGCCGGGGCTCTTCCTGCAGTACCTGATCACGCGCAAATTGGAGCGCTACAAGGTTTTCCTGGCGCACCTGGAGACGGTGTTCACCCAGGACCGCTACCGCCAGCTTCACCGGCGAGGTGCCGCGTGAACGCGATCCGCTCCTGTCACCGACACGCGCCGGTCTGAGCGGCGCACCACCATGGGACGATTCAGGGAATCCGCCGCGGACGAAGGCAGCGAAGGGGGCATCGACATGTCCCCGATGATCGACTGCGTCTTCATCCTGCTCATCTTCTTCATCGTGACCACGACGTTCGTCGAGGAGACGGGCGTCGAGGTCGACCGTCCGCAGGCTGCATCGGCGGTGCGGCTGGAGAAGACGAGCATCCTCCTGGCGCTCACCGCTCAAGGCGCCGTGGTCTACGCCGGGCGCGACATCGGGATCAGCGGGGTGCAGCCTCTCGTGCGCCGCATGCTCCAGAAGGAGCAGGTGCCCGTGATCATCCAGGCGGATGCCGCCGCGCCCGCCGGCCTGCTGGTGCGCGTCATCGACGAAGCCAAGCTGGCCGAGGCCGCCAAGGTCAGCGTGGCCAGCCGCGCTCCCGCGCGCTGAAGGAGCGAACGTGGTTCCCGCGCGCGCACCGAACCGGTTCCTGGAGGCACTCTCCTGGCTTTTCGTGCTGCTGGGGGCGGCGGGCCTGACCCTGCTGTTCTTCCTGGTCCTCCCTTGGATGCAGACGATGGCCGAGGCGCCGCCCGCGGACACGCTCGTGCGCAGCGTGGACGTGCTCGAGGCACCGCCGCCCCCGCCGCCGGAGGAGGAGAAGCCCGAGGACGAGCCCGAGCCGGAACCGCCCGCTCCGGAGCTGGCCGAGGAGTCGCCGCCGTTGGATCTCGCGCAGCTCGAGCTGGCGCTCAACGCGAGCCTGAGCGGCGACTGGCTCGGCGGCGACTTCGCCGTGAAGCTGAACGCCGTCGCGCCGACCGGTGACAACAGCGTGGAAGCCCTGTTCTCGCTCGCGGACCTCGACCAGAAGCCGCGCGCCATCCACCAGCCGGGTCCGATCGTGAGCGCGGCCGCGCGCCAGAAGGCGCCCGGGACCGTGCAGATCATCTTCATCGTCGACGAGCGCGGCCGCGTCGAGAGCCCGCAAGTCCAGAGCGCTTCCGACCCCGCGTTCGAGGCCCCGGCGCTCGCGGCCGTGAAGCAGTGGGTCTTCGAGCCCGGCAAGCGCAACGGCGAGGCCGTCCGATTCCGCATGCGCGTACCGATCACTTTCCCCAAGGCGCAGTAGTCATGACGCGAACGATCCACCCGTCCCTGTTCCTCATCCCGTTGTTCGTGGGCTGCGCGGCCGTGCCGGGTCCGGGCTCGCGCCTGCACGCGATCGGTCCGGCGTCCGACGAGAACCGCGCGGCCGAGGAACGGACGCCCGCGCTGCCGCCGGCGGCACAGCCCGGTTGGCAGCCGGAGGATCGTCCCGAACGCGTGCCGCCGGAACATGGCGACGAAACGGGGCCGGGCGCCGCGGAGCTGGAGCTGTGGAACAGCCCGCAGTTCCGCCGCCAGTTCGCCGCCAGCTACAGCGCCGAGACCGACATCGAGCCGCGCATCAGCGCCGAGGAGCGCGAGAAGATGCAGCAGGTCCTGCAGTTCATCTCCGCGGGCCAGATGCAACAGGCTCTCGCACTGCTCGCCTCCGCGCGTGGCGAGGCGGCCAGTGCCGTCCTCGACTTCACCGTCGGCAACCTGCAGTTCCAGGCGGAGCGCCTGGATCCGGCCGGCGAGGCCTACGAGATCGCGGTGCAGAAGCACCCCAAGTTCCGCCGCGCCTGGCGCAACCTGGCGCTCATCCGCACGCGCCAGAACGACTTCGAGCGCGCATCCCAGGCCTTGATCCGCGTGATCGAGCTGGGTGGCGGCGACGCGATCGTGTACGGCCTCCTGGGGTTCGCGCACTCCAGCTTGGGGCACGACATCGCCGCGGAATCCGCCTACCGGATGGCAACGCTCCTCGACGGCGGGACGCTGGACTGGAAGCTCGGTCTGGCGCGCAGCTTCTTCCGCCAGCAGCGCTACGCCGATGCCGCCGCGCTGCTGGAGCAGTTGATCGCGGCGCAACCAGAGCGGGGCGATCTGTGGCTGTTGCAAGCCAATGCCTCCATCGGCCTGGGCCGGCCCATGGATGCGGCCAAGAGCTACGAGATCGTCGATCGGCTTGGCCAGTCCACGCCCGACAGCCTCAACATGCTCGGCGACATCTACACGAACGAGGAGCTCTTCGGGCTCGCGGTGGGCTGCTACGTGCGCGCGATGCAGGCCGCTCCGGAGGCGGATCCGGACCGGGCGATCCGCGCGGCCCGGGTCCTGATCGCGCGCGGCGGCCTGGATGAGACGCGCGACCTCCTCGCGCGCATCGAGGATCTGCACGGCGAGCGCCTGGGCGCGCCGCAGCGCAAGGACCTGCTCAAGCTGCGCGCGCGCGTGGCCGTGGCTTCGGGGGCCGGGGACGAGGAGGCCAAGGTGCTGGAGGAGATCGTGGCCCTCGACCCGCTGGACGGCGAGGCGCTGATCCTCCTCGGCCAGCACGCAAGCCGGTCCGGGGACAGCGAACGCGCGGCGTTCTGCTACGAGCGGGCCGCCAGCCTGGAGGGCTTCGAGGCCGACGCGAAGGTGCGCCTGGCGCAACTGCTGGTCAAGCAGGGCCGGTATGCGGAGGCGCTGCCGCATCTGCGGCGCGCCCAAGTGATCCAGCCGCGCGAGAACATCCAGCAGTACCTCGACCAGGTCGAACGCGTCGCGCAGACGCGTTGAGAGAGGGTGCCGCGAATTCGAGAGGCTCTGTCCGCGTCTTCACGGAGCGCAGACATGCCCCGCCTACCTTCCCTCGCGGGCGGCACGGAGAGCACGAAGAGGACGGTCCTCTTCCCGAATCGTGTCGCGCCCCTCGAGACAGGAGAGCATCCAGTGAATGGCATTCTGAAAAAGTCCGCG
The DNA here is from genome assembly GCA_964552795.1 of uncultured Planctomycetaceae bacterium. GTDB lineage: Bacteria > Planctomycetota > UBA1135 > UBA1135 > JAEUHZ01. Next base: position 44,243 of record CAZKIO010000003.1, read on the forward strand.
ACCGCCCTGGCGGCGGGCGTGGTCCTGGCCGGCGGGGCTTCCGCGGCCGAGATCCTCGTGACCGGCAACATCGCCACCTCCACGACCTGGACGGCGAACAACACCTACAACCTCCAGCAGCAGATCTACGTGCTCCCGGGCGCGACGCTCACCATCGAGCCGGGCACGGTCGTGGCCAGCACGACGAACCTCGGCGGCAGCCTGGCCGTATGCAGGGGCGCGCAGATCTTCGTGAACGGCACGGCCTCGCAGCCCGTGGTCATGACGTCGACGGCGGACGTGGCGACCTGGACCGGCGGGAACCCCAAGACCGGCACCTGGCGCGAAGCGGCCAACGAGTGGGGCAACCTGACCATCATGGGCGGTGCCTACATCTCCGAGGACGCGACGCCCGGCAACACGGCGACGCCCAGCGCCACCAACGTGGCCGCGATGGAGGGCCTGGTCGCCGGATTCCCGGGCGACACCAAGGTGCTGTACGGCGGCGGGAACGACGACGACGACAGCGGTTCGATCTCGTACCTCTCGATCCGCTACGGCGGCCGCGTGATCGGCCTGAACAACGAGCTGAACGGCCTGTCCCTGGGCGGCATCGGCCGCGGGACCGACATCCACCACGTCGAGATCATGAACAACGTGGATGACGGCATCGAGATCTGGGGCGGGACCGTCAACCTGAAGTACGTCAGCATCTGGAACATCGGCGACGACAGCTTCGACGTCGACCAGGGCTGGCGCGGCAAGGCCCAGTTCGGCCTGATCGTCCAGGGCTACAGCGTCGACGCGCCGCAGGGCTCGGGCGTGGGCGACAACTGCTTCGAGGTGGACGGCGCCGAGCAGTCCGACTACCAGCCGGTCACGACCGCGACCATCTACAACTTCACGGTGATCGGCCAGCCCGTCGACGGCGACCACGGCACCGCCTGGCGCGACAACGCCCGCGTCCAGTACCGCAACTGCATCTTCATGGACCTGGGAGAGGTCCTCGTCCGTTTCGACAACGTCGACGGCGACGGCGGCAACGGGTACGGATTCAACGGGACGCTCTCGTGGGCCAACTCCTGGACCACCGACTTCTCCGTGTTCTCTGGCGTGAACGCTCCCTCGAACCCGGCAGCGTTCTACCAGTCGCAGACCTCCGGCAAGCTGTGCGAGATCACCGACAGCGTGTTTTTCCGCAACCAGTTCGCCTCGGCCTACACCGAGGCAACGGCGCGCGGGGTGCTCGCTCCCAGCCAGAACAACGTGCAGATCCCCGGCTTCGCCGATGCCGACGCCCCTGTGCGCTCGGTCACACGCGGCCCGGCGGTCACGCGCGGCGGCAAGATCATGCTGCCGGTCGTCGGGCTCGATCCGCGTCCCAGGAACGCCGCCGCTTCCAGCGTCGCGGCCGCCCCGAACGACGGGTTCTTCACGCCGGCGCAGTACCGCGGCGGTTTCGACCCGAGCGCCACGAGCTGGTTGTGCGACTGGACCGCGTCGTTCGCGTTCGGCTACACGCCGGCCACGGACCTCGGGACGGTGTTCTGCGCCGGTGACGGCACGGGCACGGCCTGCCCCTGCGGCAACAACAGCGCCGTCGGCGCCGGCGAGGGCTGCCTGAGCTCGCTCGGGACCGCGGGCAAGCTGCGCGCGAGCGGCTGCGCGTTCCTCTCGAACGACACCGTCGTGCTCTCCGGGACGCAGATGCCCAACAGCTCCGCGCTGTACTTCCAGGGCACGACCCAGCAGTCGGCTGGTGCCGGTGCGGCCTTCGGCGACGGCCTGCGCTGCGCCGGTGGATCCGTCATCCGCCTGAAGACGGTGGCGAACGCGGCCGGCGCCTCGCAGTACCCGCAGGCCGGCGACCCCAGCGTCTCGGTCAAGGGGCTGGTCGGTGCTCCGGGCACGCGCACCTACCAGATCTGGTACCGCAACGCCGCGGCGTTCTGCACGGCTTCGACGTTCAACCTGTCGAACGGCCTGCAGATCGTCTGGGGGGCTTGATCCCGAGGGACTGCTTGCCTTGCGTTCCGCGCGCCCGGTCCGTCCGCGCGCGGAACGCAAGGCCGCCTCTTCCACACGCCACGAACCCGAGCTGATGCCGCGATGAGAACCTACCTCCAAGTCTTCCTGCTGTCGGTCTTCGTGCTCGTGCCGATCGTCGGCGTCCTCTTCGCGCCCACGGTCCAGTCCGGGAGCACCGCCCACGACTCGGATACCGCGTCCCACGCGCCGTCGAGCGCCGCCGGAACCGCGCGCGCGGACGAGGGCGTGCTGCCGGACTCCGTCGTCGATCGACCGCTCGCCGAGGTCCGGCTCGAACTGCTGGACCTGGCGTTCGAGATCGCCAGCGCGCTGCCGGTCGCGCCGCACATCAAGACTCGCTCGAGGCTGCAGGAGAGCGCCGCCGGCGCCGCCCTCGAGCTGGAACAGCCGCGCCGCGCTCTGAGCTACTCCAGGGGAATCCACGACTGGCGGCGCGGCTGTGTCTACGCCGGCCTGGCCCTGCACCTCGCGCGGGAGGACGAGCACGGCGAGGCGGCCGTGCTGCTCGACCTCGCCGAGCGCATCGCGGATGGCGCGGACGTTCAACAGGACTGGCAGCGCGAGCGGATCCGCGCAATCGCCGCGCGCGCCCGGAGCGAGCCGGCGCGACGCGGCCTGTCGCGGTCGAACCCCGCTGGCTCGGGCGATGCGGGCTCCGACGGCGCGGACGCTGCCGGCTTCGAGGGCCTGCTCCGCGACATCGATGCAATCCTGGCCACGGATGCGCTCGACGCCGTCCGCGGGGCGCTGGACCGCGGACTCGAGCTGTTCGACCATCACTACGCCGACGCGGAACGGCGCGGCGAACTGGAGCGCAGGATCGAGCGCTCGATGTCCAAGCTGCCCCCCGGCGTCCGGATCGACGTCCTTCAGGAACTGGCGGGGCGCGCGCTGGCGCACGGCGAGCCGACGCACGCGCTGTCACGGGTGGAGGAAGCCGAGGCACTCGTCGACGCGGCCCGCTGGTCGCCCGAGGATCACGTCGCGCGCCTGGCTGCTCTGGCCGCCCTGCGCGGGCGCTGCGGCGAATCGGAGTCGGCTCGCGTCCGGCTGGCGAGCGCGCAGGCCCTGTTCGAGGCGCAGCGCGAGAGGATCGTGGACATCTACCGCTCGGGAGCGCTGCGGGCGCTGGCCGAAGCCAGCCACTCCCTGGGCGGGACCGCAGAGGCCCTGGTTCTCTACGGGCGCGCGATCGATGCGGCGCTGGTGAACCCCAACTCCCGCCCGCGCGCGGAGGATCTGGCCGGCGTCTGCCTGTCGATGGCGCGCAACGGAGTGGAGCCGGACGATCGGATCCGTGAGCAGTTGTCCCGCGCGCGCGGGTCGCTCGGCGATCCGTGGTAGCGCGGTCCTCGCGTTCCCCGGGCGTCCCGCCTTGCTACCCTGCTCCGCTCCGCGGGCCGGCACAGCGCGGCCGACGCCCGAGATCCATCGACATGCGAGCGATCGCCGCCGAAGCCCTGGGAACGTTCGTTCTGGTGTTCTCCGGGACCGGAGCCATCGTGGTCGACGACGTCTCGGGCGGCGTGGTGACGCACGTCGGCGTCGCGCTCGTGTTCTGCCTGGCGGTCACCGCGATGATCCAGGCGTTCGGCGACGTCTCGGGAGCGCACATCAACCCGGCAGTCAGCCTCGCGTTCGCCGCGGCCGGGCGGTTCCCGTGGGCCAGGGTTCCCGGATACGTCGGGGCGCAGATCTCGGGCGCGATCGCCGCCAGCCTGCTCCTGCGCTACCTGTTTCCCGTGCATCCGACGCTGGGCGCGACGTTGCCGGCGGACGGCGCGCTGCAAGCGTTCGTACTCGAGGTCGTGCTGGCGTGGATGCTGATGCTCGTCATCCTGTGCGTCTCGGACGGCGCGAAGGAGCGCGGCGTGATGGCCGGCCTGGCCATCGGCGCGATGGTCGGCCTCGAAGCGCTGTTCGCCGGCCCGATTTCGGGCGCATCGATGAACCCCGCGCGTTCGATCGCGCCGGCTCTGGTGTCCGGAAGCACCGAGAACGCTTGGCTGTACCTGGCAGCGCCCGTGCTGGGCGCGCTGCTGGCGGTGCCCCTGTGCCGCCTGGTGCGTGCTCCTGGTTGTTGCGGCGCCGATGCGCGACAACCAGCGCGAGCCGGCTGACTCGGGATCAGTCGACGCTGGTGTGGTCGTGCACGATCCGCCAGCCGTCCGGCAGCCGCCGCAGCACGAGCGTGAACAGGCCGCCCACGTCCGGCGCGGCCTCGAAATCGAGGTCCCAGCGGCCGCGCGCCAGCGCGACGTCGTCGGCCAGCGGCACGAACTCGAGCTGAGTGAAAGCGAGGCGGCCGCGCTCGGCGCCGGGTGCCTCGTACTTCCTGCGGTAGCGTTCCAGCATCGGCTCGAAGCCGCGCGACACCTCGCCGCCGGAGTAGAACGTCAGGTCGGGCGAGCGCCAGTAGCCCAGCTCCATGAACGCGGCGATGTCTCCGCGGTTCCAGGCGTCTTGCTGGGCGGCGATCAGCGCTTCCAACTCGGGCCTGAGCGGCGGCGTGCGCGTGACCTGGCACCCGGTCAGCAGGGTCAGGACCGCGGCTCCCGCGAGTGCCGCGCCGCGCGCGCTACGTGTAGCCAAGGCCCTTCAGCTTCTGCAGGGCGTCGGGGCTCTTGGCCTCCTTGGCCTTGCGCATCACGGCCTCGGTCGTGGCCTTCATCGCGCTCGACTCCTTGTAGTGCTCGTTGCCCGCGTGCATCACGTCGATGGCCTCCATCGTCGCGTCGCTGCGCAGCAAGGCGTCGCAGATCAGGCTGTAGTCGTTCTCGCGCACCTTCGCCGGCTGGGCCTTGGCCAGCGCCAGGAACGCGTCCTTGGCCTGTGCCGGGGCCAGGCGCGCCAGCGCTTCGCAGCGGCCGAGCGCGGAGCGCAGATACTCGGCGTCTTGCGCATCGAGCTGCGTGAGCGCGGCGTCGAACTTCACCAGCGCGGCCTTGGCGTCGCCGCGGTGCAGGGCCGCGAAGCCCTCGCTCGTGAGCGTCTTGGGATCGGAGCTGGAGCAGGCCGCGAACAGGAGCGCGGCGAGGAGGGTGGGGGTGCGCATGGTGAGGTCGGCCGCGGGGCCGGTCGAAAGGTGTACCCCAGCCCGGGCGGGGGGGGGAGGTCGGCACCTCGATACGCGGGCGGCGGACTGGCGGTTGGCGGAGGCCGTCCCCAACCACCTGGCATGCAAGGAGATGTGGCGATCTGCGGGCCCAGGCGGGTCGAAGGCTCTCATGACACTCCGATCAGAGTACGATAGGAGTGTTCCGGGAGTGTCGGCCGCGCCGATGGCCCGGGGAGCCGCGCCTCGCGCCGGAGGGGACCTGAAGCCCCGCCGGCGCGCGCGTTCTCCCCGACGATCTCCCGCCAACGCCGCATGCGCGAGTCCAAGGTCACGATCAAGATCCCCCGCCCGCTCTACCGCAAGGTCGAGCAGGTCGTCGAGGGATCGGGTTTCAACTCGCCCACCGACTTCATCGTGTTCGTCCTGCGCGACCTGATGGGGGAGGCGGAGAGCCAAGACAAGACGGACCTGGGCGCGAGCGAACTCGAAGAGCTCAAGCGCAAGCTGAAGAAGCTCGGATACCTGTGAGCCCCGACGGGCTCCGCAACCGCACCACCTCATGACGACGACGACTTCGCCCCGCGCCGTGCCCGTGCACGGCGGAATCGCAACTCCCGTGAACCGCATCGCGCCCGCCGCCGAGGCCGCGAAGTGGCAGGCCCTGCCCAAGGTCGAGGTCAACGAGACCGACCGCACGACGCTGTACCGCATCGCGGACGGCACGCTCTCGCCGTTGACAGGCCCGATGGACGAGCGCGACTTCACGAGCGTCCTGGAGAAGGGCGCGATCGAGCGCAACGGCAAGCGCTGGGCCTGGACGATCCCGGTGGTGCTGCCGGTCACGGCGGACGAGGCCAAGGCCGCGCGCGGCGCGAAGGAAGTCGCGCTGGTGCACGAAGGCCGCGTCTTCGGGCGCCTGCGGGTTTCGGGTTGCTACGCCTGGGATCCCAAGGCGCTCGTTCGCGCCGTCTACGGCACCGATCGCCTGGATCACCCCGGCGCGCGCCTGTGGACCGGCGACACGCGTCCCATGCTGCTGGCCGGCGACATCGATCTCCTGCCCTTCGAGGACAAGCGGCCGTTCGCCAGGCGGGTCATGTCGCCCGTCCAGACGCGCGACCTGGTGGCGAAGCGCGGCTTCGAGCAGACCGTGGCGTTCCAGACGCGCAACCCGCTGCACCGCGCGCACGAGTACGCGCTGGTCTACGGCGCCGAGAAGCTGCTGCGCGAGACCGGCAAGCGCGTCGGCGTGGTGCTGAACCCGCTGGTCGGCCAGCTCAAGGGCGACGACGTCCCCGCCGACGTGCGCATGCAGACCTACGAGGCGCTGATCGAGGGCCGGTTCCTCGGCCAGGGCGACGCCGACGAGGCGCTGTGGAAGAGCAAGGGCCAGTCGCTGGGCGCGCAGCTCGAACTGATCGGCCTGGACATGCGCATGTACTACGGCGGTCCGCGCGAGGCCGTGATGCACGCCATCTACCGCCAGAACCTGGGCTTCAGCCACTTCATCGTCGGGCGCAAGCACGCCGACGCGCCGTACGACGACAAGACCGCGATCTGGGGCGACTTCGACGCGCAGCAGATCTTCGCCGGCCTCGGCGGCGAACTCGCGATCCGCACGGTCAACGTGGGCTTCGCGGCCTACTTCCAGGAGATCAACCGCGTCGGCCTGGTCGAGGAGAACGCCGGCAAGACGCAGGTCACGATCAGCGGCACGAAGATGCGCGAGATCCTGGACGCGGGCGAGATGCCCGACGACCGCATCATGCGCCCGTCGACGGCCAAGGTGCTCGCGGCGTACTACGCGACGCTCAAGAAGGGCTGAGCGTGGGCCTGTTCGACTTCCTGAAGCCCAAGCCGAAACCGGTGCCGCGGCCCCTGGCCCGGCCCGGCGGCCCGTTCGCGGCCGAGCGGCCCGCGCCGCGCGCCGAGAACAACCTGATCGTCATCACGCTCGATTCGTGCCGCTACGACGCGTTCATGCAGGGCGAGCCGAAGAACATCCTGAAGCTCGGCAAGCCCGAGAAGCGCTGGAGCTACGCGAGCTGGACCGGTCCGTCGCACTACAACCTGCTGACGGGCCTCTTGCCGCACACCAGCCCCACGAACGTGTATGCCTCCGAGTACTACAAGGAGGACTTCTACAACTTCAACAAGCGCCTGGGGGCCAAGGGCATCGAGTTCGCGAAGATGGTGCCGGGTCTGTGGCTGCCGGGCCTCTTGCGCAACACGCTCGGCTACGAGACCCATGCGCGCGTCTCGCTGCCCGTGCTCAACCCGCGCACGGGCGTGAACCGCGATTTCGACAGCTTCCAGCTCATGGATCACCACAACGACATGCGCTCGATGCTGCCGACGATGAAGTTCTCGGCCGACCGCCCGTCGTTCTACATGCTGAACGTGGGCGAGACGCACTACCCCTACGCCAAGCCCGACGAGGACAGCTCGATGTGGCCGCGGATCAGCGGCGTGAACGGCGTCTTCAAGAAGCTCGACAGCCAGATCGACGCCGAGGGGAACCTGATGCGCGCGGAAGACGCGCCGCAGTTCTTCGATCAGGACAAGCTCGACCAGTTGAAGGCGCGCCAGGTGGAGACCGTGCGCTACCTGGACGGCGTCTTCGCCGAGCTGTGGGACCTCGTCCCCAAGAACACCCACGTCATCGTCACCGCCGACCACGGCGAGCTGTTCGGCGAGGGCGGCTACTTCGGCCATGGGCCGATCATGCACGACAAGGTTTTCGAAGTGCCCTACATCGAGGGCAAGATCCGCTAGCAAGGTCACATCACTCCATGAACGACTCCGGTTTCATCCTCTGGTTCACTGGTCTCTCGGGCGCCGGCAAGAGCACGCTCGCCACCTTCATCGCGCCGGCGCTGCAGAAGCAGGGCGTCAAGGTCGAGATCCTCGACGGCGACGAGGTGCGCGAGAACCTGTCCAAGGGACTGGGCTTCTCGAAAGAGGACCGCGACACGAACATCCGCCGCATCGGATTCGTGGCCGACCTCCTGGCGCGCAACGGCGTGTGCGCGATCACGGCGGCGATCTCGCCGTACAAGGAGATCCGCGACGAGTGCCGCGCGCGCTCCAAGGCGCCGTTCATCGAAGTCTTCGTCGAGGCGCCGCTCGAAGTCGTCGAGGCGCGCGACACCAAGGGCCTCTACAAGAAGGCGCGCGCCGGCATCATCAAGCAGTTCACCGGCATCAGCGACCCGTACGAGGCCCCCGAGAAGGCCGAAGTCGTGGTGCACACCGGCAAGGAGACCGTCGAGCAGTCGGGCGCCAAGATCCTCGCGTACCTCAAGGCGCGCGAGCTGATCCGGGGCTGAGCGCCGCGCCGACGCGCCGGAGCGACGACCGCAATCGCGTCGCTCTGTTGCGCGGCGGCCGGTGCTCCCGCTACACCTGCGGGTCCGGGCGGCGCCCCTGCGCGCGCCCGGATCCGCATGTCCCACGCCGCCGATTTCGCCCGTGACGTCCGCTCCGGCCTGGCGCGGCCGGGACAGAAGGTGCTCGCGCCGGCCTGGCTGTACGACGACCTGGGCTCGGCGCTGTTCGAGGCCATCTGCGCGCTGCCCGAGTACGGCCTCTCGCGAGCGGGCGACCGGCTGCTCGCCGCGCACGCCGCCGAGCTGAGCGGGCACCTGGCCGGGCCGTGCCGGGTCGTCGAGCTCGGCCCCGGAAGCGGTCGCAAGCTGCGCCGGCTGGTCGAGGTGCTCCCGCGCGAGGACGTCCTCAGTTGCACGGCCGTCGACATCTCGGACGAGGCGCTGGCGCGCACCCGCGCGGAGCTGGCCCGCGTCGAGGGGCTGGAGGTCGTCACGATCCCCGCGTTGTTCCGCGGCGGCCTGCGTCAGGCCGTGGCGCGGCGCAAGGTCGGAGAGCGCGCACTGGTGCTGTTCCTGGGCAGCAACATCGGCAACTACGACGACGCCGAGGCGCACGTGTTCCTGCGCGACGTGCATGCCGCGCTGCAGGCGGGCGACCTGTTCCTGCTCGGGGCCGACCTGGTCAAGCCGGCCGAGGTCCTGGAGCGCGCCTACGACGACGAGCTCGGCGTCACCGCGGCCTTCAACAAGAACCTGCTCGTGCGCATGAACCGCGAACTGGACGCGCGCTTCGACCTGGGACGCTTCGAGCACGTGGCGCGCTGGAACGAGGACCAAAGCCGCGTGGAGATGCACCTGCGCTCGATCGTCGTCCAGGAGGTCGCGATCCCCGGCGCGGACCTGCGCGTCGGATTCCAGCGCGACGAGACGATCTGGACCGAGGGTTCGCGCAAGTTCGAGCTCGCCGCCCTCGAACGCCTGGGCGTCGACGCCGGTTTCCGCCCGGCCGCGCGGTGGACCGACGCCGAGTGGCCCTTCGCCCACGTCCTGTTCGAGGCGATCTGAGGGCCGCGGCGCGGCTCCCGGGCCCGGACGAGATCCCGGGTGGGGACGCGCGACCGCGGGCAGCGTACCCTCTGGGCCGCACCGCCATGTTCGATCAGCTCAAGCACCGCATCGGGAAGAAGCGCTCCCAAGTCGAACTCGCCGGCGAGGTGTTCGATCCGCCGCGCCGCGCCAGCATCGACCTCGCGACGCTGCTCGTCGGCAGCCAGGCCGGGCGCCCGCTCGAGCGCTGGATTCCGGAGAGCGGCGAGCACGGTCGCGCGTCGCTGCGCCTCGCCGATTCGCCCTACGTCGCGTTCCTGCGGCAGGTGCGCGAGGATCCGCGGCGGCTGGAGGACGACGCGTTCCTGCGCGGCACCGCGTACTTCCGCATGGCGCGCACCTGCGCCGGAACGGCGGGCCACTGGTTCGGCGCGCGCGCGGACGCGGGGATCCTGGAGCGCATGCGCGCGTTCGGGCGGATGCTGCCGGAGCTGGGCGGCGAACGCGCGGAGCAGGGCGCGCTGGGCGGCGAGGCGCTCGAAGGTCGCACGCAGCGCGGCGATCCGGTGCGCGCCTTCGAGCTGCGCTCGTCCAAGTGCCACGAGCTGCAGGACGGACACCACCGCACCGCGCTCGCGCTGGTGGAGGGCCGCGCCGCGGTCGATGCGCTGATCGTCGGCCGCAAGTGGTCGTACCTGCAGAGCCTCGTCCTGCAGGGCGTGCAGACGCGCGGCCGTCAGGAGTTGTACCAGCCGCTCGCGGCGCCCGAGTTCGACGGCGAGTGGAGCCTCGTGCGCCGCTGCGCGGACCGCTTCGCGATGATGGAGGGCTTCCTGCGCGAGCGCGGCCTGTCCGGGGCGGGGCACAGCTCGCTCGATCTCGCGTCCTCGTACGGCTGGTTCGTGCGCCGGTTCACCGACCTGGGCTTCGACGCGCACGGCGTCGAGCGCGACGCCCTGGCCGTGCGGATCGGGCTCGCGGGTTACCGCCTGGACCCCGAGAAGGTGCGCGTCGCCAGCGTCGAGCGCTTCCTGAAACGCAACCAGGAGCGGTTCGACGTCGTGCTGTTCCTCAGCATCCTGCACCACTTCGTCATCGGCCGCGAGTCGGCCGACTGGTTCCGGCGCAGCGGCGACGCGGCCGCGCGCGAGCTGATCCGACACGTCGATCGCGCCTGCGGCCGCGTGCTGTTCTTCGACACCGGCGAGGAGCACGAAGACTGGATGCGCGAGAAGCTGCCCGGCTGGAACCCCGCGTTCATCGAGCGCTGGCTGCGCGAGAACACGACGTTCGACGAGATCGTGCCGCTCGGCGTCGACCAGGACGTCGAGACCTTCCCGGGCAACTACGGGCGGACGCTGTTCGCCTGCGTGCGCCGGCAGCCGCGCGCCTGAACGCCGCGCGGGACCGGGCGCACGCGTCAGCACCGCGGCGCGGCGGCCGTCTGCACCGCGAGGATCGCCTCGGAGAGCGGCGCGGCGGCGCGGTCGACGCGCGCCGGGTCCGGCAGCATCTCGGCGAAGGGCGTGAACTCCGGCACGAGCAGGTCGCGGCGCACCTCGAGGCACAGCGTGCGGCCGGGGTGCCGGCGCGCGAAGAGGTGCGCGAGCGTGCTCTCGTGCAGCGAGTAGGCGCCGTTCAGCACGACGTCGAAGCCGGCGGCGGTGAACGCCGATCGCGCCTGCGCCAACAGTTCGGGCGAGCACAGTCGCGTGCCGTCTGGCGCGTCGCAGATCAGGTCGACGGAGGCGCGCAGCGGCCAGCGATCGACCTGACCCGGCGCGTACGCGGCCCGCAGGCTCTTCACGATGTCGGCGTCGACGGCGACGTCCACGCTGCGCGGTGCGTAGGTGTGCACCATGAGCGCCAGGCCGCGTTCCACCACGCGGTAGAACAGCTCCTCGACGCGCGCGCGGTACGCGGCGTAGCGGCCCAGCAGCAGCGCGCGGTCCGTCGCGGTCTTCACCCAGGCGTGCAGGCCCGGCGTGACCTCGCCGGGCCCGGACGTGGCCGGCGCGGCGGCCGCATCGATCACGCGGTTGCAGTCCACGAACGTGCGCGGGATGAGGCAGCGGACGACGGCCGCGGTCCGCCGCGGATCGGCGGCCACGCAGCGCTGGGCGACGCGCCGGGCCAGCTCGGGGGCGCCGACGTCCGTGTTCACGAAGAAGAAGTCGGCCAGATCGTCGGGATACTCGCCCGCGAGCTCCGCGCGCAGGTCCCTGAAGTGCGCCGCGCGCGTGGCCCCGTGGGGCACCTCGAGCAGCAGGTCGGGCTCGCCGCGCGCGCGCGCGCCGCGCACGATCTCCACGTCGAGCACGCGCGGGATGGACGTCCAGCATCTTGCTTGCATCGCCGCCGATCCTAGAGCATCCGCCAGCGCCGGAACATCCACAAGACGAGGCCCGCCAGGGCGACGAGCAGCACGCACACGAAGACGAACGCGCGCGGATCGCCCTCGCCCGGGATCCCTCCGACGTTGATGCCCAGGAGGCCGGTCAAGAGGCCCAGCGGCAGGAACACGGCCGCGACGATCGACAGCACGTACATGTTCCGGTTGAGCTGCTCCGCGAGACGCGCCGCCAGCTCCTCCTGCGCGACGGCCGCGCGGTCGCGCGCGGAGTCGAGCTCCTCGACCAGGCGCGTCTGGCGCTCCGCGATCTCGCGCAGGCGCGCGCGCTGCAGATCGTCGAGCCACGGCAGGCGCTCGGTCGACAGGCGCACGAGCACGTCGCGCTGCGGCGCCAGGTAGCGCCGCAGCCCGATCGCCTTGCGGCGGAACTCGGAGATCCGCGCACGCATCGTGTGGTTCTGCGCGTCGACGAGCTCCTGCTCGACGCCGTCGACCACCTCCTCCATGGCGTCGACCACCGGCGCCTGGAGGCCGACCAGACCGGACGCGATCGACACCAGGAGATCGCCCGGCGTGCGCGGGCCGCGTCCCGCCGCCAGCTCGTCGCGGATCTCCTGGATCGCGACCAGCCGCCGTGAACGCAGCGTGATCGCCCGCTCCGCGGTGAACAGGCCGCGCAGAGAGATCATGTCGTCCGGCTGCGCATCGGGGTTCAGGTTGACGCCGCGCAGGATGACCAGCAGGCGTCCGTCCGCGCCGACGGCGAGCCGCGGCCGCGTCTCCTCTTCGAGCAGAGCCTCGCTGGCGATCGCGTCCAGGCCCGCTTCGTTCCGCACCCAGGCGCACGCCGCGGGATCGGTGCGGTCGAGGTGGATCCAGAGCCAGCCCTGCCGCGGGGTCCAGGCGCGCACGGCGTTCCAATCGAGCTCGCGGATCGTGCCGTCCGGGACGAACAGGTGCGCGCCGAGCGGCCTTGCGGGTGTCGCTTGCATCGTGGGCCGGAGGTTAGCGTCGCGCGGCGCCCGGCAGGCGCGGCGGCACGTCCATACCCGCTCGCGCGGCCTGGAGCCCGCATCCGGCCTGCGTCCGCACCCGCCGGCTACGGTCCCGGCGGCAAAGCGCCGATCAACCCGGGTGCATGCACGCGGCCCCCCGCCACGCCAGCCCCCGGCAGCGCGACCAGGTGTGGCGCGCGCTCGTCGAGCGGCAGATGCCGGCCGCGCGCCTGGGCATGTGCCGAGCGTTCCTCTCGGGCATGGCGCGCGCCGCGCTGGATCCGACGCGCATGCCGCGTCACCGCTCGCTCTCGCGGCGGCTGCACGACCGGTTCGGCTGGCGCATCGAGACGGTGCCGGGGCTGATCCCGGCCGCGGACTTCTTCGCGCTCCTGCGCGAGCGGCGCTTCCCGTCGCCGGACTGGATCCGCCACCCAGACGACCTGGAGTACACGCCCGAGCCCGACGCGTTCCACGACCTGTTCGGCCACGTGCCGCAACTCGCCTCGCCGAGCTGCACCGCGATCCTGGAGCACCTTGCGGACGCGGCACGCGGGGCCACACGCGCGCGCCTGCTGGAGGTCGAGCGCGTCTACTGGTTCACCATCGAGTTCGGCCTCGTGCAGCAGGGCGCGCAAGTCCGCGCGCTCGGCGCGGGCCTCGCTTCCTCCATCGCGGAACTGCACCGCGCACTGCACGCGCGGGGCGTCGAACGCCGGCCGCTGGTCCTGGAGCGCGCGCGCGCGCAGCGCTTCTGCACCGATCGCCCGCAGGACCTGTACCTGATCGCGCCGCCGCTGGGTCGCCTGCCCGCGCAGCTCGCGGGCCTGTGGCGGCCGCGCCAGCGGCGCGCGGGTTGAGCCCGTCCTGACCCCGCATTCGGACGGTAGACTTGCCGCCGGACGAGCGGAGCACCTGTGCGCTCCGCGCGCAGAGCGCAGCGATGAATCCCGAGCCGTCTTCGGTCGAGGAAGCCGTCGAGTTGTTCCTCGAACAGCGTCGCCGCGGCGAGCCCGTCGACGCGCGCGCGTTCGCCGCGCGCCACGCCCGCCTCGGGCCCGACCTCGGCGCGGCGCTCGATGCGCTGCTCGCGCTCGACAGCGCCGCGTCCGACGCCGACCTGGACGCCTTCACCGTGCCCGACCGCGTCGGTCCCTACCGCGTCGTGCGCGAGATAGGCCGCGGCGGCATGGGCGTCGTGCTCGAGGCCATCGAGGAGCCGCTGGGCCGGCGCGTCGCGCTCAAGGTGCTGCCGCCGCAGTTCCTGAACAGCGCGGCGGCGCGCCGGCGCTTCCAGCGCGAAGCCGAGCTCGCCTCGCGTCTCGACCACCCGTCGATCGCGACCGTCTACGGCACCGGCGTCGAGGAGTCGCGGCCGTGGATCGCGATGCGCTACGTGGAGGGGCCGACGCTGGCGCACGCGATCGCCGCGGCGCGCGCGGAGCAGGCGACCTGCGCGCGGATCCCGGCGCAGGACTCCAGCGACAGGAATGCGCCGCTGGTCATCGCGGCCTGCATCGCCAAGGTCGCGCGCGCGTTGCAGGCGGCGCACGCGCAGGGCGTCGTGCACCGCGACGTCAAGCCGTCCAACATCCTCTTGACGGCGGTGGGCGAGCCGGTGCTGGTGGATTTCGGTCTCGCGATCCCCGAGGACGCGGACGGCCACTCGCTCACGCGCACGGGCGACACGGCGGGCACGCCCGCCTACATCGCGCCGGAGATCCTGGCCGGTGAACGCCAGCGGCCCGACGCGCAGGGCGACGTGTACGCGCTGGGCGTCACGCTGTACGAGTGCCTCGCCCTGCGCCGCCCGTTCGAGGCGCCCACGCCCCTGGCGCTGTACCGCGCGATCCTGTCCAACGATCCGGCGGACCTGCGCAGCCTGCGGCGCAACGTCCCGCACGACCTCGCGGTCGTCACGCACACCGCGCTGGAGCGCGACCGCGCGCGGCGCTACGCCAGCGCGGCGGCGCTGGCCGACGATCTCGAACGTGTCCTGCGCGCCGAGCCCGTCCTGGCGCGGCCGCCCTCGATCGCCTACCGCGCGCGCAAGTTCGTGCAGCGCAACCGCGCCGTGACCGTCGCCGGCACGGTCATCGTGCTGCTGCTCGCGGTCGGCCTGGTGGCCGCGCTGGTGGCGCGCGACCGGGCGCTCGACCTGAAGAATCGCGCCGAGCACGCCGAGGGCGTGTCCGGCGAGCGCGCGCAGGCGTTGGCGCTGGAGCTCGAGGCGAACCGCGAGATGCTCGCGCTCCAGTCGAGCTGGCTGCGCGCGGAGGCGCTGGACGTCACCGGCCGCGACGTGCGGCTGGCGGACGTGCTCGACCGCGCCGCGGAGGCGCTCGACGAGCGCGCGGCGACCCATCCGCGCACGCAGTACGAGCTGCGCAGCGCCCTGGCCCGGGCGTACTACTCGCTGAAGCTGTACGACGCCGCGCTGGCGCAGACCGAACTGGCGCGCGCGGCCTTCGCGCTCACCGATCAAGGAGACCTCGCGAGCATGGAAATGGTCGAGCGGATGGCCTGCGTGGCCGAAGCGCTGGGCGGCCAGAAGGCCGACGCGCTGGACCGCGCGCAGCGATTCCTGCAACAGGCCGTCGACCGTGGAGCGTCGGCCGAAGTCGGTGCCGCGCTGTGGCGGATCACGCTCGGCGAGATGCTGCTCCACCACCTGCGCTACGACGAGGCCGAGCGCGAGCTGCGCGCGGGGATCGCCGTGCTGGCCGCCGCCGGGCCCGCGGACCGGCCGGAGCTGCTGGATGCCCGCGTCCTCTTGGCGCGCGCGCTGCGCAAGCAGCGGCGCGTGGCCGACGCCGAGGGCGAGATCGAGGTGTTGCTCGCGGACTGCGAGCGCCTGCTCGGCGGCGAGCACTTCACGACCACGCTGGTGAAGAAGGAACTGTGCGAGCTGCGCATCGTGCAGCGGCGGTTCGAGGAGGCGCGGGCGATCTACGAGGACTTGATCGGTTCCTACGAACGGCGCTTCGGCCCGGACTCGGAGGCGGCGCTGGGCATGGTCAGCGGACTGGCCGGCGTCGTTCGCGAGCTGCGCGACCTGCGGGGCTCCGAGGATCTGGCCCGGCGCGCGGCGGAGGGCACGCGCCGCCTGCTCGGCATGAGCCACCCGCTGACCGAGGTGCGCTGGGGCCGGTGGGGCAACGCGCTGATCGCGATCGGCAACGCCGACGAGGGCCTGGAACGGCTGCAAGAGTCGCTGCGATCGCGCGCCGATCGGCTGGGCGCCGATCACCCCGACACGCTCGAGGTGCAGGCCTCGCTGGGGATGGCGCTGCTGCGACTGAAGCGGAACGAGCGCGCGCTGGCGGTGCTGCAGGAATGCCGCCAGTCCTACCTGCGTAGCCTGGGCCCCGCGCACCCGGCGACGCTGAGCTGCATGAACTCGCTGGCGTCGGCGCACTTCGGCCTCGGCCGGTACGACCTCGCGGCCGAGCTGTTCGGCGACATCCTGTGCACGCAGTCGGCGCACCTGGACCGGCACGCGCCCGATGTCCTCCTGACGCTGGGTAACCTCGCCGCCGCGACCGCGGACGCGCAGGAGAGCGCCTGCCTGCACGGCGACCTCCACGACCGCCTGCGCGCCGTCTACGGCGACGCGAGCCCGAACGCGTGGACCTACGCCGAGGGACTCCTGCTGAGCCTGGGGCGGATCGGCGCGCACGCGCAAGCCAGCGCGCTGGCCGCGTCGGCGATCGCGGCGCTGCGCGACTCGCCGCGGACCAGCCCCGAGCGGCTCTGCAAGCTGATGTTGCTGCGCGCGCGCGCCGCGGAGCACGCCGGGCTGGGGGCCTACGCGCGGGCGTGCTGGGAGGAAGTCGGGCGCTTCGCCTTCGAAGCGCTGGGCGAGGACTCCGACCTGCGCTCCAGCGTGGAGGAGGAATTCGGGTCGGCGCTGATCGAGGCCGGCGAAGCAGCGCCCGGCCTGGGGATGCTGGAGTGCGCGCTGGAGCGCCGCCCGCCTTCGGACGCGGGCCGGGCCAAGCTGTCCGCGCGGATCGCGGAAGTACGGGGTCAGGACCCCTGACGCTTCAGCTCGCGGTGCAGCCACGCCCGCGCCAGCGACCAGTCGCTGTCCACCGTGCGGCTCGACACGCCCAGGGCCTCGGCCACCTCGCGCACCTCCAGGCCGCCGAAGAAGCGCAGCTCGACCACCTGAGCCATGCGTGCATCCAGCGCGGCCAGCTTCGCCAGCGCCGCCTCGAGTCCGATCAGGTCCACCGGTTCGCTCTCCATCAGCGTGCTCCCGTCGAGCGTGACCCGCCGCATCGCTCCGCCCCGCTTCAGCGAACCCAGCTCGCGCGCGCGGTCGACGAGGACGGTGCGGATGGCCTTCGCGGCCAGCGCCAGGAACTCGGGCCGCGAGATCTGCCCCGCCCGGCGGTTGCGCGCGAGCTTGATGTAGCACTCGTGCACCAGGTCCGTCGGGTCCAGGATCCGCTGGCCCCGGCGCGCGGTCACGGCCCGATGGGCCACCCTGCGCAGGGCTTCGTACAGGCTGGCCACGGTCTCGTCGAGACGCTCGCGGTCCACGGCCGCCCGCGGTTCCTGGCCGGATCTCGGATCGGATTGCATCGTCGCGTTGGTGCTGGAAACGGAATCCGGTGTCCGGGCGCGCAACCGAAACCCGGATTGCCCTCCAAGACCATCCGGAAACTCCGGCGGCCGCGCCCGCGACCTGTCGGGGCCACCGCCCGCAGATTAACCTGGATCCGGGAGAGGAGAGGCTTGTGGAACCCGCGCGCTTCCTGAGGGTGAAGGAGGTCTTTCGCCGTGCCCTCGTGGTGGGACGCTCGGAGCGCGCCGAAGTCCTGGAGGCGGAATGCGGCCTGGACGCCGCGCTGCGCGCCGAGGTCGAGGAGCTCCTGGCGCACTCGGATGCGGCCGCGACCGGCTTCCTCGGCGGTCCTGCCGTGGAGAGTGCTGGCGAGACTCCGCGCGCGGTGCTGG
Source organism: uncultured Planctomycetaceae bacterium (assembly GCA_964552795.1). Lineage (GTDB taxonomy): Bacteria > Planctomycetota > UBA1135 > UBA1135 > JAEUHZ01. The sequence continues at coordinate 62,018 of CAZKIO010000003.1, forward strand.
AGATCCCCGGCTACCGCATCCTGGAACCGATCGCCACCGGCGGCGCGGGCGTCGTGTACCGGGCCGAACAGACGAACCCGCGACGCGAGGTCGCGATCAAGGTGCTGCGCCTGGACTCCCTCGCGCCTGGGCACGTGGCGCGCATGCGGCGCGAGGCGCAGATCCTGGGTTCGCTGCACCATGCCGGCATCGCCCAGGTGTTCGGTGCCGGCGTCCTGCAGGACGGTTCGGTCGCGCTGCCCTGGATCGCGATGGAGCTCGTCCACGGTCTGCCGCTCGACGATTTCGTGCGCGAGCGAGCCCTGGAGCTGCGGGACATCCTCGAACTCCTGGTGTCCGTGTGCGCGGCCGTCGACCACGCGCACCAGCGCGGCGTCGTGCACCGCGACCTGAAACCCTCCAACGTGCTGGTGGAGCCCTCCGGCCAGCCGCGCGTACTCGACTTCGGCGTGGCGCGGGTCGCGGAGTCCGATCCCGATGTCGATGCGCCGCAGACGCGCACGGGGGCGCTGGTCGGCACCCTGGGTTACATGGCGCCCGAGCAGGCGCGCGGCGATCGCGGCGCGATCGACGCCCGCGCCGACGTGTACGCGCTGGGCGTGATGCTGTTCGAGCTGCTGGCCGGCCGTCCACCGCTCGACGTCGACGGACTCGACGTGCTCGGGGCCGCGCGCGTCGTGTGCGAGGACGAGCCCGAGCGGCTGTCGCGCGCGCGCCCGGGACTTCCGCGCGACCTGGACGCGGTCCTCGCCAAGGCGCTCGAGAAGGCGCCCGCGCGGCGCTACGCGGACGCCGGAGCGTTGGCGGAGGACCTGCAGAACCTGCTCGCCGGCCGGCCGATCCGCGCGCGCCCGCCGACGGTCGTCGACCAGATCGTGAAAGCCGTGCGCCGCAACCGCGCGCTGGCGCTGGCGGGCACCTGCGTCGTGCTGGCCCTCGCTGCGGGACTCGTGGTGGCGCTGGCGGCCCTGCGCGCCGAGAGCACGCAGCGCGCGCTCACCAGCGACACCCTCGACTACTTCGCCACGCGTCTGACGGCGCTCGCGCCGAAGCTGGGTTTCGGCGAAGCGCAGCGCGCCGACTTGGAGGAGCTCGCCGCCCGCATCGAACGCCAGCTCGCGACGGAACCCGCGAGCCGGCCGTTGCGCGCCGCGCTGGCGCAGACCCTGTACGAGCTGGCGTCGCTCGACCAGTCCCGCGGCGACTACTCCGCGCTGCGCGCCCGGGCCGAGCGGGCGCGCGTGCTGCGCGAGAGTCTCCTGGCGCAGGATCCCGGCGACCTCGCGTCGTGGACGCACCTGTCGCAGTTGTGCGCCAAGCTCGGCGAAGCGGCGCGCGACACCGGAAACCTGGACGGGCGCGACGTCTGGTTCGCGCGCGCGCTGGAGATCGACGAGCGCCTCGCGCGCGAGCATCCCGACGACCTGGATCTCGTCGAGGATCTGGGCTGGAGCTTGGCGCGCGTGTCGCAAGCCACCGACGAGCGCGGCGACCGCGCGCAGGCCGAGCGGCTGGCGCTGCGTCGGCTCGACGACGCGGAGCGGATCGCGCTGCTCCAGCCGCACAACTGGAAGCTCGTGTACAACCTGTCGCACGCGCACTACTTCCTGGCCGGCATGCGCGAAGCGGCCGGGCGGGGTGAACTCGCCGTCCAGCACGCGCACGCCTGCGTGCGCCTCGCCCGCGACCTGCGCCGGATCGAGCCCGCGCGCAGGGACTTCCTGCAGTGGCAGGCGGACGTGTGCCGGAACCTCGCGGGCCTCGTGTCGCGCGAGGGTGACGCGGCCACGGCGCGCGCCTGGCTGGCGGAGGCGCTGACCACGGCGGAAGACCTGGTCTGGGGCGACCCGCACCGGCCGGCGCATCTGTCGACCCTGCACCTGGCGGCTGCCGACCACGCGGCGCCGGATGTCGACGGCGCCGCCGAGGACCGGGCGCTGCGTTCCGCAGCGGCCTTGCGGCGCGCCGCCCCGGTCGTGCGACGCGCCGGCCTGGTCGACGAGGCGCGGGCCCTTGAGACGGCGGCGGAGGGGCTGGTCGCCGGGCTGTCGACGCGCTGAGGTGGAGGCTCTCTCCAGCCCATGTCTTGGCTCGCCTCCATCGGGAGGCACTGGCGATAGCGCTTGCATCGTCGCCGCGCGCCCGTCCTGATGGTGCCTTCCTCCGCCGCGCCTGACCCGGCGCGGCGGGCCACGATCGGACCCAGGCCCATGATCCGCACCCTCCTTCTCGCCGCCGCCCTCGCGGCCGGCGCCGGTTGCAACGCCGTGAAGCACTCCCCGACGACCGCCAGCGCGAACCCACTTCTCGACGAATGGAGCGGACCCTTCGGCGGCGTGCCCCCGCTCGACGTCGCGCGCGTGGAGCACTTCCAGCCGGCGCTCGAGGCCGCGATGGCCGAGGAGCTGGCCGAGGTCGACGCGATCGCGAACGACCCGGCGAAGCCGACGTTCGAGAACACGATCGCGGCGCTGGAGCGCGCGGGGCGCAGGTTCGGCCGCGTCCAGACGGTCTACGACATCTTCAGCTCGACGAAGAGCGACGACGCGTTCCAGGCCGTCGAGAACGTGATGGCGCCGCGAATCGCCGAGATGGCGGACAGGATCGTCCAGAACGAGAAGCTCTTCGCGCGCATCGCGGCCGTCTACGAGGCGCGCAGGTCGTCGAACCTGACGCCGGAGCAGGAACGCCTCGTGTGGCTGAACTACACGAACTTCGTCCACGCCGGCGCGAAGCTCGACAAGGCGGCCAAGGCGCGCCTGTCGGGGATCAACCAGAAGCTGGCGAGCCTGTTCGCGAAGTTCAACCAGAACGTGATGGCCGACGAGGCCGGCTACATGCTGCTCCTGAAGGACGAGGCCGACCTCGCCGGGCTGCCCGACGGCATCCGCGCCGGCGCGGCGGCCGCGGCCGAGTCGCGCGGGCACAAGGGTCAGTGGGCGATCCTCAACACGCGCTCCAGCATGGAGCCGTTCCTGACGTACTCCGACCGCCGCGACCTGCGCGAGAAGGTGTGGCGCACGTACTACAACCGCGGGAACAACGGCGACGACAAGGACACCAAGTCGCTGATCACGCAGATCCTGCAACTGCGCGCCGAGCGCGCGCAGCTCCTGGGCTTCGCGACGCACGCGCACTGGCGCCTCGAGCAGTCGATGGCGAAGACGCCCGAGGCGGCCGTCGCGCTGATGGAGGCCGTGTGGCGCCCGGCGGTCGCGCGCGTGCGCGAGGAGGTCGCCGACATGCAGGCGATCGCCGACCGGCAGGGCGCGGGCATCACCATCGAGGCCTGGGACTACCGCTACTACGCCGAGAAGGTGCGCAAGGCGAAGTTCGACCTCGACCAGAACGAGGTCACGCCGTACCTGCAACTCGACAAGATGCGCGACGCGCTGTTCTACACGGCGGACCGCCTGTTCGGCCTGAAGTTCAAGCGCCTGTCGGGCATCCCGATCCTCGTCGCGGACGAGGAGGTGTGGGAGGTCACGAATGCGGCCGGCAAGCACGTGGGACTGTGGTACTTCGACTGCTACGCGCGCACCGGCAAGCGCTCGGGCGCGTGGATGAACGCCTACCGCCGCCAGGAGCGCTTCGACCGCGACGTGACGACGATCGTCTCGAACAACACGAACTTCGTGAAAGGCCAGCCGGGCGAGCCGGTGCTGATCAGCTGGGACGACGCCAAGACGCTGTTCCACGAGTTCGGCCACGCGCTGCACGGCCTCCTGTCGAACGTGACCTACCCTTCCGTGTCGGGCACGTCGGTGTTCAACGACTACGTCGAGTTCCCGTCGCAGGTCCTGGAGCACTGGCTCGAGACGCCGGAGGTGCTGAACCGCTACGCGCTCCATCACAAGACGGGCCAGCCGATCCCGAAGGAGCTGGTCGAGAAGATCCAGCGCGCGTCGACGTTCAACCAGGGCTTCGCGACGGTGGAGTACCTTGCGGCGGCGCTGGTGGACATGAAACTGCACCTCGCGGCGACCGCGAGCACGCCCATCGATCCGGCGAAGTTCGAGCGCGAGACGCTGACCGCGCTGGGCATGCCGAAGGAGATCGTGATGCGCCACCGCACCACGCAGTTCATGCACCTGTTCTCCTCGGACGACTACTCGGCCGGCTACTACAGCTACCTGTGGTCCGACACGCTCGCCGCCGACGCCTGGGAGGCCTTCGTCGAGGCCGGCAGCCCCTGGGACCGGGACACGGCGAAGCGCATCGCCGCGCACGTCTTCTCGATCGGGAACACGATCGACCCGGCCGACGGCTACCGCGCGTTTCGCGGGCGTGACGCCGGCACCGCCGCGCTGATGCGCAAGCGCGGCTTCCCCGTGCGCTGATCGCGCCGGGATCGACGGGCGGGGGCGGAAGGAGGATCTGCCACTTCTCGTCGGTGGCCGGCTTGCGTGATCTTCGGGAGCGCGGATCCAATGGGGTCCGTGAATCGCGGTCAGGTTTCCCGCCTGGTGCCACGATCGCAGTCGAACACGATCCTCATCGCGATCGCGCTGCTCGTGTCCACGGTTGGCATGGCTTGGATCGCGGGTGTGCCGGACCCGCGGTCCGCGGCGCCGCGACACCCGCGATTCGCGCCTTCGTTGCTCGGCGTCGAGCTTGCGGCCGACACGGTTCGGCCGGGCGAGGCGCTGTCCTACACGCTGAGCTTCGCGAACGATGGCGACGCGCCGGCGGGTGCCGACCTGACGGTGTTCGTGCACATGGAGCCCGTCGGCGGCGACTGCAGCGCGATCGCGGCGCAGCACGACCACGATCCGCGCGTGTCGACGCGGCTGTGGCGATCGGAGCGGACCATCGTCGACGGCCCGCGCCTCATGACCATTCCGGCCGACGCTCCCGAGGGCGAGTACGCGCTGCACGTCGGACTGTTCGACCGGAGCGGCGGCGGAGCGCGCTTCGTCGAAGGCCGGTCGAACCCGCTGCGCATCGACTGCGATGCACCGCCGGCAGCTCTGTGGAAGCCTGGCGAAGTTCCGCTGGAAGAAGTGGCGCGGCGCGACGCGCGATCCACCGACCGGATCCAGTCGCCGGATTACCTCGAGGGCGCAGGCTGGACCTTCGCGCTCGATCCGAGCGGCGGTTGGGCGTTGGAGGACCTTCGCACCGGCCTCTTGTGGACCGCGGATCCCGCGGGCACATGCGCCTTCACCGCGCTCGTCGACGGGCCGGCGGGCATCGACGAGGTGGCCATCGCGCGCTTCGAGTCCGTGCGCGTGGCGGATGGCACCCTGCAGGCCGAGGCGCGCGTGCCGATCGACGACGGCGCACGCGAGTCCCGCGTCACGCTCGTGATCCGGCCGACGGACGACGGCGAGGGCGTGCGCTTCTCGTGGTCGACGGTGGAGGGCTTCGGCGGAATCGTGGCGCTGCGCTTGCTGGACCGAGCCTTGCCCACGCCGGAATCGCAGGCGGGATCGCTGCTGCTGCCGCGCTACCTGGGCCAGGTCCTGCCGGCCGGCGAGGGCTTGCCGCACGCGCGCGCGTATCGATCCAACGATCTCACGCTGTCGATGTGCGGTGTCCTGCGCGGCGACAGCGCGCTGTTGGCGACGTGGTCCGGCGACGAATGGGCCTTGACCACGCACCTCGAAGCGCGCGACTCGCCGCTCTTCCCCGCCGGTCGCACCTGGACGCTGTCCTTCGATCTCCCGCCAGGGGACGCCTGCCTCGAACTCCGGCCGTTGGGTGCCGGATCCTGGCCGGACGTGGCGCGCGCCTACCGCGCGATCGCCGAGCGCAACGGCACGCGCCGCACCTGGGCCGAGAAGAAGGCCGAGTGCCCGCGCCTGGAGCAACTCGAAGGCGCGCCGGTGTTCCGGTTCCCGTGCCTCGTGCGCGCCGCCCCGCGCACCCGCTTCAACCCCGGCGACCACGAAGTCCGCGAGCAGGCCTACACCTTCGAGGAAGTCGCGCGCATCGCGCGGCATTGGCGCGACGACCTCGGGCTCGACCGCGCGCACGTGGTCGTGTCGGGCTGGGGCCGCGAGGGCTACGACCGCGGACATCCCGACATCCTGCCGGCCAACGCCGAGAGCGGGGGCGACGCGGCGCTCGCTGCGTGCGCCGAACGCGTGCGGTCGCTGGGGTACCTGTTCACGCTCCACGACAACTACAGCGACATCTACCCGGCTGCGCCGAGCTGGGATCCCGCCGTCCTGCGCCGCGACGCGCGCGGCGCGCCGCGCACGGCCGGCCAGTGGGCGGGCGGGCAGGCCTGGCGCGTGTGTCCGATCGAGCAGTCGCGTTTCGCACGCCGCAACCTGCCGCAAGTCGCGGCCGCCTACCGGCCCGGCGGGTATTTCCTCGATACGACGCTGACACCGGCGCTCGAGGCTTGCCACGCGCCGCTCCATCCGCTGTCGCGCCGCGCGGATCCGATCGCCCGCCGCGAGTTGTTCGCCTACGCGCGCTCCGAGTTCGGCGTGCTCGGATTGGAAGGCGCCGCCGAGTGGGCCGTGACCGAGGCCGCCTGGTTCGAAGGCTTGCTGACGCACAAGACGGTCCACCGGCCGGGGTGGATCGTGGTTCCGCTCTTCCCGATGGTGTACTCCGACTGCCTGGCCCTCGTTCCGATCCAGGCCGACAAGCTCGACGTGGACGACGCGCGCAAGGTGCTGGACCTGGCGCTGTACGGAGCGATGCCGTCGTTCGAGTTCGGGCCCCACCTGTACTACGAACGCGAAGCACGCACGGTGCCGATCCGGGCCGAGGTGGCGCGCTTCGAGCCGACCTCGGAGCGCACGTTCCGGCTCGCGCTGCGTTGGCGGGCGGACGAGGCCGTCGGCATCGACGTCGGCCTCTTCGTGCACTTCACGCGCGCCGATTCACCGGCGCGCGAGGGCATCGATCTGCAGCACGACTGGGTTCCGGCGCGACCGACCTCGAGCTGGTCGGCGGGCGAAGTCGTCGAGGAAGCCTGTCCCCTGCTCGAAGTGCCCGCGGACGCCGACGGTCCCTGGGAGATCCGCGTGGGCGCGCACCGCGGCGGCGACCGGCTGGCGCTGGAGGGCACGCTGACCGTGGATCGCCGCACGCTCCTCGGTGTCCTGCGGCGCGACGGGGGGCAGCTCGTGCTGGGGCCGCCCCCGGTCGTCGCGGGGAGCGACGCGTTCGCGCGCGCCGACGGCGGCTGGGCGGCGGGCCTGTGCGCGACGGACCGGCTGATCAAGAACGTCTCCGAGGTCCTCGGGCCGCTCGGCCGGCTGGTCGCCGGGCGGCTCATGACCGGGCACAGCTTCCTCACCGCGGACCGCAGCGTCGAGCGCACCGTGTTCGGCGACGTCGTGATCACCGCGAATTACGGCCAGACCGAGTTCGTCGAAGGCTGGGTCCGGTTGCCGCCCAACGGCCTGCGCATCGAATCGCCGACGTTCGTCGCGTTCCACGCGACGCGTTTCGCGGGCATCGACTACCCCGGCGGCGCGCTGTTCACGCTGAGGAGCCTGGACGGACAACCGCTGCGGACCTCCGGGCGCGTGCGGATCTTCCACGGGTTCGGAACGAGCCAGATCCGGCTGGGCGGCGAGCTCCTCGACGTCCCGCGCGAGTTCGTCTGGGAGCCCCCGGCCGTTCCCCGCTGACCCAGGTCGGCACCCGCGTGGACCGGGTCCGTGCGCGGCCCCCGACGAATCCCAGGAATCCCGGTCGCCGGCGCCGCGCGTTGGCAGGTCAGAACCCTGCGAGGCTCGATCCCCGCAGCCCCCGCCCGGGGCGGCGGACCGAGGAGCCGAGCACCGGTCGGCCACGCGGGTCGGCCGCCCCAACCGGGTGCGTGTCGGGCGGGAGATGCCGCCGGCCCGGACCCGCTCAGCATGACCAGAGGTGATCCGTGATTCAGCAGCGTGAATCGAGAGTCCTGTCCGTGTTTGCCGCCAGCGTCCTCTTGTGCGCCAGCGCGGCAGCGCAACTGACCGACCAGACCCAGACCCCCAACGGGTTCGGCGCGGGCATGGCGAAGAGCCTGCCGCAGCAGGTCGGTGCGGGACGCGGAGATGTGATGACACCGACCTCTTCGCGATTCCTGATCGCGCGCGACCCCTTCCGCTCGATCCGTCGAGGCCGCGAACTGTTCCAGCGCAAGTTCACCCTGGCCCAGGGTCTGGGTCCGCGCACGAACGACGGCATCGGCAACATCGAAGTGGAGCGCTCGCTCGGTGCGGGGTTGACCGACAGTTGCGCTGCCTGTCATTCGGCGCCGTTTGGGGCTGCCGGATCGGGCGGGAACGTGTTCACGCGCCCGGACAGCCGGGACGCGCCGCACCTGTTCGGCCTGGGCCTGGTGGAGATGCTGGCCGACGAGATCACGCACGACCTGCGGGCGCGCCGAACACAAGCGATCGCCGCCGCTCAGTCGGCGGGCCAGCCGGTCACGGTGCTCCTCGCGAGCAAGGGAGTCCGGTACGGAACGCTGACGGCTCACTCCAACGGCAGCGTCGATACATCGCATGTGAGTGGGGTTGACAGCGACCTGCGCGTGCGCCCCTTCTTTGCCGAGGGTTCGACCATTTCGATCCGGGAGTTCGTCGTCGGTGCATTCAACGCCGAGATGGGGCTCGAGTCACCCGATCCTGATCTTCTGGCAGCCTCGCAGGGTCAGGATGTGATGACGCCAGCGGGCATGCACTTGACGGGTTCGACCGATCGGATCGAAACGCCTCCGGCCCGGAGCGCGACACACGACGCTGACGGTGACGGCGTCACGAACGAGATCGACCCTGCGCTGATCGACGCCATGGAGTTCTACCTCCTCAACTACTTCCGGCCGGCCACCGGTGAGGTCACCGCCGAAGCGCAACACGGCCAGGGTCTCTTCTCCGCCATCGGCTGCACCAAGTGCCACATTCCCGATTTCGTCATCGAGCGCGATCGCCGTGTCGCAGACGTGGAGACCCTGCACGATCCCGCGGCCAGCAACGGGATCTTCAGCATGCTCGCGGCCGTGGCCACCCCGCGCTTCACGTCGGTCGACGACGGATCCGGGTGGCCCGCGCTCAAGCCGGCGGCCGGGCAGCCGTTCGTCGTGCGCGGGATCTACACGGACTTCAAGCGGCACGATCTGGGGCCCGAGTTTCACGAGAACGAGTTCGACGGAGTCACAATCCAGCGCCAGTTCATGACCGAGCCGCTGTGGGGCGTTGCATCGACGGCGCCGTACGGACACGACGGACGCAGCATGACGCTGGTGAGCGTGATCCAGCGGCATGGCGGCGAAGCTGCCGCGGTGCGGGCCAACTTCAACGCGCTGAGTTCCGGAGACCAGCGCGCGATCCTGGAGTTCCTGGGGACACTGCAGCTCTTCTCGCCCGAGGACACGCCCTCGAACCTGAACCCCAAGAACCCGCTCGATCCGAGCTACCCGTTGCGCGGACACGGCAGCATCCGATTGGCGCCGCTCTTCAACGATCCGAACGAGCCCGAATGATCTTCGCCCGTCCGGCCGGCGCCAGGCTTCAGCGTGCCTTGCGGCGCCGGTTCCGGACGTAGTCGACGAGCACGAACGAACCGAGACGGTCGAGCTCGGAGTAGTAGGCCCGGCCGCGGTTCACCTTGGTGAACTCCTCGACGAAACCGACCAGCAGGGGATCGGTGGTCAACATGAACGTCGTGATCGGGATCGAGTGCCGCCGGCAGGCTTCGGCCTCTTCCAGCGTCTTGTTGACGACGCGGCGATCGAGGCCGAACGGGTTCTTGTAGACCTCGCCGTCGGGCTCCGTCAGCGCCGACGGCTTGCCGTCGGTCAGCATCACGATCTGCCGGTTGACTTGCCGCTTCTTGCGCAGGATCTCGCGCGCGAGCCGCAGGCCGGCGCGCGTGTTCGTGTGGTAGGGGCCGACGGTGACGTACGGCAGCTCGTCGATCGGCACGCGCCAGGCCTCGTCGCCGAACAGGCACACGTCGAGCGAGTCCTTCGGGTAGCGGGTCGTGATCAGCTCGCACAGCGCCAGCGCGACCTGCTTGGCCGGCGTGATGCGGTCCTCGCCGTACAGGATCATGCTGTGCGACACGTCGACCAGCAGCACGGTCGCCAGCGACGAGACGTGCTCGGTCTCGTGGACGCGGAGGTCCTGTTCGCCGATCTCGATCGAGTCGAGGCCGCCGCGCTGGAGCGCGCTGCGCAGCGTCGCGGCCGGATCGATGCGGCTGAGGTCGTCGCCGAACTCGAAGGCGCGCGTCTCGGCCAGGACCTCGCCGCCGCTGCCCGTCGAGAGGACGCGGTGCTCGCCCTCCAGATCGTTGCGCAACCCCAGGAACATCGGCTCGAGCGCGCTGCGGCGCAGGCCCGCCTCGCCCTTGCGCGTCAGCGCGTGGCCGCCGCCCTGGCCGCGCGCGATCTTGCCCTGCTGTTCCAGCCAGCGCTTGAAGTCGTCGATGCCGAACCGCTCGTCGAACCAACCCTGCCGACGTCCGATCCCCTCGAGCGCACGGAAGGCGTCGTCCACGTCGCCGTCCAGCGCGACCAGCAGGTGGTCGAACACGCGCTGGAGCAACTCCAGCAGCGCCTTCAGGCCCTCGGCCCACGCGTCGCGCCCGGCGTAGCGCCAGTCCATGGCCGCTACCGGCCCTTGCGGCCCGGCCGCGGGCCGTCGCCGGGCTTCTTCAGGCCCTTGACCATCTCTTCGAACATGTCGCGGTACGCACGTCCGCCCGCGGACACGTCGCGCGACAAGAGCGAGCTGGCGGCGAGACCGTCGAGCACGAGCTCCATCCCCGCGGCGCGTTCGCCCGGCGTGCGCGCGTCCAGGTGCCGTTCGGCGAGCGCGCTCAACCCGGGCACCGCACCGAGGCGCTTCTCCAGCTCCGCTTCGGCGAGATCGTCGGCCAGAACGAGCGTCCCGCCGTTCTGGAAGTGGCCCAGCACGGGTTGGAACACGCTCTGGCCCGCCGCCGGCCCTTCGCCGTCCTGGTAGGCGTCGGGGAAGCGCTTCGCGAACACCGCCTGCAGCGCCTGCGCGACGAGGCCGGTCGCGACCTTTTGCGGCCCTTCGCGTTCGCCCTCGAACACGAGCTCGAGCTTGCCCGTGATCGCCGCGATCGCGGCGTGCAGGTCGCCGGGCCGCGCGGTGGCGCGCGGCTCCTCGTGCAGCAGCGCGCGCCGCTCGGCGTTCGATACCACCAGCTCCAGCAGCGCGATCGGCAGGCGCGCACTGACGCCCGAGGCCTGGTCCACGAGCTCGCTGGCGCGCGCGCGGAAGGCGACCTCCTCGACGGCCTCGCGCATCCAGCCGGGGACGTCCACCGCGACCGCCCCGCCGCGCTCGACGTCGGCCTCTTGCGCGGTGATCGCCAGGGCGTCCTCGATGCGGCGCGGATAGTGCGTCAGGATCTGCGAGCTGATCCGGTCGCGCAGCGGGGTGATGATGCGCCCGCGGTTCGTGTAGTCCTCGGGGTTCGCCGAGAACACGAGCAGGACGTCGAGTTCCAGGCGGACAGGGAAGCCGCGGATCTGGACGTCGCCTTCCTCGAGCACGTTCAGCAGCCCGACCTGCACGCGCGCGGCGAGGTCCGGCAGCTCGTTGACCGCAAAGATGCCGCGATTGGCGCGCGGCAGGATGCCGTAGTGCACGACCTCGGGATCCGCCAGCGTGAGTCGCCGCGATGCGGCCTTGATCGGATCGACGTCGCCGATCAGGTCGGCCATCGTCACGTCCGGCGTGGCCAGCTTCTCGCGGTAGCGCTCGGCGCGCGGCACCCAGATGATCGGCAGGTCGTCGCCCAGCTCGGCCGACAGGCGCCGCGTGCGCTCCTCGACGGGCCGCAGCGGATCGTCGCGCAGCTCGCTGCCCGCGACCGCCGGGACCTCGTCGTCCAGGAGATCGGTCAGGCTGCGCAGGATGCGCGTCTTCGCCTGGCCGCGCAGGCCCAGGAGGATGAAGTCGTGGCCCGCCAGGATCGCGTTCACGACCTGCGGGATCACCGAGTCGTCGTAGCCCACCAGGCCGGGGAACAGGGGCTGCTTCGAGCGCAGGCGCGCGATCAGGTTCGCGCGCATCTCCTGCTTGACGGTGCGCGGCTTCCAGCCGCTCTCGCGCAGGGTTCCGAGGGCCGTGGGCTTCATGGCGGGCAGCAAGGATCGATCGCGGGGCCCGATCCTGGGCCAGGGTCGCACGACGCGCCAGCCGAAAGGCGGACCGGCCATGCCGGCCGCACGGAGGCGGGGATCGGAGGGCCGGCCGGCGCGCGCGCGAGCCGGACGCTCGCGAACTCGCCGGCGCGGCGACTCCTGCCCTGTCCTTCGCCGGCCGAACCTGGGCGGATGCGCGCGGCGCGCGCGAGGGCGTCCGTTCGCGGCATAATCGGACCATGGAGCCCGGACCCGTCCCGGGGCGGGAGGATCTCTCGCTGGAGCTCGTGCGCCGCATCCAAGGCGGCGACCGCGCGGCGCTCGACGATCTGTACCGTCGCTACCGCGATCCGCTCCTGTTCGCGATCCGCGCGCGCCTGGGCGCGCAACTGCGCGGGCGGCTGGAGTCCGAGGACGTGCTGCACAGCGTCTTCAAGGACGCGTTGAGCGACATCCAGCGCTTCGAGCCGCGCGGCACGGGTTCTCTGGCGCACTGGCTGCACGTGTGCGTGCTCAACAAGATCCGCTCGAAGGCCGAGCACTTCGGCGCCGACAAGCGCGCGGGCGCCGTGCCGCTGACGGACACGGTCGCGGAGGGTCAGCCGCCCGCGATCGACCTCGGCTACCTCGACGACGAACGCTGGGGCCGCCTCGAGCGGGCGCTGAACCGCCTCGACGACGAGGTGCGCGAGACCGTGTTGCTGCGCTCCGTCGAGGGCCTCTCGAACGAGGAGACCGCGCGCATCCTGGGCAAGACGCCGGCGGCGACCTCCAAGCTCTACACGCGTGCGCTGGCGCGCCTCGGCGTGCTCCTCGCGGGCCTCGGAGAACCGCGGCCGTGAACGAGATCGAGGATCTCGTCTCGGCGTTCCTCGAACGGCGCGAGGGCGATCCGGATCTTTCGCCCGAACACTTCGCGCGGGATCACGAGGCGGCGGGCCCCGGCCTGTTGCCGGCCTTGCAGGCGGCGCTGGGCGCCGCGGAACTCCTGGCGCAGGCCGCGCTGCCGCGCCCGGGTTCGATCGGGCCCTACCGCGTGCTGCGCGAGCTGGGCCGCGGCGGGATGGGCGTCGTGTACGAGGCCGAGCGCGACGGCGAGCGCTGTGCCGTGAAGGTCCTGCTGCACGCAGAGATGCGCAGCGCGCGGAGCCTGGAACGTTTTCGCCGCGAGGCCGCCGCGCTGCGCCGCGTGGAGCACGCCGGCGTCGTGCGCGTGCGCGACGAGGGCACGGTCGACGGCGCGCCGTGGCTGGCGATGGATCTCGTCGACGGCCGGCCGCTGACGGACCAGGTCGGACGCACGGACCCCGCGACGGCCGCGCGCCTCGTGCGCGACCTCGCGCTGGCGGTGGAGGCCGTGCACGCGAGCGGCGTGCTGCACCGCGACCTCAAGCCGTCGAACGTGCTGCTCACGGCCGACGGACGGCCGGTGCTGTGCGATTTCGGCCTCGTGCACACCGAGGACGAGGGCACGCTGACCTCGACGGGCGAGCTGCTCGGGACGCCGCGCTACATGGCGCCGGAGCAGGTGCTCGGGCGCGAGTGCGACGCGCGCACGGACGTGCACGCGCTGGGCCTGCTCCTCTACGAGCTCGCGTGCGGACGGCCGGCGCACGACGGCGGCAGCCGCGCGGAGATCCTGAGCGCGGTGGCGCGCGGCGTGTCGCGCAGGCCGCGCCGCATCGAGCCGGCGGTGCCGCGGCCGCTCGAGCGCATCGTGCTGCAGGCCGTGGCCCTCGATCCGGCGCGCCGCTACGCGACCGCCGGCGCGCTGGCTGAGGACCTGTCGCGCTTCCTGGGCGGCGACACGGTGCTCGCTCGTCCTCCCGGACCGATCTCGCGCGCGTGGATGCGCGCGCGCGCGGCACCGCGGCGCACGACGCTGGCGGCGGCGGCGCTCCTCTCGATCGCCGCCCTCGCGGTCCGCGTGGCGACGCGCGACGCGGCGGGTACGGGGCCGGAGCTGGCGCGGGCAATGGACCGTGCCGCGTGGGCCTGGATCGAGGGGCAGGACCGGATCGCGCGCCGCAACGTGCTCGTCGCACGTGGCCTCGCGCCGGAAGACGGCGCGGTGAACGATCTGGCGGATCGCATTGAACACCCCGAGTCCGTCGCGGAGCGCGCGCCGGACGGTGCGACGATCGCGGGCGCGCTGCACGCGGCGCGCGCGGCGCGGATCGACTCGCGGTTCGAGGACGCGCTGCGCATCCTCGAGCCCGCTCTGGACGGCCACCCGTCTTCCGCCGCGCTCCGCGCCGAGCAGGGCTGGGCGCTGCACGAGCTGGGTCGCGCGGAAGACGCGGGACGCGCGTTCGCCCGGGCGATCGAGCTCGATCCGGGCAGCGTCCTCGCGCACGAGGCGCACGCCGCGTGGTCGTTCGAACGCGGTCGTGCGCGCGACGCCGTCGAGTCGGCCCATCAGGCGGCGCGCCTCGCCGTGCTGGAGGGCGAGCCGCCCACGCGCCTGCCCAAGCTCCTGGAGCGCGCCGCGGACCATGCGGAGCTGCGCGCGATCCTGCGCGAGCGGCTGTCGGCGCACCCCGAGGACGACGACACGCGCTTCGCCTTGGCGGTCTCGCTCGACGGCGACCACCAGCTCGGGGAAGCGGCGGACGAGTACGCGGCGCTGGTGGGGCGCGCGCCCGATCATGCCTGGGCGTTGACCTACCTGGCGTACCTGCAGCTCGGCGCGCTGGGCGAGCGCTGCCCGCGCTGCGTCGAGGCGTACCGCGCGGCGCCGGCGGTGCCCGACGCCGGGCAGGGCGCGCGCAACCTGGTGCGCGCCGTCGAGGCCGACGCCGGGCGCGACGAGGACCTGTTGCGCACGATCGTCACGATCACGCTCGACAAGGGGCTGCGCGAGCCCGTCGCGGCCGCGCTGCGCCGCCTGCTCGAGACGCGCGAGCGCAGCGCGCGCACGGCCCGCCTGGAGAGCGCGCTGCGGCGGCTGGAGTGAGCGCGCGTGCGCGGGGCTCAACCGCCGTCGCGTTCGAGCTCGACGGTGAGCCGCGCCGTCTCGCCCGAGACCAACGCGACGTCTAGGTGCTCGGGCCGCGGTCCGCTGGCGCCCACGCGGCGCCAGCCGGCTGCGCGCACGGCGAGGCCCTGCTGCTCGTTCGGCGGCAGGTGCTCCACGAGCGCTTCGCCGCGCGCGTCGGTGACCGCCGACCACGTGCGGTCCAGGAAGAAGCTGGAGTAGCCGTTGCGCCACACGACGTTCGGCCACACGTCCACCTGAACGCCGGGGACCGGAGCCCCGGACGCGTCGACCGCGCGCACCGCCAGCGAGGCGGTTCGCGTCATCGGCACGACGATCTGCTCGCCCGCAGGTACGGTCAGGCCCGGGTTGTGGTGCTCGGTCCACGCGTAGTCGCCTTCCTCGTACGGGACCGGCGTCGTGCGCGAGACCCAGCCGTCGCACAGCGCGATGATCTCGGCGTCGCCGGGCGGCAGGCCCGGGATCACGAAGGAGCCGTCGGCCTCGACGTCGGCCTTCCACGTCCGCAGCGTCGTCGCGCCGTGGCGCTGGCCGAAGAACACGCTCAGCTCGACGGCACCGCGCGCGACCGGCCGCGGCACCTCTTCGCCGAACCGGCCGTGCAGCGAGGAGGGCGGAAACAGCTCGAGCGACATCTCGCGCTGCTCGCCGGGAGCGAGCGTGAAGTCCTCGGCGCGGCTGTGCCAGGTGACGCCCTCCGGGTTGCGCCAGGAGATCGAGATGGCGTGCGGGCCCGGCGCGAGCCGGTTCGTGCTGGGGCGGCCGTCGCGCATCGGCAGCCAGGAATCCGCGTCCAGGGCCGCGTCGTCGTCGACGCGCGGCACGACGTCGTGCACGACGTTGGAGGGCGAGCCGATCCAGCCCGACACGATCAGGAATCCGCCGCGCGAGAGGTGCACGACCGCCGACTGCTCCAGGCTCTCGACCGTGAGGTCGCCGCGGAACGCGACGTACTCCGGATGCGCGACGGTCGTGTCCAGCTTGCGCGTCGGCGCCAACTGATGGACCCAGGCGGGGAAGTCGAGGTGCGCGACGCCCCGCACGTCGGTCTCCGCAACCGGCGGGTCTCCAGGCCAGAGGTATTCGGAGGCCGGTTCGTCCTCGCGGCGCATTCCGATGAACGTCACCGAAGCGCGCGGCACGGGCGCGCCGGTCAGCGCGTCGAGCACGGTGACCTGGAGGCGTCCCACCGCGTCCTTCGGCGGCGGAGTTCGCGCCGTCGCGGGCGCCGACGGTTCCGGTGCGGGCGTCGGGCCGGGCTCCGGGGCGCGCGCGGGTTCCATCTCGCGGCGCGACGCGAGGGATCGGGCCTCGGCGAGCTGGGCCGCGGCTCCCTGCTCGGTGGCCGCCGCACGCGCGGCATCGGCCTCCAACGAAGTCCGCGCATGCGAACGCAGGACCAGCACGAGCGCCAGAAGCAGCACGGCGACGACCAGGCCGATTGCAATCAGTGCGCGCGACTGCGTCCGCATCGTCAGAAGCCTCCCGGGGACCCCCATCGGTCGGGGCGTACGGGACCAGTCTGCCATCGCGCGCGGCGCCCCGTGCACCGATCCTCGTCGCGCCGCGGCGGGAACGCCGGGGTCAGGGCGTCCAGACGACTTCGAGACCGTTGGTCAGGTTGAACGTGCTGGGCGTGCAGTACGCCGCCGCGTTGCGGTACCAGCACTGGTAGTAGCGCGTGCCGCCGGAGGCGGGCAGGGCGCCCTGGATCGAGATCGGAGGATCGGCGGGGCCGGGATGCTGCGACGCGCCGGCGGCGTTCGTCTGCACGCCCAGGCGCAGCACGGCACCGCCGGCGCAGCGCAGACCGTCGCCGAACACGGTCCCCAGGCCGGCATTCTGGGGCGCGGTGCCCTGGAAGTAGAGCGCCGCCGAGTTCGGCATGCCGGACGCCAGCAACACCAGCGAGTCGGAGCTCACGCGCGCCGCGCCCATGGAGCCCAGCACGGCGCCGGCGGGATCCACGGAGTTCGCGCAGCCGTGCCCCGCCGCGCCGAAGTTGGCGCAGGCGCAGGCGGTGGCCGTGCCGTCGCCCGCGCAGTACGGCGTCGACGGGCCGCAGCCGGTGCCGAACTCCAGGATCATGAACGTGCCGAAGCTCGCGCTCGCGCCCGGACCGCGCCCGAGCTGGATCAGGTAGGTCTGACCGCAGGCGATGTTCCACGCGACCGTCGAACGCAGGCCCGACGCGGCGCACGGCGCATCGTCGTTGCACGCGATGGCCGGCGAGGTCGGGCACGCCGAGCCCGCGTAGACCGCGACCTTCGTGTCGTTGCTGCTCGTGCCGCTGATGCCGCCGCAGACGGTCAACGTGGCCGTCCCGGCGGCGCCGGCGGTCCAGAGGTACCACTGGTCGCTCTCGACGGCGGTCTGGCCGCCGAACAGGCACAGCGCCTCCGCCTGGCCCTGCGTGCCCGTCGTGCCGAACGTGTTGTCGAACGAGTGGGGGCCGGCGCCCGTGATGACGCTCGCGGTCGAGCACTCGTCGTTGAACGGCACCGGGTACTCGACCACCGCGACGTCGTCGACGAAGACGTGGGTCATGTCACCGTAGGCCGTGAACTGGAGCGTGACGCTGCCGCCCGCCGCGTTGCTCTTGAACAGGAGCGACTGCGGGGTCCAGACGAGGGGATTGGTCGTGCCGGATGCGTTGAAGTGCGCCAGGTTGTTCGAGAACGACTGGCTCACCGGCGCCTGGACCGCGCCGGTGACGTCCACCAGCCAGCTCGAGGACACGCTGGCGTTCTCGATCCAGCTTCCGCTGTAGTGCAGCCCTCCCGGCGCCATCTTGAACGTCACTTGATGCCAGGTGTCCGCGGCGACGTTGAACGTCTGGCTGATGCCCTCGTGCAGCGTGGAGAAGCTGCCGCAACCCGCCAGGTAGTCGAGGTGCGCCGCATCGTAGTGGTTCGAGAGGGCGCTCGAGGCGCCGAGGTCGCGGTACAGGTCCGAGCTGAGCCCGATCGCGAAGTTCCAGCCCGGCACGACGAGCGAGCCGTTGTTGAAGATCCGGTCGGGCTGGTTCCCGACCTGGAGGCCGCCCGACCAGGTCTCGAAGCTGCCGTTCACCAGGAGGTTGGACGCCGCCGCCGGCGACGCCAGCAGGGCGGTCAGGATCACGGGGACGGCGAGTCGGCGGCGTTCGGCGTGGTTCATGGGGCTCTCCATCCGGCCATGACTTCGCGCGGGGATCGGTGGACAGGAAAGGCCGGGAACGCCAGATTGCGCGCCCGCTTGCCATGCCCCCCCCTGAACCCGCGGTCCTGAACCCGTCCGTCCGTGCCGGCCTCTTGCGTCGAGCGGCCGGGATGCCGCTCGCTCTGGCCGGCGCGTGGCTGCTGCTCCTGGCGGGCTGCCGCGCGGTGCCCGAGCCGGGCCCGCGCCCGAACCTGATCGTGTTCCTGGTCGACGACCTGGGCTGGCGCGATCTCTCCGAGCCGTTCGCGCCCGCGCCGGCGAGCACGCACATGCGCACGCCGGCCGTCGAGCGCCTGTGCGGCGAGGGCCTGAAGTTCACGCAGGCCTACGCCAGCCCGGTGTGCACGCCGTCGCGCGTCAGCCTGATGACCGGAATGTCCGCGGCGCGCCACGGGGTCACGCACTGGACGCTGCGGCGCGACACTCCGACCGACGGCGAATGCCCCGAACTCGTGCGGCCCGCGTGGCGCGTGAACGGCCTTCAGCCCGTCGGTGACATCCCCGATTCGATCCACGCGCCGACGCTGCCGCAGCGGCTCGCGGCCGTCGGGTACAGGACGATCCACGTCGGCAAGGCGCACTTCGGCGCGATCGGCACGCCCGGCGCGGATCCGGCGCGCCTGGGCTTCGAGATCAACATCGCGGGCCACGCTGCGGGTGCGCCCGGCAGCTACCTGGCGCGCGAGGAGTTCCGGCGCGGCGCGCCCGGATCGGTATGGGACGTGCCGGGCCTGGAGCGCCATCACGGAACCGACGCGTTCCTGACCGACGTGCTCACGACCGAGGCGCTGGCGGCGGCGGACGCGGCCGTGGCGGCGGGTCGGCCGTTCTTCCTGCACCTCGCGCACTACGCGGTGCACACGCCGTTCGATGCCGACGAGCGCTTCGCGCAGCGCTACCGCGACCTGGGCCTCTCCGAGGCGGAGGCGCGCTACGCGGCGCTGGTCGAGGGCGTCGACCATTCCCTCGGCCGCGTGCTCGACTGGCTCGACGCGCGGGGGCTCGCGCGCGACACGTGCGTCGTCTTCACCAGCGACAACGGGGGGCTCAGCGCGAACTCGCGCGGCGGCGAGCCGCACCGGCACAACGCGCCGCTGCGCAGCGGCAAGGGCAGCGCCTACGAGGGCGGCCTGCGCGTGCCGCTCGCCGTGCGTTGGCCCGGTCGCGCGCCGCCGGGCGGCGTGAGCACGCTGCCCGTCGCCTTGGAGGACCTGTTCCCGACCCTGTGCGAGCTGGCCGGCGCGGAAGCGGCGTGTCCCGACGGCCGCAGCTTCGCGCGCACGCTGCACGGCGGCGAGCAGTCCGGGCGACCGCTGTACTGGCATCATCCGCACCAGTGGGGCAGCGCGGGCCCGGGCATCGAGCCGTTCAGCGCCGTGCGCGACGGCGACCTGAAGCTGATCTGGTTCTGGCGTGACGGGCGTGCCGAGCTGTACGACCTCAAGCACGACCTCGGCGAAGAGCGCGATCTCGCCGGCACGCGCCGCGCCGAGGTCGCGCGCCTGCGCGTGGTCCTGCGCGCGCAGCTCGCCGCGTGCGGCGCGATCCTGCCCGCGCGCCGCGACGGGCAGCCGCTGGCGATGCCCTGAACCGGCGGATCATCCGGCCGCGAACACGGCGCGCAGCGCGCGGTGCAGCCGCGCGAGGCCGGCGTCGGACAGGTCCGCGAGCGGGAGCGTCGAAGTCTCGCCGTCGTGCTCGATCCTGACGCTGCCGGCTTCGACACGGACCGCGGCTCCGCTTCCGGCGT
The DNA here is from genome assembly GCA_964552795.1 of uncultured Planctomycetaceae bacterium. Classification (GTDB taxonomy): domain Bacteria; phylum Planctomycetota; class UBA1135; order UBA1135; genus JAEUHZ01. The sequence goes on from CAZKIO010000003.1 coordinate 82,046, forward strand.
CCCGTTCCTCGCCGCGGCGCGCGCGCCAGCCGACCGTGGAGAGGAACGCCCACACCGCGCGCGCGGACCTGTCGCTGCCCGCTACGGTCAGGCTCGCGTCCGCCGCCGGCTCGCGCGCGGCCAGTTCGACGTCATGGCGCGTGACGCGGTGACGGTGCTCGAACATGCGCTCGAGCTTCCGCCGGACCAGCGCGTCGCCGAAGAACGCACCCACTCGTCCCAGCGGCAGCTCGTACTCGATCCGGTCCTCGAGCACGGAGGCCGCGGGCCCGTCGTCCTGGAACGTGTGCGTGTGGACCCAGCGGCGGAACGGCCCGCGCTCCTGCACGTCGCGGAACCGGCGTCCCGCGACGAAGCCCTCGTGACGGGCGATCCAGCGCAGGCCGAACGGGCCGATCGCGAGCACCTTGCGCGCGCCGTCGCCGATCCCGCCGGAGTCCTCGACGAGGCGGACGCTCTCCCACGGTGGCGTCAGACGCTCGAAGGCGCCGGGACGTGCGTGCCACTCGAACAACTGGCTGCGCTGCGCGCGCACGCGGGTGCTCCGGACGAAAGTCGGCATGGAACCGGCTCAGCGGGACTCCGATCGATGCGGGGGAGTGTGGCAGCACGCCTGCGCCGCCGCCAGGACCGCGCCGGACGCATCCGGGGCGACGGATCCGGCGAATGCATGATCGCCATGGGAGATCCCACGATCGCGATGCCGGAGCACGCCGCACGCGTCGAGAGCGCGGCCGACGGAGGTGTCCTGGAGAGCGTGCAGGTGATCGCGCGGCCGATCGACGACGTGTTTCCGTTCTTCGACCGGCCGGAGAACCTGGAGGCGATCACGCCGGCCTGGCTGTCCTTCCGCATCCTGACGCCGCGCCCCGTGCCCATGCACGAGGACGCGCGGATCGACTACCGCCTGCGGTTGTTCGGCTGGCCCTTGCGCTGGCGCACGCGCATCGCGCGCTACGAGCCGGGGTCCGCCTTCGTCGACGAGCAGGAGAGCGGTCCCTTCGCGCTGTGGCGCCACCTCCACGAGTTCCGGCCGCATCCGCGCGGGACATGGATGCTCGACCGCGTCGAGTTCCGCGTGCCGTTCGGCGTCCTGGGACGGATCGTCCAGCGCCTCCTCGTCGGTCCGCTGGTCCGCCGCATCTTCGAGCACCGCCGACGGCGCATCGTCGAGCTGCTCGAGAACGGCGTGCGGAATTGAGCGCGCGCTCCGTCGGCCCCCCGCGCGCCGGCGCCCTTCAGCCGGAGGCGGACGCACCGGGACGCTCGTAGACGAGGTGCACGTTGCTGATGTGCCGTTCGGCGAAGCCTCCGGCGCAATAGCAGAAGTAGAACTCCCACGTCCGCAGGAAGTCCTCGGAGAGTCCCAGCGCCAGCGCGTCCTTCCAGCGCGCGCGCAGGTTTCCGCGCCACTCTTCCAGCGTGCGCACGTAGTGCAGGCCGATGTCCTCGAGATGCACGAGCCGCAGGTCGCTGGAGCGCGCCGTCGACGCGCACAGGGCCGCCACGGAGGGGATGCACGAGCCGGGGAAGATGTGGCGCTGGATGTAGTCGACCTCGCGCAGCGCACTCTCGTAGTGCTGGTCGGCGATCGTGATGGACTGCAGGCACATGCGGCCGCCGGGCTTCAACAGCGCGGCGCAGCGCCCGAAGAACTCGTCGAAGTACTGATGACCGATGGACTCGATCATCTCGACCGAGACCAGCTTGTCGTAGGAACCGACCAGGCGGCGGTAGTCCTCCAGGAGCAGGGTGACGCGGCCGTCGAGGCCGGCGTCGCGGATGCGCTCCGCGGCCAGCGCGTGCTGCCGGGCCGAGATCGTCGTGGTCGTCACCCGGCAGCCGTACTCGCGCGCGGCGTGGATCGCCAGCGCTCCCCAGCCGGTGCCGATCTCGAGCAGCTGGTCGTCGGGCCGCAGGTCGAGCTTGCGGCAGATCGCATCGATCTTGGCGATCGAGGCCTCGCGCAGCGTCGCTTCGGGCCGCTCGAAGATCCCGGACGAGTACGTCATGGTGTCGTCGAGGAAGAGGCCGAAGAACGCGTTCGAGAGGTCGTAGTGCGCCGCGATGTTCCGGCGGCTGCCGCGCCGCGTGTTGCGGTTGCGCGCATGCTGCAGCCAGCGGAGCGGACGCGTGAGCCGCGCGAGGCCGCCTTCGACGCCCGCCAGCGCCTCGCGGTTGCGCACGAACAGCCGCACCAGCTCCGTGAGGTCGTCGCTGGTCCACCAGCCCTTGGCGTAGGCCTCGCCCGCGCCGACGGTTCCGCCGGAAGCCACCGCGCCCCAGAAGCGCGCGTCGCGCACGTGCAAGGTCGCTCGCGGGCCTTCGCCCCCGCCGAACTCGTGGCGGCGGCCGCCTTCGTGCAAGGCGAGGGTGCCCTGTTGGACGCGGGCGAAGCGACCGAGGACCAGTCGTGCCAGGAAGGGCGGCGGTGCGGTCCGCTCCGCCTTCAACGTTGCGATTCGTCCTTCGGTGTTCATGTCTGGCCGGCCTCGGAGCCGGCGGGGAGCTCCCGCGGGTGTGCGTGGAACGGCGTGTTCTTGAGGCGCAGGCGCGCGGCCTGGAAGTAGATCGCGGCGTGCAGCCGCAGGTTCAGGAGCGGATGGCGCACCAGCGCGCGCGCCAGGCTTCGACCCGTGATCGCGTGCCGCACGCAGTCCAGCCCCGCGTGGAACACGGGCCGATCCTGCTCCAGGTTCGTCATGCGCACCTGCAGGCGGTCGCCGGGGACGCCCAGATGCCACTCGTAGTCCAGGTCCATGCCGAAGAACGGCGAGACGTGGAACTCCTTGCGGAAGCGACGCGCGGCGCTGCCGTCGCCGCCCGAGGCGTCGAGCACGTACGCATGCCGCTCGCCCCAGGGCGTGTTGGTGATCTCCGCCACGACGGCGTCGAGCTCTTCGCCTGCGTCGAAGCAGTAGTAGAAGGTGACCGGGTTGAACGCGTAGCCGAACGTGCGCATGTGCGTCAGCATCCGCACGGGGCCGCGCGGCGTCCGCCCCAGCACGCTCGCGACGCGGTCCCTCACCGCCGTCCGCAGATCGACGTCCGCCGCGCCCAGGTAGTCGGCGCGCCGGAACCACGCGAGGTTCGGCCGGCGCGCCGACCACAACCAGCGCCGCGCGAACAGCTCCGGCAGTTCGTCCAGGTCCAGGTACATCAGGTACAGGCGGTAGCGGAACTCGTGCCGCCGCGGCTGGAGCCGGACGTGGTGCACCTCGCCCTCGTAGATCGCGCTGTGCGTCACGCCGGCACCTCCTCGCGGAGGCGCGCGACCGCCGCGTGCGCGCTGTGGACGCCGTCCTCGTGGAACCCGAAGCCCCAGTACGCGCCGCAGAAGTGCACGCCGCGCCGCCCGTCGATCTCGGCGTGGCGGCGCTGTGCGGCGACGGCTTCGAGCGAGTAGACCGGATGGTGGTAGACGAAGGTCCGCAGCAGGCGCGCGGGGTCGACGTCGTCCGTGCGGTTGAGCGTGACCAGGTACTGGCGGCCGTCTTCCGCGAGTCCCTGCAGGCGGTTCATCCAGTACGTCACGGTCGGCAGGTCGGCGCCGGTCGCGCCGACGTGGTAGTTCCAGCTGGCCCACGCGCGCCGCGACCGCGGCAAGAGGCGCGTGTCGGTGTGCAGCGCGGCCTCGTTGCGCTGGTAGGCGAACGCGCCCAGGATCGAGCGCTCCTTCGGCGTCGGGTCCGCGAGCAGCCGCAGGCTCTGGTCGGCGTGCGTGGCGAGGACGACGCGATCGTAGGTCTCGACCGCCCCCGCCGCGGTGCGCACGCGCACGCCGGCGCGCGTGGGTTCGACGCGCGCGACCGGCGTCCGCAGGCGGATGCGATCCCGGAACGGCGCGACCAACGGACCGACGTAGGCGCGCGATCCGCCGCGGACCACCAGCCACTGGGGCCGGTCGTCGACCTGCAGGAAGCCGTGGTTGTGGAAGAACTGCACCAGGAAGCGCATGGGGAACGTGCGCATGTGCTCGATGCGCGCCGACCACACGGCCGCGCCCATCGGCAGCAGGTGCTGCTCGACGAAGGAGCGCGAGTACCGGCCGCGCTCCAGGAACTCGCCCAGCGTGAGCTCCCCGGCGCCCGGCTCCAGGAGCCGCGGCGCCTCGCGGTAGAAGCGCAGGATGTCGCGCACCATGCGCCAGAACGACGGTCTCAACGCGTTCGTGCGCTGCGCCAGGAGACCGTTCAGCGACGTGCCGTTGTACTCGAGGCCCGTGCGCTCGCAACGCACGGAGAAGCTCATCGAGCTGGCCTGGTCGGCCACGCCGAGCTCGTCCAGTAGACGCGTGAAGAGCGGGTACGTCTTGCGGTTGAAGACGATGAAGCCCGTGTCGATCGCCAGCTTCCGCCCGTCATCGACCACGTCCACGGTGTTCGTGTGCCCGCCGATCCACGCGCCGGCCTCGTAGACGTGGAGGTCGTGCCCGGCGTGCAGCAGCCGCGCGGCGACCATGCCCGAGATCCCCGTTCCGATGACGGCGATCCTCACGGCCGGGTCCTCTTCAGCCGGCGGTGGGATACGATCCACTCGGAGCCGTCCTCGAACGCGAACAGCTCCGCGCAGGCCAGGAAGAACACGCGCCAGCGCTGGTACCAGAGCTGCGCGCGGCCCGCGCCGTAGCAGGCGCGGAACAGCTCGAGCACCGCGCCGCGATTGCGCTCCAGGTTGCGCAGCCAGTCCTCCGCGGTGCGCGCGTAGTGCGTGCCCGGCACCGCCCAGCACTCGTCGGTCTCGAACGGGACGTCGAGCCGCTCGATCAGGTCGTGGCTGGGCATCATGCCGCCGCTGAAGAACTCGCGGCTCATCCAGTCGGAGTCGTCGCGCGCGTCGAACGCGTAGGCGAAGCGGCGATGGGCGAAGACGTGCAGGAACACGCGCCCCTCCGGCCGCAGCCAGCCGGCCACGCGTCCCAGGAGCCGCTCCCAGTTGCGCATGTGCTCGAACATCTCGACCGAGACGACGCGGTCGAATCGCTCGCCGGTCGCGAACGCGTTCATGTCGCGGGTCACGACGGTGACGTTCGCGAGCCCGCGGCGCCGGGCCTCGGCGACGATGTGCTCGCGCTGCGAGGCGGAGTTCGAGACCGCGACGATGCGGCTCGCGGGGTGCCGTTCGGCCATCCACAGCGTGAGCGAGCCCCAGCCGCAGCCCAGCTCGAGAACGTCCTGGCCGTCCGCGAGCTGCGCGCGCTGCGCGGTCAGCTCCAGCATGGCCTCCTCGGCTTCGGCCAGGGTCGTCTCCGGCCGCGGGTAGAGCGCACTGCTGTACTTGAGGCGCGGGCCGAGCACGAGCCGGTAGAAGGCGGCCGGAACCTCGTAGTGCTGCTCGTTCGCGCGCTCGGGCACCAGCGCGATCGGCGCGCCGCGCAGCGCATCGACCCACGCGCGCATCGCCCGCTCGAAATCGGGGGCGAACGCCTCCCGCTGCTCGCTCAGTCGCTGGCGCAGCAGTCCGCGGATGCCGGCGCGCACGAGCGCCGCGGGCACCACGCCCTTCTCGACGAGTCGGATGGCGGTCTTCATGAGGTCTGCACGCCTCCCATGCGCGCGCTCGGGGAACCCGGGAAGAAGGCCGGGGTCGTGCGCTGGTAGTCGCGGTAGTCGTCACCGCGGCTGCGCAAGGCCTGCCGTTCGGTGGGCGGGATGCCGGTGACGCGCAGGATCAGGAACAGCATCAGGGCCGGCGCGATCCAGCCTGCCCAGCCCAGCGGCAGGCCCACGGCCAGCAGCGGATAGGCGAACCAGTGCAGCCACTCGAAGAAGAAGTTCGGGTGGCGCGAGTAGCGCCACAGCCCCGTCCGGCACGTCAGGCCCGCGTTCTCGGCCTGCGCGCGCCAGCGGCGGAGCTGGCGATCGGCGATCGACTCGCCCGCGAGCGCACCGGTCCAGACCGCGACGGCGAGCACGTCGTTCCAGGCGAACCCCTGCGCGCTCGCCGCGCTCGGCACGAGGTAGGCGATCGACAGCACCGCCGCGAGCAGCGCCTGCAACAGGAAGAAGACCAGGATCCACGACTGGAACCGCTCGCCCAGGCGTGTGCGCAACTCGGCGTAGCGTCCGTCCTCCGGTTCGCTGCGCAGGCGCGTCCACAGGTGCGCGCACAGGCGCGCGGCCCAGGCGCTCGCCAGCACGGCGACGAGCACGCGCCGCGGCCACCAACCCGAGGCCGCGGCCGCGTACAGGATGGCGAAGCCGCCCAGACCGCCCGCCCACAGGAGGTCCACGACCCCGGCGTTCCGCGTGCGCCGCTGCCAGGCCCAGGCGGCCAGCATCAGCGGCACGAGGACGCACAACCCCCACAGGGGCAGCATGGCGTCGGCCCGGTCCATGCCCTGCTGTTCGCGGGTGCGGGCGTCTGGATGCGGCCGGCGCGGAAGAACCCGCCCGGCCGCGCCGGTTGACGGGCGGGCCGCCTTCGGGCACGGTGAAGCGTCCATGGGCGGACACGCCTTCACCGCCACGCTCCTGCGCTCGAGCGCGGATGCCTTCGCCGGTCTGGCCGCGGCCCGGCTGATCGAGCAGCAATCGGCGGAAGCCGGATCGAACGGTTTCGACGCGTGGCGGGCGCACCTGCGCCAGCAGGTCCTGACGCTGGCGCCGGCCGTCGAGGAGGAGGCTCCCGAACAGTTCGCCGCCGGCGTGGCCTGGTCCCGCGACGCGTTCGTTGCGCGCAAGCTGCCCGCGGACTCGGTGGGCTTGGCACTGGGCTGCCTCGAGCGCGTGCTGGAGGAGTCGATGCCCGCGCAGGCGTGGGCGCCGCTCCCCGAGTACTTCCGGCAGGCGCGCGAGGCGCTGGCCGGCGAGCCGCGTCTCGCGGAGAGCGCGCTGTCGGGCTCCGATCCGCACGGCAAGCTGGCGTTCCAGTACCTCGAGGCGCTCGCGTCGGGCGACGAGCGGCGCGCCGTGGAGCTGGTGCTCGCGCCGCTGGAAGCCGGCCGGCTGTCCGTGCAGGACCTCATCGAACGCGTGCTGACGCCGGCGCAGCGCGAACTGGGGCGGCGCTGGCACCAGGGCGTGGGGGACGTCGCGGAGGAGCACTTCGCGACGCAGGTCACGCGCAAGGTGCTCGCGCGCGCGCTGGCGACGGCGCCGGCCGCGAGGCTGCGGCAGCGCACGGCGGTGATCGCCGCGGTCTCGGACGACGCGCACGAGCTGGGCCTGGCCTTCGTGGCGGCGTTCTTCGAGCTCGACGGCTGGCGCGCGCTGTGCCTGGGCGCCGACACGCCGATCGAGGAGCTCGCCGCGTTCGCGGCGCGGCATGAAGCCGACGTCGTCGCGCTCGGCGCCTCGCTCACGACGCATCGCCCCAAGACCGCGCAGGCCGTCGCGACGCTGCGGGCCGCGCGGCCCGGCGTGCGCGTCCTCGTCGGCGGTTCGGCCTACGCCGGCCGGCCGGAGCTGTGGAAGCGTTCGGGCGCGGACGCGTACGCCGCGCGCCCGAGCGAGGCGGTCGCCCTCGCCAACCGGCTCACCGGCGCCTGATCGGAACGATCAGGAGGCGCGCCCGAAATGGGCGCGCGCGTCGGCGGCGATGCGCCGCAGCAGCGCGTCCGGCGGAGCCTCGATCGACGCCAGGCCGGCGACGTTCAGGTCCGCGATCGCCTGCTCGAACTCGGCGAGGTGCTCGGGCGCGGCGCGCGCGAGCAGCGCGGCGCGCTCCTGCGCTGCGAGGCCCGTCGTGAACTCCGCGAGCGCGAGGTCCAGCGTCTCGCGATCCCACCCGGCGAAGTGCGCGCTCACGGCATTCCCTCCGCGCGCGGCGACCGCAGGATCTGCGCCGCCTGGTCCAGGCCGCGCCGGATGTGGCTCTTGACCGTCCCGAGCGGCATCCCGGTCGCCGACGAGATCTCCTGGTGCGTCAGCCCCTCGACGACGGACATCAGGATCACGCGGCGCTGCTCGGGCCGCAGTTGCGCCAGGGCTTGCGTCGCGCGCTGGGCCTCGTCGCGCGCATCGACGGCCGCCTGGCCGGGATCCCGCTCGGCCGCCACGCTGTCCTCCTCCAGGACGCCGATCTCGGGAGCGCGCGCGGCGCGCCGCTGGCGATCGATGATCCGTCGCCGCGCGATCGTCGCGATGAACGTCGTCTCGGAGCCCTTCTCCGGATCGAAGCGCCCGGCGCTGCGCCACAACTCGATGAAGATCTCCTGCACGAGCTCCTCGACCAGCGCGGTCTCGTGCAGCAGCCGTCGCGCGAGCGTCCACACGAGCGGCGCGTAGCGCGCCATGCAGGCCTCGACCGCGTCCGCCTCGCCGCGCGCGACACGGGGCAGGAGGAGTTCCGTTGCGGTTGGACGCTCAGGCATGCAGTTCGGCGCGCGCGTCGGTCGGGGGAAGCCCGCCGAGGGGCCGCCGCATGTTAGCAGGCCCGCCGCCGCGGAACCCTCCCGGCGCGGCGCGGACGCGACGCTCGCTGCCGTCACGATCACCCCTGGCCGGCGGCCGGCCGCGCGGCGCGCGCGACCAGGAACACGGCGGCGAGGAACAGCGCGATCTCCAGGCAGTAGAAGAGACGCGCGTTGCCCAGCTCGGCGAACCCCACGCGCGCCACCGCGATCGACCGGAACGCGGCGAGACAACCGTAGAGCAGCGCCGACATCCACAGCGCCGAGCGCTGGTGCTCCGGCGCCAGGGTGGCGAGCGCGAAGAACAGGGCGAGACCGGCCTGAAGACCGCCGTAGACGGCCAGGTACTCCGACTCTCCCCCGGGTCCCGTGGTCCGCAGGCCCACGTACTCGGCCGTCGTGCGCGGGGCGATCGCGCACCAGCCCGCGAGGACGGCGTACATCACCGCGTTGAAGCCCAGGTAGAGGCTGGAGAGGCTCATCGTCGTCACCCCCCGGCGGGTGGCCGGTTCTCCCCAGGTTGCCTCGAAGCGCACTCCGCGATCGCGCGCAGCATGCCGCCGAACACGAGCGCGTGCAGGGGCTGGATCAGGTGCCAGTACGCGAGGCCGAGCAGCCCCACGGGATCGAACGTGGCCGTCTGGTGGATTACGGCGCCGCGCGGCGAGGGCTCGACCGTGAACTCGAGCCACGCGCGCCCGGGCAGCTTCATCTCGGCGCAGAGGCGCAGGCGGCGGCCGGGCTCGAAGGCCTCGACGCGCCAGAAGTCGAGGGCTTCGCCGACGCGGAGGCGTTCGGGGTGGACGCGTCCGCGGCGGACGCCGACACCGCCGAAGCACAGGTCGAGGAACCCGCGCAGGTTCCACAGCCAGTCGTGCGCGTACCAGCCACGTGTCCCGCCGATGCGCCGGATGGGTTCGAAGGCGAGCGGAGGAGCGACGGGCACTTCGACGCTGCGCGCGTCGACGCGCCGGTTTCCGAAGCGCGTTCCCGACCAGACGCGCGGCGTGCCGGCGGAAGAGAGCGCGTCGAACCAACGCGTGGAGGAGGCCTGCGAGTCCTCCGCGCTCAGCGCGCGGGAGATCGCCGCCGGGACGGGCATCGGTCGGACGGAGAAGGCGCGTGCCGGCGCCGGATCGCGTACGACCGTGGGGTGACGGATGCTCTCGATCAGCTTGCGTCCGACGCGCGCGTACAACGGCGTCACGAGGCCCAGCCAGAGGCTGGAAAGACGCGGTGTCAGCACGGGGACGCGCAGCATCCAGCGGCGCAGACCGCGCTGGCGCGCGTACTCGCGCATGAGCTCGCCGTAGGAGAGCTGGTCGGGACCGCCGATCTCGACGATGCGGCTGCGGTTCAGGGGGAGGTCCAGGGCCTGGACCAGGTAGCGCAACAGGTCCTCGATCGCGATCGGCTGCGCGCGCACGTCCACCCAGCGCGGCGTCACCATCAGCGGCAGGCGCTCGGTCAGCGCGCGCACGAGCTCGAACGAGAGGCTTCCGGAACCGAGCACGATGGAAGCGCGGAACTCCAGGACGGGGATGCCGACCGAGCCCAGGATCGCACCGACTTCGTGGCGGCTCCGCAGGTGGGGCGAGAGCTCCTCGTCGGCGTCGCCCAGCCCGCCCAGGTACACGATGCGGCGGACGCCCGCGCTGCTCGCGGCCTCCGCGAAGTTGCGCGCGGCGATCCGGTCCGACCTCTCGAAGTCGGACTTCTCGCCCATGGAGTGGATCAGGTAGTAGGCCGTGTCGACGCCCTCCAGGGCCGGGCCCAGGCTCGACGGGTCGAGCACGTCCCCGACGACGACCTCCGTGCGCGCACCCACGCGGCCTTCGAGGCTCTCGGGGCGGCGGACGAGGCAGCGCAGCTTGAGGTCGAGCGCCTCCAACTCCGGGATGAGGCGTCCGCCGACGTATCCGGTGGCACCGGTCAGCAGGATCGTGCGCGGGGAATTCATGGCCGGCCGGGTGGGTACCCGGTCCACCGGGCCCTTCGACGGAATCCGGACTCCGGATGCAGGGCGCGGAGCGGGTCGCGGCATGCAAGCGCATCCGTGCAGGATTCGCGCGCGAAAAGCCGGACATGAACGCCAAGATCCGGATCGGAGCACTGATCGTACTCGTCCCCCTGGTCGCGATCGCGAGCCTTCAGGGCTGCGGCACGACGACGCCCCGCCAGGACAGCGACGGCCGCGCGCTGCCCGCCGTCACCGGCAAGGCGCTCGATGGACGGGAATGGCGACTGCCCGACGACCTGAACGGGGAGCCGTCCGTCCTGCTCGTCGGCTACGAGCAGAACGCGCAGTTCGACGCGGACCGCTGGCTCTACGGTCTGCTGCAGGCCAAGACCCCCGCGCGCGTGCTCGAGGTGCCCGCGATCCCCAACCGCATCGCGACGGTGTTCGCCGGGGCGATCGACGAGGGAATGCGCTCGGGCATCCCGAGCGAGGACTGGGGCGCCGTCGTGACGCTGTACGGCGCGGACGCGCGCGCGATGCGCGAATTCACGGGCGACGAGAACGGCCGCAACATGCGCGTGCTCGTGCTGGACGCCGACGGCGTCGTGCGCTGGCATCACGACCGCGGCTTCTCCGCCGGCAAGCTGCTGGAGCTCGACACGCTCGTGCGTTCCTGGAAGGCCGGCGGTTCCTGATCCCGCGGGCGGCACCCGGACCTGCTGCATCCTCCCGTACGCCGCTTGCGCCCGCGCGAGCGATGCATGGATGACGATCGCGGGGCGGACCCACCACCGCAGGCCGGCCCGAGAAGCGGCTGTCCTGCACGCGTCCATCCGTTTCACGCGTCGAGCCACGCCGGCCTTGCTCCCGGTCCTGGCTTGCGTGCCGCCGCACACGGCATGCCGCGTGAAGCCGGTCGCCGTTCCCGCCACGCTCGAGGCGCTCGGGCGAAAGCGCGGCGGCGAGCAGCAGTGGGCGCGCCTCGAAGCCCCCGAGGTCCTCGCGGCGACGCGCACCATCTGACGCCGGACGCGATGGCGTACCCCGCCGTCCGCTTCGAACTCGCGGAGCAGCACGACGAACGCTTCCGCTCGTGGACGGCGCAGGACGTCGGGTGCGAGGAAGCGGAGCCGCCGCCCGATCGCCTCGTGCCGCGGCGCTGATCGTGGAGGACGCGGCCGCGTGGCGGATGCGCGCGCGCTGCACGCCCCTCCATCCGCAGTCTCGCGACGCGTCGTCCGCACCGGAGCGAATTCGTCGACCAACGGCGCGAGTGCCGACGTGAACAGGTGTCGCACGGTCTTCCCCGCGCGGCCGCATTCCGCGGCTCCGGGCATCGATGACCTCGTGGACACCGGCGAGCGGAGCGCAAGGATCATGATGGACAGGCGAGGGTTGCGGACGCGGCGTGGGCGTGGTGCGGCGAACTGGATCGGGCGCGCGGCGCTCTGCGCAGCGGCCCTCGGCGCGGCGCCGCCGGCGCAGGCCCAGTCCACCGTCCTGCAGGGATATCCCTACCTGGAAGGGCTCTCCGTCGCCTCGCGTCCCGGCGGCGTGGGCGGCAACGATCTCGTGGTCCTGGGGGCCGGAGGCGGCATCGTGTTCCTGGAACACGACCTCACGGCGCCGCTCGAGATCGACCTCTCGACCGCGTTCCAGAACGACCGCGAGGACACGCTGGGTGCCTCGTTCGACATCGCGCTGGGCGACGGGTTCGCCTACGTCGCTGCGTTCCGGCGCGGTCTCGTGGTGTTCGAGCGCATCACGAGCGGGACGACCACGAGCTGGCAGCGGAACATCGTCCCGGGCACGGAGGGCGCGCGCTCGGTGGCGATCCAGGACGCGGGCAACGGGCGCACGCTGGTCGTGATCGGCACGTACGAGGACACGAACCCGCTGGCGGTGGCGCCTGCGGGCCGCGTGATGATCCTGGAGCACGACCGGAACGCGCCGCTGTCCGCCTCGAACCCCGCCGTCCTGCGCGACGAAGCGGTCAGCGCGGGCGTCTTCGCGGTGGCCGCGAGCCAGGCGATCGCGGGATCGATCTCGGTGCCGGCGGGCAGCACGCCGCTGACGGTGCTGTTCGGCGGAAGCTGCCTCACGACGACCGGCGGACAGCCCGCGCCGCTCCAGCGCCGCGACCTCGCCTACACGCAGGGCGCGCCGAGCACGCTGGCGCTCGTTTCGGGCGCGGCGTGGGGCGGGGACGTGCGGCCGACGATCAACCAGGTCTGGGGCCGGTTCGTCCGGGACATCGTCATCGACGAGGGGATGCAGCGCGCGTACGCGGCCTGCTACCACCACGGCGTCTACGCGTTCGACGTGGCGTCCGTGCTGGCGCAGGACACGCGCGTCGGCTGGCCGCTCTCGCTGCCGGACGCATCGAGCCCCGCGGATCCCGTCCCCGGCCGGGTCAACAGCCTGGCCCTCGACCCGGCCCCGATCGGCGTGCCCGCGCGCCTGGTCGTCGGGTGGGGCCCGAGCGTGATCGTCGAGTGGCAGTACCTCGGCGACTGCGCTCACGGCGCCTGCAACGAGCTCGACGTCCCGAAGGGCGAGCCTGACCTGGATTCCTACGTGAGCACGTACGCGCTCGACGCGACGGGACACGTTGCGCACACGAACGGGGTCGCGCTCATGGAAGCCGGTGCCGCGATCGACCCGGCGCACCAGGGGGCGACGCGTGCGATCGCGGTGCGACGCGACCCGACGCCCGGGTTGAACGTGCTCTACGTCGACGTGGCGTACGGCGCGCGCGGGTATCAGCTCCTCCGTCTCAAGTCCGACGACTCCGGCGCCTACAGCCTGGATCTGGAGGACGAGTTCGGGAAGGGCAACCCGCCGCGCCTGCCCATGAACACGTTCGACGATCTCACCATCCAGACTCGCCCGAACGGCAACGAGGTGCGCCGGACGCTGTACGTCGGAACGGAGCTGGGCGTGGCGGCCTTCGACATCAGCAGCCCGGCACAATTGAAGCTGCGCGAAGCGTACTCGTGGATCTCGCAGATCCCGTCGATCGGCGTGCACGCCCTGGCGGAATCCAACGGCTTCCACCGCCTGTACTCGACGAACAGCGCGGGTCGCGGCAGCAGCCCCACGCCCTGCGTGGCTCCGCTGGGGCCCGCCGGTGGCGGGCTGAAGGGATTCGACATCTCCGACCGGCTGAGCCCCAAGAATCCGCCGAATACGAACAGCGCGGCCAAGATCCACAAGGGCGGTTTCGGCTACATGCTGCGCGTCGCTCCCGGGTTCGACGCGGCCCAGTCACCTGCGGATCACAGTCACTACCTGTACTCGGTGCAGGAGGCGCGGCCGTGGGGCACGGGCGGTCACGAGGTCCGGTTCTCCGTGCGCATCTGGGACGTGGGGACCCAGTCTGCGCCGCGGGATCAGGTCAACCTGTGCAGGCCGAAGAGCTTCGCCGCGGGCAATGACCCGGCCTGCACCAGCGAGTGCCCCTCCTGCGAGGTGTGCAGCGCGAGCAACTGCAACCCGCAGACGCCGGCCGACCCCGATCCGCTGTGCCTCTCGTACTTCATGACGACGTCGCTGCCGAGCCTGACGGCGGAGATGGCGCTGGAAGGCATCGAGATCCTTCCGGTCGCGGCCTCCGGCGGTCAGCCGGCCTACAACGTGGTGTACGTGCTGTACGGCCAGAAACCGCTGGCGAACGGCGATCCGTTGACCGGACCCGCGGGTCTGCTCGTCCTCAAGCACACGGAGACCGGAGGCGTGCACGCGCTGGCCTACGAGACGCACGTGCAGGCCTGGGGCATGGTGGACAGCGAACACCGCCCCGTGCGCCTCGCCTACGACGCCGAGGACCAGTGGCTCTACGGAGCGTGGACCACGGGCGGTGTCGCCGTGTTCGACGTCAGCACGCCGCTCGCTCCGGCCCTGCTCGCGGTGCAGACCATCGACAGCGTCAGCGCCACCGGATTGCGGCGCGCGCCGCTGCACGCGCTGCCCGGCCCGCGCGGAACGGGCGGCGACCGCTACGCGTACGTCGCGCTGATGAACGACGGGATCGACGTGTACCGCATGGTCCCGTCGGGCGGCGGTTCGCTGCCCTACAACCTCGTGCGAGCGACCGGCAGCCCGATGCGCTTCCAGACCCTGGGGCTGGCGCACGATCCGTCGGACGCATCGCGGCGGACGCTCTACACGGTCCAGGCGCGCTGCGGGCTGGATCGGGTGCGGTTCGACGCGGGGCAGTTCCCGTGAGCTCCAGATTGATCTTCCCCTTCACATCGTTCGTGCAGAGAGCCAAAGCCATGAGACTCGCTTCCTCGATCGCCCGCGTCCTGATCCTGACGGCCACGGCATCCCAAGTGGCGGCACAGAATCCACTCCAGCCCACGGAGCTCGCTGCCCGGCACGTCTCAGGGCAGACCTTCATCACCTGGCGCGAGGTACCAGGGATCACCGACGAGTCGTACCTCGTGTACCGGAGCACGAGCGGACCGATCGTGGATTCCACTTCGCTGGCCGGGTCTCAGTTCCTGGCAGAGGTGTGGGAGGGGTCGGCTCAGTTCTGGGGAGACCGGGAGTACCGCGACAACCTCGCCTGGACGGCACGCTACTTCGCGAGGCTCGTCGTCCCCACCTCCGGCGGATCCCGCATGCTCGATGCGGACGAGGGGGTTCTCGTCTGGACCCTCGATGCAGTCACCGACCTGCCCAACGGACCCGCGCAGGCTTGGTATGCCGTCGTGACGCGGCACAACGGGATCACGAACGTACAGGACTTCAAGTGCGGGAACTCGACGTGCTCCGACGCGTCCTGTGCCACAGCCTGTCCCGCGAACGAGTCGGTTGCCGACCCGGAGCCCGTCGTCGGCGTGGACTTCAGCCCGTCGAACTGCCCTTGTCCGGCGGCTCCTGGATGTGCTCCCAATGCGACGTGCGATACGGGCACGATCTACGTGCAGTACATGGACTACCGCGACTGGAACGGGACGCTCCACGTCCCGAACACGAGGAACAACTACTTCAACCTCGGCAGTCCCGGGTCGCTGCCTGCTGGCGTCCTGAACGCCCGCGCCTATGCCTATTGCTACAAGGTCACCTGGCCGACGTCCGGACCGGCTCCGGCCGACGGATGGCCTGTCACCCTGATCCTCCACCCTCATGGAGGCGACAGGTTCCGGATCCAATTCGACGCGTCGCCCTTCGAGGCGATCGAGATCGAGCCCATCGACTCCGGTGACACCTGGTGGTTCGGGTTCGCCAGGGGCTACGACTACCGCAATCCGACCGGGGTCAACGTGCCGGCTGGCACAATGGTCTCGAACTACACGGAGCAGCGCCTGTTGCGCATGGTGCACGACCTCCTCCGGAGCGATCCTTGCATCGCCAACCCCCAGGTGCCTTGCGAGATCGACGAGCAGCGCGTGTACGTGTACGGCCTCTCGATGGGGGGCTCCGGGGCGCTGGCACTGGCCACGCGCTACCCCGAGGTGTTCGCCGCGGCGCATGCGGCCCAACCGATGACCGACTACGAGGCGTTCGTCTACGACATGGGATCGGAGCCGAATTGCATGTTCGCCCAGGAACTCATCCAACTCTGGGGCGATCCCGTTCACCAGAATCAGACCCAGCTCGTGTTCGCCGGCCCGCCCGAATGGGCGATGAGCACGGCGGGATACAGCATGAACGTCTGGGAATGGCAGAATCACCGCGGACAGGTCGCGACCCGGACCGCGGACGAGATGGTCCCGTTCGGCCTGACCCACGGAATGCGGGACTGCTGCCTGCCGGCCAACAACCAGATGCAGCCGTTCCATCCGGCTGCCTTCCTCGCCAAGCGCTGCGCCGGCCTGTACGTGGACAACAGCGGACACGGCGTGGGGGCTCGGAACGGGTTCCCGTATCCACTCAGGGAACTGACGAGCGGAGGCCCGACAGGACCCTTCCACGGACTGGCCGTCGTCAAGAACGAGAGCGTGCCCGGGCTCAGCAACCTGTACTACTCCAGCGGTTCACAGCCGTGTCAGCCGGCCTGGACGTGTCCGGATCGCTGCAATGCACCTGCGAACTGTGCCAACTACTGTCCAACGACCAATACGAATCCGTACCGGCCCTTCCACGACATCGGGTGGGATGCCTCCTGGAATTCGACCAATCCGCCGGCCGAGCAGACCGATTCGTGGACGATCCGACTGTGGTCCGTGTCCAGCGCCAGCTACCTGGTGGATGTCACCCCCAGACGCTGTCAGCAGTTCACGGTGAACTGCAGCAAGCAGTACGCGTGGATGAACCTCGAGCAGGGCTACATCGGCTACACGGCGTGCGATGCGAACGGCGTCTTGACCGTGCCCGGGTTCCTGGTGACGCCCGGAGGGAACACGCTGGTTCTCTACGAGCTCTGAGCCCGAGCGGGGTGCGGTCGGGGGTCTCGGTGGCGCAATCCCCGCGCCACCGGGACGCCCGCGTACCGCGGCGTGAGGTGGCTTTCGGAGTCTGCTGGCGCATGGTCCAATCCCGGTGCGTGGCTCGCCGGGGGTCCTCGGCGAAACGCGCTCCGGCCTGCGTGCCCGGCAGCCGGTTCGCGTGTACACCCTCGTTCGCCGCTGGGCAGGTCAGGAATCCGCCATGACGAAATCCCTGCACGCGGTCGCAGCCCTGCTGATCCTCGGCACCTCTCCGATCTTCGCGCAGCCAGCGGCGCCGCTGGTCGGCGGTTCGGATTCCTGCTTCACGCCCGACCTGATCGCCGGCCTGGGTCCCTTCGCGTTCGACAACACGCTCGCGACGACCGGCACGGACGGCCAGACCACGCAGAACTGCTTCTTCTACAACCAGAGCGCGATCGCGCGCGACGTGTGGTTCTACTGGACGGCGCCGCAGGCCGGGCGCGTGCTGCTGTCGACCTGCGGCCAGACGACCGTCGACACCAAGATCGCGGTCTACGCGGGCAGTCTCTGCCCCGGCCCCAGCGCCACCGCGCTCGCCTGCAACGACGACATCACTTCGTCGGGCGTCGGGAACCTGCAGTCGTTCCTGGAGTTCGACGTCACGGCCGGCGGCCAGTACCTGGTGCAGGTCGGCACCTACTTCACGGCGCTAGGCGGCACCGGAACGTTCGGCTTCACCTACGTCGGCGGCGTGCAGTGCCAGTACGACGACGGCACGACCGACTACGCCAGCGAGATCGGGACCAACGGGACCCTGCGCTCCTCGGGCTGGATGTACCGCGTCGGCGAACCGGGCGTGCTGACCCGCGTGACGACCGTCTCGAGCGCCTGGGGGTGGACCAACACGGGCACGCCGCTGGCGCCCGGCCTGATCGGCGAGGTCGGGGTGTGGGAGGATCCGAACGACGACGGCGATCCGTCCGACGCGGTCCTGCTCGCCACGGCGTCCGCGCCGATGCAGAACCCGCACACGGACCTCCTGCAGGCCATCCCGCTGCCCGCGCCGGTGACGGCGTCGGGCTACTTCTTCATCGCGGCCTGGGTGCAGCACACGGGCGGCTTCCCGGTGCCGCGTGACATCGGCGGCTGCGCCAGCCGGCCGGGCGTCGGTTGGCTCTTGGGCAACGAGCCCGGCGCGTTGAACACGACCAACCTGATGCAGAACTTCACGCCGCCGTTCCAGGCGCCGAACGGGCAGACGTACGTGTTCCTTCTGCGCGCGGACTGCGAGGTGATCGAGCCCGGCACCGTGTTCTGCGCCGGCGACGGCGTTCCGCCGCACAATCCCTGTCCGTGCGGCAACCACAGCCCGGCGGCCGACGGCGCCGGGTGCCTCAGCTCGTTCGGCGTCGGCGCGCGCCTGCGCTCGAGCGGCATCGCCAGCCTCGCGGGCGACACGGTGCGCCTGAACGCGAGCCACCTGCCGGCGTCGAGCACCCTGTTCTTCCAGGGAACGTCACAACAATCGGGCGGCAACGGCGCAGCGTTCGGCGACGGCCTGCGCTGCGCGGGCGGAACGGTCATCCGCTTGAAGACCTACCCGGCCACGGGCATCCCGGGAGCCGCGACCAGCAGCTACCCGGCGCTCGGCGACCCCTCTGTGTCGGTGCGCGGCAACGTCACGACCCCGGGAACGCGAACCTACCAGGCCTGGTACCGCAACTCCGCGGCGTACTGCAGCGTGTCGACGTTCAACCTGTCGAACGGGCTCGAAATCGTCTGGTCGCCATGAACGTGCGGCCTATTTGAAGGGCGGTTGAGGAGAGCACCCCCCGGTGGGCGGCGCGCAGCCAGAGGCGGCGGGGGGGCGGTCTCGGCTTGGGGGGGGGCCGTCCAGGCGTCCGCGTCGCGACCTAAGGGCAATCGAGGATTCTCTCGATGAGGGGGGGGGGCTGGTGCGCGCCCCGGTGCCGACCCCTTGCCGAGCCTCCTCCCCACACTCGAACCGCCGCGACGGACGTTCCACCACAGCCACCGAGTCCCTCTCGCGTACCGATGCGGGCGGCTGGCGGTGTGCCTGGGCCTCGTCCTCGCGGCGTGCGCGCCTCCCCATCCACCGGTCCTGGAAGCGGTCACCCCCGCATCCGGCTCGGCGCTGGGCGGCGTTCCCGTGACCCTGACGGGCCGGTACTTCCACGGAGAGATCCAGGTCACGTTCGACGGAGTCGAGGCCATCGATCCCGAGCTCGTCGATCCGTTCACGATCCGCTGCTCGACGCCCCCCGGTCTGCCCGGCGCCCTGGTCGACGTGCGCGTCGCGAACGGGACGGGTCAGGCCCGCCTCGCGGCCGCATTCCGAAACCACGAGCTGCCGGGCGTGGAGAGCCTGTCGGTCGCGGCCGGCACCGCCCTCGGAGGCACGGTCACGACCCTCACGGGATCGGGGTTCGTCGTCGACGGCGCGGGCACGAACCTCGTCGAATTCGATGGCGTTCCGGCCGCCGGCGTGACCGTGCTCGGCGACACACAGATCACGTGCGTCTCGCCACCGGGCGCCGCGGGCATGGAGGTGCAGGTGCGCGTGCGCAACGCGAACGGCTCGGCCCAGCTCGAGGACGCGTTCCACTACCATCCGGGGCCGACGCTGGGCGGCGTGTCGCCGCCTGCGGGAACGTCGCTCGGCGCGAGCACCGTCGTCCTGGCCGGGACGGGCTTCCTCGACAACGACGCCGGCGCCAACCTGGTCACCTTCGACGGCGTTCCCGCCCCATCGGTCGTCGTCGAGAGCGACACCGAGATCACCTGCCAGACCCCTCCGGGAGCCGCCGGCCTGGCCGTCGACGTCGTGGTCGCCAACGCCAACGGCGCCGCCGGCATCGCCGGTGTCTACGCGTTCCATCCCGTGCCCGCGGTGACGAACGTGTCGCCCGAGAGCGGCACTTCGCTCGGCGGCACGTCGGTCACGATCGTGGGCAGCGGGTTCCAACAGAACGATGCCGGGCTCTGCTCGGTCCTGTTCGGTGGAGAACCGGCATCCAACGTGGCCGTCGTGGACGATGCGACGATCACGTGCGACGCGCCCGCCGGAGCCCCGGGCAGCAGCGTCGAAATCACGGTCCTGAACGCGAACGGAGCGGGGTCTCGCGCCGCGGGATTCCGCTTCCATGCGATGCCCACCGTCAACGCCGTGTCGCCGACGCACGGCACGCCGTTGGGCGCGACGGCGGTCACCCTGGCAGGTACCGGCTTCCTGAACGACGAACCTGGCTTCAACAGCGTCACGTTCGACGGTGTCGCGGCGACCGACGTGATCGTCGTGAGCGACACCAGCCTGACCTGCACGGCGCCCGCCGGAACGCCGGCGTCGACGGTGGCGGTGGCCGTCGCCAACGTGAACGGTTCGGGCAGCCTGGGCGGCGCGTACCGCTACCACGCCGGCCCGACGCTGACCTCCGTCGCTCCGCCCTCGGGGCCGCCCGTCGGCGGCGGCACCGTGACCGTGCGCGGTTCCGGCTTCCTGATCGATCAGCCCGGAACGCCGGACGTCCGGTTCGGCGGCACGGCCGCGACGAACGTCGTCGTCGTGGACGACACGCAGCTCACCTGCACCACGCCGGCCGGTCCGGACGACACGGCCGTGACCGTCGCCGTCACCACGGCCAACGGCAGCGCGTCGCTGACGCCCGCGTACATCTACCACAGCCATCCCGTGCTGGCGGGCGTGACGCCCGCGGCGGGGACGTCGCTAGGCGGCACGGCCGTCACCCTGTTCGGCGCGGGTTTCGTCGTCGACGGCGCCGGCGTCAACACGGTCACGTTCGACGGCGTGTCGGCGGCGGATGTGGTGGTCGTCGACGACAACACGATCACCTGCACGACGCCTCCCGGAACCGCAGGCACCTCCGTGCTCGTGCAGGTCGTCAACGCCAACGGCGCGGCGCCGCTCGCGAACGGCTACGCCTTCCATCCGCTGCCGGCGCTTTCCGCGGTGACGCCCGCCACGGGCTCGCCGCTGGGAGGGACGGCCGTGACCCTGACCGGCAGCGGCTTCCTCGGCAACGGGGCGGGCACGAACGGCGTCACGTTCGGCGGCGTGCCCGCCACGAGCGTGATCGTGGCGAGCGACACGTCGATCACCTGCGTCACCCCCGCGGGAACGCCGCGCGCGACGGTGGAAGTCCGCGTCTCGAACTCCAACGGCGCGGCGACGCTGCCCGCCGCGTTCGCGTACTACGACGAGCCCACGCTCACGGGCATCGCGCCCGCGTCGGGATCGTCGCTGGGCGGGGACACGGTGACGCTCACGGGCACCGGGTTCCAGGCCTTCGCGGCCGGCACCAACGTGGTGACCTTCGGCGGCGCGTCCGCGTCGAGCGTCGCGGTCGTCGACGACTCGACCCTGACCTGCGTCACGCCGGCGGGCACGGCGGGGACGAGCGTGGACGTGCGCCTGTCCAACGCCAACGGTGCAAGCGCGCTGACGGGCGCGTTCGCGTTCCATGCGCTCCCCACCTTGACGGGCGTCTCGCCCGGCGCGGGCACGTCCCTGGGCGGGACCTCGGTGACGCTCACGGGGACCGGATTCCAGTCCAACGGGGCCGGGGCGAACGCCGTGACCTTCGCGGGCGTCGCGGCGACGAGCGTCGTGCTCGTGAACGACACGACGCTGACCTGCCTCGCTCCGGCCGGCGCCGCCGGGACGAGCGCGGACGTGCGCGTGTCGAACGCCAACGGTGCGGCGACCTCGGTCGGCGGGTTCGAGTACCACGCGCTTCCCACCGTGACGGCCGTGTCGCCAGCGAGCGGCACGTCGCTGGGCGGGACGCCGGTGACCGTGACCGGCAGCGGGTTCCTGGACTTCAACGCAGGCACGAACAGCGCGACCTTCGGCGGCGCCGCGGCGACCAGCGTGGTGGTCGTGAGCGACACGGCGCTGACCTGCGTGACGCCGGCCGGCACGGCGGGCACGAGCGCGGACCTCCAGGTGTCGAACGCCAACGGCTCGGCGACGCTTGCCGGGGGATACGCGTACCACGCCCGGCCGACGCTGACGGCCGTCTCGCCGTCGTCCGGAACCTCCCTCGGCGGGAACGCCGTGACGCTGACCGGCACGGGCTTCTCGAACCTCGGCGCCGGAACGAACACGGTGACGTTCGGTGCCGCGGCGGCGACGAGCGTTACGGTCGTCAGCGACACGACCATCACCTGCGTCGCGCCCGACGGCACGTCCGGCGCCAGCGTGAACGTGCAGGTGTCGAACTCGAACGGCGCTGCGGCGCTCGCGAGCGGCTACGCGTACCACGCCCTGCCGACGATCACGGGCGCGTCGCCGTCGAGCGGCACGTCGCTGGGCGGGACGACGGTGACGGTGACCGGCACGGGCTTCCAGAGCTTCAGCCCCGGGACGAACACGGTGCGCTTCGGCGGCGTGGCGGCGACGAGCGTGGTCGTCGTGAGCAACACGTCGCTGACCTGCGTCGCGCCCGCGGGGACCGCTGCCGCAAGCGTGGACGTGCAGGTGTCGAACGCGAACGGCTCTGCGACGCTGGCGAGCGGCTACGCGTACCACGCCCTGCCGACGATCACGGGCGCGTCGCCGTCGAGCGGCACGTCGCTGGGCGGGACGACGGTGACGGTGACCGGCACGGGCTTCCAGAGCTTCAGCCCCGGGACGAACACGGTGCGCTTCGGCGGCGTGGCGGCGACGAGCGTGGTCGTCGTGAGCAACACGTCGCTGACCTGCGTCACGCCCGCAGGGACCGCTGCCGCAAGCGTGGACGTGCAGGTCTCGAACACGAACGGCACGGCGACCCTCACGAACGGATTCAGCTACCACGCCCTGCCGACGGTCGCGAGCGTGACACCGGCTGCAGGGACCTCGCTGGGCGGGAATTCGGTGACCGTGACCGGCACCGGGTTCTCGAACTTGAGTCCGGGGACGAACACGGTGCGTTTCGGCGGCGTGGCGGCGACCAGCGTGGTGGTCGCGAGCGACACGACGCTGACCTGCGTCACGCCCGCCGGAACCGCCGGCGCGACCGTGAGCGTCCAGGTGACGAACGCGAACGGCTCGGCGACGCTCGCGAGCGCCTTCAGCTTCCACGCGTTGCCGACGGTGACCGCGGTTTCTCCCGCGAGCGGGACCTCGCTGGGCGGCACCTCGGTCACGGTCACGGGCACAGGCTTCCTGAACTTCAGCGCCGGCACGAACACGGTGCGTTTCGGCGGCACGTCGGCGACCAGCGTGGTGGTCGCGAGCGACACGACGCTGACGTGCGTGACCCCCGTCGGCACGGCGGGCACGAGCGTGAACGTCCAGGTCACGAACGCCAACGGGTCGGGCACGCTCGCCAGCGGCTACGCCTATCACGCCCGGCCGACGGTGACGTCTGTGTCGCCGGGCTCCGGGACGTCGCTCGGCGGGACTTCCGTGACGATCACCGGCACCGGGTTCACGAGCAACGGCGCGGGAACCAACACCGTGACCTTCGGCGGCGTCGCGGCGACCAGCGTGGTGGCCGTGAGCAACACGACGCTGACCTGCGTGACGCCCGCCGGGACCGCGGGCACGAGCGTCACCGTCCAGGTCGCCAATGCCAACGGCTCCGGATCGCTGGCCAGCGGCTTCGTCTACCACGCCCGGCCCACCGTGACGGGCGTGACCGCATCCACGGGGACGTCGCTGGGCGGGACTTCCGTGACGGTGACGGGCACGGGCTTCTCGAGCTTCAGCGCCGGCACGAACACGGTGACGTTCGGCGGCGCCGCGGCGAGCAGCGTGACGGTCGTGAACAACACGACGCTGACTTGCGTCACGCCCGCCGGGACGGCGGGCACGAGCGTGGCCGTCGCGGTCACGAACACCAACGGCACGGGAACGCTGTCCGCCGGCTTCACCTACTTCGCCGCGCCGACCCTCAGCTCCGTCAGCCCGAGCAACGGGTCCTCGCTGGGCGGCACGGCGCTCACGCTCAACGGCACCGGCTTCGTCGCGAACGGCGCCGGCACGAACACCGTCACGATCGGGGGCGCGGCGGCGACGAACGTCGTCGTCGTCAGCAACACGCGCATCACCTGCACCGCGCCGGCGGGCACGGGCGGCACTGCCGTGGAGGTCGTGGTGGGCAACGCCAACGGCAGCGCGACGCTCGCCGGAGGCTACGCCTACCACGCGCGGCCGATCGTCACCGCGGTCAGCCCCGCGGTGGGGAGCAAGTTCGGCGGCAACACCGTCACGCTGACCGGCACGGGCTTCCTGGCCAACGGCGCCGGCACGAACGGCGTCACTTTCGGCGGCGCGGCGGCGACCTCGGTCATCGTGTTCAGCGACACGTCGATCACCTGCAGGGTCCCGGCGGGGCCCGCGGGCACGTCCGTCGACGTCACGGTGACGAACGCCAACGGCGCCGGCACGCTCGCGGGCGGGTATGCCTACCACGCGCAGCCGACGGTCACGGCCGTCACGCCGGCGTCCGGCACGTCGCTGGGCGGCGCGACCGTCGACATCACGGGCACGGGGTTTTTGGCCAACGGTGCCGGCGCGCCGACGGTCACGTTCGCGAGCGCGCCCGCCACCGGCGTGGTGGTGATCAGCGACACGACGATCCGCTGCGTGACGCCCGCGGGGACGGCCGGCAGCAGCATCACCCTCACCGTCGCGAACGCCAACGGCAGCGGCGCCCTGGCCGCGGCCTACGCCTACCACGCGCGGCCCACGGTGGCGTCGGTCTCGCCTGCGGCCGGGACCGCGCTCGGCGGCACGGCCGTCACGGTCACGGGCACGGGATTCCAGGCGTTCAACGCCGGCACGTGCACGGTGAGCTTCGCCGGTGCCGCGGCGACGAGCGTCGTGGTCGTGGACGACACGACCCTGACCTGCCTCACGCCGTCCGGAACGGCCGGGGCCGCCGTCGCGGTCGCCGTCGCGAACGCCAACGGCAGCGGGACGCTCGCAGGCGGATTCGGCTATCACCCCGCACCGACCGTTTCGGCCGTCGCTCCGGCGCATGGACGCTGGCAGGGCGGGATTGCCGTGACGATCACGGGGACCGGCTTTCAGACCAACGCCGCCGGGACGTGCACGGTCGGCTTCGGTGCGGCCCAGGCGACGAGCGTCGTGGTCGTGAACGACACGACGATCACCTGCGTCACGCCGGCCGGGACGCCCGCCTCCGTCGTCGCGGTCGCCGTGAGCAACGCGAACGGCAGCGGATCCCTGTCGGCGGGCTACCGCAACTACGCCGCGACGGCGTTGACGGCGGTCTCACCGACCGCGGGCACGGCGCTGGGCGGCACGGCCGTGACCCTGACGGGCAGCGGGTTCGAGGTGGATGCTCCCGGCGTGCCCACGGTGACGTTCGCAGGTGCGGCGGCGACGAGCGTCGTGGTCGTGAACGACGCCACGATCACGTGCGTCACCCCGGCGGGCACGGCGGGGTCGAGCGTCGCGGTCGCCGTCGCCAATGCCAACGGCACGGCCGCGCTGAACCCGGGCTTCACCTACCACCAGCGGCCGGCGATCTTCTCGCTGAGCCCGTCCGCGGGCTCGGGCAGCGGCGGCACCTCCGTGACGATCAGCGGCACGGGCTTCCAGGGCAACGCTGCCGGGACGAACACCGTGACCTTCGGCGGCGTTGCAGCCGCGAACGTCGTGACCCTCAACGACACGACGATCACCTGCCTGGCACCGGGCGGTACGCCCGGCGTCGCCGTCGACGTCGAGATCTCGAACGCCAACGGATCCGACGTGCGCGTCGACGGGTTCACGTTCCACCAGCCGCCGGGGCTCGCTTCGCTGGCGCCGGCCAGCGGCACGTCGCTGGGCGGGACGACCGTGAGCCTGACGGGCACGGGCTTCCTCGACAACGCCGCGGGGACGAACGCGGTGACCTTCGGCGGCGTCGCGGCCACGGAAGTCGTGGTCCAGTCGGACAGCTCGATCACCTGCGAGGCGCCCGCCGGGACGCCGGGCACGTCCGTGGACGTCGTGGTCACGAACGGCAACGGCGCCGGCACGCTGAGCCTGGGCTACGCCTACCACCCGCTTCCGACCGTGACGGCTGCGTCGCCCGCCGCCGGCACGTCGCTGGGCGGGACGGCGGTGACGATCACGGGAAGCGGGTTCCTGGCGAACGGTGCGGGCACGAACACGGTGCGCTTCGCGGGGGTCGTCGCGACGAACGTCGTGGTGGTGGACGACGCGACGATCACCTGCACGAGCCCGGCGGGCACGGCAGGCACCTCGGCCGCCGTCCAGGTCGCCAACCTGAACGGAACGGCGACGCTCTCCGCCGGGTTCGCGTACCACGCCAGCCCCGCGCTCACCGGCGTGTCGCCTGCGTCGGGCACGTCGCTCGGCGGGACGACCGTGACGCTGACCGGCTCGGGCTTCCTGGACAATGCGCCCGGCGCCAACGCGGTCACGTTCGGCGGCACGGCGGCCACCAGCGTGGTCGTGGTGGACGACGCGACGCTGACCTGCGCGGCGCCGGCCAGGACGCCCGGCTCGGTCGTCGACGTCGTCCTGTCCAACGCGAACGGCACGGCGACGCTGGCCGCGGCGTTCCGCTACCACCAGGTCCCCACGCTGACGTCCGTGTCCCCGGCGACCGGCGCCCCGGGCGGCGGCACGAGCGTGACATTGACCGGCACCGGATTCCTGAACGACGCGCCCGGCACGAACACCGTCACCTTCGGCGCGACTGTCGCGACGAACGTGGTCGCGGTCAGCGACACGTCGATCACGTGCGACGCTCCCGCGGGAACGGCGGGAGCGACGGTCAACGTGACGGTCGCGAACGCCAACGGCAGCGCGACGCGCGTCAACGCCTTCACGTTCTACCCGGCTCCGACCCTGGCCGGCATCAGCCCCGACCACGGACCGGAGAGCGGCGGGACGACCGTGACGCTGACCGGCACGGGCTTCCTGGACAACTTCGCCGGCACGAACACGGTCACGATCGGAGGCGTCGCCGCCACGAGCGTGGTCGTGACCAGCAACACGAGCCTCACCTGCGTCACGCCCGCGCTGGCCGCCGGCGCGGCGCGCGACGTCGTGCTTGCGAACGCCAACGGCTCGGCCACGCTCAGCGCGGCCTACACGTACAACGTGCCGCCCACGCTGACGGCGGTGAGCCCGGCCGCGGGCAGCGCGCAGGGCGGGACGAGCGTCACGCTCACGGGCACCGGCTTCCAGGCCAATCAAGCCGGCGCCAACACGGTCACCATCGGCGGCGCGGCGCTCACCAGCGTCGTGGTCGTCGACGACACGACCATCCAGGGCCTCGTCCCCGCCGGGACCGCGGGTGCGTCCGCCGACGTGGTCGTCACGAACCTGAACGGGACGGCTGCGCTCGTCGGCGGGTACGCCTACCACGCCGCGCCCACGTTGACCGCGGTCACGCCGGACTTCGGGCCGGCCGCGGGAGGCACGGCCGTGACGCTGACCGGCAGCGGATTCCTCGACAACGCGCCCGGCACGAACTCCGTCACGGTCGGCGGCCTTCCGGTGAGCAACCTGGTCGTCGTCGATGACACCACGATCACCTGCGCTACTCCCGCGGGCTCGGGCAGCTCGACGGTCGCGGTCGTCGTCGCCAACGAGAACGGCACGGCCAGCCTGCCGCTGGGCTTCGAGTACAACGACCCGCCGGTCGTCGCGTTCGTGCCCAAGGCCTGGGCCGAGGAGGGCGCGGCGTTCAGCTACACGCCGACGACCACCGATCCCGACGTGGGGGACACGCTGCTGTTCTCCTCGACCGGAACGGCGCTCCCGGCGTGGCTCACGCTCGACTCCGGCACCGGCACGCTCAGCGGGACACCGGGCCCGGGTCACATCGGACTCACCACCGGGCTGCGGATCAGCGTCGACGACGGGCATCGCGTCGTGCACTCGAACCTGTTCGATCTCGCCGTCAGCGGCGCCGCGACGCGCCTCGTGTTCGGCACGGCGCCGTCGGCCAGCGAGACGCAGGACGAACCCTGGACCGCGTTCACCGTGCGCGTCGAGGACGCCGCCGGCAACCTCGTCGGCACCTGGACGGCGCCGATCACCCTGGCGCTGGCGAGCGGGACCGGAACCCTGTCCGGGACGCTCGCGCGCACGGCGTTCGGCGGCGTCGCGAGCTTCACCGACGTGTCCTACGACGCGGCCGAGGCCATCACGTTCGATCTGTCCTCGCCCGGGCTCACGGGGATCCTGGGGACCGCGATGACGATCGCCGCTGGACCGGCCGTGAAGCTCAGGTTCACGACACCGCCCGCGCAGACCGAGTACCAGGACGTCGTCTTCAGCCACTTCGTCGTCGAAGTGCAGGACGCCGGCGGCAGCCGGATCACGACCGACCACACCACGCAGGTGGACATCACGCTGGCCGTGGGCACCGGCATGCTCTCCGGCACGCTCTCCAGGACCGTCACGGCGGGCCGCGCGGTGTTCGACGACGTCGCCTACGACGTGCAGGAGGCGATCACGCTGCAGGCCGCGAGCGTGCCGGCGACGACCACGGCGGTCAGCGGCTTCCTCAACGTCGACGCCAACCCGCCCGCGGGCCTGTCGGCCGTGCGCGCCAGCCTCCACTCGTCCGGCGCGGAAGGCAACGCCGCCAGCGCGGCGGTGGCCCTCTCCGCCAACGGGCGCTTCGCCGCCTTCGAGTCCGCGGCCGGGAACCTCGTCGCGGGGGACACGAACGGCGCGAGCGACGTCTTCGTGCGCGACCGCGTGAGCGGCGTCACGACGCGCGTGTCCGTCGGCTCGGCCGGAGCCGAGGCCGACGGCCCGTCCTTCGCTCCCGCGATCTCGGCCGACGGGCGCTTCGTGGCCTTCGAATCGGCGGCGACGAACCTCGTCACCGGCGACACCAACGGCGTGCGCGACGTGTTCGTGCACGACCGCCAGTCCGGGACGACGGTGCGCGTCTCGGTGAGCTCCGCCGGCGCAGAGGCCGACGCGGCCAGCGCGGCTCCCGCGATCTCCGCCAGCGGACGGCGGATCGCCTTCGCATCGGGCGCGACCAACCTGGTGGCGGGCGACACCAACGCCGTGCAGGACGTCTTCGTGCACGACCTCGTGACGGGCGTGACGGCGCGCGTCAGCGTGGACTCGTTCGGCGCACAGGCGGACGGCGCGAGCTCCGCCGCGGCGCTGGCCGCGGACGGCTCGACCGTGGCCTTCCACTCGGCGGCCGCCAACCTCGTGGCGGGGGACTCGAACGCCGCCCTGGACGTGTTCGTGCACACGCTGGCGTCCTCCGCGACGGCGCGCGTCAGCGTCGGCCCGGCGGGGGCACAGGCTGCCGGCGACAGCACGCACCCGTCGATCTCGAGCGACGGACAGCTCGTGGCTTTCGCCTCGCTGGCGGCGGACCTGGTCGCGGGCGACACGAACGCCGCGCTGGACGTGTTCGTGCACGACCGCACCGGCGGCAGCACGACGCGGGTCAGCGTGAGCACGCAGGGCGTGCAGGGCGACGGCGCCAGCGACCTGCCCGCGATCTCGGGCGACGGCGACGTCGTCGTCTTCCAGTCCGCGGCGACCAACCTGTTCCCCGGGGATTCCGAAGGCCAGACGGACGTGTTCGTCCGCCGGCGGACCGCGGGCCGGACCGTGCGCGTCAGCACCGCGCCGGCCGGCGGCGGTGGCGCGGCGGTCAGTTCGGCGCCGGCGATCTCCGCCGATGCCGCGCACGCGGCATTCACTTCAGCGGCGGTCGACCTGGTCGCGGGCGACGCCAACGGCGCGGCCGACGTGTTCCTCCGTCCGCTGCACTCCGAGCCGGCCCTCTCGGCTGTCGCCCCCTCCCAGGGCACCTCCCTGGGCGGGACCAGCATGACGTTGACCGGCGCGGGCTTCGTGAACGTGCAGGCGGGCACGCCGCTCGTCCTGTTCGGAGGCGTCGCGGCGACCGACGTCTCGGTGGCGCACGACGCGTCGCTGTCCTGCAAGACCCCGGCCGGCACTCCGGGCGCGAGCGTGGACGTCGCGGTGGTCACGAACAACGGCGTGGGGACCCTCGTGGGCGGCTTCACCTACCGCTCGACGCCGAGCGCCTCGAGCCTCAGCCCGACCGTGGGCCCGGTCGCCGGCGGAGCGTCGGTGACGATCACCGGCAGCGGCTTCACGGGCACGGGCTTCGGCTCGAACTCCGTGACCTTCGGCGAGGCCGCGGCGACGAACGTCGTCACGCTCAACGACACGACGATCACGTGCAACAGCCCGGCGGGGTCGCCCGGCGCGACGGTCGACGTGACGGTGACCAACGCCAACGGCAGCGCCACGCTGAGCGCCGCGTTCACGTACTTCGGCGCGCCCACCCTCGCCTCGATCGCGCCCTCCTCGGGCCATGCCGGCGGCGGCACGACCGTGACGCTCACGGGGACGGGGTTCCAGGCCTTCTCCGCGGGGACGAACGCCGTGACGTTCGGCGGCGTCGCGGCGACGAACGTGGCCGTGGTCGACGACGCGACGATCACGTGCACGAGCCCGGCCGGGAATCCCGGCACGACGGTCGGCGTCGCGGTGACGAACGCCAACGGCACCGCGACCCTCGCCGGCGCGTTCACCTACGACCCGGTGCCCGTGCTGGCATCGGTGTCGCCCGCCGCGGGCTCGCCGCTGGGCGGAACCAGCGTCACCCTGACCGGCACCGGCTTCCAGAACAGCAGCATCGGAGCGACGACGGTGTCGTTCGGCGGCACGCAGGCCGGCTCCGTGAGCGTGGTCGACGGGACGACGATCACCTGCACCACGCCCGCGGGAACGGCCGGATCGACCGTCGACGTCGTCGTGACGAACGGCAACGGCGCGAGCACGCTGGTCGCGGCTTTCGCGTACAACCCCGCGCCCGTGCTGAGTGCGGTCTCGCCGGCCGCGGGGACTTCGCTCGGCGGCCGCAGCGTCACCCTGACGGGCACCGGCTTCCAGAACGGCAGCAGCGGGACGACCACGGTGACGATCGGCGGCAGCGCGGCCGCGAACGTCACGGTGGTGAACGGCACGACGATCACCTGCGACACGCCGGCGGGCGCCGCCGCGACGCAGGTGGACGTGGTGATCACGAACGGCAACGGCGCCAGCACGCTGGCCGGCGGGTACCGCTACTTCCCCAGGCCGACGCTGGCGTCGGCAAGCCCCGCCGGCGGTCCGCTGGCCGGAGGCACGACGATCACGCTCAGCGGCACCGGGTTCACGGCCAACCAGGCCGGATCCTGCGCCGTGACCATCGGCGGCAACCCGGCGACCAGCGTGGTCGTTCTCAACAACACGACGCTGACCTGCGTGACGCCCGCTGCGAGCGCGGGCGGGGCCGTCGACATCGTGCTGGGCAACGACAACGGCTCGGGGACGCTGGCCGGCGGCTACGGCTACACGTACGCGCCGGGCATCACGTCGGTCGCTCCGGCGGTCGGGACTTCGCTCGGCGGCACCGCGGTGACCGTGACGGGTTCCGGGTTCGTCTCCGGCGCGGCGGGCGTCAACACGGTCACCTTCGACGGCGTCGAGGCGACGAGTTTGGTCGTCGTGAACGACACGACGATCACGTGCATCACGCCCGCTGGCGCCGCCGGCGCGTCCATCGCGGTCGGGGTCAGCAACGGCAACGGCAGCGGAGCGCTGAACGGCGGGTTCGGCTACCACGCGACGCCCACGGTGACCGCCAGCTCGCCCGGCGCCGGCTCGTCGCTCGGCGGGACGAGCGTGACCCTGACCGGGACCGGCTTCCAGGCGAACGATCCGGGCGCGAGCTCGGTGAGCTTCGGCGGAGCAGCGGCGACCAGCGTGGTGGTCGTGAACGACACCACGCTCACGTGCGTCGCGCCGGCCGGCACGCCCGCGGCCGGCGTGGACGTCACGGTGAGCAACGCGAACGGCTCCGGCACGCTCGGCGCGGGTCACGCCTACCACGCGCTGCCGACGGTCACCGCCGTGACCGCCAACGCGGGCAGCTCGCTGGGCGGGACGAGCGTGACCGTCACCGGCACGGGCTTCCAGTCCAACGCCGCCGGCACGAACGCGGTCGCCTTCGCCGCCGTCGCCGCGACGAGCGTCGTCGTGGTCGACGATACGACCATCACCTGCGTGACGCCGGCCGGGACGGCGGGTGCGTCCGTGAGCGTTGCGGTCACCAACGCCAACGGCTCGGGAGCGCTCGCCGATGCGTTCAGCTACCACCCGCGCCCCGCCGTGACCGCGGTCAGCCCCGGCACGGGCACGTCGCTCGGCGGCACGAGCGTCACCTTGACGGGCAGCGGGTTCCTGGACCTCGGCGCGGGCGCCAACAGCGTGACGTTCGGCGCCGCGTCCGCGACGAACGTCGCGGTCGTCAGCGACACTTCGCTCACGTGCGACGCGCCGGCCGGAGCGGCGGGAGCCAGCGTGAGCGTGACGGTGAGCAACGGCAACGGCGCCGGCACCCTGGCCGCGGGCTTCGCTTACCACGCACGTCCCACGGTGACGGCGGTCAGCCCCGCCACCGGATCGTCGCTGGGGGGCGGGAGCGTGACGCTCACGGGCACCGGCTTCCTCGCGTTCGGGGCCGGTGCGGCGGGCGTGACCTTCGCGGGCGCCGCGGCGACGAACGTGACGGTCGTCAGCGACACGTCGCTCACGTGCGACACGCCGGCGGGCGCCGCGGGGGCGACCGTCGCCGTCGCCGTGACCAACGCCAACGGAACGGGCACGCTCGCCGCGGCCTACGGCTACAACCCCACGCCCACGATCGCCTCGGTCAGCCCGGGACAGGGTTCGCCTCTGGGCGGAACGACGATCACGCTGAGCGGCACGGGCTACGTGGCGAACCTCGCGGGCACGAACTCGGTGACCGTGGACGGCGTCGCCGCCACGACCGTAACGGTGCTCGACGACAACACGCTGACCTGCGTCACGCCGGCGGGCACGAGCGGGGCGGTGGTCGACGTCGTGGTGAGCAACGCCAACGGCAGCGGCACGGGCGCAGGCTCGTTCGCCTACAACGACGCGCCGGTCGTGACGGGGATCGCGCCGGCCGCCGGCACCGCGCTGGGCTCCACGTCGGTCACGATCACGGGGAGCGGCTTCATCGCTGCCGGCGCGGGATCGAACACCGTGACGTTCGCGGGCGCGGCGGCGACCAACGTGAACGTCGTCAGCAACACGAGCATCACCTGCGTGACGCCCGCGGGGACGCAGGGCACGGCTGTGGACGTGGTGGTCACGAACGCGAACGGTTCGGGGACGCTGACCGGAGGCTTCGCCTACCACCCGGCGCCCACGATCACCTCGGTCTCGCCGTCGAGCGCGACGGCGCTGGGCGGCACCAACGTCACCGTCAGCGGCTCCGGATTCACGGCGAACTCCGCGGGCACGGTCGCGCTGACGATCGGTGGCGCGGCTCCGACGAACGTCGTCGTCGTGAACGACACCACCATCACGTGCCGGACGCCGGCGGGGACGCCGGGCTCGACCGTCGCGGTCCAGGTCACGAACAACAACGGGACGGGCAGTCTGGCGGGCGGGTTCTCCTACCACCCGACGCCGACGCTCTCGGCCGTGACCCCAGCGACCGGCACCTCGCTGGGCGGGACGGCGCTGACGCTGACCGGAAGCGGCTTCCAGAACCATCAGCCGGGCACGCACACGGTGACCGTGGGCGGCGCCGCGGCTTCGAGCATCGTCGTGGTCGACGACGCGACCATCACCTGCGTCGCGCCGGCGGGAACGGCGGGCGCCAGCGTGAACGTCGTCGTCTCCAACGCGAACGGCACCGCGACCCGGGTCGGCGGGTACGCGTATCACGCGCGGCCGACGGTGACGTCCGTGTCGCCGGCCGCGGGGACGGCCCTGGGCGGGACGAGCGTCACGCTGACGGGGACCGGATTCCAGGACAACGCCGCGGGGACGAACACCGTGACCTTCGGCGCCGGATCCGCGACCAGCGTGGTCGTGGTGAACGACACGACGATCACCTGCGTGACGCCGGCCGGCACGGCCGGGGCCGCGGTCGCGGTGACGGTCTCCAACGCCAACGGGACAAGGACTCTGGCGGCGGGTTACGCCTATCACCCCGGCGCGACGATCTCCGCCGTGTCGCCCGCGAGCGGGACTTCGCTGGGCAGCACGCCCGTCACGATCACCGGTACCGGGTTCCAGAACAACAACGCCGGCACGAACCTGGTCTTCCTCGACGGCGTCGCGGCATCGAACGTCGCGGTCGTGAGCGACACGAGCCTCACGTGCACGACTCCGGCGGGTCCGCCCGGGACGCTGGTGGTGGTCGAGATCTCGAACAACAACGGGACGGTGAGCCTCGCCGCCGGGTTCGGCTACCACGCACGCCCGACGCTGACCGGCGTCGCGCCGGCGGCCGGCTCCTGGCTGGGCGGCACCGCGCTGACGCTGACGGGAACCGGCTTCCAGGCGAACGGCGCCGGCGCCGCGACGGTGACGATCGGCGGCGCGCCCGCGACGAACGTGACCGTGACCGGGGACACGACGATCACGTGCACCGCGCCGCCGGGCACGCCGGCCGACCACGCGGACGTCGTCGTCTCCAACGCGAACGGCAGCGCAACGCGCGTCGACGGCTACCACTACCACTCGGACGTCGTGGTCGATCTCGACGACGACGGCGTGGCCGACCTCGTCGTCGGCGCGCCGGGCGCGCTGGGCGGCGACGGCGAGGTGCGCGTGTTCTTCGGCAGCGCCCTGGGCATCACCAGCCAGGGCGCCGCCGCGGCGAACCTCACGATCCGGTCGAGCCAGGCCGGGGCGGTCCTGGGCAGCTCGGTCGCGGTCGGCGACCTGAACGGCGACGGCGACGCGGACCTCATCGTGGGAGCTTCCGGGTCCTCGACGGTGCACGTGTTCTTCGGACCCTTCGTGAGCGGGGGTCCGCTGTTCACCAACGCCTCCGACGTCACCATCGGCGGCGCGACCTCGACCGACGCGTTCGGCGCGGCGGTCGCGGTGGGGGACGTGAACGGCGACCAGGTGCGCGACCTGATCGTCGGCGCGCCGCTGCACGGCAGCGGCGGCGAGGGCGCCGTCTACGCGTTCTTCGGCGGCACCAGCTTCGCCCCGACGAGCACCGTGTCCGCGAACCTGCAGATCGTCGGCGCAAGCGGCGAGGCGCTGGGCTCGGCGCTCGCGATCGGCGATCTCGACCAGGACGGCGACCAGGACCTCGTGCTGGGTGCGTCCGCCACCGACCGCGTGCACGTGTTCTTCGGCGGCGCGGCGATCGCGGGAGGCACGACCGCCGGAGCGGATGCGACCTTCACGGGCGCCGTCCCCGGCGATGCATTCGGCAGCGCGGTCGCCGTCGCGGACGTGAGCGGCGATCTGAAGGCCGATCTGATCGTCGGCGCGCCGGGCGACGACGGCGTCGCGACGAACGCCGGAGCGGTCCTCGTGTTCCACGGCGGCGTCGGCTTCACCGGCCTGGGCGCGGCCGCGGCGGACACCAAGGTCACCGGACAAGCCGCGGGCGATGCGCTGGGTTCCGCGGTCGCGGCGGGCGACGTCGACGGCGACGGCACCCCCGACCTGATCTCGGGAGCGCCGCTGTGGAACGTCGACGGCACGACGACGGACGTCGGACGCGCGTACCTGTTCCTCGGCGGCACGCTGAGCGCGACGATGGCGGCGGGCGCGGCCGACGCGATCTACACCGGCGAGGCGAACAGCGGCGACCGGTTCGGTTCCGTCCTCCGCGCGCTCGACCTCGACGACGACGGCCGCCTCGAACTGCTCGTCGGCGCGGCCGAGAACGACTTCGCCGGGACCGCCGCGGGCCGCGCGTACGTGTTCCTCGGGACGGCGGCCCCGCTGAGCACGGCAGCTTCGGCGGCCGACGCCGCGTTCACCGGTGCCGCCGCGGGCGACCGGTTCGGCGCGGCGATCGGCGGGCCCTGAGCGCGGTCAAGGCACGACCGTCACCGACACCGCGTTGCTCACGAACACCGGAGTCCGCGGCGCGGACAAGACGACGTAGGCGTGGTGGATCGTGCGGCCGATCCACAGGCGCGCGCCGCACTTGGGCACCCGGAACACGGCCGTCGCGCCGGCCGAGGCATCCAGCTCGCCGCGCGCCGGCTGGATCGGCGCGTGGTGCGGGATGTGCAACCAGGCGCGCATCATCCGGTCCCGGTTGAGCGGGACGTGCAGGCCGGACCAGTCGAAGCCCGGATCCGTGCCGTGCGCGCTGGCCAGGAACAGGTAGCGCGCACCGGCCAGCCCTTCCGGAGCGCGCAGCGTCAGGTTCTGCGCCTCGCGCGCCGCGACCGACACGGTCTCGCGATCCGCTTCCAGCGGCTGGTGTTGCACCGGCGGCGGCTGGTCGTTCGGGCGGAAGACGCGCACCGCGCCGGTGCCGGCGCCGAGCGCGTTCTCGCCGGTCGCGCCCGCGGCGAGATCGGGCCCGCCTTCGCCCGAGATGTCGACGCCGGCCGCGAGCGAGCTGCCCAGGCGCGCGCCCGCGGAGGCTCCGTCGAAGCGCGCGAGCAGCGCGCCGTCCGCGCCCGAGTAGACCGCGACGAGGCCCGCCTGCGAACCCGCATCCGACGCCAGCGGCGCCGCGATCGCGAAGTCGGGCCGGCCGTCGTAGTCGACGTCGCCCGCGCCCGCGACGACGCTGCCGAAGCGCATGTTCGCTTGCCAACCCGCGACCTCGCGCAGCAGCGCGCCGTCGGCTCCCGAGTGGATCCGCGCGTAGCCCGCGCGTCCCGGCTGGATCTGGCGAGCGCCGACCAGGACGTCGGGGCGACCGTCGCCGTCGACGTCGCCGATGCCGGCGACGGAGCCGCCGAACTGATCCTGCGCCGTGGTGCCCGACGCGACCCACAGCACGCTGCCGTCGCGGCCGGAGTGCACGCGCACGAGCCCCGGGCTCGGACTGCCGGCGAAGAACGGCGAACCGATCGCCAGATCGGCGCGGCCGTCGCCGTCGACGTCGCCGATCCCGGCGATGGACGTGCCCGAGACCTGCTGCGGCGCGGTGCCGTGCAGCGTCAACCACGTCGCGCCGGTCGCGCCGGAGAAGATGCGCACCGATCCGGAGCTGCCTCCGCCGTTGTCGTCGTCGATCGCCCCGACGGCGTAGTCCGGGACGCCGTCGCCGTCCGCGTCGCCGAGCGCTGCGACCGCCCAGCCGAAGTGGTCCTGCGCGGAGTCGCCGCGGTGCTCGCGCAGCAGCGCGCCGTTCGCACCGGAGAGCACGCGCGCGATCCCCGCGCCCGCCGCGCCGGGCGCGTTCGCGAGGTACGCGCCGACCAGGACCTCGGGGCGGCCGTCGCCGTCCAGGTCGGACAACGCGGCTGCGCTCCATCCGAAGCGCGAGCCCGCGGCCGGTCCCTGGGCCTCCCACAAGAGACCGGCGCCGGCGCCGGAGTACGCGCGCACGGCACCGCGCCCGACGGCGCCGAGCGCGGCTCCGGCGACGAAGTCGTGGACGCCGTCGCCGTCGAGATCCCCGGACAGCGCGACCGAGAAGCCGAACTGTTCGCCGGCCGCGAGGCCGTTCACGAGGTGCAGTTGCGTCTGTGCACGCGCTTCGAGCGCGGCGCCCGCGGACGCCGCGATCCCCATCGCGGCGTGCGCCCAGCATTTGAGCGAACCCATGGTCTCCCCCCCCTGGTCCGCTGAAGATCCAGGCACAGGTTCGGATGGTTCGTGCCGCGTACTGGAGGTGAAACGCGATTCGCGCTGCGGCCGGGTTGGAAGCTTCTTCTAGGGGCCCCAGGCGAGCCGGAGCGCATTCGTCAGATTGAACACATCCGGCGTGCAGAAGCCCGCCGCGTTGCGGTACCAGACCTGGTACGTGCGCGTGCCGCCCGCCGGCGGGAGCATGCCCCTCACGGAGACCGCGGCGTCGCCGGGGCCGGGGTAGCTGGAGGCGCCTGCGGACGCGACCTTGGTGCCCAGCCGAAGGACGCTGCCGCCCGCGCAGCGCAGGCCGTCGCCGAACGTGGTGCCCGCGCCGCCGTTCACCATCGTCGTGCCCTGGAAGTACAGGCCCGAAGCCGTCGGCGGCATGCCCGAGGCGCTGAGCTCGACCGAATCGTGCGCGATGCTCGGCAGTCCGCCGAAGGTCATCCGCAACAGCGCGCCGCCCGTGCCGAACGAGTTCTCGCAGCCGCGGCCGGCCGCGCCGGCGTTGCCGCACGGACAGGGCGTGCCCGTGCCGTCGCCGAAGCAGTAGGCGAGCGGCGGATCGACGCGGATGATCTGCAGTCCGTTGTGCTGCGTGTAGCAGCAGAATCCCGCCGGCGCCTCGGTCTGGATCACGAGGTTCTCGCCCGCGCCGATCTGCTTGTACTGCGTGGTGTGGTTCTGTCCCTGCGCGGGCGCGCCGCTCCAGATGTGGCCGTCGAGCGAGTCCGTGGCCGGGGTCGCGCCAGCGATCGTCGCGCTCAGCGGGCTGAACATCGACGTGCACGGACCCACGAGGCAGTGGACGTGGACGCGGTAGAGCCCCGGCTGCAGGCCGGCGACCGTCAGCGTCACGAAGGGCGGATCGAAGAACCAGCGGTCGTCGAACAAGGCCTCGTCCGCGCCCGTCGTGCCCGCGTGGCCGCACGCGTCGAGCATCGGCGCGGCGCTGACCGTGAGCGAGACGCCGGTCGGCACGCCGCTCGTGTCGAGCAGGCCCGTCGTGTTCGCGGCGGACACGCCCTGCCACACGCCGGCCGGACCCGCGCCGCCGTAGGTCGGGGGCGGCACGCCGAAGGGGCTGCCCGCGGCGCCGAAGTCGAGGTAGATGCTCTGCCCGATGGCGCCGGGAACGAGTGCGCACGCGGCCGCCGCCGCGAGCAGTCGAGCGAGAATCGAGTGCCTCATCATGGTCGCGGCCCTCCCGATCCACCGCACCCCGACCTTGGCACGCGGCCTCGGAGCGTTGCGGACCCCTGCGATTCTAGTGCAGCCGCGGGCTCCGCACGGACCTACAGCCGCCACAGGACGCTGACGCCGTTCGACAGATTGAACGTGCTGGGCGTGCAGAACGCGGCGGCGTTGCGGTACCAGATCTGGTACGTGCGCGCGCCGGGTGCGCTCACCATGCCGCGTACCGAGAGCGTCGGATCGCCCGGCGACGGGTAGCTCGAGAACCCCGCCGCATTCGTGCGCGTGCCGAGGCGCACGATCGATCCCGACGCGCAGCGCAGGCCGTCGCCGAACGCCGTGCCCGCGCCGCCGGCGGCTTGCGCGGTCCCCTGGAAGTAGAGCGCCGAGCTGTCGGGCATCGCACTGCCGACGAGCGTGACCGTGTCGGCCGACAGGCTCGCCGTACCGCTGACCGCGAGACGCGCGCCCGACGGCTGGACGGAGTTCGCGCAGCCGTGGCCCGGCGCGCCGGAGTTGCCGCACGGGCAGGCGCTGCCCGTCCCGTCGCCGAAACAGTACGGCGCGAACTGCGGCGGACATCCCCGCCACTGCGCGATCGCGCCCGAGCCGAACTCGCCCGCGGTCGTGAAGGCCCCGGCCAGGAAGAGGGACGGCGCCGCGTCGGCGTTCGGCTGGAAGATCGCGAGGTCCCGCACCACGACGCCGTTCTCCTGGAGCGCTCCGATGCCGGTGCCGAGAGCCGACCACGTCGTTCCGTTCCAGCGCGCGACACGCCGGGCGGACTGGCCGCCGGCCGTCGTGAAGCCGCCGCCGGCGTAGAGCACGGGACCGCTGCCGTCGTCGAACGTCGCCAGCGCCTCGACCGAGCCCGCGACGCCCGCGCCCAGCGCGCTCCACGCCGTGCCGTTCCAACGCGCGATGTTGTTCGCCGGCACGCCGCCGATGCTGGAGAAGATGCCGCCCGCGTAGAGCGCCGGACCGGACTCGTCGTCGTGCACGAGCAGCGTCGTGAGGCCCAGGCCCGGCCCGGGAATCACGCTCCAGGCGGAACCGTTCCAGCGCGCGATGCCCGACGCGGGGATTCCGCCCGCCGCGGTCAGCGATCCGGCGACGTAGAGCGCCGCGCCCGAGCCGTCGTCGAACACCGCCAGCGCGCGCACGATGCCGGTCACGCCGCCGCCGAGCATGGACCAGGAGTTCCCGTCCCAGCGCGCCACGTTGAAGGCCGGATGGCCGCCGGCCGCGGTGAACGAACCGCCGGCGATGAGCACGCTGCCCGTGCCGTCGTCGAAAGTCGTCATGGCTTCGACGCGCGCGCCGCCGCCGGAGACGCCGGTGCCGAGGCTGAACCAGAACGTGCCGTCCCAGCGCGCGATGCCGCGCGCGTTCGCGCCGCCGGCCGTCGTGAACTCGCCGCCCGCGTAGAGCAGCGTGCCGCCACCTTCGTCGTGCGTGTGCAGCGCGCGCACGCCTCCGAACGGGAAACCGCTGCCGAGCGCGGACCAGGTGTTGCCGTCCCACGCGCCGACGTTGTTCATGGGCGTCGTACCCGCGATCGTGAACGACCCCGCCGCGTACAGACGCTGCGTGCCGGCCACCGTCGCCGTGCGCAGCGCGACGAGCTGGCCGAGCATGCCCTGTCCCAGCGGGGACCAGGAACTCCCGTTCCAGCGCGCGACGCGGTTCGTGAACACGCCGCCGGCGTGCGTGAGCTCGCCGGCGGCGTAGAGCGCGCTCGCCCCTCCCGCCGCGGAGGCCGCGAGCGCCGCGACGCCGCCGCCGCCCTGGATTCCGCTGCCGAGCGCGGACCATGCGGAACCGTTCCAGCGCGCCATGCCGCTGGCCGGCGTTCCGCCGGCGTTGAAGAAGCTGCCGCCCACGAACAGCGCCGGGCCGGCGCCGTCGTCGAACGCCAGCAGGCTCTGGCCCAGGGCGGCGGAGCCGCTCAGACCGCCCGCGACCCCGGTCCAGGCGCCGCCGTCCCAGCGCGCGACGCCGCTGGCGGGAACGGCGCCGGAGAAACGGAACGCACCGCACGCGAAGAGGCGCGGGCCGGCGCCCTCGTCGAACGCGGCGAGCGCCAGCACCTGGTCGTCGAGGCCGGGTCCGACCGGGGACCAGTTGAGCCCGTCGAAGCGCGCGATGTTGCCGGCCGGCACGCCGCTCGCCGCGGTGAAGAGCCCGCCGGCGTAGAGTCGCGGTCCGCCGCCGTCGTCGAACGTCGCGAGCACGGCGATCGAGCCGGAGAACGGCGATCCGACCGCGGTCCACGCGGTCCCGTTCCAGCGGTGCACGCTGCTGATCGCGGGGACGCCGCCGGTCGTGGACGCGGCGAACAACTCCGGGCCCGCGCCCGCGTCGAAGACGGCCAGCGCGTCGACGCGCTCAGGAAGGCCGGTGCCGACCGCGCTCCACGTGCTTCCGTTCCAGCGCGCGACGCGGCTGGCGGCGACGCCGCCGACGTTCTGGAACGACCCGCCGGCGTACAGCGCCGGCCCCGAACCGTCGTCGAACACGGCGGAGCTGCGCACGAAACCGTCCGCGCCCCCCTCTAGCGACGACCAGTTCTCTCCGTCCCAGCTCGCGAGCATGTTGACCGGGACGCCCCCGGCCGACCCGAACGTGCCGCCGAAGAACACGCGCGGCCCCGTGCCGAGGTCGTAGGCCAGCGCGGTGAACGTGGGGCCGTCCGTCCCCGGCACGGCGAAGCGCGCATCCCAGACCGGGTTGCACTGACCGGAGGCCGGCGCCGCCGCAAGCGCGAACGCGATGCCGGAGAGGATCCAGTGGGTCGGAGCGTGAGTGCGCCGGGTGATCACGACGTCGTACGTGCCTCGAGCGGTGCCGCGCGCCGTCGTCGCCGGCGCGGCGGAACCTGCAATGGAATCCTATCCGCTTTCCGCGGAGCCGAGCGCGCACCCGGTGCCGGGCACGGCGCTCAGCGCGCGAGCACGGGCAGAAACGCCTTCCAGGGACCCACCGCGTCCCCGCGCTGCCGCGCGAGGACCCGAGCGATCTGCGCGACATGTCCCAGGTCGTGCACGACCCACGTGTTCAGAAGTTCGGCCAGCGTGACCGTGCCCAGCGCGGGGTGGCGGCCTCGCAGCGCGAGCTGTTCGGCTCCCAGGTCCATCGCCAAGAGGCGCGCGACGTTGGCCGCGCGCAGGCTCGCGAACGCGTCGAGGAGATCGCGCAGCGACTTCTTCTTCGAGCGCTCGAGCATGGCATGGCGGTCGAAGGGTTTGAACGCGCGCGATTCGCCGTCGCGCAGGATGATCTCCGCGCGCGGGATCCAGTCGGTCTCCTCGCCGTGGATCAGATGGCCGACCACGTCGAACGCGCTCCAGGTGTCGGGCCCTTCGTTCGCGCGCACCCACGCGTCCGGCAGGCCGTCGAGGAGCGCGTGCAGCACAGCGGGCGTGCGTTGCAACACGAGGGCGGCTTGTTCGACGTCCGGGTGGGGCTGGCTCACGACGGCAGACTACCCTCCCGCTGGGAGAGCGACCCGCGGACCCAGGCGCCCTTCCGGTCTCGTCGTGCCGGGCCGCGGTCGATCACACCGCCGGCCAGGGCGGCTCGCCGTCCGACGGCTCTTGGCCGACGCCGCAGACCATCGAGCAGTCCGGCGGATCGAGGCCCTCGGGGACCCAGCCGCCTTCGAGTGTGCGCGGTTTGGATCCGACGCGCGCGAACAGCGCACGCGCAGCGCGCGCGAGGTGCGAGTCCGGATCCTCGGACAGCGCGTTCGCCACGGGCTCGGCCATGCACGCGATGTGTCGCGCGATGAACTGCTCGGCCGCCTTGTGGGTCACATCCGCCTCTTCGGCGCTGCCGCGCGCGATCGCATAGGCTTCCTTGAGCTTGAGGTAGCTCACGAATCCCGCTTCGACGGCCAGGTGATCGCAGGGATCCTCGCGCGCGGGTTGGTACGCGAACGCCGCGTAGTAGGACTCGATCTCCGCCAGCACGTGCGCCGGATCGGCCGAGGCGCGGTGGCCGGCCTCGCGCAGCGAGACCCGGCCTCCAGTGCCGGCCCACGCCAGGTAGGTGCCCTCGCGTGCATCGGCCGCTGCCGCGGCCGCTTCGACGAGCGCGGGGTCCTGCACGTTGAGTGCGAGGTCCGCCACTTCGGACCACCAGCGATCGCGCGGCCGTTCGAGAAGCAAGGCGATCATGCGCCACTCCGCAGCTTCGCGGATCCGGTCCTGGGCGTTGCGGTCGAGTTCGGGCGTCGCTGCTTTCATGGTGAGAGCTCCAAGATCATGGGGATCCAGCCGGTCCGCATCTTCCGGGCACCGACTTCCTGGTGTGAACCCTCCCAGACCGCGAACGCGATCTGCGTGCGCGTGCCGGGCGAGAGATCGGCGGGCATGGGGCGGATCAACACGACCGACCAGCCGTCGGCGGTGCGCTGGCCGCGACCCGCGGACAACGTCCTCGCCGCCGGCTGCAGCGTGCCGGGTCCGGTCGCGATCAGGTCCTCGACCGGGCGCTCGCGCGGGCCGGCCATCGGATTGCCGAGCGCGCGCGCCGGGGCGTAGCGCGCCTCCATCGCCCGCTGGTCCTGGGATCCCTCCGGGAGCGACGGGGCCTGGAATGGATAGTGGTCGACGCTCGCGTTCTCGTACAGCGCCTTGAGCGTGTCGGGCCGCCCGTCGACCATCGCCTGCCACGAAGCGCGCCACAACACGATCTCGACCGGACGTCCGGGCTCGCCCATCTGCGGCGCGGGCACGTCGGCCGCGATCCGCGTCGGAAGCTGGATCGCGCACGCGTCCGGGAACTGCGACGGAAGGGGCAGGTCGTCGCCGGTCGCGTCGGACCACGAAAGGCGCACGGCGAGGCGTGCTCCATCGGTGGCCGCTTCGACGCGCACGGAACGCGTGGAGACCTCGAGCAGGCGCGGCTCGACCATGTCCTGCAGGATCAGGGGCGCGACGTGCGCGGGCAGGCTGTTCCAGGCCGGGTCGCCCGGATCGGTGGGCAGCGCGCCGCGTGCTGCGATCACGACTTCAGGATGGACCACCGGCGCGGCGGGCGTGCACGCGCCGAGCGCCAAACCGGTGCACAGGATCGTGGCGATTCTCATGGGATCACCTCAGGGACAGTTGGTGCGCTGGACGCCGTACTGCGAATCGAACGCGACGCGCACGTGGACCGGTTCGCGCATCGGCACGCGCAGGATCTCCGCACCGGTTTCGTCGTAGCCCACGATCGACTGGTTGATCCGCTTCCAGCGGTGGATGATCTGCTCGGTCGAGCCGAACAGCGCGAGCAGCCCCGCGATGTCCTCGTCC
This sequence comes from uncultured Planctomycetaceae bacterium, assembly GCA_964552795.1. Classification (GTDB taxonomy): domain Bacteria; phylum Planctomycetota; class UBA1135; order UBA1135; genus JAEUHZ01. The sequence continues at coordinate 125,832 of CAZKIO010000003.1, forward strand.
GCATTGCGGTAGGCGTTGACCGCGGCGCCCACGCCGGGGCCGAACATCTGCCGCAGGTAGGGGAGCGGAACGTGCCGCGGCGGGATGTAGTACACGTTCGGCTCGAGCCCGAGTTGCGGGAACATCGGCAGCGCGATCTTGCGCACGTGCACGAGGTAGTCGATCGGGTTGTCGGGGTTGGCCTTGTCCGGCGTGGAGATCCAGCCCGCGAGGCGGATCTTGCCGATGCAGTTGACGAAGCACTGCGGCTGCAGCTTCTTCTCGATTTTCGGGAAGCACGCGATGCACTTCTCCGAGGTGCCCGTCATCGGGTTGAAGAACACCTTCTTGTAGGGGCAGGCCTTGACGCACTCCTGGTAGCCGCGGCAACGGCCCTGGTCGACGAGCACGATGCCGTCCTCGGGCCGCTTGTAGATCGAGCCGCGGGGGCACGAGGCCAGACACGCCGGGTACGTGCAGTGATTGCAGATGCGCGCCAGGTAGTAGAACCAGGCCATGTGGACGCCCGACAGCGCCGCGCCCTGCTCGATCTCGCCGGCGCAATCGTCCTCGCCGACGTTGGGGTGGGCGTAGTCGGACTCGTCGGGCCTCCAGCCCAGGGCGCGCTCACCGGGCTTCGCGGCCTCGAAGATCGTGCGTCCGGTGTAGACGCCGTTCTTCCATTCCTGCGAGCCCAGTTCGGCCAGGAGCTTCACGTCCCAGGCCAGCGGGTAGTAGCCGTAGGGCTTGGTCTCGACGTTGTTCCAGAGCATGTACTCCTGGCCGCAACCCGACGTCCACGTCGTCTTGCAGGCCAGCGTGCATGTCTGGCACGCGATGCACTTGTTCGTGTCGAAGACCGCTGCGAACTGCCTCTCCGGGCGTGATTCCGGGTACCAGTACGACATCTGCCGGCCGAGTTGCCAGTTGGTCACGCGTGCCATGGATCAAGCTCCCTTCTCGCCCGCGCCTTCGATGAAGCCGCCGGCCAGGTACGTTGTCATCTTCTTGTTCTCGTAACGCGGACGCAGGCCGAGGGCCGCCGGCCGCCACAGGCCCTTGCCGTCCAGACCGCCGTGCTCGGCCTTCGTGATCTTCACGATCGCTTCGCGCGGAGCGCCGGTCGGACAGTGCACGTCGGGCAGGAAACCCTTGCCGAGCTCCTGTCCGAACAGTCCCTTGCGCACCAGGGAATCCGTCATCAGCGTCGGCTTCAGCCAGCCGCGCGTGGCGGATTGGTGCGAGCCGGAGCGGAACATCGCCTGGTAGTTCGTGCGCGGGTTCTTGGCCAGGCCGTCGGGGCGCGTCTTGAGGCCTTCGAGCGATCCGGGCGTCGTGCCGTACATGTTGAACCACATGCGCGTCACGCCGCGCGGCGTGCCGGGGTAGTAGCGGGCGCGGCAGATCAGGCGCGAGAACTCGTAGTCGCGCCTGTTCTCCTGCCAGCCGCGGAACGGGCGGTCGGACGGGTCGGAATCGATCCACACGTAATCGCCGTCCTCGATCTTCAGGTCCTTGGCGTCGGACGGGTGGATGTCGACGTAGCCCTCGCTCACGAACGGCATGCGCTTGTCGTGCCGGTGGAGGTCGCCGAAAGGACCGAACAGCACGGCGATCATGTCCGTGTCGATCGGCATCGTGTGCGCGCCGTGCCGGTACTTCGGCGTGTGGAAGATGAACTTGAAGCCGTCCTTGGCCAGCGGATGCGGCGAGACCTTGGTCTGTGCCCAGGTCTTGACCACGTTGCGGCCCTGCCGCACCTCGCAGGACTGATCCGCGGGGTCCACGCCGTAGTCGGCCGGCCCGGCCGGCCGGATCGCCTCGTGCGCGGGCGCGACGATCACGTTCGGCTCGTAGAACGTCGAGTCGACCGGTTCGCGGTGCACCGGCAGGTTCTCGCCGGCCTCGATGAACTCGTCCTCTTCGCGGTAGAACTCGAGGCGGCCGCTCTTCGTGTACCAGGGGCGCGAGTCCTCGACCTGCTCGTAGCCGACCGCCTTGGGCGACGTGCGGCTCATGAGGATGGCCGGAACCCCGTCGCGGGCCTTGGCCTCGAGGTCATCGAAGTCGTAGCCCTTCGTGTTCGACGAGTGGTCGAGGATGCGCTGCAGGTAGACGCTCGTCTTGTTCTCGCGCACGAAGTTCCAGGCGTCGGAGAAGCGCTGGTCGCCCGTCAGGCGCGCCATCTGCTGGCCGACCAGGGCCAGGACGTCGATGTCGCCGATCGTCTCGAAGCTCCGCGGCAGCGGCGTGCGCGGGAACACGGTCAGGAACGGGTTCGTGACCGACGCCGTCATGTCCGGGTGCTTCAGTTCGGCCCAGGAATCGACCGCGAAGACCACGTCGGCCCACTCGCAGGAAGCGGTCCACCACCATTCGTGGACGGCGATCATCTCCATGCGCGGGAGCACGTTGACCACCGTGTTGTAGTGCCACTTGACGTTGCCCAGGATCGAGTTCGCGTTGGCGAACCACATCACCTTGGTCGGCGTGTTGATGTGCGTCGATCCGGTCAGCAGCCGGTTGCCCACGCGCAGCGGGTGATCCTCGTGGTTGTAGTAGTGCGCCGACTCGGGCCGCCAGTACTGCTTGGGTCGCGCCGGCTTCGCCGGGTCGAGCTCCAGGTCGAAGGGGTTCTCGTTGATGTACTGCGGGACGCCGTTGAACAACGAGACGCGGTAGTTCCCGGCGTAGGAGCCGACATTGCCGCCGATCCGGCCGATGTTGCCGGTCAGCGACGCCAGCAGCAGCACGGCGCGGTCCTTGTTGTCGTTGTTGAAGAACTGGTTTGGACCCATGCCGAGCGCGAACAGGGTCGTGCCCGGATCGCGCGCGATGTGGCGGGCCAGCTCCTCGACCGCCGCCGCCGGAGCCCAGGTCATCTCCTCGACGGTCTTGGGATCGAAATGCTCGGCGTAGGTGCTCACCAGGTCGAACACGGGCCGGCAGCGCACCTTCTCGCCGCTCGCCAGCGTCACCTCGATCGAGCCCTCGAGCTGCGGATCGACGACGCCTGAGTGCCGGCCCACGTGATCGCGCGTCACGGCCCGGGGCGCGTTGTCCGTGCGGTTCCAGTAGACGTAGTCGCCCCACTCGTCGCGCATCTCCTGGTGGATCCACATCTCCTGGTGCTGGCCGGGAGGCGGCGCCTTCGCGCCCTTCTCGATGATGCGCGTCTGGTTGTTGAGTTCGGCCGCCGTGCCGCCGAACACCTCCGTGGCGCGCAGCATCTTGAGCGTGTCCATGCGGACCAGGAGCGGCAGGTCGGTCCACTCGTTGACGTAGGTCTTGTCGTAGAGGTTCTCCTTCAGGATCACGTGCGCCAGGCCGATGGCCAGCGCCGGCGTCATCCCCGGCCGCACGACGATGGCGTCGTCCGCCTTGCACGACGTCGACGAGTACTCGCAGGCGATGACCACGATGCGCGTGCCCTTCAAGCGCGCCTCGGTCAGCCAGTGGGCGTCCGGCATCTTCGTCGCGATCCAGTTCATGCCCCAGACGATCACGGTCTTGGCGTGCTCGACGGCCGACAGATCGAACTCGACCGTCTGCTGGCCCGTGACCATCGGGTGGCCCGGCGGCAGGTCGGTGTGCCACGAGTAGTTGTCGAAGCCCCGCGCGCCGAGTGCCTTGTCGGGCCCGACCTTGCGCAGGTGGTCGTCGAGCAGCGCCATCGAGTTCGCCAGCCGGTACATCCCGAACACGCGCGTGATGCCCAGCAGCGGCATGCCGCCGCGGAACTTCAGGACCTGCGTGCCCGCGCCCTGGGTGGCCTGGACGCACTCCTCGTCGTAGTGCTGCGCCCGCAGCTTGTCCTGGCCTTCCTTGCCGCTGTACGTGCGCGCGATGTCGACCACCGCCGCGGAGGCGATGGCGGTCGCTTCCTCGTGCGTGACCCGCACCCATTCGTCGCGAGCGCGGTTGAAGAACTCGCGCGACGGGAGTCCGTCCGGCCCGCGCGGGAACCCCAGGTCGTGCCAGCGCTTGAAGCCCGCGCGGACCATGCAATGGCGCACGCGGCGGTCGCCGTAGAAGCGCCGCGTCAGCGCCAGGCCCTTCTGGCAGATGCGCGGATCCCAGCGGCTGGTCGTGCGATTGCCCTGCAGGTCGGTCGCCTCTCCGTAGCGCATGCTCGGCCCGATCCGCGTCATGACGCCGGAGCGCACGAACGACTTGATCAGGCAGTTGTGCGTGTCGTTCGGCGCGCACAGGAAGTGGAACGTGGAGTCGTAGCGGTACAGGTCCCGGTACACCGCCTCCCAGGAGCGATCGGGGTAGCGCGCCAGCGGGTTGTCCGGCGCCTCGAGGCCCCAGGCGCTCGTGGCCGACGCGACGAAGGCGCCGAAGCCGGCGGCTCCGACGGCGTTCAGGAAGGCGCGGCGGCTGAAGTCGTGCGGGGTCATGGTCTCTTCTCCAGGGAACGCAGGTAGGTGACGAGGGACTCGATCTCGCTGTCGGCCAGCGCGGGGCGCACCAGGCTCGGCAGTCCGAAGCCCTGCATCGTGGTGCCGCGGCGGCCCGTGCGGATCGTCGTGAACAGGTAGTCGTCGGTGGCCGTCTCGAGCAGGACGGCGTTCGTGAGCGACGGGCCCTCGCCGCCCTGGCCGTCGAGCGGGTGACACTGCGCGCAGTGGGCCGTGTAGAGCTGCCGGCCCTCGGACGCATCGCCGCTGCCCGGCTGGCGCTGCGGTGCGGACTCAGTCGCGGCGACGCCGCCGAGCACGCGCAGGTGCGCGACGATCGCGTCGATCTCGTCCGGCTTCAGACCGCCTTCCTTCTCGCCCCACGCCGGCATGCGACGTCCGGGCCGCCCGCGTCGGATCGACTCGCGCACGAAGTCGTCCGACGCGGCCGCGAGGAAGTCGGGGTTCGCGATCGCCGGGAACGAGGTCATGCCCGGATAGCGCATGCCCTCGCCGCGCCCGCCGTGGCAGGCCGCGCAGAAAGCCCCGTACAGCGTCGCACCGTCGGTGGCGAACGCGCGCTCGCCGAAGCGCTCGACGCGGATGCGGTCCTTGGGCCAGTACGCCTCGGGGAACGCGCTCTGGCGCAGCGACAGCGTGTACAGGGTCAGGAGATCGATCTGGTCCTCGGTGAGGCCCAGGATCGGCATCTGCGAACCGGGCACGACGGCGGCCGGATTACGGAAGTGCTCCGCGAACCACGAAGCCAGCGAACGATCGCCGCGCACATGCGTGAAGTCGGTCTGCCCCGGGTCGCGCATCCCGGCCAGCGTGAGATCCGGACCGTCGTCGCCGCCGACGCCGCCGACCTTGTGGCAACCGCGGCAGCCCTGCGAATGGAACAGCGCCTTGGCCTCGACGAGCCGCGGCGCGCCGACACGCGACGCCAGCAGGATCTCGATCGCGCTGCGGTCCGCGTCGTCGATCGGACCGAAGGAGGAGACCCACGGCCCATCGGACGCCGCGGCACGAGCCTGCAGGTGCCGCTCGTACCAGTCCGCGCGGTATCCGGCCGCGCCGACGCGCGAGAGGTCCGGTCCCTCCATGCCCTGTGCACCGAGCGGCCGCAGCGTTCCGCCGCGCCCGTCGAGCTTGTGGCACGCGAGGCAATCGTTGCGCTCGAACGCGGCCTGGCCCGCGTGGAGGAGGTCGAGGTTCGTGACGGCGAGGTGCGTGTGACAACTCCCGCAGCCGGCTTCGAGGTAGCGCGCGGGCAACATAGGCTGCGGCCAGTGCGCGACGAGGCCGTGCGCGTCGTCCTTTTCCGTCGCACGCCCTTGTCCGCCGTGGCACACGGTGCACCCGAAGTGGTTGACGTCGTGGCCGACGTCCGGATGCGGCCGCAGGGCCACGTCACCCGCGACGCGCGGTTCGCCGGCCGCCATCCCGACGTGGCAGGTCGTGCAGCGATCCGCCGTGCGCAGGCCCGGCACGACGATCTGCCGCAGGTGCACGTCGATCGGCTCGGCGGCGGCCAGTTGAATGCGGCGCCAGTCCTTGAAGACGTTCTCCTCGGCGGCCGCGACCACCAGGAGCCCCAGCGTCGCGAGGCTCGACCACAGGAGGAGGTGCTTGTTCTTCCTCATGTCAGTGCCCCGGCCAGTCCGCTGGCGACCAGTAGAAGTCCCAGTTGGGCCCGCGGAAGTAGGTTCCGATGAGCGTCAGGAACGCGAACCCGCACAGGAAGCAGGTGAACAAGCCCAGCGCTCCGGCGCGCGTCGAGTCGTAGCGCTTGACGAGCCAGATGGAGTACGCCGCGTAGATCGCGGTGATCACGGTCCCGGGGTTGAAGACCGTGATCCAGAGTTGCGGGATGCCCGGGATCCACTCGCGCAACCAGCCGAAGTGGATCGCAAACGCTTCGACGGCGATCGCCGAGCCCAGGCCGACGAACAACGCCTGCACGACGAGGCGGCCACCGCCCGGTCCACCGAACCAGCGGCCGGTGCCTTCGGTCTCGCGATCGAGGTAGGGGATCAGCCCCAGACCGACCAGGACGATGGTCGGGATGCCGATGCCGCCCATGAACGCCGAGTGCGCGACGAGCTCCTGCAACCCGAGGAAATACCACGGGGCCTTGGCCGGGTTCTCCGGCACGAGCGGGTTCGCGAGCTCCTTCAGCGGCGCATCCCACACCAGCGCGAGCGCGACGCAGATCGCCGTCGTCAGCAGCACCACGGCGAGCTCCGCGTAGAACAGGTGCGGCATCGACGGCACCGTGTTCTCCGGCGCGCGGCCGACCATCGCCGTGCGTCCCGGCACCAGCGCGGCCAGGTGGTAGGTCTTGCGCGGCGCCTCGGTGAACACCGGGTAGTCGGGTTCGCCCGCGGTGCCGAGCTGTTGGTCCGCGTCGTGCGGGCGCACCAGGCCGCCGTCCTTGCGGATGCGCCAGAAGTGCACGCCCAGCAGCGTCACCAGCACCAGTGGCAGGATCATGACGTGCAGCAGGTAGAAGCGGATCAACGCCTCCTCGCCGACGGTGGTCGATCCGAGCAGCAGCAGCCGGGTCAGCCCGCCCGGGTCGAACCTCTCGGTGACGCCGAGCGCATCGGTGATCTCGCGTGGCGACTGCGCGATGTTGGCTCCGATCGTGATCGCCCAGTACGCGAGCTGATCCCAGGGCAGGAGGTAGCCGGTGAAGCTCAGCGCCAGCGTGACGACCAAGAGGCCCATGCCCACCAGCCAGTTGAACTCGCGCGGGGTACGGTAGGCCGCGGTGTAGAACGCGCGCGCCATGTGGAACAGCACCGTGATCACCATCACGTTGGCTGCCCAGCGGTGGATGTTGCGGATGAACACCCCCGTCGGCACGACGAACACGATGTCCTTCATCGAGTCGTAGGCCACGTCGGGGTGCGGCTTGTAATAGAACATCAGCAGGACGCCGGTCACGAGCGTGATGCCGAACGCGGCCAGCGAGGCGATGCCGAGTCCCCAGGTCGTCGCCCAGCGCAGGCTCCAACGGTGCGTGCGCACCGGCTGCACGTGCAGGAACAGGTTCCCGAAGACGAAGGTCGAGCGCGTTCGGTCGGTGTGCGGTACGCCGGTCCGGAACGTCGAGCGCCAGAACCGCAGCGGAGCGGCGCGCAGGTTGTCGACGAATTGCCGGAGCGCAGGGCGCCGCGGCGTGACCGGCGGCTCTTTGAGCTGGATCACACCTTCACCTTGGTGCCGGGCGCCACGGCGGAGTCCTCGTCGACGACGAGCACGTCTCCGTCGATCTCGACTTTGTGCCAGGGCAGCGGCGTCGGCGCCGGGCCCTTGAGCACCGCTCCGTCCGCGGCGAAGCGCGAGCCGTGGCACGGGCAATCGAAGCCCCCGGTGCTGGGCTTCACGATGCAGCCCAGGTGCGTGCACACCTGCGAGACCGCGTACACGCCCGCCGCGTCGCGGAACAACGCGACGTTGCGGCCGGGCGGCAAGTACGGCTCGCCGGGCGCCAGCGAATCGGGCAGGCGCGCGCGGAACTTGCGCGACGGCGCGGAGATCACCGCTGCGCGCGGCAGGCGCGCCATGCCCAGCGCCGCGAACACCATGGTCCCCGCCGCGGCCCACAGCGAGGCCAGACCCAGGAAGTCACGCCGCGGCAGCGCCTCGGGATCCAGACGCGAACGCTTGGGGTCCATCGCAGAGCTCATGCGCTCCTCCATGTCGTCGTGAATGTGACGCGTTCCATCGTGATCGCGTCCACCGGACAGCGCGCCGCGCACAAGGCGCAGCGGATGCAGCGATCCTCGTCCTTGAGGATCGCGCTGTTCTCCGAGAGGTCGGCGTCCGCGCCGAGGCTCGAGCGCACGGCCTCGTCGAAGCGCTCGTCGCCGGCCAGCTCGGCCAGCGTGGTCAGCTTCAGGCACTGCGTCGGACACACGTCCACGCAACCGCCGCACAACACGCAGCGGACGCCGTCGAACACGGGCGTCACGCCGCAGTCCAGGCAGCGCGAGGCCTCCTGCATCGCAGCCTCGACGCCGTAGCCGATCTCGACCTCGGCATCGCGCTGACCCAGGCGCTCGTGGGGATGGCGCGTCGGCACTTCCACGCGGCGGATCGACTCGTAGCCGCGCTCGCGCGTGTACGGATCGAGCGGCACGTGCGCCGTCACGCACTCGGGATCGAGCGACCGGCCGGTCAGGTGGCGGTACACCGAGCGCGCGGCGGCCTTGCCCGATGCGACCGCGTCGATCAGGAGGCGCGTACCGTGCGCCAGGTCGCCCGCGACGAACACGCCCGGAGCGCCGGTCATCTGCGTGGCCGGATCGATGCGCGGCCAGCCGGGGCGTGCCTGCTCGATGCCGGGAACGCCGTCGAGGAAGCCGAGGTCGGGACTCTGGCCCACCGCCAGCAGCACCGTGTCGCACGGGATCGTCCGCCGGTCCGCGTCGTCGAACACCGGCGCGAACCGGCGGTTCTCGTCGTACACGCGCGTGCAGCGCCGGAGGACGACACCGGTCACCGCTCCAGCGCCGTCGCGCCGGATCTCGACGGGTCCCCAGCCGTTGTGGCGTTCCACGCCCTCTTCGTCGCCCTCGCGGATCTCGACCGTGTCGGCCGGCATCTCCTCCAGCGTCTCGAGCGACGCGAGGTGCACGTGCCTCCCGCTCATGCGCGCCGCGGTGCGAGCCGTGTCGAGCGCGATCTGGCGCACGACCGTGCGCGCGACGTCGTAGGCCACGTTGCCGCCGCCGATGACGACGACTTCGCTGCCGATGTCGACGCTCTCGCCGAGCGCGACGGCACGCAGGATGTCCACGCCGCCGAAGACGCGCGGGCCGCGTTCGCCCGGCAGACCCAGCGCGCGCGACGACTTGGCGCCGACGGCGATGATCACGGCCGCGTGCTCGCGCTGGAGGTCGGCGAAGGAGCGGTCGCGACCGATGCGCACCCCGCAGCGGATCTGGGTGCCCAGGGCCTCGATGACCGCCACTTCGCGCCGAATCAGCTCGCGCGGCAGGCGGTAGGCGGGCACGCCGACGGCCAGCATGCCGGCTGCGACCGATTCGCTCTCGTACACGACCGGTGTGAAGCCGAGCAGCGCGAGATCGTGCGCGGCAGAGAGGCCGGCCGGACCGGCGCCGATGATGCCGACGCTGCGCCCGTCCCCCGGCTCGAACTGGCCGTTGACCGCGGAGCGCAGCAGCGCGGCCATCTCCTCGGCATCGGCGCTGACCTCCGGCACGAAGTCGCGCGCGGCATCCAACACCGCGTGGCTGCCGCGCGCTTCCGGGCCGAAGCGATCGCACACGAAGCGTTTGAGCGCGCGGATGGAAACCGGCCGGTCGTGCGCGACGAAGTGCCCGTCGCTGTCGACGCGCGGGACCCGGCCACGGCGGCAGCTCGCTTCGCAGGGTGCGCCGCAGATCCGCCCGCACATCGAGGCGAAGGGGTTGGGACCGCGCGCGATGAGGTAGGCCTCCTCGAACCGGCCCTCGGCGATCGCGCGCACGTAACCGCGCGCATCGGTGTGCACGGGGCAGGCCTGCTGGCACGCGATGAGGCCGCGGTGGTAGCCGGCGTCTGGAACGCGGACCTGCAGGCCTGGCGGGTTCCTCACGGGCGCCTCCAGTCATCCAACGAGGCACCGTGCGCACCGGGCGATCCTCGCGTCGGAGGATCGGCGAGGCGGCGCGCGTACCGGCGCGTCGACTGCGAGGATCGTCGGGCCCACGCAGCCGGCGTCGCGTCGCGACGGCGGCTAGGGACGTGCAAACCAGACCTACGCAACCACTATCCGCACGCCGGGGGGGAACGGCCCATGCGTCGCTGTGCGCAGAGCGACGGGTGCTTGTTGCGCGTGGCCCGGGACCCGCGCGTGGTCGATGCTTGGAGTGCGCCCGGATCCAGGGACGAACGATCCAGTCCAACCACCTCCGGAGCTGGGGGACCCGTCGTCGGCGACCGGGCGCTCTGGAACAACTCATGCGACCCACCGAGATCCTGAGTGCGGAACACCGCGTCATCGAGCGCGTGCTGGACTGCCTCGACCGCATCGCTGCGCGCGCGACCGAACGTGAAGTGCTCGACGTGCGCTCTACCCAGAACGTCCTGCGCGTCCTGCGCACCTTCGCGGACGCGTGCCACCACGGGAAGGAGGAGAAGCTGCTCTTCCCGCGCATGGAGGCGCGCGGCATGCCCAGGCACGTCGGACCCCTGGCCGTCATGCTCGAGGAGCACGAACTGGGCCGGCGCGCGGTGCGCGCGCTGACCGAGGCCGTCGAGGCCGTGATGGGCGGCAACAAGGCCGGCATCGCGCTCTTCGCGCACCACGCGCGCGAGTTCACCGACCTCCTGCGCGACCACATCGCCAAGGAGGACGAGATCCTCTTCCCGATGGCCGAGTCGATGTTCACGGCCGAAGACCGCGCGCAGCTCCTGAAGGCCTTCGAGAGCGTGGAGCACGACGACGTCGGGCCCGGCGTCCACGAGGAGATGCTGGCCCTCGTCGAGGGGCTGTGCCGCGACTATCAGGTCCCCGCGAAGGGAACGAGCGGCACCACCGCACACGTCTGCGGACACGCGAAGCAGCCGGGTGTCTGACGCCCGCGGGGCAGGCCGCCATGCGCGTCGTCTTCCTGCAGAAGTACCTGCCCCAGGAGATGCTCGGCATCGGCTGGCTGGCGGCTGCTCTGCGCTCCGCCGGCCACGAGTGCCGGGTGCTGCTGCTCCCCGACCCGGGCTGGGAGCGGAAGCTGGTCGCCAGCGAACCTGGCCTGATCGCCTTCTCGGTCACGACCGGCGACCATCGCTTCTACCGCAGCGTCGCGGCGCGAGCGAAGCAGCTCGTCGACGCGTCCACGATCATGGGCGGGCCGCATGCGACCTTCGTGCCCGACACCGTGCTGGACCCGGCCTTCGATTTCGTGTGCCGCGGCGAGGGCGAGGAGGCGCTGTGCGACCTCGCGACCCGGCTGGAGAGCGGCGAGAGCATCGACACGGTGCCCAACCTCTCGCGCGAGGTGGACGGCGCGCGCGTCGACCACCCGTTGCGGCCGCTGGTCACGGACCTCGATGCCTACGGCGCGCCGGACCGCGAACCGCTCTACGCCGCCAGCCCCGTGTACCGGGACGCCGAGCGCAAGATCTTCCTGACGGCACGCGGGTGCGTCTACAACTGCTCGTTCTGCTTCCACCACGCGTGGCGCGACAAGCTCTACCGGGTCTCGCGCAAGGACTACCTGCGCAAGCGCCGCGTCGAGGACGTGCTGGCCGAGATCGACGCCGTGCGCCGGCGCCACCCGCTGAAGTTCGTCCACTTCCTCGACGACATCTTCAACATCGACGACGAGTGGCTGGAGGAGTTCTGCCGGCGCTACCCGCGCGAGATCGGCCTGCCCTTCGACGTCATCCTGCGCACGAACCTGACCACGGGCGAGCACATGCAGATGCTGCGCTCGGCCGGCTGCATCTCGGCGCGCCTGGCCTTCGAGGCCGCGGCAGACCACATCCGCAACGACGTGTACCGCAAGGGCACGACCGTGGCGCAGCTCAAGAACTCCGCGCGCCACGTCAAGGAGCAGCGCATCCGCCTGACGACGCTGAACCTGTTCGGCGCGCCGGGCGCGACGCTGGAGGACGAGATCGAGACGCTGCGGCTCAACATCGAGTGCCGCGTCGACCACCCGCTGTGCAGCCTGCTGCAGCCCTACCCCGAGACGGACATCAACGACCTGACGCGCGACATGGGTCTGGCCGTGGACCACCTGGAGCAGTTCCCCGAGAAGTTCAACCGCACCACGTCGATCGCGTTCGAGCGGCGGCACGAGATCGAGAACCTGCACAAGCTCTTCCCGATCGTGGTGCGGTTCCCGTGGCTGATGCCGCTCGTGCGCCCGGCGATCCGCCAGCGCTTCGCCGGTCGGCTGTACCTGGCCGCGTACCTCCTGTGGACCGAGTACCTGGTCTGCGAACAGAACCAGTCGTTCGCGCGCGCGACGGGCACGAACTCGCTCGCGACCCTGCCGGCGGTGGACTTCGTGCGCCGCGTGTCCGCCAAGACCGGCCTCAAGTTGAAGGAAAGCGTGTTCGGCCGGCGGTTCTCGCACCAGCGTCTGGCTCTCTCGATGGAGGAGGACACGATCGCGCACATGGGCGGCTGAACAATCGGGCTGGTGCTGGGCGGCGCGCCGGTGAAGGGCCTGCCTGGGCGCGGCACTTCGCGGTATCGTCGCCGCGTGAACAACGCACCCCGACCCCAGCAGCCGGAAGAACCCGCCCCCTCCGTCCTCGATCTCGTCGCCCGGCGCACCGGCGAAGCGCCGCGCGTGACGTTGCGCGACGAGGACTCGGCCGGCGCCGCGTCGCCGATGATCGACCCGGGTTCCAAGGAGAAGGCCGCGATCCCGGTCGGGCGCAGCAACCTCCAGTTCCTGGGCGAGATCGCGCGCGGCGGCATGGGGGTCGTCCTCAAGGGGCACGACACGGACCTGGGTCGCGACGTGGCGGTCAAGGTGCTCGACAAGCGGCTGGCCGATCGGCTCGAGGTCGTGCAGCGCTTCGTCGAAGAGGCGCAGATCGGCGGCCAGCTCCAGCACCCGGGCATCGTGCCCGTGTACGAGCTCGGGACGATGAAGGACGAACGGCCCTTCTTCACGATGAAGCTCGTGAAGGGCCGCACGCTGGCGGTGCTGCTGGCCGAGCGCGAATCGCCGGCCGCGGACCGGCGGCGGTTGATCGACATCTTCGAGTCGATCTGCCAGACGATGGGCTACGCGCATTCGCGCGGCGTGATCCACCGCGACCTGAAACCGGCCAACATCATGGTCGGCGCGTTCGGCGAGGTGCAGGTCGTCGATTGGGGGCTGGCCAAGGTGCTCGCGCGCGGCGGCACCGCCGACGAGAAGCGCGCGCGCGTGGCGCACTCGCAGCTCACCGTCCTGGAGACGGTGCGCTCGAGCCAGGGTTCGAGCACCGGCACGGACTCGATGGTGGGTTCGGTGATGGGCACGCCCGCCTACATGCCGCCCGAGCAGGCGTCGGGGCACGTCGATCGGCTCGACGAGCGCTCCGATGTGTTCGCCCTGGGTGCGATCCTGTGCGAGATCCTGACGGGCCTGCCGCCCTACGTCGGCGAGCGCGACGAGATCCTGTCCGCGGCGGCGCAGGCGGAGTGCGAGGGCGCATTCGCGCGCCTCGACGCCTCCGGCGCGGACCCGGACCTCGTGAAGCTGACCAAGCAGTGTCTGGTGCCGGCTGCGGCGGCGCGCCCGGCGAACGCGGGCGTGCTGGCCGAGCGCGTGCACACCTACATCATCTCGGTGGAGGAGCGCGCGCACGCCGCGCGCGTCGAGAGCGCCGCGGCGCAGGTGCGCGCCGAGCAGGAACGCAAGGCACGCCGCCTGACCGCGGCGCTCGGCGCGGCCGTCGTCGCGATCCTGCTGGTCGGCGGCGGCAGTTGGGCCTACGTACAGAACGAGCGCGCCAACCGCGAGCACGAGGAAGCCACGCGCTTGCGCGGGGAGGCCGAGCGGGATGCCCGGCTCGCGGTGGAGGTCGGCGACGAACTCGCGAAGGCTTCCGTGCACGAGGGCGGGGGGCGCTGGGCGGAGGCGATCCTGGCTGCGGAACGCGCACAGGCCTTGGCGCGGGGCGGCGGCGCCAGCAGCGAATTGCTAGCGCGCGTCGAGGGCGTGTTGGTGAACCTGCAGAGGGAGCGCGATCGTGCACGGCGTGAGGCGGAGCGCGAGGCCGACAACCAGCGGCTCCTGGCCGAACTGCTCGAAGCCCGCGAGCCGATCTGGGGGGTCGAACGCGACGACCCCGCGCTCGCCGCCGCGAACCTGAAGCGCGTGTTCCAGGGCCACGGCATCGACATCGACAGCGGATCGCCCGAGGACGTCGCGTCGGCCCTGGTGCAGCGCGGCTTCGGATCCGAGATCGCGCTCTTCTTCGACTCCCTGACCGAGGTCCGCCGCCTGAGCCGCGATCAGGCGGGCACCGGCCGGGCGCTGGACGTCGCTCACGCGGTGGATCCCGATCCGCTGCGCGCCGACCTGCGCGAAGCACTGGCCGCGGGCGCGCTCGAGATCCTGAACGGGATCGTCGATTCGGGTTTCGAAGGCCAGCCGCCGATCACGATCGAGTTGCTCGGCTCGGCGCTGCAGCAACTGGGTCAGCGAGAGACCGCGCGGCGCGTCTACCGGACCGGGATCGACCGCTTCCCGAGCGAGTTCTCGCTGCACTACCGGCTGGGAAGGCTTCTCACGCCGCCGGAGCTCGAGAACGGCGTCAGCGAGGATCTGCAGGAAGGCGTCGAGTGCTACCGCGCCGCGCTCGCGCTGCGCCCCGACAGCACGGTCGTGCGCTACTACTTGGGGCGCCTCTACAGCAAGCTCGGCCAGTTCGACCGCTCGATGGAGCAGTTCACGATCGCTCTCCGGCAGCGTCCGGACGACGGAACCTTCCTGTTCCACATCGGTGTGAACCACTACCGGCTCGGCCGAGCCGAACCGGCGCTGGCGATCCTCCGTGGTCTCGTCGATCGCTCCGAACCCGCGTGGCTGCGGGGCTGGTCGGCCTTGATGGCGGGGCACTGCCTCCTGACGCAGGGCAAGGCGCAGGAAGCCATCGCGTACTTCGAGCGCGCGGTCGAGGCGGATCGAGGTCAGTCCCGGTTCTACGCGGGCCTGCTCGAAGCCGTGCTCGCGTCCGGGCAAGTCGACGAGAAGCAGCGGGTGCTGCGCGAGTTCCTGGCACGGTTCCCGGACGACGCCGACGTGCTCAACAATCTGGCCTGGCCTCTCGCCACGGCGGCGGATGTGCGGATGCGCGACCTGGACGAGGCCATCCGATTGGCGCGGCGATCGGTCGAGATCCATGACGGCGATGCAGCCTGGAACACGCTGGGCGTGGCATTGTTCTACGCGGGCGACCTGGAGGGTGCGCTCGAGGCGCTGCGCCGTTCGGTGCGCCTGCAGGGCACGGGCAACATCGTCGACTGGCTGTTCCTCGCCATGGCGCACCACCGGATCGGCAACACGGGCGAGGCGCGGGTCTGGTACGAACGCTCCGTCGGTTGGATGCAGGCCCGGTCCGGCATCGATCCGGAGGTCGCGCGCTTCCGGGCCGAAGCCGACGTCGTGTTCGGCAAGTGACCCGCGCTACGGCGGGGTGGAGTCTGACTCCCTCACGGTGCGATCAGGCGCGTGCTCACCAGGTTCTCGTCCTGGATCGTCCCGCGTTCGAAGTCGGTGGCGTTCCGGATCGTCGTCTCGGCGATCGCCGTGCAGGCCTCGCGCGTGAAGAACGCCTGGTGCGCGGTGATCAACACGTTCGGGAACGTGAGCAGGCGCACGAACACGTCGTCCTGGATCACCTCCTCGGACAGGTCCCTGAAGAACAGGTCGCCCTCTTCCTCGTACACGTCGAGCCCCACGGAGCCGAGGCGGCCGCGCTTCAGGGCGGCGATCAGCGCGCGCGTGTCCACGACGGCGCCGCGGCTGGTGTTGATCAGCATCGCGCCCGGCTTCATCGCCGCGAACGCGGCCGCGTCGATCAGGTGCCGCGTGTCGGGCGTCAATGGGCAGTGGAGCGTGAGGATGTCGGACTGCGCGTACAACTCGGCGAGCGGGACGTAGCGCACGCCGAGCGCCTGGCACTCGGGGTTCGGCTGCAGGTCGTTGGCCAGCACGCGGCAGCCGAAACCGGTGAGCAGCTGGCACACGACGGCGCCGATCCGGCCCGTCCCGATCACGCCGGCCGTCTTGCCGTGCATGTCGAAGCCCATCAGGCCGGCCAGCGAGAAGTTCTGCTCGCGCACGCGGTTGTAGGCGCGGTGCAGCTTGCGGTTCAGGCTGAGCATCAAGCCGATGGCGTGCTCCGCGATCGCGTGCGGCGAATAGGCCGGCACGCGCAGCACGACGAGGCCCAGCCGGTCGGCCTCGGCGACGTCCACGTGGTTGAAGCCGGCCGAGCGCAGCGCGACGAGCCGCGTTCCCCCGGCGTGCAAGGCCCGCAGGACGGGCCCGGACGCGTCGTCGCCCGAGAACAGCGCGACGGCTGCGCAACCGTGCGCGGCGCCCGCCGTGGCCGGCGACAGTTGCACGTCGAGGTAGACGAGCTCGTGCGCGCCGGACTTGGAGGCCCGTGCGTTGGCCGCGTCCAGGAACGGCCGCTCGTAGGGCTTGCTGGAGTAGATGGCGATCTTCATGGCGTTCGCGGCGGGGGCGGGTGGGGTGCGGGGCGGAGAGTCCGCGCTCCAGGGGGCCCCCGCGTCCATACGCCCTGGGAGGAGGGTACCGGCCCTTCAGGAAACGCACGCTTGCGGTCGATCCTCCCGGCGTCCACAATCCTGGACGCGACTGCAGGGCCAAGACCCCGCTCGTCGCACCCGACGCAGCAGCACACGGTGAAGACCTGGGCTCCTCTGAGTCCGGGTCTTCTGTGCAACTGACGACAAGCACGGCGCAATCACGCCGCGCACCCTGGCCGGACGGATCCACCGGCCCCTGGTTCGAGTCCGCACCGCGCGGCCCGCCAGTCCGCAGGATCCGACCTCGCGGAGCCGGATGGCTCCGCCCCGCGCGCCCCGCGGTACGAATCGCGGGACGCACCGCGCGGGACAACTTCCGGCCCTACCCCAAGACCGCGCGCCCCGGCCAGGCCGGGACACCGCCGCGGCACCACTCCACCCCGGCGTGCATTCCGCGCGCCGCGGCGGGGGATCCACAACCACGTGACGACCTTCGAAGAACTCCAACTCATCCCGCCCCTGCTCCGCGGCCTGCGCGACAAGGGCTACACCGAACCGACCCCGATCCAGGCCCAATCCATCCCGGCCGCGCTGCAAGGCCGCGACGTCCTCGGCTGCGCGCAGACCGGCACCGGCAAGACGGCCGCGTTCGCGCTGCCGATCCTGCAGCGCCTGTGGAACATCAAGCACACGCGCGCGCAGCGCCCCGTGCTGTGCCTCGTCCTGGCGCCGACGCGCGAGCTGGCCAGCCAGATCGGCGAGAGCTTCGCCCAGTACGGCAAGCACAGCCACCTGCGCACGACCGTGATCTTCGGCGGCGTGGGGTACCCGCGGCAGCGCGAGGCGCTGCGCCGCGGCGTCGACATCGTCGTCGCGACCCCCGGCCGCCTGCTCGACCTGATGAACGAGCGCGCGGTCAACTTCGAGCACCTGGAGATCCTGGTGCTCGACGAGGCCGACCGCATGCTCGACATGGGCTTCCTGCCCGACGTCAAGCGCATCCTCGCGGCGGTCCCGCGCCGGCGCCAGACGCTGTTCTTCTCGGCCACGATGCCGCGCGAGATCCAGCAGCTCGTCTCGAGCCTGCTGCACGATCCGCTCAAGGTCGAGGTCGCGCCGCAGTCCACCACGGCCGAGCGCGTCGAGCAGTCGGTGTTCTTCGTCGAGGGCAAGGAGAAGCCGGCGCTCCTGTCGAAGCTCCTGTCCGACAGCGCGGTCACGCGCGCACTGGTCTTCACGCGCACCAAGCGCGGCGCGGACCGCGTTGCCCGGCGCCTCAACCAGGACGGGATCCCCTCCGAGGCGATCCACGGCAACAAGTCGCAGAACGCGCGCGAGCGCGCGCTTTCCGCGTTCAAGAGCGGCCGCGGCCTGGTGCTGGTCGCCACCGACATCGCCGCGCGCGGCATCGACGTGCGCGACATCTCGCACGTCGTCAACTACGAGCTGCCCAACGAGCCCGAAAGCTACGTGCACCGCATCGGCCGCACCGCGCGCGCGCAGAAGAGCGGGATCGCCTGGTCGCTGTGCTCCAGCGCGGAACGCGAACACCTGCAGGGCATCGAGCGCCTGATCCGCACGCGCATCCCCGTCGCCGGCCACGCCGGGAAACGCGGTCGCGGCGACGAGGAGCCGGTGCGCCCGAACGGCCCGCGCCAGCGGCGCACGCCGGTTCCGGGCGCGCACGGCGCGCAGTCCGCGGGTGCGCGCGCGGCGGGCGCAGGTGCGCCGCGCGGCGCCGACGACGAGCGCGGCCGCGGCGCGGCGGCGCAGCGCAACGACCGCCCGACCCACAGGCAGGGCGGCGGCCGCGGACCCGGTCGCGGACCCGGCCGCGGACCGGCGCGCGGCGGCCAGGGTTCGTACCAGGGCGGCGGCCGGCGCTCGGGCCAGCCGCAGGGACGTCCCGCGAACGGGCAGCAACGCGCGCCGCACGGACAGCAGCGTCCGCCGCACGCGAAGCCTTCCGCGCACCACAGGCTCCTCGCGCACGCGGGCAGCGCGGCCGAGCGCGAGTTCGGCGCCATCGCCGACTGACGGCCGCGCCGCGGCGCGGTTCTCGCGGTCAGACCAGGAACGCGAGGCCCGCCGCCAGCGCGGCGAGGCCCAGCGCGAGCGGCAGAAGGGTCCGCCGCAGGCTCGGTGCGCCGAGACCGGCGGCGATCCCGCCCTTGACCAGCGTGTTGGAGACGACGGCGAGCACGATCGCGACGGCGGCGGCGTGCATCAGGTCGTCCTGGCTTCCGGCCAGCTCGGCCATCGAGAGCGTGATCGCATCCACGTCGGTCAGTCCCGCCAGTGCGGCCGCCAGGTACAGCCCGCCCTCGCCCATCCAGGTCTGCGCCGCGCGTGCGATCAGCAGCACCACCGCGAACAGGAATCCGAACCGGATCGCCTGGCCCAACTCGAACGGGTTGCTTCCGGCGCTGACCTCGGCCGTGGCCTCGCCGCGCGCGCGCCGGCGCAGCCACAGCACGGCGACGAGGCTGGCCGCGATCGCCGCGCCCAGCGGCACGAGCAGCACGGCCAGCAGCTCGCGGCGGATCACGCTGGCGAGCACGAGCACGCGCACCAGCATCACGGTCCAGGCCAGCAGGATGCCCAGCGCCAGGGCCGAGGCCAGCGCCGGTTCCTGGCGGCTGCGCTTGGTGAAGTTGAGCGTCACGGCGGTGCTGGAGACGAGGCCCCCCAGCAATCCGGTCAAGCCCACGCCGTGCTCACGCCCCAGCAGCTTCACGAGCACGTAGCTGGCGAAGTCGACCGCGCTGATCAGCACGACCATCCACCAGATGCGGTAGGGGTTGAGCACGTCCCACGGCGGCGGCCCGTAGCTCTGGTCGGGCACCAGCGGGAGTACGATCACGGACACGATCAGGAACTTGAGCGTGGCCTCGACGTCGGCCGCCTCGATCCGGCGAGCGAGCGCGTGCAGCCACTCCTTGAGGGCCAGCACCAGCACGCTGGCGACCGCCAGCATGGCCGCGAGGCGCAGCTCTCCCAGCATGCACACGACGCCGATGAGGTAGGACAGGAGCGCGCTGACTTCGGTGGTGATCCCGACCTCGCCCTTGAGACCCGTCAGCACGTACGAACTCGTCACCAAGAGAGCCACGGCGGCGAACGCGGCGAGCGGCGCCCAACTCACGCCCATCCGCGCGTCGAGCCATGTCGCGAGCGCGCCCGACAGCGCGATCAGCGCGAACGTGCGCACGCCTGCGAACCCCAGGCCGGCCTGCTTGCTGCGCTCGCGTTCCAGTCCCAGCAGGACGCCGAGCCCCAGCGCGATCGCGAAGCGCAGCGCCAACTCCTGGTCCGTCATGCAGGCAGTCTAGGAGCCGCCCCGGTCCGGGGAGCTGGGCCGCGCGGCCCAGGCGTGGGTGGGGGGGGGCGGCCCGGAGCGGGATTCCGGCCCTCCGTGCCAGCCCCGAGAATCGGTCCGAGGACCGGGGCTTCGGCCAGGATCCGGCCGGATTCCAGGGTGTTGCTTTGGGAGGGGCCCGACAAGCCCCCCCCGCGGGCTCAAGCGCGGCCCCGCGCGCTCCGAACTGTCCTGTCAGGCGGTGTCCTCTGTGCGGGCCCCTCCGATGAAGGTCGTCCACAAACTACTCCTGGCGCCGGTCCTCGTCTTCGGCGCGATCCTCGGCGTCGGCCAATACGTCGCTTCCACGACCGAGGACGCGTTGCGCGCCGAGATCATGGACCACTCGGCGCAGCAGTGCGCGACCGTGATGAACGAGATCGACCGGCTCGTGGCGACGCGGGTCGAGGACTGGCAGGCCTACGCCAGCACACCGCTCGTGCGCAGGGCCCTGCGCGCCTCCAACGACGCCTTCGCCGCCGACGACCTGCGCGAGGCGCGCATCGACGAGGACGATGCGCAGTGGCGCGCGGCGCCGCCGGACGAGACCACGCCGTTGATGGTCGAGCTGATGGAGAACGAGGTCTCGAGGGACCTTCGAGCCCGGCTGGAGACCCTCGAGCGCGCGGCGGGGTTCCCGGTCTACGGCGAAGTGTTCCTGACCAACCGCTACGGCGCAAACGTCGCGCAGACCGGACGGACCTCCGACTACCGCCAGAACGACGAGGACTGGTGGTCCACGGCCAGCACCAAGGGCTACTACGTCGGTCCGCTCTCGTACGACGAATCCGCGCGTTCGGACTCCATCGACCTGTGCATACGGATCGAGGACGAGAACGGCAACCTGATGGGCGTGCTCAAGGCGGTCTTCGACGTCCGGGAGATCTTCCGGCTGTTCGACGAGCGCGTCGCCGCCGTGGCGAGCCGCGGCGACCGCTGCCTGCTCCTGGCGGGCAACCGCAGCATCCTGCGGGCCTGCGGCCGGACCCGGGACCTGGTCTCGGAGGAGTCGGACTGGCTCCACGCCCTGGCTTGGCCCGAAGTCGGCCAGGCCCAGGCCTTCGAGCGGACCGTGCCGGAGACCGGCGGGCGCTACCTGTTGAGCATCGCCCGGTCGGGCGGCCACCGCCGCTTCCCCGGCCTGGGCTGGCTGGTCCTGATCGAGGAGGACGCGGCCGCGGCGTTGCTGCCCGCCACGCGGATGCACGGCCAGGTGCTGCGGATCGCGCTCGCGGCAGGGCTCGTGGCGGCGGTGATCAGCGGCTGGCTCGCGTACTCGCTCTCCAGGCGCTTCGGCGCGCTGGCGCGTGCCGCGCAAGCCCTGGGCGACGGCGACCGCGGCGCGCGCGTGCCCGACCTGGGCGCCGACGAGCTCGGTCAGCTTGCCCGGTCGTTCAACCGCATGGCCGAGGAGTCCGCGCGAGCGACCGCCGACCTGGAGCGCCGTCACGCCGAGCTGTCGCGCGAGATGCAGGAGCGCAAGCTGGCCGAGGCGCAGCGCGAGACGCTCGCCGCGCAGCTCGTGGCGGCGCAGAAGCTGGAATCCATCGGACGCCTGGCGGCCGGCGTCGCCCACGAGATCAACACGCCCACGCAGTACGTGGGGGACAACCTGCGCTTCCTGGAAGCCAGCCTGGCCGACCTGCTGGCCGTGACCGGGAGCGTCGAGCAGCTCGTGGACGCCGCCGAGTCCGGAGCCCTGGACGCACAGTCGCTCGCCGAGGCGCGCGCGCGTCTGGCGCGGGCCGACCTGGGTTTCCTCACGGCGGAACTGCCCGTCGCGACGGCGCAGGCGATCGAGGGCGTCGATCGGATCGCGTCCATCGTGCGCGCCATGAAGGAATTCTCGCACCCCGGGACGAAGGACAAGGTCGCCCTCGACGTCAACCGCGCGATCAGCAGCACGGTCACCGTCGGCCGCAACGAATGGAAGTACGTCGCCGAGGTCGAGACCGATTTCGATCCCACGCTCCCGGTGATCCAGGCCCTCCCCGGCGAGCTGAACCAGGTGCTGCTCAACATCATCGTCAACGCCGCGCACGCGATCGCCGAGAAGAACGAGAAGGGCTGTCCGGACGCGGCCGCCGGCCTCGACGGCCGGATCCGCATCGCGACGCGCCGCGCGGGCGAGTCCGTCGAGATCCGCATCTCCGACACCGGTTGCGGCATCCCGCGCGAGATCCGCGAGAAGATCTTCGACCCGTTCTTCACGACGAAGGGCGTGGGCAAGGGCACGGGCCAGGGCCTGGCGATCGCGCACGACGTCGTGGTCAACAAGCACGGCGGATCGATCGCCATCGAGGATGCGCCCGGCGGCGGAACGACGTTCGTGCTGCGCCTGCCGATCGACGCGGCGGCCGGCGCGCTGGCCACGGCCTGACTCCATGGAGCGCTCCAGCGAACCGCGACGCACGGCACGGACCGCGAAGCGGTCCCGGGAAGGATCATGAAGAAGAACATCCTGTTCGTCGACGACGAGCCGCATGTGCGCGACGGCTTGCGCCGCATGCTCCACGGGCAGCGCGGGGTGTGGGAGATGTCGTTCGCGGAAGGCGGTGCGCAGGCGCTGGAGATCCTCGCGGCGACGCCGCACGACGTGATCGTCACGGACATGCGCATGCCCCACATGAACGGGGCCGAGCTCCTCGCGCGCGTGCACGAGCTGCACCCCAGGGTCGTGCGCATCGTGCTGTCCGGCCACAGCGAGCAGGAGGCGGTCATGCGCTCGGTCATGGTCGCGCACCAGTTCCTCAACAAGCCCTGCGATGCGGCCTTCCTGAAGGCGGTCGTGGAGCGCGCCTGCCAGTTGGGCGACATGCTGGGCAGCGAGCAGGTCTTGAAGGCCGTCGGCGATCTCAAGGCGCTGCCCTCGCTGCCGAGCGTCTATCAGCGCCTGACGGCCGCGATGGCGGACCCAGAGGTCGACTTCGACGACGTCACCGCGATCGTGCAGGAGGATCCGGCGATCTGTGCCAAGGTGCTGCAGGTCGTCAACTCCAGCTTCTTCGGCCTCGCCAAGAGCGTCTCCAGCATCCGGCAGGGGGTCTCGTTCCTGGGCCTGGCGACCTTGAAGAACCTGACGCTCTCGGCGGCCGTCTTCCGCCAGTTCGAGGGCTGCAACTCCGTGCCGGGATTCTCGATCGAGGAGGAGCAGGCCCACGCGGCGCTGAGCGCGCGCATCGCGCAGCGCCTGGCGCCCGCCAAGAACCTGATGGAGGACGCGTTCCTGTCCGCGCTCCTCAAGGACGTCGGCCTGCTCGTGCTCGCCGCCGAGATGCCCGACACCCTCACCCGCGCGCTCGACCTTGCGAAGGCCAGCGGGCGGCCGCTGCACGAATGCGAACGAGAGATCCTGGGAACGTCGCATGCCGAGATCGGCGGCTACCTGCTCGGCATCTGGGGCATGCCCTACCCGATCGTCGAGGCCGTCGCGTTCCACCACCGGCCGGGCCGCGTGGGCGCGAGCACGTTCGACGTGCTGGGCGTGATCCACGTGGCGGACGTGCTGGCGCATCAGGCCGTTTCCGGCAAGGGCCGGGAGGGCGTGCCGCCGCCGGAGCTCGACCTGGACTACATCGCCGCCGTGGGACAGTCCGAGGCGCTGGCGGCGTGGCGCGATCTGGCGGCGCATGAGGCCCAGAAGCTCGTCTCCTGACGTCGCCGGATCGCAAGCAGACCTGGAACACCATCTCCCCCGAGGAAACTCCTCATGCAGGCCCAACAACCCGCCCCCATCCTGCTCGTCGACGACGAACAGCCGCTTCTCGACGCGCTGGTCCGCACGCACCGGCGCAACTTCCAGTTCGTGACGGCGACGGGGCCGATGCAGGCGCTCGAGATCCTGGGAGGGCCCACGCGCTTCGGCGTCGTCGTCTCGGACTGCAACATGCCCGTGATGGACGGCATCACGCTGCTGGACAAGGTCCGGCAGATCTCGCCGGACACCGTGCGCGTGATGCTGACGGGGAACGCCGACATGCAGACCGCGATCGGCGCGGTCAACCGCGGACGGATCTTCCGGTTCCTGACCAAGCCCTGCTCGCCCGAGGACTTCAGCGCCTGCCTGGAGGCGGCGCTCGAGCAGTACCGGCTGCGCAACGCCGAGCGACTGCTGCTCGAGCAGACGGTCCGCGGCGGCGTGCGCGTCCTGACGGACGTGCTCTCGCTCGTGAACCCGCAGGCCTTCGGCCGCGCGACGCGCGTGCAGACCTACGTTCGCCAGATCGTCAAGGCGCTGAAGCTGGACCAGGCCTGGCAGTACGAGACGGCGGCGCTGCTCTCGCAGATCGGTCTGGTCGCGATCCCGTTCGACATCATCGATCGCGTGGCCTCGGGCCGCGAGCTGGGGCCCGAGCACGTGCGGATGCTCGAGTCGCACCCGCAGGTGGGCGGCAAGCTGATCGAACGCATCCCGCGCCTGGAGCCGATCGCGCGCATGATCTCGCATCAGCGCAACAGCTTCACGCCCAAGGCCGGAGCACAGCCGGCGGCCAGCGGCGACGCGATCCCGATCGGCGGCCGCATCCTGTGCGCCGCGCTGGACTTCGAGGAGCTCCTGACGCTGGGCGCGACGCGCGAGCAGGCGCTCGACGCCATGCAGCAGCGCGCGGGACGCTACGACCCGCAGATCCTGGGGCTGCTCAAGGACGTCGAGATCCCCGGACACGGATCCGAGGTGCGCATGGTCAGCGCCCGCGAGTTGCGCGTCGGCATGGTGCTCGACCAGGACATCTTCAATTCCAGCAAGATCCTGATCGTGCCCAAGGGCAACGAGATCAATGCCGGCACGCTGGCGCGCCTCAAGAACTACGCCGAGCTGGGGACGATTCCGGCCCTGATCCGCGTGCGGATGGGGACGTCGGAGGCGGCCGGGCCGGCGGAGAACGCGGCCTGACAGGACGACGACGCGCCAAGGTCCGCGCCGGATCGGTATCCTCCCGCGATGCCTTCCGCGCAATCCAAGGACCTGCTGCCCTGCGTCGAGATCGAACCCCGGAGCACCGCGCGCGCGGCCGTGATCTGGCTGCACGGCCTGGGCGCCGACGGCCACGACTTCGTGCCGCTCGTGCCCGAGCTGGAGCTGCCGGACGACCCGCCGGTGCGCTTCGTGTTCCCGCACGCGCCGCGCATCCCCGTCTCGATCAACATGGGGATGGTCATGCCGGCCTGGTACGACATCCGCGATCTCGACCCGCGCTCGCGGCACGATCCCGAGGGCATCGCGCGGACGCAGGGCCACGTCGAGCGTCTGATCGCGCGCGAGAAGCAGCGCGGCGTCCCGGCGGAGCGGATCGTGCTCGCCGGGTTCAGCCAGGGCGGCGCGATGGCTCTGCACGTCGGCTTGCGACACGCAGAACGGCTCGCGGGCATCGTCGCGTTGTCGAGCTACCTCGTCGCCGCCGACGCGCTGGAGAGGGAGGCCGCCGCCGCGAACCGCGACGTGCCGATCCTGTGGGTGCACGGGCTGCACGATCCGATGGTGGCCTACGACCGGGGTGTGCAGTCGGCCAGGAAGCTCGAGTCGCTCGGCTGGAAGGTCGACTTCAAGAGCTACCCGATGCAGCACGAGGTCTGCCTGCCGGAGATCCAGGACGTTTCCGGATTCCTGCAGCGCGTCTTCTAGCCGGCTCCTCGTCTGCGAGGCGGTATCCTGGCGCTCCCCATCCCAGGGAGTCACCAGATGATCGCCATCGGTCTCGGTCTGCTCGCGTTCGCATCCAGTCCGCCGTCCGGAGCCCCGCCGCCCGCAGAGTGGGCGGAGGTGCGGCTCGGCACGATCCCGGAGGAACTCTCGGTCGCCACCGACCTCCTGCCGCGCTCCAACCGTTTCGCCTTCGATGCGCGCGAGTCCATCGAATGGAGCGCGGACGGCCGCACCGTGGCCTACGCAGCGCGGCGCGGCGATCAATGGCTGCCGGTCGTCGGCGATCGCGTGGGTGAGGCCTTCGATCTGGTCTCGCGGCCGAAGCTCGCGGGAGATCGCGCCGTGTTCCGCGTCGGGCGCGCGGCGTCCGCGGGCACGCAGACGGACTGGCTGTGGATCGACGGCGAGCTGGTAGGTCCGGAAGACCGGATCGCCGGATTCGCGCTGCGCCCCGACGGCAGGCAGATCGCGTACTGGACGCAGCCCGGCGCGCGCTACGGAAACGCAGTCCCAGGGACCAACTCGTCGACGCACTACCTCGCGGTCGCGACGGAGAACCAGCGCGGCGCCTGGAGCGTCGCGAAGGGCGAGAAGTGGTGGTCGTGCTCGGAGGTGGATCCGGTCTACAGCGCGGACGGCAAGGCCGTGTTCAGCAGCGCCTCGGAGCGCGGTCAGGCCTGGCGCGTGCTGCGCACGTCCGGCAAGCGCGAGGCGCCCGTCTCGGAGAAGTTCCCCGCGATCGAGGGCTTCTCGATCGCGGACGATGGCGGCGCGATCGCGCTCGTGCGGACGATCCACGTGTCCGATCCGGCCCCCTTTCCCGCCGAATCGGACCAGCCGCAGCTCTTCTTCAAGGGCCGGCGCATCGGACGTGCGCACGCCAGGGTGTCGGCGCCGGTCGTCGACGCGCGGGGCGAGCGAGTGGCCTACGTGATCGGCAAGGGCGCGAAGCGGACGGTCGCGGTCGGGGACGAGAAGGACCCGCCGGGCACCTACGATTTCGTGCAGTCCATCGCGTTCGACCCCACGGGCGCTCGTCTGGCCTTCATCGCCAACCACGGCGGCCAGACCGACGCCCTGCAGCCGGGCGTGGTGACCGGCGGACAGTGGCTGGTCGTGGTGCGCGCGGTCGAAGGCGCTGCTGCGCCGGTCGAGATCCCCGCGGGGCTGGAGGCGCGCGATCTGGCGTGGGATGCCTCGGGCGAACGGCTGGCATTCGCTGCCCGCGACGATGCGGGCTGGCGGATCGTGTGCGGGTCCGCCAGGAGTCCGGCGCACACCGACGTGGGTCGGCCGCACTTCTCGCCGGAAGGACGCGCGATCGGTTTCGGGAGCCGCGATGGGCGGGAACTGTGGTGGCGAGTGCTCCCCGTGCCCTGAGACCGGACGGCTACGCCCTGGAGCCCATGGCGCGGGTCGGCCATACAGGTCCATTCTGTCTGGCCGGGCGCAGAGCGGTGATCGGTGCGGCGCCGGGTTCCGCCCGGACTCGCGAACGCAAGGCTGCGAGGAGGAGCAGGCATGCAGGCACGCAGGGACGCCTGGGCGATCGTGCTGGCGGCGGG
Source organism: uncultured Planctomycetaceae bacterium (assembly GCA_964552795.1). Lineage (GTDB taxonomy): Bacteria > Planctomycetota > UBA1135 > UBA1135 > JAEUHZ01. The sequence goes on from CAZKIO010000003.1 coordinate 153,025, forward strand.
TGACGGGAGCCGTCTGCGTGCGCTGACGCGGGACGTGAGCGGGCGCGCGGTCCCCAAGCAGTTCTGCTCGCTGAACGGACCGCGGACGCTGCTGGAGGACGCGATCGCACGCGCGGGCGCCGTCGTGCCGAACGACCGCATCGTCGTCGTGGTGGCCGAGCAGCACCGTTGCTGGTGGGGGCCGCAGCTCGCGCGGATTCCCGCGTGCAACGTCGTGGTCCAGCCGGAGAACCGCGGAACGGCGCCGGGCCTCGTGCTGCCGCTGCTCTCGATCCTGCGACGCGATCCCGCGGCGCACGTGGTCGTGCTGCCTTCCGATCACTACGTCGAACGCGAGGATTCCCTGGCGGATGCACTCGTGCGTGCGCTCGATACGACGCACCAGCGCCCGCGGCGCGTCCTGCTGCTGGGAATCGCGCCCGACGCGCCCGAGCCCGAGTACGGCTGGATCGTCGCAGGGCGCGGCCGCTCCAACACGCGGCGTGTCGAGCGGTTCGTCGAGAAGCCCGCGCCGGACGCGGCGCGCCGCCTGTACCGGTCAGGCGCGCTGTGGAACGCGTTCCTGATCGTGGCGCGCGGCCGAACGCTGCGGGACCTCGTCGCGCACCGCCTCGGATTGCTCGTCCGCGCGCTCCTGGAAGTGGTGCTGCTTCCCGCACCGGAGCAGACGGCCGCGCTGCGCGCGCTCTACGAGCGCCTGGAGAGCGCGGATTTCTCCCGCGCGGTGCTCCAGGGCTCCGAACGACGCCTCGCGGTGCAGGCGGTGCCGCCGTGCGGGTGGACGGACCTGGGCACGCCGACGCGGGTCGCCCAGTGCGTGTCCGGGACGCGGCGCGGTCGCGACGCGCCGCACGGCGCCGCGCGGTTCCTCGACCTCCAGGAGGCGCTGCGCACCGCCGCCGGAACGGCGTGAAAGGGGGGCGGCCCGCGCAGGCCAACGCCCGGCCCCCGGCCTCGTAGGCGTACCTACCCACATCGACGGATCGCGCAGCGCCGGCCGCCGCACGAGCATCCAGGCTGCCGGGGCCACGCGTGCACGGTCCCAATCCCAGGAGGCGGCCATGATCCATGTGTTCACCGTCCTGCCGCTCTTGATGCCGCAGGCACAACCCATTCCGGCGCCGACGCGCGAGGACCTCGACCGCGAACGCCTCGCGCAGATCGTCCGCGTCATCGGTCGCGAGGCCGTCGAGCACGAGGGCGTGCCGGGCCTCTCGATCGCGGTGAGCCGTGCGGGCGAGGTGGTCGCGCAGGCGGCCTACGGATATTCCGATCCTGCGCGCGGCCTGGTCGTCACGCCGAGCACGCGCTTCGCCATCGGTTCGATGACGCGCCAGTTCACGGCGGCGGCAGCGTTGCAGCTCGTCGAGGCCGGACGGATCGGACTCGACGACCCCTTGACGCAACACCTCACGGGATTCCCCACGACGCAGGGGGCGCCCACGATCCGCCAGCTCCTGGCCAGCCGCTCGGGCGTGCCCGGCTGGGAGGCGATCGTCGCGAAGCATCCCGATGCCGCGACGAAGGAGCTGGACGAGGCCGCGTTCCTGGCGCTGTTCGAGGACGTGCCTTTCGCGTTCCCGCCCGGAACCGACTTCGCGCTGGACACGGTCGGCTACGTGCTCCTCTCGCTCGTCGTGCAGAAGGCCAGCGGAACGCCGTTCCCCGACTGGATCACAAGCACGGTGGTGCAGCCGGCGAACCTCGAGGACACCGCGTTCTGCCCGGCGGCGCAGCGTCCGGTCGGGTTCGCCGCCGACTGCAAGAGCATCACGGAAGTGCGCGAAATGGAGGTCCCGCTGCCCGGCGCGCCGCGCGGCTCGACGCAGTCGCTGTGCGCGACGGCCGCGGACGTCGCGCGCTGGCAGGAGGCCCTCTTCGGGGGCGAGGTGCTCGGCGCGGCGCCGATGCGCTGGTTCCTCGACCCGCTGGGCACGAGGGACGGCTCCTACGGCTGCGCGGTCCACCGCTCGCAGTTGGAGGGCATCGAGCGCAACGCCCACACCGGCGGCGTGGGCGGCTTCCGCGTGTGCGCGGCGTACTACCCCGCGTCGCGGGTGTCGGTCGTCGTCCTCGCGAACTGCTCCACGGCCGAGGTCGATCGGATCGAATCGGAGATCGCGCGTGTGGCCCACGGGCTGGCCCCGGCGAACAGCGAGTTCCCTCTGAAGCCCGAGGAGGAGCGCCGGCTCCCGGGCAGCTACCAGTTGGCGACCACGCAGGTGCGCGTGTTCCTGCGCGACGGCCACCTGTGGTACGAGGAGCCGGGTCGCGAGGCAGCCCACCTGCGCTCGCGCGGGCGCGGCGACTTCAGCCTGGAAGGCGACGCGGGAACGCGCGTGGTCTTCGACCTCGAAGGCGAGAAGGCCCAGTGGTTCACGCTCGTCCGCGGCGGGACGATGTCGCGCGCCATCCGCATGGAGTGAGCGCGACGTCCGCAGCCGGAGCGCGTCAGGGTCCCAGGAAGCCCGGCGCGTTGCCGCGCGGCACCGCGTCCGAGTCCAGCCACGAGTCCAGCACGAGCCCGTTCACCGGATCGCACAGGAGCCGGATCAGGTCGGCGCCCAGCGGCCCGGCCATCCCGGGGTCCGTCGCGCCGTCGCGCAGCGCCGCTCCGGACACGCCGTTCAGCCAGGCGTGGTTGCTCGATCCGTTGGACCGTCCGTCGGGCTCGACGATCCGGTCGAGGTTGAAGTAGACGTTCGCGGGGTTGAACGCCGCGGCGGGCGCGACGCCGTCGGCGCCCTTGCGCCCGGCGAACGTGTCCAGCGGGTTGACGGGCGCCCCGTTCTCGTCGAACAGGAACAGGCCCGTGCCCAGGCCCGCCACGCCGTGAACGTAGAGCGGCGAGTCCAGGGCGTTGCCGGTGTTGCGCCCGAAGTGCTGGCGCAGCAGCGTGAAGTCGAGCGCGCCCCAGTCCCCGGCCGCCATCGCCGCGCGGAACGCGTCGTACTGCGCGCCGTACTGCGCGATGCCGTTGTCGGTCATGTGGCACGCCACGCAGTAGCGCGGACCCTCGCGCGTCGTGTCGACCTTGCCGCGGATGGAGTGCGCCATGATCGCGTTGTGCGACAGCGACGGGTATCCCGAGGGAACGTTGTTGCCCATGCCCTTGCGGTCGCTGAAGGAGAAGCGGCGCGAGAGCACGTTGTTGCGGTCCTCCCACTGGAAGAACACCTTCGTGTTCGAGCTGAACTGGGCGATCCTGCCGGCCGGGTTGACGCCGAGCTGGAAGAACAGCGGCGACTGGTAGGTGAAGTCGGCGGTGCGCTGCTTGAAGACGATGCGCTCGCCGGTCTGGTTGCTGAAGTTGTTGCCGTTGTCGTACTCGCCCGACAGGTGGCAGCCCATGCAGGTGTTGGTCCACGCCGCATGGCACGCTGCGCAGTCCATGTTGTCCGTGTGGCTGAAGCCGTCCGCCGCGTGCGCCGACTGGCGGGGCCCGATGCCGTTGTCGGCCGTGCCGTCGATGCGGCCCATCGCGTAGGAGGCCTTGGCGCTGTAGAAGGGCTGCAGCGTGGTGGGGTGCACGCGTCCGCTGTTCACGACCGTGTCCCTGGTCTGCGGGATCACGTGCGTGTTGCCGGTCAGGCGGCTCCGCAGGTAGTAGAGCCCGCCCGCGCCGCGCCAGACGTGGCGCAGCTGGTTGCCCTTCGAGTCCGACGCGATCTGCGCCGCCGTGCCCGCGTGGGTCGTGCCGGGCGAGACGGGCGCGTAGGCGTCGATCGAGCCGTGGCAGTTCTCGCAACTGATCGCCGTGTGCTGTTCCATCCGGCTGAGGAGCGCGCCGCTCGGGCTGGCCGGATCCCCGCCATGCAGATCCCAGCTCCCGTGGCAGTCGATGCAGCCCAGGCCGGCCTGGTAGTGCACGTCCTCGGGCGTGTCGTCGCGCCCGTCGCCGTCGTAGTCCTCGCGCAAGAGGTACTGGTTGCCGTTGCGTCCGTTGAAGGTGTTGTTCCCCGAGACCGGATCGAACAGCCGCGCGTCCGCGTGCGTGGTCTGGCTCGTCACCGGGTTCGCCGGGTACTGGCGGTTGTTGCGCACGTCGGCGTTCTGGTCGAGGCGGATGCCCCAGTACTGCATCACCGTGCGGTTCGATCCCTGGTGGCAGCCGGCGCAGGCGTAGTCGTCGATGCCCGGCACGACGGCGCCGTTCGAAAGCGTGCGCGCGACGCCGTGGATCCGGTGCGAACGCGCGTGCGAGCGCTCGGGATCGTCGATGTCGTCGGGGTCGAGCGGCTCGGTCTTGTTGATGTTGGGATCCGAACTGCGGCTGCGCCCGTCCAGGCTGTACGGCATGTGGCAGGCCGTGCAGCCCGAGGAACGGAAGTCGCCCGCGCGGTTGTTCGCGCCCGCGCTTCCCAGGTGGCAGTCGCCGCACGTGAACGAGACCTGGTCCATGTACAGGTTGGCCAGCGCCGACCCGGTGATCGCGCGGTTCTCCGCATCGCGGTCGTCCGCGAGCTGGGCCGCGTCGTAGGCCGGGTTCTGGAAGACGGCGTCCGGCCCCGTCGCGCCGCGCACGCTGAAGACGGGGAACTCCAGCAGGCGCGAAACGGCGCCGACCAGGCTCTGGTTCCCGACGAAGCCCGCGTCCTGCACGGCGCGGAACGCCGTGTCGGCGGCGGTGTCCTCGTGCAGGCCCTGGCTCTCGGGGACCGCGCTCTCGATGCCGGCGGCGTACGTGGCGCCGGCGAGGATCCCGGCGGACGTGGCGAGGAGGCTCTTCGACACGATCGAAGCATGGCCGCCGTGGCACTGCCCGCAGCTCTGGCCGCGCTCCACGACGCGCAGGTCGCCGGGGTTCACGAACTGCAGGTACTCCAGCGCGGTGTAGGTGCGGCCGCCGACGACGTAGTCGGGGAACTTGTCGATGCCGGTCAGCGTCAGCCGGTTGAAGTAGGCCAGCGCGTTGACGTCCTGGAACGCGTCGTCGCCGATCTGCGGCGGCGGCGGGACGTGGCTGCTGAGCATGTCCGTGCCGTTGGGGTCGCCGCCGTGGCACGTCGTGCAGCGGATGTTCGAAGCGCCGGGGAAGGGGTGCGGGTTCTCGATCCCCGGGCCCGAGTAGTCGTCCCGCAGCGAGCCGTTGTGGCAGAGCATGCACGACTCCGCCGTCTGGACCGTCAGCGTGCTGGTTTCACCGCTGCAGGCGGCGACGAGCGCGAGGCCCGCAGCGGCCAGCCACGTGTTTGCGAACCGAACCATCTGCCCTCCTTCCCCGGCGGCCGGGCGGTCCGTCGTCCGCGCCTGCCCCGGCACCGCCCTTCGAACGCGCAGCGATCCCCGCCGGATCCCGCGGCTCCCCCGGCCGCGCTGCGCCGCTGTCGAGGCGGCGATCTCCCTGCATCCCTCTTCGATCCGCGATCGATCGGATCTTGAACCGGTCTCGAACCAACCGGGTCCACGCGTGAAGGCGCGATCATCCGCCGTCGATCTCGGCCTGGTTCCACGAGCGCGACTGGTGGCACCGGTCGCAGCGCGACGTCCAGCCCAGCCCGGCGTGGTTCGGATTCACCGCGCGCGCCAGGTCGCCGGCGTGGCACGTCACGCACTCCGTGTCGGTCGGCGTGAAGCGGCCGGCCTCCGCGCCCGGATGGCAGCGGTGGCAGGCGGTGGTCGCGTGCACGCCGACGAGCGGGAAGCGCGCGCGGCGGTGCAGTTCGTGCTGGCCGCGCGGATACCAGTTCGATTCCGTGTGGCAGTCCGCGCAGCCGAAGCCCAGGGCGCCCTGGTGCACGTCCTCGTGGCAGCCCGCGCAGCCGCGGTTGGCGAACACGCCCACCGGACCGCGGTCGTTGTGGCAACGGATGCAACTCGCGGTGTCGTGCGCGCCGCGCAGGGGCACGCCGGTCTCGGTCTCGTGATCGAAGGTGAAGTCCGCGCGGACCTTGGACCAGTCGCCGCCCTCGTGGCACAGCGCGCAGTCGCCGGGGAACGTGTCGTGCGGCAGGACGGGCCCGAATCCGGCCCACCACAACCGCAGCGACGCGCTGTCCCGGCCCTGCGAGACGCAGGCGGCGACGCCCAGCAGGGCGACGGCCGCGATCGCGATCCAGATCGAAGGACGTGTCAGCCGAGAGCCGGCCATCAGAAGCTCCTCTGCAGGTACAAGCCCGCGGCGTATCCCGTCTCGTCGGCGTAGAACAGCGCCTCGCCGTGCAACGACAGGCTCCAGCCCGATTCCGTGTTCCAGTCGAAGTCGAGGCTCGCGCGATGCTGGGGCAGGTCGTCGTTGGCCGACGAGAAGCCCTGCTGGCGGTTGAGCACGAACTCGTAGCCGGCGCGCCATCCGACGCGCGGCCCGCTTCCGCCGAACGCGGCGCGCCAGCCGACGAGCGTCGTGAAGCGCCCCTCGGTCGCGAACCCGCCCGCTTCGGCGCGACTGCCGTCGAAGAACAGGTCGTAGGCCTCGAACGACAGCTCGCCGTCGGCGCCCTCCTCGTCCTCGTCGATCCAGACGCCGGCCTCCTCTCGCAGGCCGACCGGCCCCATGCGCTGCCGCGCGGTGATCGCGGCGCGGTCGTAGTGGTCTTCGGCGAGCTGCGCCTGCGCGACGGGCAGGAACTCCGCGCGGTCCTGCTCGGGGAAGGCCAGATGGCGGTACGACAGGTCGAGCGAGCTGCCGCCGGGCCACGCGCGGCCCAGCGTGAACCAGGCTTGCGTGAGCTCGACGCCCGAGCCCTTCGCCGCGTCGCCCGACCCGTAGACGTCGATCCAGGCCGTGGCCTGCGCGGTCCACGCATGCGGCGGAACCCACGCCGCCTTGAGCACCACCAGGTCGCGGTCGGCGTCGAAGTCGTGGAAGGTCTTCTGGATGCCGGCGCCCAGGCTGAGCTCCTCGCTCTCGTCGCGCGACCAGCGGTACCAAGCGGCGACCGACTGGTCCTCGCCCTCCTCGTCGAGCGTGTTCCACCCGGGCAGGAAGCCGACGCGGGATCCGAGTGCTCCGCCGCCGGACAGGCGCCGGTTCCACTCGAAGCCGTCGATCACGCCGAACTCGGGGAACTCCGAGTGCAGGAAGCGGCCGACCTCGAAGCGGTCGGGCGCGAAGCGGTGCCCGCCCCAGGCGTAGGACGCCCGGTCGAGGCGCAGGCGCGAGTCCGTCTCGCCGTCGTCGTCGGGCACGACCGTGTCGCGATGGTTCCACTCGGCGTCGAGGCGCAGCCGGCCGCCCCAGCCGAACGCGTTGTCCAGCGTCGCGCTGGCGCCCGCGCGCACGAACAGGTCGCGGCGGTCGTCCTCGGTGTTCGCCGCGCCGTCGATCGACGTCCACGCGCGACCGGTCAGCAACGGATCGCGGTCCTCGGGGCGCAGCGGACGCACCTTGGCGAGCAGCGGCATCGCTTCCGTCCAGCCGTCGTCGGCGCGCTGCCAGGGCGGATGCGCGGGGAGTCGCGCCGGATCCATGCGGGAGACTTCGCCGTCCGCTGGGACCGGCACCTCGACGATGACGACCTCGAAGCGCTCGGCGGGCAGCCGCGCCTCCGCGCGCATGCCGGGCATGGCGACGAAGTTCGCGTCGGTCGGCTCGACCACCGCGGAGCGGTCCTCCAGCGCGACGACGCGTCCCAGGCGCTCGCCGCCGTCGCGCAGGCGGAAGACCACGCGGTCGCCGATCTCGAGCCCATCCAGCGCGCCGCGGTCGACCGTCGCGCGCCGCGGCGCCCCCGACGTGACGCGCATCTCCAGAAGGACCGGCTGTCCCTCCTGGGCGTGCGCCGCGACGGCCCCGACGGCCACGACCATCCAGGTGCCGATCGATGGCTGGTGCATGGTTCCCTCCTACTTCCTCCGTCGACGGAACAGGACGTCCTCCTGGACGCCGTGGCAGTCGACGCACTCGGTGCCGAGCGGTCGGTAACGGATCGCCTCCGCGCCGGAGGGCAGCGCGAACGCGAGGTGACAAGCGGAGCAGTCGAGCCGCGCGTGCTGCTCGCCGAGCGCGAAGCGCGAATCGCGGTCGTGATCGAAGGCCAGGAAATCCGGCCGCTCGCTGGCGTGGCAGCGCTCGCAGTCGGTGGCGCCGCCGCTCTCGAACTGCCGCGCGTGCGGCTCGGGATGGCAGTCGGCGCACGAGCCGCCGTTGGCGGGGCCCCAGGTGCGCCCGAGCTCGTCGGGGCGGCGGAGCGGCGCGTGGCAGTCCGCGCACGACGCCTGCGCGTGGCTTCCGGCGAGCGCGAAGCCTGTCCACAAGCCGTGGTCGAAGCCGTGGGGCAGGCTGCGGAACGACGTCTCCTCGTGGCAGCGCGCGCAGTCCGTGCGGCCGCCCAGCTCCGCCGGCAGGTCGGGCGCGTCGAATCGGCCCTCGTGCGGGTCGCGATGGCACGTCACGCAGCCCTGGAACTCGCCGAACCGGTCCGCGACGCGGCCGAACGTGCGACGCGTGCCGTCGCGCGACGCCATCGACGGATGGCAGCTCGCGCAATCGTCGGCCGCGTGCGCGCCGAAGATCGGGAAGCCCGTCCATGCGGCGTGATCGAAGCTCCTCTTCGCGGCATCGAAGCCCTCCGTCGTGTGGCACTGCGCGCAGTCGCCGTGTTTCACCGGCGCGGCGTCGGCCAGGCGCTCGTCGAAGAAGCCGCCGTGGGCATCGGCGTGGCAGGCGTCGCAGCGCGCGCCGATGCCGTGGAACGCGCGCGGCGCGCCCTCGCCGGGGACGGTGTGGCACGCGTCGCAGCTCGTCTCGAGGTGCTTGCCGTCGAGCGCCAGCGCGGCGAGCGCGTGCTTCTCGGCCGTGAACTCGTGCGGCGCGAAGGCCAGCGTGGAGTGGCAGGCCGTGCACTCCTGACCGGCGAACGGACCCGCGTGGAACTGTCCGCCGTGCGGATCGGCATGGCACGTGCTGCAGGCCTGCGCCGAACGGCCCGGGTGACGTGCCTGGAACTCGCCGGCCTGCGCGTCGTGGCAATCGGCGCAGCGCGCCGCGTCGTGGGGGGCCGTCAGCGGGAACCCCGTGAACGCGTGCTGGACGGGCTGCAGGAGCGCGGCGGACTCGCGCCACGCGACGTGCTCGGCAACGTGGCAGGCGAGGCAGCCGCGCTCCGGCTCGAATCCGGCGAGGCGCGCCGACCGCGCCGTGAACTCCGGGCCGTGCGGCGACTCGTGGCACGCCACGCAGGTGCGCGACGCGAGGCGCTCGACGCTCTCGCCCAGCGTCTCCAGGGCGCGCGCGCCGTCCGCTGCGTGGCAGGTGCGGCAGGCGACGTCCCCGTGCCCGCCGACCAGCGCCAGGTGGCGATCGTGGCCGGCCGAGTGCAGCTCGTCCCACGCGGTCTGGCCGTGGCAGCTCGCGCAGTCGATCCGCATGCGGCCGTCGTGCGCGTCCTCGTGGCAGCTCGCGCAGTCCTGCCGCAGGCCGAGGAAGCGCTGCTGTCCCTCTTCGAGCACGTCGACGCGCGCGTTCGCGTGGCACTCCACGCAACCCAGCTCCAGGTGCCGCCCGTCCATGGTCCAGCCGACGAGCGCGTGGTCGAACTCGAGCGCGTCAGGCACGCCGGCCAGCGCGAAGGAGCGCCGGTTCACGATGTCGAAGCCCGCGCCGTGGTGCTCGCTGTGGCAGTGCGCGCAGTTCGACACGAGCTCGTCGGGCAGCCTTCCGTGCAGGCCGCGCCCGTCGTCGAGCTGCGCGGCGATCGGCGCGTGGCAGTCCAGGCAGGCCTCGGTCATCGACGTGAACCAGCCGCCGTGGCACGCCGCGCAGCTCTGCCCGCCGTCGACGGCGTCGAGGCGCGCGTGGACCGACGACACGGGGCCCGGCGACACGCGGTCGACGTCGACCACGGCCATCAGCAGCACGGCGCCGATCGAACAGGCCGTGATCCAGAGCCTGGGGCTGCCGAGCTTCACGTCAGGCCTCCCGCGGCGCGACCCGAGCCGTACGACAGCGCGACGACGACGTGCAGCACGAGCAGGATGACCAGCGCCAGCGCCACCCAGCGGTGGACCCAGCGCCAGCCCGCGACGAGTGCGCGGACGTCTTCGAAGTGCGCGACCACGATCGCGGTGCGGTGGGCCTCGCGCGCCAGCACCAGCGTCTCCTCCAGTTGGCCGGGCGGGATGCCGGCGTCGCGTCCCTCGGCGCGCAGGCCGGCGAGCACGCGCGCCAGCTCGCGCTGGCCGAGCATCAGGGCGCCGACGCGGCCGGGCAGCGAGCTCCGCCATTGGCGGCGCGCCACGAGGCCGTCGATCGTTGCGCGCGCCTTGTCGGCGAACGCGCGCTGCGTTCCGCGCCACGCGTCGGTCATGCGCGCCAGGCGCACGCGCACCTCCTCCAGCTCCAGCTCGCGGCCGTTGGCGGCGCGCGGGACGTAGGCGTACAGGTAGCGGCCGATCGCGCCGCTCGCGAACAGCACGAGCAGCGCCAGGAACGCGTGGCCGCCGATCGAATCGCCCGCCGACATGCCGGCGTGCAGCAGCGCGCACAGCAGCGCCAGGATCCCCGTCGCGACGTGGCTGCTCATCCACGCGCGCAACGAGCCCCAGGCGAACCAGCGCACGCGCTGCGAGCGGCGCGCGAGGTAGGCCAGGTTCACGGCCACCAGCGCCGCGGACGCGATGCCCAGCCCCAGGCCGATGCCCATGCTCGGCCGCAGGCTGCCGTGCGCCGCGTGGACCGGGCGCTCGTGCGGCGCGAGGCCGTAGTAGTCGCGGTTCCACACGGCCCACGCCAGCGCCAGGAGCGCGAGGACGAAGCCGACGGCCAGCGCGCGGACGAGGCCGCTGCCCTGCTCCTTCACGGGTGCCAGCGCCGGCCGGTCCTCGGGGTCGAACGAGACGCCGGCGCTCTCGAGGAGCGCGAAGGGCGGCGTGCCGCCAGCCAGCACGAACACCTCGTCGTTCGGCAGCGACCACGTCGAGAGGCCGTCCTGCCCGGCGATCGCGAGATCGACGGCGTGCTCGTGGATCGCGAGGACGCGGCACGAGAAGAGCAGGCGGATGCGGCCGTCGGCCGCGCGCTCGCGCAGCCGGTCCTCGGTGCGCTGCTTGAGGCGGAAGAACGCGGCCTGGCGGTACGCGATGGTCACTTCGTTTCCGGGCTGCTCCGCGAGTGCGAGCGCCGTCTCCACCGCGCTCTCGCCGCCGCCGACGACCAGGAGGCGCCGTCCCTGGTACGCGTTGGCGTCGGCCAGCGCGTAGGCGACCTTCGGCGCGTCCTCGCCCGGCACGCCGAGCTTCACCGGCGACCCGCGACGGCCGAGCGCGAGGCACACGCTCCGCGCCGCGAAGGTCCGCGACGCCGTGCGCACGACGAAGCCGCCCGACGGATCGCGGGTCAGCCCGGTGACGGCCTCCCCGCCGTGGATCGGGAGCTGGTGCGCGGCGGCCGCGCGCGACCACAGCTCCATCAGCTCTTCCTTGGCGTAGGTGGCGCGCTCCAGCCGCGCGCCGTTCGGCAGGTCGACCGGCTGCGTCAGCACCAGCTTGCGGCGCGGATAGCGCGCGACCGTGCCGCCGATCGCGGCCTCCTGGTCGAGCGTCGCGAAGGCGAGGCCGAGGCGCTGCGCCTCCAGCGAACAGGCCAGTCCCGCCGGGCCGGCGCCGACGATCACGAGGTCGAGGACGCCGGGCGTCGCGGGGCCGGCGCGGCGTCGCGCGACCTCGGCAGCGACGGCGGTGCCCTGCACGATCGCGTTGCGGATCAGCGCGCGCGCCGTGACCTCGCCCGCGAGGAACAGGTTCGGGACGCCGACGGCCTCCAGCGACTCGTGGACGGCGGGGATGTCGCGGCGCGTCGCCGTATCCGACAACGCCACGGTGATGGCGCCGGTCGGGCACTCGGTCTCGCAGGCCGACACGCCGGTGCAGCGCGCCCCGTTGACGACCATCGCCTGGCCGTGCACGAGAGCGAGCACGCCGTCCTCGGGGCACGCGCGCACGCAGGCGCCGCAACCGACGCAGCGCGTCAGGTCGACGATGGGATGCTGGAGCTGCGCCTTGGCGCTGCCCAGCCGCACCGCGCGCTCGCGTTCGGTGAGCTTCGCCTCCATGCGCGCGAGCTCGATGCGGCGCAGCAGCGTCGCGCCGAGCGCGATGCCCAGCGCGAAGACCAGGAAGCCGAGCACGATCCAGGTCATGCGTCGGCTCCCCGCTGCGCGTTCGAAGCAGTGCGGACCACGTTCAGGTCCCCACGGCAGGTCGCCGCGGGAGATCCCCGCCGGTCAGCGCGCGCCGTCGGGCGTCGCTTCGGGCTCGGGTGTCGGCGGCGCTTCCGGAACGGGCGGCGCCTGGGGCGTCACGACCTCCGCCGGATCGGGCTCGGGCGCGGGCTGCGCCTCGCGCGCGATGGCGGCCTTGGGCTTCAGCGTCGTGACCGTGCGCTTCTTCGCCGGTGTCGCCGTCGTCGCCGCGGGTGGCGGGGTCGCGGGCTCGACCTCGACGGCGATCTGTCCGTACAGCGCGGCCGACTCCACGTAGGCATTGGCCGCGGCGACGGTCGCGTCGAGGCGCTGGTCGAGCGCCTTGGACTGGTCGGTCAGCTCGCGCACGTCCGTGCGAATCGACGCGACGGAGGCCGCGTTCAGGTCGTGACGCAGGAACAGGGCGTGGTCCTGCAGCTCGTCGTGGAAGGCGTCCAGGGCGATCTGCGCGGTCTGTGCCGCGCCGACGATGGCCTGGAAGCGCGTGCGCGTCTCGTCGAGCCGCGCCTGGCTGCGCTGGCGCATGCGCGAGTTGCCGAACGCCTCCATGTCCTTGGTCCAGCGCTGGAACACGTCCGCGGCCGCGTCCTGCATCGGGCCGGTCGCGCCGCGCAACGTCTCGGCCTGCTCCTCGGAGGCGTCCTTCGCCTCCATGAACCTGGCGAACGCCGCGGCCGCGTCGCCCTGGAAGCGCGGCGACACGAGCGTGCACAACGCGTTCAAGGCGGCGCGCGACGACTCCTTGGCGACCGCGGTCTCGGCCTGTACGCGCTCGATGCGCGTGAGCAGCTGGTCGACGCGGTCGATGCTCTGGCTGCGCTCCGAAGTGCCCGCGCACGCGGATGCGAGCAGCCAGACGGACAGGATGGATGCGTACGGACGGACTGTGGTCGAGTGGGCCACTACGATCTGCTCCCTTGCCTTCTTCCCTGCGAATGGCGCGCGTCCCCGCGACGCGCCCATGTCACGATTCGGCAAGATCCGGCGACCCGATTGAGGGCAACACGGAACTATCGCGACCGCGCGCCCGGCTCCAGCGCGGGGACGCGCACGAGCGCAGGCGGGACCGCGTTCACGGGCACGGCCGCGCCGGCCGTGCGTGCATCCTCGGCGCTCCGCGCCCGTTCGCGTGCGCCCGGCCGCGCGACGCGCCGGCGCCGCAGCCAGACCAGGCCGCCGAGGGCGACGATGCTCCACTGCACGAGGTAGTAGGTCCACAACGCACGGTGGATCCCGCTGGTGAATCCGTAGCTGTGCAGTCCGACGCCGAGCAGGTTCACGCCCCACCACGAGAACGCGATGATCGTGCCGGTGAAGGCCGCGGCAAGGCAGACCCCCAGGTCGCGCAGCAGGCCCGCGCGGCGCGCATGGACCAGCGCGATCTGCGCGATGCAGATCAGGAGCGCGCCGTTCTCCTTGGGGTCCCAGCCCCAGAAGCGGCCCCAGCTCTCGTTGGCCCAGATCCCGCCGAGGATCGTGCCGACGACCGCGAAGAACAGCGCGAAGCAGGTCACGCCGTAGACCGACCGTGCGAGCGAGCGTTGACGCTCGGGATCGCCGCCGTCGCCCCGCAGCAGCGCGAGGAACACGTAGGCGCTGCCCAGCACCGCGGCCAGCACGCCGGCCGAGTAGCCCAGCGTGATGGCCGTGACGTGCGTCGCGAGCCAGAAGTTGGTGTCGAGCACCGCGACGAGGCTGGGCATCGTGTCCTGTCCGTCGAGCGCCTCGTAGCCGTTCGCCAGGAACAGGCCGGCGGCGCCGACGAGGCAGGCCACTCCGAGATGGATGCGCTGGCGCTGGATGCGCTCGACGGCGAGCGCCACGAGAACGCCGGCGGCCGTGACGAACAAGACCGTTTCGTACAGCGTCGACACCGGCGGCCGTCCGCGGATCACGCAACGCAGCACGATCGCGAAAACGAGAAGCGCGAGTGCGCCGAGAGCGGCCAGCCACGCGGCCCGCGAGGGGAGGGCGGCGCGCGGGCGCAGCCAGCCCAGGGCGCAGGCCGCGAAGCCCAGCAGGAAGAGAACGGTGGACCAGCGCAACAGGTTCCAGCGCTGGTATGCGACCTCCAGCCCCACGCCTTCGAGCTCGCCGCGTGCGGCGGCCAGCTCGCCGGCGCGCGCCGCGAGCGCCTGCAGCTGTGCTGCCAGCCGTGCCGGATCGGTGCGGCTCGCGACGACGGCCTCCGCCGCGCGCAACAGCGCGACGTGCTCCGCGGCCGCCGCTTCCCCAAGGCGGGCGGCCAGCAGGAGATCGGCGGGCGTCTTCCAGTCGGCGTCCTGCGCCGCGGAGCGCACCGGCGGAATCCAGGCGAGTACCTGCGCGTCCGCGCACAAGTCGGTGGCGTTGCGCCAGAGCGCGGAGATCGCGCCCTTGTCGCGCCCGTCGCCGCCGGAGGCGAGGTCGCGCTCGAGCCCGGCGATCGCGGGCGCCTGCTCGACGACGTCGGCGATGGTGATCCGGTCGCGCGCGGGGAACAGGCCCGCCAGAAGCGTGCCCTCCTGCAGCGGGATGCCGTGGCGCGCGAACTCGAAGGTGCGGCCGAGGCGCAGGACGAGCAGCGCGCTTTCGGCGACGCGCACGGTCTGCGCCTGGATCGACGTGCGCTGGCCGGCGGGCGTGCCCTGCGCGGCGTGCGCGCGGTCGAGCAGCTCCGGCAGGACGCCCGCGAGCTCCGAGTAGGCCCAGCGGTCGCGCTTCCTGTGCCCCGCATCAGCCAGTCCGGCCGCGACCAGCGCCTGCGAATCCTCGACGAGCAGGACCGGGTCGTTCTGCGCCAGCTCGGGGAACAGCACGAGGCGCAGCAGCCACTCGACGGCGTCGAGGCGCGCGCCCTCGGCGTCGCTCGCCGACGCGCGGCCAGCGACGCGCAGCAGCGTGAACCGCGCGAAGCTGGCGATCGGCTTGACGCGGCCGCCGTCCTGGATCGGCAACCGTTCGAACGCGCGCGCCGGCGCCTCCCAAGGCTCGTTGGCGCGGCCGGTCGCGCACGCGGCAAGGACGACCGCGAAGAACAGGAGCGCGCGGTTCCACGCGGCGATCACGGAGCACCTCGCTGCAGCTTGACGTGGCGCACGAGCTTGCGCGTGAAGTGATGCATCAGGCCCAGCGCGATCACGATGCACGCGATCAGCGGCAGCGCGTCGGCGGGGTTGCGCACCACCGCGAACGTCGAGAACAGGACCGCATCCGGGCCGGCGCCCTGCGGTCCCCAGGATGCCTGGTAGACGACCAGACCGCCGGCGCGCAGCGGCTCGTTCATCGAGATCGTCACCTTGCGGTCGCCGTCGACCAGGACGTCGCTCTCGAACGAGCGCGGCATGCTCGAGCGCGGGTGATCCTCCTTGCGGAAATCGGCCAGGCTCAGCGTGAACGGCAGCGGGTGTCGCTCGCGCCGCAGGTCGAACTCGAAGCGGCGCCGGTCGACGATCGCCGCGAAGGGAGCGCGCTGCGCGCCCCAGATCAGACCCTCCAGGGGCGCGTCGCTGCCCGCGAGCACGACGTCGAAGCGCGCGCCGGGGATGTTCCGGCCGACCTCCCTGTCGCGCGGCTCGGGGACGAATTGCACGTCCTGCGCGCCGCGTGCCGCCGGCCTGCAGTTGGAGTGCGCTTCGCGGACGGCGAGCGTGAAGGGCAGACCCTCGGCAGCGACCTGGACCGGCGCCGCGCCGCCGGCCCGCTCGAGCGCGTCGAAAGGCACGACGTGCTGGCGCACGCCGCCGTCGGGCAGCGACTCGCGGACCGCGAGCTCCCAGCGCTGATCGCTCTCGAACCAGTCGGCGCTTTCGCCCTCCCGCAGCGTGACGCGGCCGTCCTGCGAGGCGTGATGCTTCACGAAGGCGGCGACGAGGAGCAACACGATGCCGGCGTGCGTGACCAGGATGCCGAGCGTCTCGCGCGACTTCCTGATGCGGACGAATCCGCCCAGGATCAGGTTCAACGCCAGCAGCGACAGCACCAGGTTCGCGCCCGGGAGTGGAACGGCCAGCGGACCGAAATCGTGGACGAGCACGAACGACTCGAAGTACTTGCGCTGCACGTCGTACAGGCCCGAGTGCACCTGCTCGAGCGTTCCGAGCCACGTCAGCAGGCCCAGCAGGACGAGCAGGAGGCACGAGAGCCGCAGCGACGCCAACGCGTGGAGCGCGACGTGCGCGCACCTGCGGAGCAGGTTCAACCGTCCTCCAGCGTGCGGCACAGGTCCAGGAACGCCGTGCGCTCCCGGGCGACGCGCGCGGCCGGACCCGTGAGCTTCACGAAGACGGAGCGGTCCGGAGCGCACAGGACCGCGCCCAGCAGACCGGCGCCGTCGTTCGATGCCTCGACCAGCAGCCCGGGTGCGCCGAGCAGGGACACGCGCTCCAGCGCAGCGAACTGCGCGTCGTCCAGCGCAGGCAGGCCGATCTGCCCTCTCCAGCGGTCGAGGTTGGAGCGCGCGCCGCCGGCTTCGCCGGGGAGCACCGTGATCGAGCACTCGGTGCTGTCATCGATCCGGAGGTCGAGCGCGCGCGGCGGCCTGGCGGTCACGCGCATCCAGTCGGCCGGAACCGCGGCCCTCAAGCCGGCCGCCCGCTCCTCGCGCATGGCTGCGGACGGCTGCGCGTCGGTCTCGGCCGCCGGAGCCGAGCGGAACGAAGCGGCGAGCTGCAGGAACGCTTCGCGTTCGCGCACGACGACCGCGTCCGGTCCGACGAACTTCAGGAAGGCCGACCCGGCCGGATCGACGAGCAGGAGGCCGAGCAGGCGTTGACCGGTTCGCGCGGCGCCGCCGGACATCCCCGTGAAATCGCCCTGCGCTTCCAGCAGCACGGCGTCGCGCTCGAGGAGCTTCGCGCGCGGCAGCGCGTCCATGTCCGACGGTCCCAGCGCCGGGCGGCCGAGTTGTCCGAGCCAGCGGTTCACGTTGGCGCCCAGGCCGCCCGCGTCGCCGGCGAGGATCGTCAGGTAGCACTCGGCCAGCGGATCGCCGGCGGCGAGGAAGTTGGCGATGCGCATCGCGCTCGGCGCACGCTCGACCCAGCCCGCGGGCAGGTCCCAGCGCAACATGCCGCGCGCCTCGGCGACGCCGCCGTCGTCCGCGACCGGTTCGTGCGCGCGCGGCGCGAGACCGAAGCGCGCCTCGACCGACGGACCGGCCGCGCGCGGTGCGACGACCGCAGCGACGGTGCTCGAACGCGCGAGGATCGGTTCGTCGCCGGCGGGACCGCGCTGCGTGCACCCGACGAGCGCCACCGCGCCCAGAAATGCGAATTCGCGCTCGAAGCGCATGTGACGGCTTCCCCCCCTCCGCGCCTGCCGAGCACGGACGGGTGCTGAATCGTCCCGCAAGGGGCGCGTTCTTGAGGCGGGTGCGCCGGCGCATCCGGGGAAAGCGTGCAACGCGGGGATCCGGCCGCTCAATCTGTGGAAGAATGGCCCGCGACCCCCGCCGAGGAGTTCCCATGAAGATCCTGCACGCTCTCGCCCTCGCCTGCTGCCTGCTGCCCGCCGCCGCGCCCGCCCAGCAGAGCGCCGCGCCGCTCGACGCGCCGCTCGTGACGCTCGACCAGCGCGGCCGGTACGGCGTCGTCCTGGACTTCGACAACGACGGCTGGATGGACGCCGTGTCGTGGTGGTGGCAGAGCGGCTACATCACACACGTCACCCTCAAGGGCTGGCGCAACGACGGGACCGGCAAGCTCGTCGAGATCTGGTCGATGAACGTCAACGTGAACAACGGGACCTCGTCGCCGCCGTCCTCCGGCGCCAGCCTGCGCATGTTCACGTGCAACCTCGACTCCGACGGGTTCACGGACTTCTACTTCGTGATCGACGGGTACCAGCTCCTCGCGATGCGCGCGCTGCGCTCGCGCGGGCTGCTGGCGCCCGAGGTCGTCACGCGCTACTCGCTGGGCGTGACCGGATCGGTCAACTCGATGCACGCCGTCGTGACCGACTTCACCGGCGACGGGATGGCGGACGTGGCCTACGCGCGCGATACGACCCTGTACTTCCTCGAGTACGTCGCGACGCAGAGCTACCTGCAGGAGCGGTCCCAGAGCTACCCGTTCGGCGGCTTGCAGAGCATCCAGGCCCTGTTCCAGGTCGACGCGAACGGCGACGCGACGCCGGACGTCTGCGCCATCTCGGGCAACGTCGTGAAGCTCATCCAGGTCGAGAACTGCCTCCCGGTCGCGACGCTCGGACTGACGCAGGCCATCGGCGCGGACCACATGCCGGCGGCGGGCGACCTCGACGGCGACGGCGACCAGGACATCGTGATCTGGGACATGACGCGCTACGTCGTGCTGCGGCGCACCGGCCCGCTGACCTGGGCCGTCGAGCCGCCGGTCACCGGCGGGCCCGCCGAGCAGCTCTTCGACGTGGACAGCGACGGCGACCTCGACGGCGTGTGCTGCGGGGGAGGCGGCGGGTATTCGACGCCCGACAACGTGATCCCGTCGATCATGCGCGTCTCGCTGAACGACGGCACGGGCGCGTTCGCGCCGGCGATCGAGAAGGACTGGCTCGGATCCGACCACCTGGCGGGCATCGCGGACCTCGACCACGACGGCGACTTCGACGTGATCGCCGGGCGCTGCATCTTGTACGCGCGCGGGCCGCTGGCGGACGTGCTGCAGCCGCCGATCGGGACGGGCGTGAAGCTCGAACGCTCCACCGTCGACTTCGACGGCGACGCCGATCCGGACTTCGGCTTCGGCTACCGGCCGATGGAGCGCAACCTGGGCGAGGGGCTGTGCTCGGCCTACGACGCGGTCTTCCCGGCCCCGCCCGCCGGCACGACCTTCGTCGGCCCGGGCTGGCCCGGCGACTTCGACCGCGACGGCGACGTCGACCTCATCGTCAAGCACATGGCGGGCACGACGCTGCTGGCGCAGCGGCTCCTGCTGAACCTGGGCGGCGGAACGTTCATCGACGGCGGCGACGCCGGGCCCGCGGGCGTCGACTTCAACCCGGGGATCGGCAACGGCGACGCGCCCGAATCGAGCCTCGCGATCGACACCGACGGCGACGGCGACGCGGATCTCGTGACGCGCACCAGCGTCCCCGGCACGCCGCCTTCCAGCCGGATCTGGTGGAACGACGGGACGGGGCGCTTCACCGCCGGTCCCGAGTTCCCCGGCGAGCGCGTCCACGCCATCGCCGACCTGAACGGTGACGGCCTGCCGGACCTGTGCTTCGTCGACACCACGCTGGGCGTGCGCCTCGCGCAAAGCGCCGGGAGCTTCGGGACGGCCGTGTACTTCGCGGCGCTCGATCCCTACCTCGGGCGGATCGTCGTCGCGGATCTGGACGCCGACGGCGATCGCGACCTCGCGATGATGGGCGTCAACTACCTGCAGCTCTACTGGAACGACGGCACGGGCGGGTTCACGAACGAGGAGTTCTGGCAGGTCGCGATCCCGGCCAACGACACCACGCCGCGCCGTGTGTGGAGCACGGACCTCAACGGCGACGGTCTCGCCGATCTCCTCGTCACGCCGGCGCGCTACGTCACGAACGGCATCCGGGTCGTGCTGCGCGCGCCCGACAACGGCGGGTTCCTGCCTCCGTTCTCGCAGATCGTGTACGCGTCCTCCGGCGCCACGGGGATCGTCACCGACGGCGTGCTGCGCGACGTCGACGGGGACGGGGACGTGGATCTCGTCACCGACCGGCTCGTGCGCAACGGCACGCACTTCGGCCCCGACGCCGGGCGCCGTCGCCAGGTCGGCACGGGCTGGGCCGGCACGGGCGGCCTGTTCCCGATCTTCGGCGCGCGCGGTCCGTTCCGGCTCGGCGAGGCGGCCGAGCTGCGCATCACGAACGCGCTCGGCGGCGCGAGCGGCATCGTGACCGTTTCGTGGGCGGCCGAGCCGGTCGTGCCGTTCGCCGGCGGGCCGATGCAGCTCGCGCCGCGCGAACGCATCTACGCGACGATCCCGTTCACGACGACGGGGAACGCGCTGGAGCCCGGGACAGGAACGTGGAAGCTGCCGTACACCGTGCCCGGCTACACGGTCGGACGCACGAAGGCGTACATCGCCGAGATCCAGGACCCCGGCGCTCCCGTGGGCGTGGCCCGCACGAACCGGCTGCTCGTGACCTACGGGCCCTGAGCACGTCGCGCAACGCTAGCGCGCGTTCAACTGCGCGAGCTGCTGGCGCGCGCCGGCGAGCGTGGATTGCAGCGCGGGCGGCGAGCCCTGCGCCTCGATGTCGCGGATGATCGCCGCGAAGCGCCGCTTGGCCTCCTCGACGCCGCCGTTCTGTGCCTGCAGGTAGGCGCCGAAGAACCGCGCGCTCCAGCGCTCGTTCTCCGGATAGTCCGAGCGCTGCGCGATGCTCTGGTAGGCCGCGTCGGCTTCGTCCACGCGCCCCGCGAACCCCAAAGCGTTCGCGTAGTTGGCGTCGAAGCGCCACGGATCGATCTTCACGCGGCCGCGCCAGCGGTCGAGCGCGGCGACCGCCTGCGCCGGATCGCTGGTCAGGAGTTCGCCGGCCAGGTCCTCGAGTTGCCCGGCGGCGCGCGGATCGTCCGGGAACATCTGCAGGAAGCGTTCGCGCAGCTCGTTGCGCTCCCGCAGAGCCTGTGGATTGTTGATTCCGTACGTCGAGCGGTTCTGTGCGAGGCGCGCGAGCAGCGCGTCGGCGTCGCCCAGCGCATCCACGGGCGTTCGCAGCCGCTTGAGATCGGCGATCTCGCGCTCGAGGCGCTCGAGCCGTTGCGCCGTGTCCGGGTCGGTGGTCGTGGGGCGCGAGGCCGAGACGGGCGTCCGTTCCGCGCCGTCGGGAGCAGCGAGGTTGCGCTCCAGGTTCTCGAGGCGCCGTTGGAGCGCGGCCACGGTCCGCGCGAGGTCGCCGATGGTTTCTGTTTGCTCGGAGGCGGCTCCCGGCGGTGCTCGCTCGGGCTGGAGGGCGGCGACGTAGCCGACGGCCGCGGCGAGCAGCGCCACGATGATTGCGATGAGGAGGGCCTTGCCCATGAGGTTTCTCGATTCTCGGGAGCGCCTCGCCGGCGACCCCGTTCCGAGCCGGCGGTGAGACGCGGCCGTGGCGGGCGTCTTCCGGCCGAGTCGCGCACGACTCTAACGCGGGCGCTGCGCCTGAGGTCAAGCGGCAGACGGTGTCGGTACGGAGCCACGGTACGGAGCCAGGCTCGACCGCGACGGATCAGGGAATGCCTTGCGGCGCCCTGACGAGGACCCACGCGCCGCGGCCGCCGTGGATCCTTCCGTACGAGATCCACCAGTTCGCGTGATCCGGGTCGGATTCGTAGACCCGCTCGGGCAGGACGACCAGCGTGTGCGGCGTGCCGATCAGCCCGCCGTCGAACGTATCCTCCAACTTCTCCGCGCGATCCGGAGCGATCCCCGCCATCGGCTGCGCTCCTTCCCAACCGGGCCCGATCAGCACGATGCGGCCGGGCAATTTCATCTGGCGTTGCTCCGAGAAGCGCACGGCCTGCTCGACGACGTCGCGCCAAGCTGGCGGCAGCGGCGGGGCCAGGCGATCCCACGCGGACCACGCGAGCGCGAGCGCGAGCAGCACCCCGGCCGCGATCAGTCCGCTGCGGATCGAGCGGTTCTCCTTCCGTTTCACAGTTCTGCTCCCGTGTCCATCCGGGCGCCCGGATGGCGCACGCGAAGCGGGTACGGTACCACCGCCAGCGCGACGCCGACCAGGACCAGCACGCCGCTCGCGAGGAATCGCGCGCTGGCGATCTCACCCAGCAACAGCACTCCGCCCGCGCCCGCAATCACCGGCACGGCGAGTTGTGCGACCGCTGCGCGCGCCGTGCCGAGCGTCGGCAGCGCTGCGTACCAGATCGCGTAGCCGACGCCCGACGTGATCGCGCCCGACGTCGCCGCAAGCAGCAATCCGGGACCGCTCACGCTCCGCGCGGACCAGCCGATCGCGCTCGCGGCGAGCGCGAAAGGCACGGACAGCACGAAGTTCTGGGCTGTGCTCGCCAGCGGACGCTGGCTGCCGCGGCCGAGCAGCGAGTAGACGCCCCACGCGACGCCAGCGAGCGCCATGAGAGCCGCGCCGGCCGGATCCGGCGCCGACGCGCCCGGCAGCAACAGCCACGCGAGGCCTCCGAGCGCGAGCGCGAGTCCGATCCACTGTCTCGCGCGCAGCCGCTCTCCGCGCGCGAGCGCGCTGCCGATCATGGTCGCCTGGACGCAGCCGAACAGGACGAGCGCGCCGACGCCCGCGGAGATGCGCAGGTAGGCCAGCGAGAACGCGATCGCGTAGGCGAACAACGCCAGCGCGCCGGTCCAGCTTCCGCCGCCGAGCCGCCCGCCCCGGCCGCGCACCAGCAGCCACAAGACGGCCGCGCCGGCGACGATCCGCACCGACGTGAACGACTCCGCGTCGATGAGGCGCGGGCCGAGCGCGGCGCGGCAGAGCAGCGAGTTGGCGGCGAATGCGCACAGCGCCAATAGGGTCAGGACCGCGGTGCGCCGCGCGCTCGCTCCGGCGGTCATCCCGTCCGCTCCGATCGGGGCGCGCGGACCAAGACGGGACACTGCGCTGCCCGGCGGCGCACGGACGCTAGGGGCTGAGGGATCCCAGCACGAACTCGAGGATCCCGTTGAAGACGGCATCGCCCAGCACGGCGCGATTGGAGATCTCGACCGCGTGCGGGACGGCCTCGCTCCCGCGCGGACCGCTGGGGGTGCGCGCGTGGCCGGAGGTCTGCAGCTTCGCGATCTCTCCGCCGTCGAACCAGATCAACGCGCACTTCAGGCAGGCGTCCAGCTCGATCGCCCCGGATGCGCCCGGCCTGGCCCACACGTGGAACGGCGCGGAGCAGTTCGGGCAGGCGCGGTGCGTCGAGCGCGCGCCCGCGCCGGCCTGCTTCCACAGTTCCTCCATCGCGGCCGCGTCCAGGTGGAGGCGCAGCGCGTTCCCGCGCATCAGCACGCCGCGGCAGGCGGCGCACGTCCAGCTCGCACCCGTTTCCAGGGCCTTCGCCGTGAGCTCCGTCGGGCAGGCGGGGCAACGCACGCCTCCACCATAGCAAGTGTCCGCGGCGGTGCGAGCCTGAGGGCTCACGGACAGAACGTGACCGCGACGCCGTTCGTCGCGTCGAAGTTCGCGCCGCCGGCGGCCGGATCGCGGTACACGTACTGGAAGTACCACGTCGTCCCCGGAGAAACCGCGTACGGCCCCGATCCCAGCGGCGGCAGCGCGAAATCGACGGTGCGGTCGAGGAAGCCGCTCGCATTGGAATTCTGGATCGGGCCCAGCCGCTGGAACGGCGGCGCCACGCAGCGCGTGCCGTTGCCCCACGGCGTCTGTCCCTGGGCCGAGCCGTAGATCAGGCTCCCGGCCTGGTTGGGCGGCGTGTTCGTCACCAGGAAGCGCAGGCTGTTGGCGCCGATCGAGGTCGATCCGCTCGTCGTCAGCATCGCGCCCTGCCCGGCGGAGTTCGCCGTGGTCGCGCAGTACAGGTCGACGTCGTGACAGCCGCCGTAGCGCACCTCGTCGACGTGGCGGATCACGGTGCGCAGCGTGACCTCGGCCGCGCGCTGCGCCGTCGGCCACGGGATGCCGGAGCCGACGTGCACGTGCCCCGCCGCGATGCACCAGTCGGGGCTGCCGGGCGTGGCGTGCAGCGACTGGTACCAGCAGCCGTGGTAGGCCATGTAGCCCGACAGGAAGCCGCCCGAGCTCTGGCTGAAGCAGATGAACGCGTTGAGGCCCAGGTTGGCGTCGATCACGTCGTCCACGATCTCCTGCACCGGCAGCGTCGAGAGGCGCAGGTGCCCGGCGGGCACGCTGGCGTCGGGCGGCGACGGCGTCGGCTGGAGCGGCGCCATGTAGTCGTTCGTCCAGGAGGAGAAGTTGTAGCTGTTCATCTCCACCTCCCAGCTCAGCGCGGCGCCCGTGCGGCTGTGGGTGATGATCGCGATCGGCTGGTGCGAGTTGACGATCGGCCAGAAATCGGCCGACGTGTCCTGGTAGTCGACCGTCAGGTCGCCGGTGCCCGCACCGCAGCTCGTGCAGGTCGGCGGGCTGAACTCGGGGAAGTAGGCGTACACGTCGTACCCGCGGTTCTCCCAGTTCTGTCCGATCCAGCCCTGCGGGTTTTGCGCCGGATTCGGCGAGAAGCGCCGGACGGCCTCGTTCGAGGGCGGCCAGTAGCCGGTCAACACGATCGCGCGGCGCGTGCCCAGCGCGGCCTGAGCGCCGGGCGCCGCGGGCTGCGTGAGGTTCGTCTGCGGCGTCGCGAGGCGCCGCACTCCGGGGCCGCTCGCTCCGCGCTGCGCGAGCGCGGGAACGGCGGCCGTGACGAGGGCCAGCAGCGCAAGAGCTGCGAGGGGACGGGAGCGTGTCGCGTGCATGTCGGGCCGCCTGGGTTCGGGGGAGTGGTCGTCGCGAGTGTACGTCCCCCGAGCGGGCTCGCGGGGCCGGCCCCGCGGATCGTCGCGAGCGCCTGCTGTACCCGCCCCCCGCGCGAGCGGATGATGTCCGGTCGACGCCGCTAGCGGGGTGCACCATCGACGAACCCATCCATTTCGCGCCCAAGGACCGGCCCCTGCGCGACGACGTGGGCTGGCTCGGGGGCCTGCTCGGCGACATCCTGCGCGAGCAGGGTCCGCCGGAGCTGTTCCCGACGGTCGAGAAGGCACGTCTCGCCGCGCGCCGGCGCCACCGGGGAGACGCGCGCGCCGAGGGCGAGCTGGCGGCCGTGCTGCGGGACCTGGATCCGGCGCTGGCGCTGGAGGTCGTGCGCGCGTTCTCGGCCTACTTCGGCCTCGCCAACATGGCGGAGCGCGTGCACCGCATCCGGCGGCGCGTCGACTACCTGCGCGCGGGCGAGACGCAGCGCGGCGGGTTCCGCGCGGTCCTCGAGTCGCTCGCGGCGCGCGGCGTGACGCTGGCCGAGCTGCGCGCGCGCCTTGCGCGCCTGTGGGTCGAGCCGGTGTTCACCGCGCACCCCACCGAAGCCGTGCGCCGCACGCTCTTGAAGAAGGACCAGCGCATCGCCCGCGCGCTGGTCGACCGGTTCCACCAGGCCTCGATGGCGCCCGGCGAGATCGCCGCCATCGGCGAGCGCATCGCGCTGGAGATCGCCAGCGGCTGGCAGACCGAGGAGCAGCTCGCCGAGCAGCCGACCGTCGCCGAGGAGGTCGAGCACGTGCTGTTCTTCCTCTCCGACGTGCTCTACCGCATCGTCCCGGCGCTGCACGAGGAGCTGGAGCTCGCGGCGCAGGCCGTGTTCGGCGAGCGCCTGGGCCTCGCGCGTCCCCTGGTGCGCTTCGGTTCGTGGGTCGGCGGGGACATGGACGGCAACCCCAACGTCGGCGCGGACACGCTGCGCGCGGCGCTGGCGCGGCACCTCGAACTCGTGCTGCGCCAATACCGGCGCGAGGTGCGCGTCTTGTTCGAGAACCTCTCGCAGTCCGTCACGCGCATCCGCGTCGATCCCGCGGTGCCGGCGCGCGTGGACGAGTACCGTGCGATCCTGCCCGACACGTGGGCCGAGGTACCTGCGCGCTACCACGAGATGCCCTATCGCGCGCTCCTGTGGCTCGTGTCCGAGCGGCTCGCGCGCAAGGAGCGCGGAGCGCCCGGCGGGTACCGCCAGCCGTCCGAGTTCCGCGCGGACCTCGCGCTGATCGACGCGAGCCTCTCGGCCCACGGCGGGGCGCGCGCGGGCCGGGCGCTGGTGCGGCGCCTGCTGATGCGACTCGACACGTTCGGCTTCCACCTGGCGACGCTCGACGTGCGGCAGGACGCACAGGTGCACCGCCGCGTGGTCGGCGAGCTGCTCGGCCGCGCCGACTTCGCCGCTCTCGCGGCGCGCGAGCGCACGCGGCTCCTGGCCGCGGCGCTCGCCGGCGAGGCGCAGGGCCCGCCGGCGGACCTGTCGGACGAGGCGCGCGCCGCGCTCGACGTCGTCGCCGCCCTGCGCGAGAGCCGCGCCCAGTACGGGCCCGAGGCCGTCGGAACCTACGTCATCAGCATGACGCAGGGTCCGGACGACGCGCTCGCCGTGCTGCTGCTCGCGCGCCACGGCGGACTGCTCGAGGAGGACGGCACCGTGCCGCTCGACGTGGTCCCCTTGTTCGAGACGGTCGACGACCTCGCCGGGGCGCCCGCGACGCTGCGCGCCCTCGCGGCGGATCCGGTGTACGCCGCGCACGTTGCACGCCGCGGCGGCCGGCAGATGGTCATGCTCGGCTACTCGGACAGCAACAAGGACGGCGGCATCGCGGCCTCGCGCTGGGCGTTGCAGCGCGCGCAGACCGATCTCGTCCGCACCGCGCAGGAGCGCGGCTTGTCGCTGGTCTTCTTCCACGGACGCGGCGGCTCGATCAGTCGCGGCGGAGGGAAGCCGCGCGACGCGATCCTGGCCGCCCCGCCGGGCGCCGTGTGCGGACGCACGCGGATGACGGAGCAGGGCGAGATCCTGCACGGCAAGTTCGGCCTGCGCGGCATCGCGCTGCGCACGCTGGAGCTGGTCATCGGCGCGGTGCTGGAGCGCCCCGACGCGACCGGCGCGGTCGCCGGCGAGGCGCCGTCGCCCGAGTGGACGGCCGCCATGGGGACGGTCGCGGACGAGGGTCGTCGTGCGTACCGCGCGCTGGTCCACGAGCACCCGGACTTCACCGCCTACTTCCAGCTCGCGACGCCGATCGACGTGATCGAGCGGCTGCGCATCGGATCGCGGCCGCCCAAGCGGCGCGCGATGCGCGGCGTCGAGGACCTGCGCGCGATCCCGTGGGTGTTCGCCTGGACGCAGTCCCGCACGACGCTCACCGGCTGGTTCGGCGTCGGCACGGGGCTCGTCGCCGCGCAGGAGCGGCACGGGCTCGAACGCCTGCGCGAGATGGCGCGCTCCTGGCCGTTCTTCGCGGTCTTCCTGGCCGACGTCGAGATGGTCCTCGCCAAGGCCGACCTCGCGATCGCCGAGCGCTACTCGGCGCTCGCCGGCGACGTCGGGGCGCGGATCTTCCCGACCATCCGCGACGAGTTCGAGCGCACGCGTTCGGCCGTGCTCACGATCATCGGCCAGGAGAACCTCCTCGACCGCGATCCGACGCTGCAGCGCTCGATCCGGCTGCGCAATCCGTACGTGGACCCCATGAGCTACGTGCAGATCGACCTGCTCGCGCGCTGGCGCGCGGGCGGGCGCAAGGACGCCGAGCTGGAGCGCGTCCTCGGCCAGACGGTGCGCGGGATCGCGCGCGGTCTGCAGAACACCGGTTGAGGCGGTCGCGCGGACCGCCGGGCGGGTCCGGGGACCGGCCCTGCGGGAAACATGCGTTCTTCCGGCGGGCGGTGGCGGTGTAGCGCCGGCCGGACCGAGGTGACGGCCGAGGCCCTTCACGATGCCCAAGCTCGCACGATTCCTGCCGCTCGTCCTGGCCGCGCTGCTCGCCGCCGCATGCCGCACGTCGACGCCGGACGCCAGCCGCGGTCCAGCGAGGATCCGCGCGTTCGGGACGATCGACCTCGCCACCGATGCGCCGTTCCGGCGCGCTCTGCGCTCGCTGGAACGCGCGCTCGCTGCCGCGGGCCGGCCGCCGATCGAGGTCGAGGTCGGCCTCGTCGCGGACGCGGCCATCGAGCCCGACGGCTACCGGCTCGCGGCGGGCGGAACACCGACCGCGGCGCTGGCGGTCGAGGCACGCGACGTGCGCGGCGCGATCTACGGCGTGCTCGAAGCGGCGCGCCTGGTCCGGCTGCAGCGCTGGTCACCCGGCCAGACGCTGGAACTCGCGCGCAATCCGGCCTTCACCGACCGGCTGTGCAGCTTCCACGACAACCCGGGCGAGGAGCCCTTCGACTCCCGCTTCCGCGATCCCGCGGTCGTGCTGGACGCGGGCTTCAACGGCATGATCGTGCACGGCATCGCCGGGATCCTGACCTACGACAAGTACGACGCGCGGCTCGTGCCGCAGGGATCCGATGAACGCGCGGCCGTGCTCGCGGCGCGCGAGCGCGTCGTGAACCTCGTTCGCGCGGCAAAGCGCGAGCACCTGACGGTGTTCGTGAACGGCGACGAGCTGGCCTTCCCGGCCCGGGCGTTGCTGATCTACGGCGACGCCGTCGGGCGGATGGACTCCGAGGGAAAGCGCCGGCTGTTCGATCCGACCCTGCCCAAGGTGCAGGAGCTGATCGCGGCCACGTTCGACGAGCTGTTCGAGCTGCTGCCCGAGCTCGACGGCGTGCAGGTGCGCACGGGCGAGGTCTACACGCAGTCGGAACCGATGCTCGCGGGCAACAATCCCAACCAGGGCGTGCCCGAAGGCAGCCATCCGGACCTGGGCGTGCGAACCGTGGTCGAGTGCGTGCGCCGCGCGGTCGTGGAGCGCCACGAGAAGCGCTACAACCAGCGGATGTGGGGCTACTACGACAGCCCGCACTCCGTTCCCGAGCGCTGGCTGCCGTTCGCGGCGCACTTCTCTCCCGATCCGCGCCACACGTTCTCGTTCAAGCACGTCAAGACCGACTACTGGCGCTGGAATCCGATCAACCCCAACTTCGGGATCGGCGGCCAGCCGCAGTGGGCCGAGTTCCAGATGGCGCGCGAGTACGAGGGCAAGGGCGCGTTTCCGAGCTACCTGGGGCGATACCTGGCCGAGGGTCCGACGGAGATCGCGCCGACGGGCGGCCTCGCGGCGATCCACGCGGCGGGCGTGCGCGGCGCGTGGTGCTGGGCCCGCGGCGGCGGATGGCGCGGGCCGTACCTCGCGCGCGAGGATTGGGTCGCGCTCAACGTGCACGCCTTCGTGCGCCTCTTGTGGGACCCGTCCGAGGATCCGTTCGAGTTGGCGCGCGAGTGGTGCGTGCTGGAGCGCGGCGTCGCGCCCGGTTCCGCGGTGCTCGATCACTTCGCGGCGATCCAGCGGCTGTCCGAGGAGGCCGTGCTGAAGGGCCGCTACATCGGGCCTTTCTGCCGCGCAGGACACCTCAAGCGCGGCAGCGGCTGGACGCCGGACGGGAACTGGAGCCGCGACGACGCGCTGGGCGCCGGTGAACGCGTGCACGCCGCGTCCGAGTTCTACGCGTTCCTCGTGAAGGACGGCACGGTCGACGAGGCGATCGCCGAGAAGGAGCGCGCGCTCGCGGCGTGGAACCAGCTCATGGAACGCTTCGATGCGATCCTGCGCGCGGTCGGCGACGACCGCGACTGGAACGAGCTGCACGCGACCGCGCTGTACGGTGCGCGCTGGATGGAGGCCGTCGCGCACCACTTCGCGGGCTGCTGGAAGGCCTACCAGTGGCGGGACGCGGGCGGAACCGACGAGGCGTTGCGGCGGCGCGCGCTCGAGCAGGTGCGCGCGGCCGACGCCGCCTGGGACGACTACCTGTCGCGGGTGGCGCGGCTGCCCGGCGCGCCCACCCCGTACGAGGACAAGGGCCTCGCGGGGGAGCGAGCGGCGGTGATCGCGCTGCTGAGCGGCGCACGCGAAGGCGGTCCGTCCGGTCCGGGGATGCGACGCTGAGCCCCGCGACGGCACCGCGCGCCGGCGGACGCCGTCAGCCCTCGTGCATCCGCGTCAGCACGAGGTCGACGAGCTGGCGCGCGATCTCGCGCTTGTCCGTATCGACATGCCCGCCGTCCATCCACACCAGCTCGCGCTGCGTGCCGGCGGCGTCGTACAGGATCCGCGCGCAGTCGGCCGGGATGCGCGCGTCGTCGCGCGCCGCGACCAGGATGAACGGCCGCGGGGCGATCCGTCCGACCCAGCGCTCGGGCGCGAGCGGCGGGCCGCCGATCGCGATCCATCCCGACCAGGCCAGCGCCGCGCGCAGCGGCGCCCAGGGGACGCGCTTGCGCAGGCCGGCGTCGAGCATCGCCGGCACGTCGCCGCCGCCGTGCATGGCCCACACGCGGTGCACGCGCTCGTCGAGCGCTCCCGCGATGCACGCGAAGGGCGCGCCGAGGCTGACGCCGACCAGCTCGATGCGCGAGGCGTCGATCCCCGGCTGCGCGAGCATCCAGTCCAGCGCGAGGCGGATCGCCGGCGGCGTGTCGCGCACCGCCGCGCGGATGCTGGAGGCCGCGCCCAGCACGGCGAGGCCCTTGGGCTTGCGGTCGCCCGCGTAAGGGTAGTTCAGCGCGATGACGACGCTGCCGCGCGTGTCCGGCACGTACTTCAGCGCCTTGCGGCCCGTATCGACGCCGCCCAGGAGCAGCGCCGCCGGGCGACCGCTGGCGGGGGCCTCGCCCACGGGCCGCTTCAGCGCGAGCTCGACCGTGAGCCCGCTCGACGAGCGCAGCTCGACCAGTTCTTCGACGAACCCGTCGGCTTCGACGCTCTCCTGCACGTGCGCGCCGGCGAGCACGCCCTGTCGGGCCTCGAAGCCCGAGGAAGGGTCGCGCACGAGCCACAATGCACCGGCCAGGAGCAGCAGCGCGGCGACGCCGGCGGCGATGGCGCCGCGCCGTGCCCAGCGGCGAATGAAGCTGCGTTGGATCATGCGGAGTCCGGCCGGCCTGCGCCCGCCAGTCTACACGGCGGACGCGGGCCGGTCCGGTGCCGCGTCACGACCAGGTGATCTCCAGGCCGTTCGACAGGTTGAACGTCGAGGGCGTGCAGAAATCCGCGGCGTTGCGGTACCAGATCTGGTACGTGCGTGTTCCCGGCATCGTCACCAGGCCGCGCACGGAGACGGACGGATCGCCCGCTTGCGGGTACTGCGAGGCGCCGCCGACGTTCGCGACCGTCTTCAACCGGATGACGACGCCGCCGGCGCAGCGCAGGCCGTCGCCGAAGACCGCGCCGGCTCCGCCGCCGAACTGCGTCGTGCCCTGGAAGTAGAGCGCCGAGCTGTTGGGCATGCCCGAGCCGCTGAGGACGACGCTGTCGGCCGCGATGCTCGCGCTGCCGGCGCCGACGAGCTTGCCGCCCGTGCCGAGGGAGCTGAGGCAGCCTTCGTCGGCGCCCACGGCGCTGTTGTTGCCGCACGGGCAGGCCGTGCCCGTCCCGTCGCCGGGGCAGAACGCCGTGAAAGCCGAGGTCGAGCCGGCGAACGGCGTGATGAAACGGCCGATCACGCCGGAGAGGACCGGGGTGACGGTGTTCGCCACAGGGTCGAAGACCTTGACGCCGCTGCTCTCGGTGAACAGCAGGTTGCCGTTGCCGAGCTCGTGCAGGCCGCGCGGTCCGGTGCTGACCGGCCAGTAGTTGAGCTGGGCTCCGGCCGGGCTGTACTCGTAGAGCCCCGCGGGCGTGATGAACCCGGCGGCGAGTACGTTGCCGTTCGTGCGCACGGTGAGCTGCTCGGGGAAGTCGATCCCCGTGACCCCGTCGGAGTTGTGGAACACGGACACCAGGGCGCCCGCCGTCGTGTAGCGCACGATGTCGTGAGCGGTGATGTCGCCGATCAGGACGTCGCCCTGGAAATTGACCGCGTCGAAGGGGTTTCCGACCGGGAACGAGCCCAGGTTCACGCCGGCGGTGCTGAAGCGCACGATCGCCTGGCCCGGCGCGCCGTTGTTGGTGCCGGCGTTCGTGACCCAGACCTCGTTGTTGACGAGCTCCATGCCGCGGATGTTGTCCAGGCCGCCGCTGATGTTCCCGAGCCACGTCGTGCCGTCCAGGCTGAAGCGCATCAGCTTGTCGGCGTTCTGGTCGGATACCCAGATCTCGCTGCCCACGACCAGGACGTCGATCGGCAGGTTGGGTGCGGCGGGCGCGAGGTCGATGTACGCCGCGTTGATCAACGAACCGTCGGCGGCGCTGAACATCGCCACGCGGTCGTTGGTGCTCTCGGCGAGCAGGAGGAATTGGGCGCCGGCAGGCGCGCCGGTCAGGGCGAGGAGGGCGAGGATGGCCGGGGATCGCATGAGGGTGCTCTCGAGGGATGACGGAGCCGCAGGCGCCAATCGCCCGCGGCCTGTTCCTCCGATCCTAGGTGCCGACCGCGCTTCGTGGGGGGGGGGCTGGCGAGAAACCGCGGACCGCGCTGTTTCCTCGCCGGGTCACTCGCGCTCGCGCAGCGTGATCGACACCCGGCCGCCCGGCGCCAGGTCGACGTCGGCGGTGGTGAAGGGGCGCGCGCCCGCGCGACGGACGCTCCACCGGCCCGGCGGAAGCGGGCCGAACTCGCGGACGGCGAGCCCGAAACGCTCCGCCTCGAGGTCGACCCACGGCCGGCCCCGCGCGTCGAGCACGCGCGTCCAGGCGCCGGGTCCGTGGCGCAGCGCCTCGCCGGTCGCGCTCTCGAGCGCGACCTCGACGTATCCGCCGGGGGCGAGCACGAGGTCCGCCCGCGCGAGCGCGCCGGCGGCGACGCGCAGCGCGCCCGATTCGGTGCTGGCAAGATCCCCCGCGACGGCGCGCGCGTGCCAGACGCCGGGGGACAGGCGGTCGATCCGGTAGCGGCCGGCGACGTCCGTCGTGACGCGCTCGGCGGCCGGCGTCTCGTCGTCGTAGTCCAGGCCGTCCGCTCCGCGCGCCGTCACGCGCGCGCCGGCGACCGGACGGCCGTCGGAATCCCGGACGACGCCTTCGATGGCGCCCGGGCCCTCGATCCGGACGACGAGGTCGTCGACGATCTCCCGCGCGGCGAGATCGACGGCGACGAACTGCGTGGCGCGCCCATCGCCCGCGGGCTGCACGCGCATCCGCCACGGACCGCGGTCGAGGCCCTCGAACACGAAGGTGCCGTCCTCCGCGGTGCGATCCGACGCGACCGTGGACCAGCCGCCGTCGGAGGACTCGAGGTCCATGCGGCGCAGGCGCAACTCGGCCTCGACCGGACGGTCGTGCGCATCGAGAACGCGGCCGCGCAGCAGCGTGCCGGGCAGGTCGAGGTCGATCGTCTGTTCGGGCGCGTCGCCGATCCACACGCGGCGCTCGGCCATCGAGTCGCTGGGCAGGAGCAGCAGCACCCAGTACTCGCCCTGTTCCGCGAGGTCGAGCGCGTACTCGCCTGCCTCGTTCGTGCGCGCCTGGACGTAGGCCGCGCCGGTCCGGCCCGGCGTGAACCGCACGCGCGCGCCCGCCACGGGCGCGCCGCGGGTCAGCACGCCGCGCACGCGCACCGAGCGCGCGCGCGGTCCGCCAAGAACGATCTCGGCGACCTCGCCCGCGCCGACGGCGAAGCTGCGCTCGATCACCTCGGGCTCCAGGCGCGGCTTCGCTCCGGGCGGCAGGTCCTCGCGTGCGGCCATCAGGATGCGCGTGGGCGGGACGTGGTCGAACCGGAACGCACCGTCGTCGCCGGTCACGTGCCACGTGCTGTCGTCCTCGGCGATGACCCCCACGTCGACGCCCGCGAGCGGGTTGCCGGCGGGGTCGCGCACGACGCCGCGGATGGTCGCGCCGCGCCGCAGCTCGATCCGCAGGCCGTCGATCGTCTGTCCGGCCTCGACGGCGATCGTGCGCGGCAGCGCGCTCGTGTGTCCGCGCGCGACCGCGCGCAGGACGGTCGGACCGGCGCGGACCTCGACGATCTCGAAGCGGCCCAGCGTGTCGGTGTAGATGCGCTCCCTCGATCCCATCGGCCCGCGCGCGCGCCGGTCGGCCTTCATGGGGCCAAGCGACAGCGCGAGCTCCTCTTCCGCCGCATCGAAGAACGCCATCCCGCGTTCGCCGGGCGCGAGCGCCGACACGCGCGCGTGGGGCACGGGAACTCCGGACGGGTCGACGACGATGCCGGAGAGACGCGCCTCGCGCGGCGCGACGAGGCGCAGCGGTTCCGTCGGCGCCGGGAGCGCGAGGCGCACGGGATCGGACTGGACGTGTCCGGCGGCGACGGCCTGCACGTCCCACGAGCCCTTCTGCACGCCGCGGATCTCGAAGCTGCCGTCGTCGCTCCGCACGTCGCTGGGCCGGATCGTCGCGCTGACGAGGTGCCCCAGCTCCTCCTTGCGACGTTCGGTCAGGACGATCTGGAAGGCGCGCAGCGGCTCGCCGCGATCGTTCTCGGCGCGGCCGCGGATCGTCGAGCCCGGATCGAGCGCCAGCACGAGGTCGCGCGTGCCCGGCGCGACGCCGTCCTGCCGCGCGGCCCAGGGCAGGCGCACGACGGCCGGCGACGACTCGCCGGGTTCGAGCCAGGTCGCCGTGACCAGGAACGGCCCTTCCCCCAGGCCGGATGCGCGGAACCGGCCGCGTGCGTCGCTGTTCGCGGGAGGGGCGAGGTCCAGACCGAAGTCCGCCAGGCTGCTGTCGATCACCGACACCCGCGCGCCTTGCACGGGCCGGCCGTCGGGACCGTGCACGACGCCCGTGATCTCGGACGCCGGATGCGACTGCCGTGCGGCGTGCGCGCGATCGCAGCCCAGCACGGCGAGGAAGATCACGGCGCTCGCGCGCAGGACCGTGCCGGAAACGCGGCGACCTCGAGGATGGAACATGTCTGGCGCTCCTGGTGCGGGGAAAGGCAGCCGTCGCGCGGCGCAGCGCCCGAGGATAGCGCGCTGGCGCCGCGTCCGCGCCGCGCCGTGCATGCAGCAGGCCGCGGGGCTCGCGCCCCACGGCCTGCGTTGGCGTGCGTCGGATCGGTCTCGTCAGCGCTGCGCCGACGGGCCGACCGCGATCACGGTTGCCACGGGATCTCGACGCCGTTCGACAGGTTGAACGTCGAGGGCGTGCAGAACGCCGCGGCGTTGCGGTTCCAGATCTGGTAGGTGCGCGTGCCGCCGGCCGCCGGGACCATGCCGCGGACGGAGACCGAGAGGTCGCCCGCGACGGGGTACTGCGAAGCACCGGCCACGTTCGTCTTGGTCCCCAGGCGGATCACGGTGCCGCCGGCGCAGCGCAGGCCGTCGCCGAAGGCCACCGAGATCTGCGAGGTGCCCTGGGAGTACAGGCAGGTCGAGTTCGGCATGCCCGAGCCCTGCAGCGTCACCGTGTCGTTCGCGACGCTGGCGGTGCCGCTCGCCGCGAGGTTGCCGCCGGCCGGGTCGACCGAGTTGGCGCAGCCGTTGCCGGCCGCCCCGTTGTTGCCGCACGGGCAGGCCGTGCCGGTGCCGTCGCCGAAGCAGTAGGACGTGTACGACGCGCCCTCGCGCACGATCTGGAAGCCGTTCAGCGTCGCGAATCCGGAGTTCGTCGCGACCGTGATCGCGATCGAGCCGCCCGATGCGACGCCGGTGACCATGTGGCGCGCGTAGGTGAGGCCCAACGCGTGCGCGCCCGCCCAGGCGCCGCCCACGTTCTGCGCCGGGTCGGCCGAGCCTGCGACCGACACCGTCGAGACGAAAGTCGCGCTGTCGGGCGCCCAGGCGTAGGTGTACACGGTGTAGTTGCCGCCGAACAGGTTGCTGAAGGTCCAGGTGGTCGTGCCGCCCGTGCCGCCCACGTCCTGCGCGTCGTCCAGCAGCCGCTCGTCGTCGCCGGTCGTCCCGGTGTTGTTGAACGCGAAGTCGGCCAGGTTCGTGCCGGTGCGTGTCAGCACTGCGTTGCACGGGACGCCGGCGAGATCGTTCAGCATGCCGCTGGAAGTCGCGACGCTGCGCGCGTTCCACACGCCCGGCGTGCCGGCGGCCGCGCCGTAGGTGCTGGTGGGCACGCCGAAGCCCGCGGTGGGCGAACCGATGTCCACGTTCATGCTGGCCGCGGTCGGCGGGCCCGGCGGGGGCGGGATCGTCAGCGAGAACGTGCCCGAGCCGCCGGTCGCCGTGGGGTACACGCCGATCT
Organism: uncultured Planctomycetaceae bacterium; assembly: GCA_964552795.1. GTDB lineage: Bacteria > Planctomycetota > UBA1135 > UBA1135 > JAEUHZ01. Next base: position 188,768 of record CAZKIO010000003.1, read on the forward strand.
GGATCATGTACTGCGAACCAGCCGTGACGTTGAAGTCGATCGACGACTGGAAGCTGGCGCAACTGTCGTCGTTGCACGCCAGCACCGTGCCCGCCGTCGGGCAGGCCGCGCCCGGATAGACCGCGATCTTGGTGTCGACCGTGGTCAGGCCGCAGGTCGTCATCGTGCACAGTCCGCTGGCCGGCGCGGTCCACGAGAACCACACGTCGCGGTTCATGGCCGTCGAGCCGAAGAACAGGCACGGTCCCTCGGTCTGGCCCTGCGGGCTGGTCGTGGCGGCGGCGTTGTTGAACGGGAACGAGCCGGTGCCGGTGATCACGTCCGCGGTGGCGCAGTCGTCGCTGCCGGTGGATGCGAGCGCGCTGACGACGACTTGCGGCGGCAGGTTGACGACCGATCCGGCGGGCGGCGCGGAGGGCTTGTGCGCCGTCGTCGTGCCGCGGACTTGGGACTGCGCCGAGGCCGCGCTCGCGCACAGTCCGACGACCAGGAGGGAGACCAGACCACGAGTTCTCTTGAGGGATTCCTCGCCGAAGGGGGGCTGAGGGTGCCAACCCTCGAAGCAGGTGCGCACCGCGGGGACGCGCGATTCGCGCCGCCTCGCGATTCCGGGCCTACCCCTGGCCCGCGGAGCCCGACAGGGGGCGCGCGCGGGGTCGTCCCCGGGACCCGCACGGCGCGTCGCGCGCAGACGCGGGCCGAGTCCCGCTCCGCAGCGGCGAACGGGAGATGAGGCGCGGATTACGGAGCCCCGCCGGGCGGCGGCATGCGCGCGCACCAGGGCACGCTCCCCGCCCAGTCATGCGCGCGTAACCCACGTGTGTCGATCGCGGCCTAGGGTCGGACGCGTGGGAAGCCGCGGCGCTTCCTCGCTCACCCGCTCCCGAGGTACGACATGCAACACGATCTCATCCGCACGCGCGACGCACGACGGTACGACCGGCGATCCAGGGCTCGAGTCCACGTCGGTGGCGCGCTCCTCGCCGCGACGGCGCTGATCGCGGGCTGCAGCAGCAGCTCGTCGCAGGCGCCGTCCGCGGTCGTTCCCGACTTCTCTGCGGCCGCGTTCTCGAACCCGAGCGCGGTGAACCATCCGCTGTGGAGCTTCCCCGCGGACCTGGCGCGGACCTTCGCCACCGAGGGCGCGGACGAAGCCGAGGTGAACGTCGTCGAGCGCCTGCCCGGGACGCGCACGGTCCTGGGCATCGAGTGCATCCGCGTGCGCGACCGCGAGTACGCCGGCGGCCTCCTGATCGAGGACACCGAGGACTGGTACGCGCAGGACGACGCAGGGAACGTCTGGTACATGGGCGAGGCGTCCACGAGCTACGAGTACGACGAGGACGACATCCTCGTCGGCACGGACACGGAGGGCTCGTGGGAGGCGGGGCTGGATCCGCTGGGGCTCGGCGCGGTCGCGCGGCCGGGCTTCGCCATGCCCGCGATGCCCGCGGTGGGCGACCACTACTACCAGGAGCACTACCCGGGCGTGGCCGAGGACATCGGCCGGGTCGTGGCGCTGAACGTCGCGGTCCAGCTCGCCGACGGCAGCCGGTACACCTGCGTCCAGACGCGCGAGACCAGCTCGCTGGAGCCCTCGGCCGGCGAGTTCAAGTACTACGCGTCCGGCGTCGGCGTCGTGCTGGTCGAGGCGTCCGGCGGGGACGGGCGCGTCGAGTACCGCGGCGGGTTCGTGACGAATCCCGGCTCGAAGCCCGTGTTCCTGCCCGGCGACTTCACCGCGCCGGACCAGATCGATCACCCGCTGTTCCCGCAGGTCGAGGGCGTCGCTCACGTCTACTTCGAGAGCTCGGAGGACGGATCGGAGACGATCGTCGTCGAGCGGCTGCCCGGCACGCGCAACGTCGCCGGTCTGGACTGCGCGCGGGTGCGCGACCGCGTGTACGCCGGCGGCCTCTTGATCGAGGACACGGAGGACTGGTTCGCGCAGGACGACGCCGGCAACGTCTGGTACATGGGCGAGGAGGTCGTCAACTACGAGTACGACGACGAAGGCGTGCTGAAGGGGACGAACGACGGCGGCTCGTGGGAGGCCGGATTGGACGTCGCGGGCACCGGATCGATCGCGGAGCCCGGCTACCAGCTGCCGGCCGTCCCGGTCATGGGCGTCGCGTACTACCAGGAGTTCTATCCCGGGGAGGCCGAGGACATGGGCCTTCCGGTCGCGGACGGCGTGACGGTCGAGTTGCCCGACGGCCGCGTGTTCGAAGGCTGCCTGCGCGTGCTCGACTGGAACCCGCTGGAACCCGACGGCCTGGAGTACAAGCTCTACGCGCCCGGCGTCGGCCTCGTCCGCGAGGAGGCCTTGCACGAACTGCAGAGCGCCTCGCTCGTCGGCAGCTTCGATCGCGGCGCCGCGTCGATCCCGGACCTGGCCGTCGCGTCGTTCACGACGCCCACGACCATCGACCATCCGTTGCTGCCGCTGCCCGTCGGCGCGACCTTCGAGTACGAGGCCGAGACCGAGGACGGAACCGAGACGATCCTGGTCGAGGTGCTGCCGATGGTGCGCGTCGTGGCCGGCGTGACCTGCGTGCAGGTGCGCGATCAGGTGTTCCTGGACGGCGTGATCCTGGAGGACACCGTCGACTGGTTCGCCCAGGACGACGCGGGCAACGTGTGGTACTTCGGCGAAGAGGTCGTCAACTACGAGTACGACGAGGACGGCCTGCTGATCGGCGCCAACGACGAAGGCTCGTGGGAGGCCGGGCTGGACGTGGCCGGCACGGGCCGCACGGCGCTGCCGGGGATCGTCATGTGGGCGAACCCCGCACCCGGCAGCGCCTACTACCAGGAGTACTACGCGACCGAGGCCGAGGACATGGCGCAGGTCATCGCGACCGGCGTCACGCTCGTCACGCCCGGCGGCGCGACCTGGTCGGGGTGCCTCCAGACGCTCGACTGGAACCCGCTGGAGCCCGACGGCCTGGAATACAAGTACTACGCGCCCGGGTTCGGGCTGGTGTTCGAGGAGAAGCTGAACGACGGCGAGGCGCTCGAGCTGACCGATGGGTCGCTGTGAGCCGCGCGCTCAGCGCGGGCGCCACTCGCGCAGCGCGTAGATGGCGAACGCGATCGCCCATGCGCCGACGACGTCGATCGAGTAGTGCAGCCTCGAGAGGAGGACCGCGGCGACCATCGCCACGTGCCCCAGAAGCGCGATGCAGCGCAGACCCGGACGGTGCCATAGGTACAGCACGAGCAGGAACGTGGTCGCCGCGTGGCCGGAGAAGAACAGGTCCTGCGAGAGCCAGGCCTTGATCGATCCGTGCGCGAACACGCCGACGGGCGAGATCAGCTCCAGGTACGCCTCCCAGAACGTGCGGCCCGCGACGCCCGCGCGGGCGTTCGCCTCGTCCGGCGGTCCGAGCGTCGTCAGCACGATGCAGACGCCGCGCGCGAGCGAAACGAGGGCGCCCGTCACCATGTAGCGGATCCAGCGGCGCGGCTCGGTCAGGAGGAGCGCCGCGGCGAGCGGCAGGTAGATCGCGAGCCAGGCCCAGTAGTTGGCGTGGTCGATCCAGGCCACGTAGGGCAGGTGCTCCAGCGCGACGTCGGGCAGGCTCGGCGCGCGGCGGCCCTCGTTCCACAGCGCCAGCAGCGTCATCGCGCAGTAGCAGACGTAGCGCAAGAGGAGCGCGCCGGCCAGCCACGGCCACAGGCGCACCAGTTCGCGCAACCACGCGCTCCATGTCGTCCCCGCGCGGACGGCGTCCATCGCCGTGACCCTAGCAGCCCGTCGTGAAACTCCCTACTCCGGCGGCGCGGCGTGCACGTTCACGGCTGTCGGTTGAGCCGTCGGTGGTAGGTGTCGATCCAGTCGCGGTAGTGCGGCGGGAACGCCGCACCGCCCTGCGCGCGGAACACGTCGCGCGCGTACACGGGCAGGTCGCCCCAGCGATCGTTGGCGTCGGGCGCGTTCGCCCTCGCGGTCGCTGATCCCGGCGGCGGCTGGGCCGCGACGTTCGCGGCGGGCGCCGTGGATTCCCGCGGGCTGTGCGGCGTTGCGCCGCCGGGGTCGCTCGGAGGATTGCCGTCGGATTCGCGCGCCTGCTCCGCTCGCTCCGGCTCACGCGGCGTCGACTCGCGCTCGGCGCCGGTCCCGCTCTTCCCATCGAGCGGGCTCGGCTGATTCTCGCCCGGCATGTTGTCCGGCGGACCGCCGGACTTCCCGGAGGCTCTTCACAAGCCTCCGGGCGACGGTCACGACCCGCCGGGCGGGTGGGGGTGCTGGATGAGCTCGAGGATCCGATCGTAGTCCTCGACCGAGCGTTGCGTGCCGTCGCGGCTGCGCCGGAGCAGCGCGCCCAGGTCCGTCGGCGTTCCCGGCGTGCGCGTCCGCCGCTCGTCGGCGGACGCGTCCTTGAGCAAGCGATCGATCTCGCGCAGACGGAGCTCGATCCCCGCCATGAGCTGCTCGATCTCCTGGTGCGGGTCGTTCGCGCGAGCGTCGGCGGCATCGCGCCGCACCGGCGGTTCGTGCTCGTGCCGGGCCTCCTGCCCGCGGCACACGGTGGACAGCGCGCAGCAAGCGAGTGCGATCGCGAGTCGATCGAAGGCTGGGCGATTCGGAAGCATGACCGTCACCTCCCGGGTCGCTCCCATTGTCGCGCGCGGGCCTTGCGGCGCAAGGTCCAGGCCGCGAGGGAGATCGGCGCACGCCGCGGGACCTCTCGCGAGTACTGTCCCAATCCGCTGCACTCTCTCCGGCGGCGCAGCGGGTCTCTCGC
>CAZKIO010000004.1:0-146850 GCA_964552795.1 uncultured Planctomycetaceae bacterium
CTACCGCGACGGCGGCGCGTTCTGCACGCCCTCGCAGTTCAACGGGACGAGCGCGTTCGCGGTGCTTTGGTCGCCGTAGGACCCGCTCCATCTTTGGAAGGAACCCTGACGTGACGAAGACGATGAAGACCGCGACTCTCTACGAGCGTCTCGGCGGAGCCCAGGGCATCGCCGCGATCTCGGCCGACATCATCCGGCGACACAAGGTGAACCCGATCATCAAGACGCGCTTCCAGGACGTCGACCTGGAGCAGCTCGAACGCCTCGTGGGCCAGTTCTTCGCGATGGGCACCGGCGGTCCGGCCAAGTACGAGGGCCGCGACATGCCGACGGCGCACCGGGGGATGAACCTGAACGAGCGCGAGCTGGTGGCGGCGGTCGACGACGTGCTGGCGGCGCTGGACGCCCGCGGCATCGACCCGGCCACGCGCTCGGAGGTGCTGGCGATCCTGTACTCGCTGAAGGGCGAGGTCCTGTACCAGTAGGCCCCGTGCGGGGCCGGCCGCCGGCCCTGCGGGGCGAGCAGGCGCCCGGCCGCAAGATCTTCCCAGGCCGCAGCTTGCGCCCAGGGCCCGGGGGTGGGACGGCGCCCGGAGGAGGGTTGATTTCCGGCGGTCCGACCCCCACAATGGGTCCGACAACGCGTCGCGGGGTGGAGCAGTCTGGCAGCTCGTCGGGCTCATAACCCGGAGGTCGCAGGTTCGAATCCTGCCCCCGCTACCACTTCCAAGAGAGGATCGCAGCCCGAACGGGCCGCGGTCCTCTTCTCGTTCAGCCCCGCGCGGGCGAGGTCGGCCGTGCTCGCCCGCCGAACGCACCTGCGGGCGGCGTTGCAAGGAGACTGGCCCTCAGGGCCGGAAGCGCTCGAATCGGCCGTCGACGAGGCGCCAGGCGCCCGCCGCGTGGGACCCGACCCACACGACCCCGTCGCGGTCCTCGTGGATCGTGAAGAGAGTGACGACGTTGCCGCCCCCGTCGTGCACGGGATGGTGCGTGAGCCGCACGCCGTCGTAGCTCCACACGCCCTGCGCGTAGGTGGCGGTCCACGTCACGCCGTGACGGTCACGCATGCCGGACATGAAGTAGGCATTTCCCAGGTCAGGCGCGTCGGCGTCGACGGGACCGGGCTCCCTCCGGTACCAGGGGGCGTCGCCTCCCGATGAGGCCGCGCTCGGACGGACATCGTAGCGATGCAGGAAATTGCCTAGCCAGAAAGTGCCGTCCTCGTCCTCGACGATGCTGCGCACGCCGAGCGAGGGTCCGTCCTCGAGCTCGGTGAGCTCGTCGTCGGTGATCCACCGGAACGAGCGACCGTCGTACCGACACACGCCGAAGTTGCTCGTGCCGAACCACATCGCCCCGCTGCGGTCGCGGTGCATGGCGTAGACGCCGTAGGGGCTGTAGGGCACGTTCGGGAAGCGGGCGCGGAACACGTCCTCGAGCGCGATCCTGGGGAGCGAGAGGCGCACCAGGGTCTCGCCGTAGAGGCGGTAGGGTCCGTCGTCCATGCCGAAGCCCTGGAACCACAGGTCGTCCGGCGCCAGGCGCCAGCCATCGCCGGGGCCTGACGCCTCGACGGGGACGAGCGTCGTGAAGCGATCGCCCTCGTAGCGCGAGATGCCGAACCCGCCGGGTGGGCCGACGGTGGTTACGTAGAGCTGTCCGTCCCCGTCCTCCTGGATCTGTCGAACCTGGTTTCCCGCGAGCCCGTGCGCGCTCGTGAACCGCACGAGGGATGTGCCGTCGTAGCGGACCACGCCATCGCCGTCGCTGCCGAACCAGTAGGCGCCGCGGGAGTCCTGGTACACCACGAGCGCGCTGTCACCGAGGTCCTCGACGACCTCTCCCGGGAGGGCCGAGGTCACCTCGGACGGTGACCGACCCGAGCAGGCGACCACCGAGAGGATGAAGAGGATCGGGGGGGCGAACAGGGAAGGGTGCATCACGTGCATGGTCGAGTTCCGGGGGGTGGGCCCGAGGGAGTGCCCCTTCGCCTCCGTGGGAGGCTGTGGTACTCGTCCGACGCCGCGAGGTGCTTCCGTGCGGTCATCGGCCGCCTCGGTTTCGTCCGGCGAGCGGGCGTGGGATCGTACGCGGCGAGCGTCCACGCGGTGCGCGAGCATCTCCTGGGGCGCCGGTGCAGGGCTCGCGGGCCGACGGAGGTAGCACGCGGGTCCGCGCCTGGTCAAGCGGCCCGCCTGAGTCGCCCCTCACGAGCGAGGGCGCCTGGTCGTTCCTTGCTTGTACTTGCTCCTGATGACGGCGACGGCACCGCGACCCGAGGTTCGCCCGTGATGACGCGAAGCGATGTTCAAGCACCGTTGCTCGTGGCTCGCAGCCGGCACTCGTTCTTTCCCCCGCGAGGAGTCATGTCGCTCGATCCCGCCGGTCCAATCCACCGCACCGCTCGATCCCGCGCGTGAAGTCGTCCCACACCGGCCAGGCGTCGATCCGCGTTCACGAGGAGACTCGCTCGCCCGGGGCGGGACGGGAGAAGGTCTTGGCCCGGACGCGTCCGCCCGCCGCCCCTTCTCCTCAGCCGACGGCCACGCGCCCCGCGTTCACGTCCGAGCGATAGCCGTCCAGCACCTTGCCGAACAGGGCGACGTCCGACTCGAAGCTCTCCGGCAGGAGCGGCCCGAACGAGAATCGGAACCAGTTCCTGTACGACGACACGTACTCCGGATCCTTGTCGTGCGGCCGGGCCATGTCGCAGTCGCGGCCCTCCAGGATGGCTGCGCCGTGCTTGAACAGCCGGCGGTTGAGCTCGCCGGCATCCAGGCCGTCGGGCAGCTTCAACCAGTGGTAGAAGCCGCCGTCGCCGGTGAAAACGCCCAGGCCCATGTCGCGAAACGCCTGGCCGTAGCGCTCGCGTTGACGGCCGTAGTGCCGCTCCACGGCCGTGCGCGCCCGCGACACGCGTGCCGGCTCGAGCAGCTCGACGGCGTAGAGCTGCGACGGGTGGCTCACGCCGCCCATGCCGAAGCTGGAGAAGTTCGACAGGGTCTCGATGTTGCGTTTCGCCGCGATGATCCAGCCGATGCGGATGCCCGGGCACTGCAGGCCCTTGGTGCAGGCTCCCGACAGGAAGACGTTGCTCTCGTCGAGGTCCCGCACGTAGCGGATGCCGCTGACGCCTCGCGACGGGTGGAACATCTCGTAGGCCTCGTCGAGCAGGATGCCGTTGCCGGGCTGCTCGGCCATCGCGATCAGCTCCTCGAGCTCGGCGCCGGCGCGCGTGTGGCCGGTCGGATTGCCCGGGTTGCTGATGATGGGGAAGAGGTGCGTCTTGTGGTTCAGCCCCGCGCGATCGAAGTAGGCCGCGTTCGGGGGGTGGAACCCGTTCTCCTCGCTGAAGGGCACGACGCGCCACTGCGCGCCGGTCTGCGTCAGGATGTCGAGGTAGGCCGGCCACTCCGCGTTGCCGATGCGCACCTCGACATGCCTCTTCAGGAACGCGAGCACCGTGTAGATGCCCGGCCGGCCGCCGGCGAAGACCATCACGTTCTCGGGCGTGATGCGCGAGCCGTAGAAACCGTTGTAGTGCGCGCAGATCGCGTCGCGCAGCGCCGGGTGACCCCAAGCCTTCGGGTAGAAGCGATCCTCCCACGTGACGTCGACCTTGTCCGGCAGCGGCGGTCCGCCCTCGAGCTGCGTCGTCAGCGGAAACCCCTGCGACCAGGGATGCGTGCCGGGCGTCCCCATGAAGCGCCCGAAGCTGGCCTTGAAGGCGTACAGGGTCTCGTAGATGCCCATCGGCGGGCAGTCGTCGGAGAGGAAAGAGTCGCGTTGCATGTCGTGGGTCGAACGGATCGGCGGCGGGCAGGGCGCGTGCGTCGGGCGGCCGAGGTTAGCGGCGCCGGCGACCACTCGCGACGGAGAAAGACCCCCGACGCATGCTCCAGGGCCGGGTGGTCACACTTCTTGGCTGGCCCGCTCCTTCACTGACGGACACCTTCCCACCGAACCCAGCCGTCTCCGCCTTCGCCGCCGGGATCGGGCCGCGGGTTCTCGCGCTCGATCCTCGAGCCCGCCGCACCGCAACCGGATGTTGGTCGCCGTGGTTGGGGCAGCCCGTCGAGAGCACGAGCGAGTCGTCGCGACTCAGTCGTCGCCGGCGTATCCGATGCCGCGCAAGTGCTCGAGCATCGCCTCGCTCGGGGGTCCAGGAATCCGGGAGGTCCGCGGATACGCCGGGGCGGAGCGCTCGATCTGCTCGAGGAGTCGGCGCAATTCGGCCACCAGCTCGGGGCGCCGTTCGGACACGTCTGATCGCTCCAGGGGATCGACCGCGACGTCGTACAGCTCGACGCTCTCGCCTTGCACGATCAACTTGTGGTTGGCGAGCACGATCGACCGCAGGTCGTTGTCGAGCGCGTGCTGGCCCGACTTTCCCGCCAGGAAGCTGACGACCGGCCGCTCTTCAACGGGCGCGAGCAGGTCCGAACCCTGATCCTGCCGCGAGGGCGGGAGCTGGAGCAGGCGTCGCAGCGTCGGAACCACGTCGAGCGTTGATACGTTCGCCGTCACGCGACCGCGCGGCGCGTCGGGCCCGGGAACGGACACGAGGAGCGGCACGCGCACGGTCTCGCAGTAGAGGTTCTGTCCATGGGTGAGGTCGCCGTGCTCGTAGAACTCCTCGCCGTGGTCGGCCAGGAACACCACGACGGAGTCATCCAGGCTCAGCATCTCGAAGAGCGCGCGGATTCTCGAATCGACGAAGCCGATCTCGCTGTCGTAGGCGGCTCGGATCCACGCGACGAGATCGCGGAGCTCCTCCGAGGACAGATCCTCGGCCCGTCGACCGGCCAACCACCCGGGTCCCGGCTCGAGCCGGGTGATGAGCCAGTCGAGGTCCGTGTCGGTGTCGGGCACCCGTTCGGGCACCTCGCCAGACCACCCGGCGTCGGCGTCCGTGCGCGAGAGATCGAACCACGGCTCGCGAGCGTGGAATGGGTCGTGAGGGTCGAAGTAGTGCACGTAGAGGAAGAATGGTTCCCCGGCGAGCATCTCTGCGCGCCAACTGCTCGCGCACGCGTTGACGGCGTCGCCGTCCTCGTCCTCCAGCTTGACGAAGCGGTCGAAACCGCGATCGAAGCCGACCTCGGCTCCGACCAGCACGTTGGAGACGATCCCGAAAGTCCGGTAGCCGACGCTCTTGAGCGTCTCGGCCAGCGTCTCGACTCCATCGGGGATGCAATTGACGGGAACGGGTGTCGCGCCGGGTTCGAGCTCGAGCCCTTCCAGGCTGTTCACGCCGTGTTGAAAGGGGTGCACCGACGTCACGCTGGACACTGCCGCGGGAAGGGTCCACGAGGACGGCGACCATGCGTTCTCGAAGACCAGGCTCCGCCGGGACAGTTCGTCGAGGAAGGGCGCCGTGTTCCCGGGCCAGCCGTGGAATGGCAGTCGGTCGGACCTCAGCGTGTCGACGACGATCATGACCACGTTGGGACGCCGCTCGACTTCTTGCGCGCAACCGGGAATGAACGCGCCGACGGCAATCAAGGCCATCAGGACTCGGCCGCGAGGAAACCGCCGCATGCTCACCGACCCAGGATAGGAAGCGCGGCAAGGGAGTGGGCTGTTGCCCTTCCGCCGGACCGCTCGGACCCCCGCTACCAGCACATGGAAAGGACCTGGGCCGTCTTGCCGGCGCTGATGTCCGTCACGCCGGCTCGAACTCATCCAGGGTCTCGTGATCCAGTCACGGCGGATGCCCGCGCTTCCCGCAAGGGCCTGGATGAGGACCAGGGTCTGCGGCGGGCGGCTTGCCAGAACGTCCGATCGGCGCGAGGATCACGGCACTTCCCATGAGCCGTGACCCTTCCGGGTCCGCGGCCGGCGATGGCGACGGCGCACACGAGGGGGACGCCGCGCGCGAGTCGGCCGAGGAGATCCTGCGACGCCTCGCGCAAGGGCGGCGCGGGTTCGAGCGCTTTCGCGTGCTCGACCAGGTCGACCAGGGCGGCATGGGGGTCGTGCTGCGGGTCGAGGACCCGGAGCTGAAGCGGACGCTGGCGGTCAAGCGGATCCGCGCCGATCGCGCGCCCGCGGGCCCGTCGCAAGCAACGCCCGAACAGGCCCGCCAGATCGCGCGCTTCGTGGACGAGGCGCTGGTCGCCGCGCAGCTCGATCACCCGGGCATCGTGCCCGTGCACGAACTGGGCCTCGATCCGCAGGGGATGCCGTACTTCACGATGAAGCTCGTGCGCGGCGAGAACCTGCGCGAGGTCATCGCGCGCGTCCATCGCCAGCAGGACGGCTGGAGCCTCGTGCGCGCGCTCGGCGTCCTGCTGCGCGTGTGCGAGGCGGTGACCTACGCGCACGAACACGGCGTCGTGCACCGCGACCTCAAGCCGGCCAACGTGATGGTCGGGCGGCACGGCGAGGTGTACGTGATGGACTGGGGGCTCGCGCGCGTGGCCTGGGCCGTGGAGTACGGCACCGGCACGCACATCAGCTCCAACCGCGAGGTCGTGCGCGAGTCGGCCGGCAGCTCGCCGCTCGACACGGGGCGCCGCGAGGTGTTCGGGTCTCCCCCGTACATGGCGCCGGAGCAGGCGCAGGAGTCGCACACGGTCACGCCGCAGGCCGACGTCTACTCCGCGGGCGCGATCCTGTACCACCTGCTGACGGGCGCGCCGCCGTACCTTGCCGGCCATCCGGGCCTGGACAACGACGCGGTCTGGAAGCTGGTGAAGCAGGGCCCGCCGGCGCCGATCGAGGCGCGCGCCCCGAAGGCGCCGCCCGAGCTGGTCTCGATCTGCCGCCGCGCCATGGAGCGCGACCCGGCCCGGCGCTACGCGCGGATGCAGGACCTGACCGACGACCTGCGCGCGTTCCTCGAGAACCGCGTGGTGCGCGCGCACCGCACGGGCCCGCTCGTCGAGCTCAGGAAGTGGACCGTGCGCAACCGCGGAACGGCCGCCGCGCTCGTCGCGCTGGTCCTGGTCGTGGCCACGGCCGGTTTCGCCTGGGCACGCGTCGAGGCGCGGCGCACGGCCGAGGCACTCCGCGAGCTGGAGGAGCGCGGCACGCTCGAGATGCTCGCGCGCACGGCATCGCTGCCGCGCCTGGGTCCGGCGTCACTGAGCTTGTGGGACGCCTGGGTGGCGGACGCGACCGCTGCCGTGGAACGCCTGCCGCTGTACGAGCGCGAGATCGCGGACATCGAGGACGAGCAGCCGCTGGGGCAGCGCATCGAGGATCCTCTGCTCGTCGAGCGCCGGCCGGACGGCGCCGCGCTGGGATGGCTCGAGACCAAGTTGGAGGTCTTCAGCAAGGTGCGCGACGAACTGGAGGCGCTGCCCGCCGGGCCCGCGCGCCCCGCGGATGCAGAGCACGATCTCGAGGTGCTGCGCCTGGAGCTGTCCGAGCTGCCCGACGCGATCGCCGCCCAGCGACGCAAGCTGGCGGACTGGCGCACGTGGCGTTGGCGCGATGCCGGCCTGGAATCGCGGTATGCGCGTCTGCGCGAGCTGCGCGCCGGACTGCGCGAGATCTCCGAGGCGCGCACGGGCCTGCTGGCGCGCGTGCGGCGCGACATCTGGGCCGCGCGCGCCGCGGTGTCGGACCACCGGGAGCTCTGGGCCGCCGCGTGCGCCGAGATCGCCGACGTCGCGCGCAGCCCGATGTACCAGGGGTTGAAGCTGGGACCGCAGCTGGGCCTCGTGCCGCTGGGCCGCGACGAACGGAGCGGCCTGCACGAGTTCTGGCACGTGCCCTCCGGAGCGCGGCCCGCGCGCGGCGAGGATGGACGCTGGAGCATCCGGCCCGAGACGGGGATCGTTCTGGTGCTCGTTCCCGGCGGCGTGCTCTCCATGGGCGCGCAGCAGGACCATCCCGACCGACCCAACTACGTGCCGCCCGAGTCGCTCGCCAGTGGCGGGCTGGGCGGCAACGAGCGCTGGCACGAGCGCGTGACCCTCGCGCCGTACTTCCTCGCGCGGCACGAGCTGACGCAGGCGCAGTGGGTGCGGCTCGCCGGCCGCAACCCCAGCGAGACCTTCGCCGGCGGCTCGCACGCCTGGCCGCTCTCCGACGGCCGGCCCAAGCGTCCGATCCCGCGCTGGTCGCGCACGCATCCGGTCGAGAACCTGAGCTGGAACGAGGCGCGCGCGGCGCTCGCGGCCTGGTCCCTGGAGCTGCCCACCGAAGCGCAGTGGGAGTGGGCCGCGCGCGGCGGCACGGGCACGCCCTTCTGGTGGGGCACCGCGCCCGGAGCGGGCCGCGCGCTGGTCAGCGCCCTGGATCCGGCGACGCGACAGGTGCGCGAGTTGAAGCACGTGCGCGACGTCGCGCTGCTCGACGAGCCCGATCACTTCCCCTTCCACGCGCCGGTCGACGCCTTTCCGCCCAATCCATGGGGCTTCGAGTCGATTTCGGGCAACGTGCGCGAGTGGTGCCGCGACTGGTTCGCCGACGTGTGCGAGAAGGGCGGCTTCCAGGCGGGGAGCGGCGAGCACGTCCCCAAGTACGCGCAGGGCAAGGCCGTGCGCGGCGGCTCGTACCTCAGCGAGCTGCACGAGCTGCGCGTGAGCAGCCGCTACGGCTGGAGCCCCGACCTGCGCGCCGGCGACCGCGGGGTCCGGCCGGCGCGTTCGATCGAAACGACCCCTGCTCTTCCCAAGGAGGACCCGCGATGAACCTGCAATCCAGCCTGATCCTGTCCGGAACGATCCTGGGCGCCGCTCTGCTGACGCCGGCCCTGATCCAGGGCGGGGGCACGACGACGCTGAAGCACCAGGCGCTCAACAACTGCGTGATCGACATCCGGCCGATCTCGTCGCCCGAGGCCCAGGTCTACTACGAGGGCCGCGCCTACGGCGCGCAATTCAACATCCACGTCGGCATGAGCGACGTGCTGGAGTTCGGCAACTGGGACGCCACGAAGAACCTGAAGCTGAAGACCGGAGCACCCAACGTGCTGAGCTGGGCCTACGACCCGGCGACGGGCAAGGTGAACATGACGCTCCGGAACAACGTCGACCCGGACATGACGTTCGATACGCGCTTCAGCGGCTCCTACGACCCGCTGGGCCCCCTGGGCGAGCCGGTGATCGAGGACGTGCGCGGCCCCGCCAGCAACAAGCGGCGCGTGCGCATCAGCCTGCAGAACTTCGGGCTCACGGTCTCGTGGACCATCACCGACCTGTGAGGCGGGTGCGGAGGGCAACGGGCCCCACGCTGGCGCTCCTCCTTTGCGCGCTGGTGTTCGGGGCCTGCTCGGACCAGAAGCAGCCCGGGCCCAACCGGCCCAGGCGCGCGACGCGCGCGTTGGTGCCCAACCTGCCGCGTCCGCGCACGTCCGCCGAGGAGGAGCGGGAACTGCTGGCCCTGGCGCGTCGCGCGCGCCAGGAGGGTCAGGTGCGCGTCCTGATCGGCCTCCCCGGATTGGGGAGGCCCGCACTCACGCGGGCGCCGGACGGCACGCTCGACTTGACGTCCCTGCGCAACTCGCTGCGCGTCCTGGACACGGCGCAGAAGCTCCTCCTGCAGCGGGCGGGCATCGTCGACGGCCGCGGGGTGACGATTCTGCGCGTGTTGCCCTATCTGGCGTTCGACGCCGGAGAGAGCAACCTGCTCGAGCTGCGCGATTTCGTGCTCACCGGGGTTCCCACACCGGCCGGGCTGACCAAGATCACGGTCGAGGAGGTCGCGATGGTGCGCCCTCAGGCACGGATCCCGTCGCCGGCGCGCGCCGGCGTGCCGATCGCGGACGTGTTGCGCAGGCTGGAGGGCGACGGCAGCGTCGATCCCGGCAACGGCACGACGATCGCCGTGATCGACACGGCCATCGAGCCTCTGCCGATCCTCGCCGGCCGCGTGTCACAGCGGCTGTTCGTCGCCAAGGGCTACCCACTGTCGGCGGCGGTGCTCCCCGACCCGGCGCCCTTGTTGTCGCTGCCCGCGAACCTCGCGCACGGCACGCAGGTCGCGATCGTGGCCGCCGCCACGGCGCCGGCCGCGCGGATCCTGTCGTTCGAGGTCGACGGCGGAGGCGGCAGCTATCCGTTCGACCTCGTGCTGGCGGCGCTCGACTGGATGCTGGTGCCGGCCGAGGAGGGCGGGCCGGGCCCGGTCGCGGCCGTGTGCCTGAGCGCGGCGGATCCCGACCAGAGCGCCTGCGCCGCCTGTGACACCAGCCCCGACCAGGCGACGGCCTTCCACTCCGCGCTCTCCGGTCTCGCTGAGAACCGCACGCTCGTCGCGCTCGCGGCCGGCAACGGAGAGGTGGGCATCGACCGCGTGTACTTCCCCGGCTGCATGGGCACGGCCCTCGTGGTCGGCGCGACCGACGCCACGTCGGGCATGCGCGCGGGCTATTCGAACTGGTGCGATCTGGTGGACCTCGCGGCACCGGGAACGGGCGTGTCCTGCGTCCCGGATGCGACGCGCGGCGACGTGTACATCCTGGGACCCGGCACTTCGATCTCGGCACCGTTCGTGGCCGGCGCCGTGGCCCGCCTGCGCGCCACGCACACCGACGCCAGCCCCGGCCTCATCTTCCGGGCGCTGAGCGACAGCGGGGCCGCGGTCACGGACCAGGGACTGAGCATCCCGGAGATCCGGATCGATGCGGCCGCCCGCCGGCTGCAGGAACTGACGAGTTCGCCGTCGGGAGGCTAGCTGCCGTTTCGATCGACGGACTGGCACAATCCCGGACCGGATCCGACCCAGCGTCACGAAGCTCCCCATCCCGCCACTGCGTTCCCCGCCGCCCCCCCATGAGCCACATCCCCCTGGTGAAGGACGTCTACTCGAAATTCGGCAAGGGCGACATTCCCTCCGTGCTCGCCATGTTCGCACCTGACATCGAGTGGTGTGAGGCCGAGAGCCACCCGTACCAACCGAGCGGGAGGCCCTGGCGTGGACCGCAGGCTGTTCTCCAGAACCTCTTCGTCAGGCTCGGCAGCGAGTGGGCGGGGTTCACGGTGATCCCCCAGCGCTTCCATGATGCTGGTGAGAACGTCGTCGTCGAAGGACGCTACTCGGGCACCTTCCCCGCAACGGGCAAGCAGCTCGATTGTCAGGTCTGCCACGTGTGGACCGTGCGCAACGGGAAGCTGGCACGCTTCCAGCAGTACGTCGACACCAAGAAGCTCAACGAGGTCATGGACACCTGAGCGGTGCACCGAGCGCGGGGGGTCCGGTTCGACTCGCGGTCGGCTGCCCGGTGACCATCAACCAGTGGCTGTCCCTCCTCCTCGAGACGCCGAGTTCCGCGACCTCGAGTCGCGCGTCGCGAACCTCAACGTCGACGCGAGCGGGGGCCAGCGCAAGCCGCACAAGCCGCTGCTCCTCCTGTACGCGATCGCGCGTCTCGTGCGCTTCGGCGAACGCGAGTTGCCGTTCGAACAGGTCCACGCCGCGCTGCTGCCGCTCCTCGGCGCGTATGCGCCGCCGGTCCGCGCGCAGCACCACCCGGAGTATCCGTTCTGGCACCTGCGGTCCGACGGGTTGTGGGAGATCCCCGGAGTCGAGGGGCTCGAGCGCGGCGCCAATGGCCGCCCGCTCATGGCGGGATTCCGTCGCTCGGTCGGACGCATCCCCGAGCCCTACGCACGCGGTCTGCGCGACGACCCCGCGCTCGTGCGGCGCGTCGTCCAGCTCATCCTCGACGAACACTTCGAACCGTCGCTGCACGACGACGTCCTCGCAGCCGTCGGACTCGACCGCGGCCTGCTCGCGCCGGCGGCGGAGCGCGAGCATCCGGACCGCGTGCGCGAGACCGCGTTCGACACCGTGCGGCGCCAGCGGCGCGCCGCCTCGTTCCGCGACGAGGTGCTGTCGGCCTACGATCGCCGCTGCGCGCTCACGGGGTTCCAGGCCATGATCTCCGGCACGCTGTTCGGCGTCGAGGCGGCGCACGTGCACTGGCATTCCAAGGGCGGTCCGTCGACGGCGGCGAACGGGATCGCGCTCAACCCGACGCTGCACAAGCTGCTCGATCACGGTGCCTGGTCGCTGTCCGACGATCGTCGCGTGCTCGTGTCGCGCGAGTTCAGCGGATCCGACGCCGCGCTCGAGGTGCTGCGCCCGCTCCACGGACGCCCGCTGCGCGAGCCGGTGCCGGGCTCGGCGCCCGTCGCCGTGGAGCACATCCGCTGGCACCGCGAACCCGGACAAGGCGGCGTCTTCCGCTGGCCCCCGCTGCCGCTACCGTAGTCGGGCCGGGAAGCGTCGTGCCTGCGGTCCGTCGGCTACGGGTCGGTCACTGCCTTCCTGACTCGACGCGCACGGGATGCAGCCCACGGATCGGGTACGAGATGACCGACACAGTCCGGATGGCCATCGAGCGGGCCGACGTCGAGGCGCTGCGCGCGCTCGTCGGCGCCGATCCCGCGTTGGCCGAGGCCGACGTGACCTGGGGCGACGGCGGCAAGAACGTCGTGCCGCCGCTGCACTTCGTGTGCGACGCCGTGTTCCGCGGCCTCGCCAGCGACGAGCAGGCGCTCGAGCTGGCCGAGGTGCTCCTCGCGGCCGGCGTGGATGCCGACCGGGCCTACGCGAAGTCCGGGGACACGTACCTGATCGCGGCAGCGAGCCTCGGGGCGGAGAGCGTCGGCCTGCGCCTCGTCGAACGCGGCGCCGACGTGACGCGCCGCGGCCTGTTCGGCGCGACGGCGCTGCACTGGGCCGCGCTGATGGGACTGGACCGCCTCGCCGTCCGGCTGGTCGAGGCCGGAAGCGACATCGAACTGCGCGACGTGCGCTATGACTGCACGCCCCTCATGTGGACGCTGCATGCCTGGTCCGACGCGAAGGACGAGCGGCGCGAGGGCCTGGTGCGCACGGCACGCACGCTCGTCGCGCGCGGCGCGCGCGTGCCGCCCGGCGCATTCGCCAGGCTGGCAGCGGACCGGGACGCACCTCTGCGGGCGGCGCTGGGAACGGCGCCGTCGGGCTGACGCTGCGGTCCGGTCCCGCGCTCCACGTATTGATCTCGATCGGAAGCCCGCGCGCGCCGCCGTGCCGTGACCAGGGTCGCGGGCGATACGCTCAGGCGCCGGGGTCGCCCGGCGGCGGCAGTTCCGCCTGCAGGCGCTCGAGCTCGTCGAGTACGACGGTGAAACGACGTCCGAAGGGCGTGAACGCGTACTCGACGTGCGGGGGCACGGCGCTGACCTCGCGGCGTTCGAGGATGCCGAATTCGACGTTCTTGCGCAGACAGTCCGCCAGGACCTTCTTCGTCAGGCCTTCGGCGTGGCGCACCATCGCGCCCGGCCGGTTGACGCCGTTCGAGAGCAGGCGGTAGACGGTGAGCGACCACTTGCAGCCGTAGATCGTCTCGACCATGCGCGAGACGCGCTCCGGCGGGCAGCGCCGCGAAAGGTAGCGGCCATCCTCGTCTGGGTGGGTGCGGCGGGTGGGCACCGGTTTGTGCCCGCTGTTCGCGGGATGGAACGGCTTCTAGCCTCGAAGACCTGCCGCCGGCCGCGTGGCCGGAGTCCGGCAGTCGGGAGAAGGAAGAATTGATACCGCGGCCCGCGCAAAAGGGCCAGAGACGAGGATCCGACATGGCGCACGTCAAGGAACGCGCTCAACGCATGGATTTCGGCAAGCCGGACGAGGTGCGGGAGTTCCCGCTCGGACGGCTCGAGCTCGTGAAGATCGGAGGCGCGACCATCGGCCGCGCCGTGTTCCAGCCCGGCTGGCGCTGGTCCACGTCGGTGCAGCCGCTCGCGAAGACGAAGAGTTGCGAAGCCCCCCACTTCCAGTACCACGTCTCGGGGGTCCTGAAGGTCGTGATGGACGACGGGACCCAGTTCGAGTGCCGGCCCGGCGACGTCTCGCTCCTGCCGTCGGGCCACGACGCGTGGGTGGTCGGCAAGGAACCCGCGGTCGTGATCGACTTCCAGGGCATGCTCGACTACGCGCGCTCGCGCTAGAGCCGCCCGCGAGGGCGCCTGCGGGTTGCCCGCGCGCACACCCGGACGCGAGATCGCCCCGTGCACTTGAGTTTGCGCGAGGCGGTCCCGGCGAAACCGTGCGGCCCGGGAGGGCCAGGGGCCCGCGCGGCGGGCTCCGGAAAGCTGTTTTCGTTGACGCGCAGACCTCGTTCGGATCCCTTGGAGGCGGCAGCAAGCCGGGGGCCTGGGAGAGGAGGTCGATCGTGGCGAGCAGTCGATTCGCGGACAAGGTCGTTCTCGTGACCGGTGCGTCGCGCGGAATAGGTCTGGCGACCGCCGTGCAGTTCGCGCGCGAGGGCGCGACGGTCGTCGCCTCGGACATCGACCAGCAGGAACTCGAGTCCGCGGTGCGGGCGCTCGTCGCCCGCGATCTCAAGGTCGAGGCCACGGTCCTCGACGTCACGGACCAGTCGGCTTGGAGCACGGCCATCGATGGCATCCTGAAGCGCCACGGCCGGCTCGACGTCCTGGTCAACAATGCCGGCGTCGGGGACTTCCGCGGCATCGAGGACACGACGCTCGAGGACTGGCGCCGCGCGATGGCGGTCAACCTCGAGGGGGTCCTGCTCGGAATGCAGGCCGGGATCCGCGTGATGAAGCAGCGCGGCGGCAGCATCGTGAACGTCGCATCGATCGCCGCGAACGTCGCCGAGCCGCTGCTCGCCGCGTACAGCGCGACCAAGGCCGGCGTCGGAATGCTGACGAAGGCGGCGGCGGCCGACTGCGCGCGCCGGGGCTACGGCATCCGCATCAACTCGATCCATCCGGGCTACACCGACACGAAGCTCGTGCGCGACGGACTGCGCGCGCTCGGGGACCGGGCCGAGGCGTTCGCCAAGGCTGCCGTGAGCGCCATCCCCTTGGGTCGGCTCGCGGAGCCGGCCGAGATCGCCGGGCCCATCGCGTTCCTCGCGAGCGAGGATGCGTCCTACATGGTCGGCGCCGAGCTCGTCGTCGACGGCGGCTACACGGTCGTGTGAAGCGGCTCAGGGCGCGGCGCAGAGCTCGAGCAGTTTCCCGACCGTGTTCCAGTTCCGGACGGTGCTGACCACGCCCAGCGCGCGATCGAGGTAGACGTTCGTGAGCTTGCTGCGCGCGGCACCCTTGGGGTAGTGCAGGTAGATCTCGCTCCCGCTCACGGCGAAGCGGTCGGGCAGGAACCGCTCGTGTTCCAGCTTCCGCACGTCCGCAAGGCTCGGTTTGCGGTCGAGGAACGCGATCATCAGGAGCTTGGGGTCGGCGTGCTCCGTCTTGAACGGGTGAGCGCGCATCGCCTTGCGCAGATCGGCCGGAGTCCGCAGGACTACGGGCGCGGCGAAACCGAATTCGCGCTCGATCGCTTCCGGAACGCGGCTGGGGATCGCCCGGGCGCACGCCGCCGATCCCTCGAACACGACGTTGCCGCTCTGGATGCAGGTGCGCACGGAAGTGCAGCCCGCCGCCTCGAACACGCGCACCAGGTCGCGCATCGGCAGCGCGTGCTTTCCGCCGACGTTGATCCCGCGCAGCAGGGCCACATGAGTGCTCATGGGCACATCGTGAGGAGCGCGCGCGGCCCGTGCCAGCGACGCGCGGGTCACGCATCATCCGGGTTCAGGAACGCGATTCCGGCCCGGCACCGGCCGCCCTGCACCGCGTTTGCGGAGCTGCCCGCGCCGTCGGGCGTGGAACAGGACCAGGGCGACGGCGAGCGCCACGATCCCCACGTTGAGGATCGAATCCTCCGGACCGAACGCGCCGCCCGTCCACCAGCCGGGCCCGCTGGCGACGCTCCGCAGGGGAGCGGAATCGCGCCAGCTCTCGAGGCCCGACAGCGGCAGGCCGGTGGAGAAGATCGTGAAGTTCCAGGCCGCGTGGTGCAGCGTGCAGGCCCACAGGTTGCGCGTGACGACGAAGATCCCGGTCCAGAGCATCCCCAGCAGCGTCACCGAGAGGATCGTCATGGCCGTCGCGCCGTCGTTCTGGAGATGCACCGCGCCGAAGGCGGTCGAGATCGCGACGAGGGCCACGATCGTGCCCGCTCCCCGCTCGAGCGCGCGGAACAGGACCCCGCGGAACACGAACTCCTCGACCGCGGCCGCGGCCAGGATCCCGGCGGCGACGAGCGGTGTCCCGGACCAGTCGCGCGTCTCGACCACCTGATGATGGCCCGTGGCGTACAGGACGACGATGGTCAGACCGATCATCGCGGCGCCCGAGACGGCCGCCAGGGTGCACACGCGAAGGTCCGCCCGCAGTTCGGCCGCCGCCCGACGTTCCTGGTAGCGGACGACGAGCACGTACCCGGCCACGAGTGCCCCGAGTACGCCCAGGCGACGCCACATCGAAGCGCTCGACTCGCCGAGGTCCAGCACGGCGGCGAGCGGATCCACCAGCAGGAACCGGACCCCTGCGACGCAGGCCGCCAGGACGCCGAGCTGCACGAGCACGGCACCCAGCGCGCGCAATCCGGTGACGAGTGCAGCCATCGCGCCGAGGATACCGCGGGGCCGGCCGCGTCAGCCGCTCGCTTGCGTGCCCTTCGCGGCGCCGCGGATGCGCCGACTGTGTCCTCTGAACCCGAACGGTTCGAGCATCTGCGCAAGGTAGCCGTGCGGGAGTTCCTCGGAGATCCCGAAGCGCTCCGGGCCGTGTCCGGGGTCGTGGTAGGTGCCGAACGCGAGGTCCATCAGCGGGCTGAGGTTGGCGAAGTTGACGTTCGGTCCGTCGCCACGCGCATGGTGCCAGTGGTGCAGGCGCGGCCCGCCGATCACGAAGCGCAGCGGTCCGGGCATCAACGATACGTTCGAATGGATGTAGATCGCCCACAGCCCGCGGAACACCGCGAACCCCGCCAGTGCCTCCAACGGGAAGCCCAGGAGGATCAGCGGCAGGTTCTCGATCGCGCGCGTGTAGAGGTTGTCCAGCGGATGCTCGCGGTGCGCGGCGAGCCAGTCGACGTGCGGCGCGGTGTGGTGCACGCGATGGAAGCGCCAGAGGAACCGGTTGGTGTGCGAGAGGCGGTGCCCCCAGTAGATGGCGAGGTCGCTGATCGCGATCACGCCGACGCATTGCAGCCAGAACGGCTGCGCGGCGACGAACGCGTGCACGCCTTCGAGCGGCAACAGCCCGACGTTGCGCTGCAGCCAGACCAGCGCCGCGACCACCGGCGCCGTCCACAGCAGGTATTGCCCCAGGAAGAACAGGAGGTCGGTCCCCCACTCCGCGCGGAACACGCGCTGCTGGCGCGCGGGGAACAGGCGTTCCAGAGGGAGGAAGACGACGAACAGGATGGCGAAAGCGATCCCCGTGTCGGCGAGCGCTTGCAACGTCGGAGTCACTGCGGTTCGCGCTTCTGCGCCGGGGCGGCCTCGGTCGCCTCGGTCTGGGGTCGGAGCAACTCCGCCGGCAGAGGCGCGCTCTTCGACGACGGCAGCAGGCCCGAGGCCGGTACGCCTTCCGCCGCATCGGACGCGAGGTCGCTCGCATTCGTGATCACCATCGATTTCGAGCTGAACAAGAGGGCCGGGTCCGCGGCCGCAGGGGGGACCGCGTCGGTGACTGGCGCCAACGGAACCTGCTGCGGTGCCGCTTCGGGCGACGCCGCGCCGGGGTCGGCGCGTGCGGGCCGCGCGTCGCGCTGAGCCCTCACGACGAAGAACCCCAGCACCAGCAGCGCGAACGCCACGGCGCCGACGCGTGCGGACAGCGCAACCACGGATCGTGCGGATTCGACCATGAGACCTCCCGGGACGGGGACGGACGCGCACGGGGGCGCGAACTTCCGACTCAACAGCCAGCTTGTCGCGTGCTCCTGCGAATCCCAGGCCGGCGGGGTGATTCCGGCGACCATCCCCTGGCGGCGCGCCGTGGCGGCCGCGCGGGCGCCGCGAAGGGGCGCATCGGCGTCACGGGATGCCGAATCCCTCGCAACGCAGCGCACGGCGGCGGACACGGTTATCCTGAGACTCCCGCACCCAGCCAGGAGGACCCCATGCAGTGCAGTCTTGCCTCGGCGGCTCTCGTCGTTCTCTCCGCCGCGCCGGCCGCGGCGCAGTGCAGCCCCGAATGGTCGACGGAGTTCGTGCCGCCCGGCCTCGACGGCGACGTGCGTGCCTTGTGCGTCTTCGACGACGGCGCCGGGCCGGCACTCTACGTCGGCGGCACGTTCACGTACGCGGGCAGCGTGCTCGCCAACGGCATCGCGCGCTTCGACGGCCTTGTGTGGAGCGCGCTGGCCGGCCCCGCCGGCCCGGGCACGAACGGCGCGGTCCACGGGCTCGCAGTCCACGACGACGGCTCCGGCGCGGCGCTGTACGCCACGGGCACGTTCACGACGGCGGGCGGCCAACCCGCGGCGCGCGTCGCGCGCTGGAACGGCAGCGGCTGGAGCGCGCTCGGCGCGGGCATCTCGTACGCCGCCAGCGGCTTCTCCTACGGCAACGCCCTCTTGTCGCACGACTCCGGGACCGGCCCGGAACTGTGGGTCACGGGCGCATTCAACGTCGCCGGCACGACGTCGGTCTACGGCATCGCGCGCTGGAGCGGCGGCGCGTGGAGCGCGGCCGGCGGCGGCATGCATTTCGGGCCCGGGCACGACCTCGCGGTCTACGACTCGGGCAACGGACCGGAGCTCTATGTCTGCGGCAACTTCGACGAGATCGCGGGCGTACCGGCGCGCTACGTCGCCCGCTGGGACGGCTCGGCATGGCACGACGCGGGCAACACGGACCTCGCCTCGGTCCGCGCGCTCGCGGTACACGACGACGGCACGGGACCGCGGCTCTACGCCGGCGGCTTCTTCACGAACGGCGTGTTCGGCGGGGTCCCCGCGTCGGGTGTCGCGCGCTGGAACGGAGCTTCGTGGCAGCCGGTCGGCGCGGGGCTGAGCGGCATCCAGGGCTACGTCGTGCAGGATCTCCTGTCGGCTGACCTCGGCGCGGGGCCGCGGCTGGTCGCCACCGGCGCGATCCTGGCTTCGGGTGCCACGCCGCTGCAGCACCTTGCGGCCTGGAACGGCGCGGACTGGCAGGCGCTGGGAGCGTTGAGCGCCGCAGGCAGCAGCGTGCCCGGCTGGGCCCTGGGAATGTTCGATGCGGGCGCTGGGCCGCGGCTCCACGTCGGCGGACTGTTTCCGGCGGCGGACGGAACGGTCGTGCTCAACCTCGCGCGCCTCGACGGTGCGGGGCTCGCCGCCGTGGGAACCGGCGAGGGCGCGAGCAGCGTCGTGCGCGCGTTCGTCCGTCACGACGACGGCGCCGCCGCCGGCCCCGCGCTGTACGTGGGCGGCGAGTTCGGGGCGATCGGCGGCGTCGCGGCCAGCGGCGTGGCGCGCTTCGACGGCACCTGGTCGGCACTGGGAGGTGGGATCGCCGGTGCGGTTCACGCTCTGGCGAGCTTCGATGAGGGCGCGGGGCCGCGCCTGTTCGCCGCCGGACAGTTCACGACCGCGGGCGGCGTGCCGGCACGCAACGTCGCACGCTGGGACGGCGCGGCGTGGTCCGCTCTCGGGCCGGGCCTGGGCGCGACCGTGCTCGCGCTGCTGCCCCACAACGACGGCTCGGGGCTCAAGCTCTACGCAGCCGGGTACTTCGTGGACGTCGCCGGCCAGGCCGGACGGCGCATCGCGCGCTGGAACGGCGCGACGCAGGCGTGGGAGGCCCTCGGCAGCATCGGTGCGACGGGTTTCGGCGACAAGGTGCGCTGCCTCGCGAGCTATCAGGGAGAGCTCGTGATCGGCGGCGGGTTCCTTCAGGCCGACGGGCTCGTCGCGCCCTACGCGGCGCGCTGGAACGGCACCGCCTGGCAGTCCCTTGGACCGCCCAGCTCGTACCTCGACAAGGACGTGATCGCGATGCAGGTGTGGCAGTCGCCGGGCGGGCCACTGCTGTACCTGGGCGGCGTCTTCGGCTGGCCGCATTACCGCGTCGCGGCGTGGGACGGCACAGCGGTCGTGCCCGCGTTCCCCGCGGCCTTCCCGCTCGACAACGTCTACGCGCTCGCGGTCCACGACGACGGCAGCGGCGCGGCGCTGTACGCGGCCGGCCGCGTCGATCTCGCCGACGCGCAAGTCGTGCCGGGCCTGGCGCGCTCGTCGGGCGGCGCGTGGACGGCCGTGACGACGTCGATCACCTCGCCGAACACGACGGAAGTCTTCGCGCTGGCGTCGCACCACGCGGCCGGCGACGCGCACCCGGCGCTTTGGATGGGCGGGAACTTCCGGGCCGTCGACGGCGCGGCCACGAGCCGCATCGCGCGGCGCGACGGCTGCGCCGAACCGGCGACGCCGTTCTGCCTGGGCGACGGCAGCGCGACCGCGTGCCCGTGCGGCAACGCCAGCGCACCCGGCGCGGGCGAAGGCTGCCTGCACTCATTGGGCACCGGCGGTCGCATCGACGTGACCGGCCTGGCGAGCATCACGGTGGACCAGATCGAATTGCGCGGCTCGCGCATGCCGAGCTCGACCGCGGTCTACATCCAGGGATCCGCGCGCCAGTCCGGCGGCGCCGGTGCGGTCTTCGGCGACGGCCTGCGCTGCGTCGGCGGCTCGGTGATCCGCCTGCGCACGAAGGTCAACGCGGCCGGTGCGTCGCGCTATCCCGAGCCGGGCGAGGCGCCGGTCTCGGTGCGCGGGTTCGTGCCGGCCGGTTCGACGCGGCACTACCAGGTGTGGTTCCGCAACGCGGCCGCGTTCTGCACGCCCTCCACGTTCAACCTGACGAACGGCGCGAGCGTCGCCTGGTCAGGCTGAGCGCAGGGGGCGCGCTCAGCCGGTCGCGATCGCGCGCACGCGCGCGGCGATGAAATCCAGCTTCTCGTGCAGGCGGTCGTAGTCCTCGTCGCGCACGCGGAACCACGTGTTGACGTGCCAGCCCTGGTCGAGGGGCAGCACCGGCGCGCCCGGCGGCGGTACCTCGTGCTCGAACACGGCGTCGCCCAGCCGCCGCAACACGTCCTCGACGCCCTCGTGCGACAGGTAGCGGCCCTCGCGGTCGGGCCGGATCTGCACCGACCCCGTCGCGTAGCGCCGCGTCGGCGCGCCCGTCGCGCGGCCGTGCAGCACCGCGGCGGCCCACGCACCGTACAGGTCGAACTCGTTCCCGGCGGCGTGCATGTCCCAGATGCGCTCGCCCGCCGGGCGCGCGCCGATCTCGGACACCTTGAGGCCCTTGGGGCCGAAGAACCACTCCATGTGCGTCGCGGTTTCGCGCAGCTCCAGCGTCGCGATCACGCGCCGCGCCACGTCGCGCAGCTCGCGGTAGCTGTCCATCGCGATCCGGTTGGTGCAGGCGATGCGCGGCCGGATGCGGCGGTCCTGCAGGGCCTCCAGGCAGCTCGGGTAGTAGTGCCCCACGAACTCGTGCACGACCGCGCCGTCGGCCACGATCGCGTCGTGGAAGCCCTCGTGACCCTCGACGAACTCCTCGACGACGAGCGGGTTCTCGGGCCGCGGGCGCACGCGAGCCAAGGCCCGGTCGAGGTCCGCCGCGTCCGCGCAGCGGTACGTGTGGCGGGTGCCGAAGCCCTCGCGCGGTTTCACCACCACGGGGAACCCCTCGCGCTCGACGAACGCGCGCACCGCGACCTCGTCCGCGCAACCAGCGGACGCCGCCACCGGGATCCCCTTCGCGCGCAGCGCGTCCTTCATCGCGGCCTTGTCGCGGCACAGGCGCGCCTGGCGCGGCGTGATGCCGGGCAACCCCAGCGCCTCGCGCACGTGGGCCGCCGCGTCGATCGCCGGCTCGTCGATGGTCTCGACGCGCTCGATCGCCGCCTCGCGGCCCAGTTCGCGCGCCAGGGCCGCGATCCCGGCCCCGTCCATCAGGCTGCGCGCCGTGCGGTAGCCGTCCAGCAGGCGCGCGAGCTCGGGCTTCAGGCGCTCGCGCGGCGCGTGGCCGACGCCGGACACGCGCGCCCCCGCCGCCTTCAGGGCGTGGACGAAACGCAGGTTGTAGATCGAGGTCTCGGGCGCGACGAAGAGGACGTGCACGCGGCGGATCATCGCACACGGGCCCGCGGTCGCGCAGCGCCGGCGTCGCCGCTATTTGCGGGCCGGCAAGCGCTCGAGCTGGTACTTCGAGCGGCTGGTGGTCGCGAGAACGCTGCCGTCGCCCGCCGGGCTGGGCATGTCGACGGTCGTCACCAACGCGAGCGTCTGGCTCTCCGCCAGCCCGTCGGCCAGCGACACCGCGGATTGAGCCTCGATGGACGCCTTCTTGACGGCCGGCTCCGCGCAGTTCCACAAGGGCTCGTCCCGTTCCTTGGCCGGCAAGCGCCCCTTCTCGTGCGCCGCCAGATCGGTCTTCCACTCGAAGGACGCCAGCTTCTTGGACAGCTTGGCGACGCGTCCGAAGGGGCGGAAGTCCACGCGCGCCCCGCCGACGAGGTGCGGGAACTCCAGGAAGAACGTGGTCGAACGCTTCAGGCCGACGTCCGGCAGGCGCGCGAACAGTTGCTGCGCGGCCGGCTTCAGGTCGGGGTCGGAGAGCTGCGCACCCAGGCTCTTCATCATCGGCGTGAGCACCAGGCCCTCGAAGATCTTCTCGTCGCCCTCGACGTCCTTCACGGTGCCGCGCTCGTCGACCAGCGCGGTGACGGTCACGTTGCCCTGCCGCCGGAACATCTCCACCATGACCGCCAGGTTCTCGTCGAGCCCGTCGGTCGACTCGCCCGGCCCGAACTTGACCTCGCCGATGCCGGGCACCTCGAGCTTCCCGGAGACCGGCCCGAACGCGATCGCGAACGTGCGCTCGCCCGAGTCCGCGACCGCCTTCAGGGTCACCTCGGATTCCTGCTTCAGGAGCGTGGACATGGAGACCGGGCTGAGGCCCACGGCCATCTCGGCGGTGACCTCGCTCTCCAGGCGGTAGCGCACGCTGAGGCCGATCTCCCGGGTCAGCGTCAGCGGCGCATCCCCTTTCTTGTCCTGGGGAGCGGCGAGAAGACAGGCGTACGCGAGAGCGAGTGCGATCATGGTGGCGTTCCGGGGAAGGGCGCCGGGGCGGAAGGAACCGTGGGCCGATGCTAACCCGGGGAGGCGCGCGGCGCGTCGCCTCGCGGCGTGCTCCACCCGCAGAGCCGCCGACGCGCGCACCGAACGGGCGTTCCCGGAGCAGCCCGGCGGGCGCGCAGGCCGTATTCTCGGGGCGATGAACGCCTTTCGCATCCTCACAGCCCTGCTCGCGCTCGCCGCGGCGCCCACGGCCGCCGGCGCGGGCGACCGCGACGTGCGCCAGCTCCTGGATGGCGTGGAATCGCTCGCGCCGACCGGCGTGCCCGGTCGACTGTGCGTGTACGGCGACGACGCCTCCGCGCTCGTTCTCGGCGACGTGGGCGGCGGACTGCGCGCGCCTCTCGCCGCCGCGGGCACGGCCGGCGCCGCGCGTCTCGTCGCGTTCGCGCACAACGGCTACTTCGGCCCCGTGCTGGATCAGGGCGACGGCTGGCGCCTGATGGAGAACTCGCTGCGCTGGGCATCGCGCAAGTCGCGCGGCCGGATCCGCGTCGGCGTGCTCGACGCCGGGCCCTTCGCCGACGCGCTCGGAACGCGCGGATACGACGTCGAGGTGGTGGATCGGATGGCACGTCTCGACGCGACGCCCGCGATCGACGTCTTGTGCGGCGGGGTGCCGGGCTGGACGGACGGGGACGTCGCGATCGTCGAGAAGTTCGTGAAGGGCGGCGGCGGTCTCGTGCTGGGCGTCACCGGCTGGGGCTGGCAGCAACTCAATCCTGGCAAGGACCTCCTGCGCGACAACGCCGGCAACCGGATCGCGCAGCGCTTCGGCATCGTGTGGATCGACGGCACGGTCGGGGCCGGCAAGGACGGCCTGTTCCGGATCGAGAACGAGCCGCTCGCGTGGTGCCAGGCTGCGTCGGCGCTGCAGGCGCTGACCGCGAAACAGGCTCCGACGGGGTTCGGCGCGGCGCAAGCGGAACAGGCCAGTTGGACCGTCGCGCAGGCCGCGCGCTGGGTCCCCGAGGACGACCGCGCGTTTCGCCCGCGCCTGGGCAAGGCCTTCTCGAATCGCCCGCCCATCGTCGTCGGACCGCTGGCGCCGTTGAAGAGCGACCGGCCGCTCGATCGGCTGCAGCTCTCGATGGAGATCGACGACGGCTTGCGCGCGCCCGCGCACAAGGTGCGTGCGCACCCGTCGGCCGAGGGGTTCCCCGGCGCGGTGCCCGCCAACGCGCCGCGCGTGATCCGTTCCGTGAACGTCGAGCTGTCGGTGCCGCGCTGGCACTCGACCGGGTTGTACGCCGCGCCGGGCGAGACCATCGAGATCACCCTGCCGGCCGCGGCGACGACGAAGGGTCTGCGCGTGCGCATCGGGGCCCACAAGGACGACATCGCGCATCACGGCGAGTGGAAGCGCGCGCCGCGGATCACGCGCGAGGAGCCGCTCGACGCCGAGACGGTCAAGATCGCCAGCCCCTTCGGGGGCCTCCTGTATCTCGTCGCGCCCGATGCCGCTCCGCCGGAAACGGTGTCGGTGAAGCTGCGCAACGTCGTCGAGGCGCCGCGCTTCGTCCTGGGCGAGACGGCGCCGGCGGAGTGGCGCGGGCGCATCCGCGACCTTCCGGCGCCGTGGGCCGAGTTGGCGACGCGCGGCATGATCCTGACCGTGCCGTCGACGACCGCGCGCACGATCGAGGACCCCACCGAGGTGCTCCAGAAGTGGGTCGTCGCGATGGACGCCGCCGCCGACCTCGCCGGCATTCCGGCGCAGCGGCCGGCGCCCGAGCGCTTCGTGTGCGACGTGCAGATCAGTGCCGGCTACATGCACTCGGGCTATCCGATCATGGCGCACCTGGACGCGGCGGCTTTCGTCAGCGATCCGGTGCAGCTCTGCGAGCACGGCTGGGGTCCGTTCCACGAGGTCGGGCACAACCACCAGGAGGGCGCGTGGACGTTCCACGGCTCGGTGGAGGTCACGTGCAACGTCTTCACGCTGTACATGCTCGAGCAGGTGTGCGGGAAGACGCCGATCGACGATCCGCGGTTCGCGGCCCAGGCGCGCACCAGGCGCTGGCGCGAGCAGCGCGACGCGCGCGATGCCTTCGACAAGTGGAAGTCGGACCCGTTCCTGGCGCTGCTCGTCTACGTCGACCTGCAGCAGGAGTTCGGCTGGGAGGCCTACAAGAAGGTGTTCCGCGAGTACCGCGCGCTCGCCCGCAACGAGCTGCCCGCGAACGACGACAAGGAGCGGGACGAGTGGCTCGTGCGCATGTCGCGCGCCGTCGGCCGCAACCTTGGGCCGCTGTTCGCGTCGTGGGGCCTGGACACCAGCGCGGAGGCGCGCGGCAGCCTGGCCGATCTGCCGGTGTGGCTGCCCGAGGGCCGGCTGTAGCGCGTCAGGCCGCGGCCGGCTCGCGCCGCATCAGCCGCAGCGCGAACACGCCGGCCAGCGCGTCGTAGGCCGCGTGCGCCGCCATCGCCGGGTAGAGGTTGCCCGACACCTCCACGATCACGTGGAACCCGACCGCGAAGCCCAGGATCAGCAGCATGCTGCGCCAGCCCTGCGTGGCGTGCGCGAGCGCGAACCCCGCGGACGCCGCGGCGATCGCGACGGCGGGATCGAGGCCGACGCGCTGCAGCAGCACGTAGAGCACGCCGCGCCAGCACAGCTCCTCGCCGAATCCCGCCAGCACGCACACCAGGAACCACGCGGGCAGGTCGCGGCTCTCGCCGGGCATCAGCTTGGCCAGGCGTGCGCGCCGCTCGGGCGATGCGCCGTGCCAGCGCGCGTGGAACGTGCCGGCCGCAAGCACGACGAACACCGCGGCGGCGATCCAGCCGCGCGCATCGGGCGCCTGCGCCGGGAACAGCTCGATGCCCTCGATCCACGCGGCGAGCAGGCCGAACGTGGCCAGCACGACCTGCTGGCCCGCCACGCTCGCGAAGAGCGCGCGCCGGGACCCCACGTCGACTCCGGAATCCAGCGCGCGCTTGGAATGCCAGGCGCCGAGCGGCAGCAGCACCAGGTGCAAGGCGAGGAAGACGTACCCCGCGAAGCCGACCGACACGCTCTCCGGCGGCACGCGCCTACTTGCCTTCCGGTGCCGGCGGCGTCGACGCCCAGGCGCGCCAGATCTCGTCGAACGCCATCGGCGTCCATCCCGCCCGGTCCTTGAAGGTCGAACGCATCAAGCCCGGCAGATCGCGGCCCGACGGATAGCCTTTCTCGTCGAGTTGGCCCTTCACGTCGCCCAGGAGTTGCGCCAGGAACGTCGGATGCTCGTCGATGAGGAAGCGCACCATCGACCAGCACGTCAGCAGGCCGTCGCGGTCCAGCGCGCCGACCTCCTTCACGTAGAACAGCTCGGCCAGCGTCTTCTGGCGCCCGCGCGCCAGCATCTTGCGCACGGCCTCCGCCGGGTCCGAGGGCCCGATGTCGTCGCGGTAGCTGCCCTCCTCGCCCTCGTTGGTGTGCGCGCGCGGATCGATCTCCTTCTCCATGCACAGCGCGAGGCCCTCGTCGAGCCACATCGGCGGGTCGTAGGAGAAGTGCTTGTACGCCGACAGGAACAGGTGCGAGAGGTTGTGGACGATGTGCGGGAACAGCCAGCGATCCTGCCGCAGGTCCGAATCCTCGCAGGGCAGCGACGCCAGCATCTTGTGCAGGCCCGGATAGTGCCAGCGCAGGGCGTTCGTGACCTGCGCCCCGCTGAACGACTTCGTGAACAGGTGGTGCGTCGAGCGGTTGGAGTGCAGCACGACCTCAAACTTGTCCTTCTCGCCCAGGAACCGGCCCGCGCCCATGAACGGGCCGTCGGCGCGGCGCTCCTCGGGGAAGTCGGCGTCGGTCACGCCGAGCAACGACTGGAAGCGCGTGTAGAACTCCTCGCCCTTCATCGCGATGAGGTGCAGCCGCAGCCACGGATCCAGCCGTTTCACTTCCTTGGGCACGTCGGGCAGCGCCGCGCGCAACCGCTCGAGTTCGGCCATCACGCGCGCCTTCTGCTCGCGGTCGACGACCTGGTCGGGCAGCGACGAGGCCCAGCGCAGGTGCGCGGTCTCCAGGAAGATCCACTGCGACGCCGGCAGGTCCTTCGTGAGCTCCGTGCTGTCCGTCTGGCCGATCGGCATCGGCCCGTGGGACACGACGCCCGCCGCCTGCATCAGCGCCGGATCCTCCTTGCACCACGGGCACGTCTTGGCCTTCGACCTCTGCGCCGCTGCGGGCAGCGCGAGGACGGCCAGGGCGCCGGCGATCAGGAGGCGGGATCGCACGGCCCTACTGTATCCGCGACCCGCGGGGTCGTCCCGCTGGCGCGCGGGCTACCAGACAACCGAGGCCGCCCGCGTCAGGTTGAAGCCGCTGCCGCACGGCCCCGCGACGTTGCGGTACCAGGCTTGGTAGTGCCGCGTCGCGCCCGCGGGCACGGACCCGCGCACCGACACGGCCGGGTCGCCCGCCGCCGGGTAGCTCGCTGCGCCGCCGGCCGCCGTCTTCGTCCCCAGGCGCACGACCGTCCCCCCCACGCAGCGCAGCCCGTCGCCGAAGAACGTCCCCGCGCCGCCGTTGACCTGCGCCGTCCCCTGGAAGAACAGCACGCTCGTCCCGGACGGCAGCGCGCTCGCGACCAGCTCCAGCGTGTCGGCTGCGACGTCGGCCACACCAACGGCGGTGAGCTTGCCGCCCGCACCTGTCGAGTTGCGGCAGCCGGCCTCGGCCGTCGTGTTGCCGCAAGGAGCCGCGACGGAACACGCGCAGAATGCGCTGACGTCGGCCGGCTGCGGCCGGAATTCGTCGGCGTGCGCGGAGGGCAGCAATCCCTGCACCGTCCCGCCCGCCGGCACGAAGATCCCGCTGTCGATCGCCACGGCCGCGACGCCGTGCCGCGGCACAGGCATCGGCTCCTGCGTGCTCCAGGCGTTCGTGAGCGGGTCGTACACCTCGTTCACCGCGAACAGCATCGGGATCTCCCCGCCCATCACGAACAGGCGCCCGCCGAACGCTGCGGTCGCCGTCGCGCTGCGCGCGGTCGGGAGCGGCGCGAGCGTGGTCCACGTGTTTCCCACCGGGTCGTAGCGCTCGTGCGCGGCGGTCGCGGCGCCGGCCCGTCCGCCCACGACGTGGATGAACGCGCCCAGCGCCTCGGCGTTGAGGTGCTCGCGCGCCGACGGCATGTCGGCGCCTTGCGACCAGGAATTCAGCGCGGGGTCGTAGACGTAGGTCGTCCGCTGCGCCGCGCCCGCCAGGTTCGTGCCGCCGAACACGTAGAGCTTCGAACCGTGGGCGACCGCCCAGCAGGCGCCGCGCGCGGCGGGCAGCGGCGCGCGCGGAGTCCACGCATCGAGTGCCGGGTCGTAGCGCCACACGTCGGCGCACGCCACGAAGTCGCCGGCGAACCCGCCGATCGCGTAGAGCTGGCCGCCCACCGCGCACACGCCCAGGTGGTCGCGCACCGCGGGCAGCGGCGCCACGGACGTCCAGGAATCCGCCGCGATGTCGTAGCGCTCCACCGTGGCCGTCGCCGCCAGGCCCGGGTTCGTGATCAGCCCGCCGACGACGTAGACGTGTCCGCCGATGCGCGCGGCCCCGACCTCCTGCCGCGCGAGCCCGAGGGGCGCGAGCGTGCGCCACACGCCGCCGCCCGCCTGCGCGCCGCCCGCCAGGACGCACGCCGCGAGCGCCGACCATCTCAGCCGGTGATCCGGTCGCATGGGTCCATCCCAACACGATCCGCCGCGAGCGTCGAGGGCCGCCGCGGACGCTGGCGCTGCGGGCCGCGCGTGGCGAGGATGGCGCGCCCCATGGATCCCGCCGTCCAGCGTCACAACGCGACCGTCGAGGGCCGCCACTGGTGGTTCGCCGCGCGCCGCAAGATCCTGCGCGCGCTCGCGGCCGAGCTCGTGCCGCCGTCGAAGGACGCACTGGTGCTCGACATCGGCTGCGGCACGGGCGGCAACAGCGGCGCGCTCGCGGACGACTACCGCGTCGTCGGTCTCGACGATTCCGCCACGGCGATCGAGCTGGCGAGCGAGCGCTTCCCGTCGGCGCGTTTCGTCTGCGGCGATGTGCGGACGGCGCTCGAGGGCTGCTGGGACGACGCGCGCCTCGTGCTCCTGATGGACGTGATCGAGCACGTCGAGGACGACTTCGAGCTCCTCTCGACGGTAGTCGCGCACACGCGGCCGGGCTGCCACTACCTCGTGACCGTGCCTGCCGATCCGGAGTTGTGGAGCGCGCACGACGTCGCCAGCCGTCACTGGCGGCGCTACACGCGGCCGCGCCTCGAACGCGTGTGGCGCGACCTGCCCGTCGAGCCGCTGCTGGTCACGCCGTGCAACGCCGTGCTCGCGCCGCTGGTGCGCGCCGCGCGCGCGCTGCGGCGCGGCAAGAAGCCCGTGCACGGCTCGGGCGCCGATCTCGCGATCCCCGCGCGGCCGGTCAACGCGCTCCTGCGCTGGACCTTCGAGCGCGAGGCCGGCCCCCTGGTGCGGGCTCTGCGCCGGCGGCGCCACGGCGTATACCGCGACGGGATCAGCCTGCTCGCGATCCTGCGCAGGACGCCCGGCGCGGCGACCGTTCTCGGGAAGCCGCCCGACGTTCCGCCCGACGAGCACCGGCCCGACTGACGCGGCTGGCATTGCGCCCGGGCGCGCGCCATCCTCTGTGCATGGCGAAACAGGTCGAGACCGCGCGCGCGCCCATGCCCGCCTTCCAGAAGGCGATGCTGTGGTTCTTCACGCTCTCGCTGGTGATCTCGGTCGCGCTGCGGATGCTCGTCTCCGAGCCGCAGCCGGGCCAGACCAACCCGATGCCCGAGGGCGCGCGGTCGTTCGCGGCCGAGGCGGTGCAGAAGGAAGGCGAGGATCCGGGAACGCTGCAGGAACTGCTGCCGATCGTCACCGAGGCCAGCCTCTTCGGCTTGATCGGCTTCGCGCTGGGCTACACCTCGCGCAAGGCGCTCAAGCTCGTACTGATCGCCATCGCGATCGCGTTCGTCGTGGTGCAGATCCAGGTCGCGCGCGGCGTCATGGAGGTCGACTGGGGCGGCGTGATGCGCGCGATCGACGCGTGGCTCCTCAACCTGAAGGCCGAAGTGCCCATCATGGAGTTCCTCCAGCAGCGCCTGCCGACGGCCGTGGTCTTCGGCGTCGGTTACCTGGTCGGATTCCGGCGGGGATGATCGATGGTCGCGCCGCCGGAAGGTCCTGACGTCCGTCGGCTGCTCGAGACGATGGACGGCGGCGGCGCGGCCGGCCATGACGCCGCGGAGGAGCTGCTGCCGCTGGTGTACGAGGAACTGCGCCGCCTCGCGCGCGCGCGCCTCGCGGGCGAAGGCGCCCCGCAGACGCTGCAGGCCACCGCGCTGGTGCACGAGGCGTGGCTGCGCCTCGTCGGCGAATCGGATCCGGGCTGGTCGGGCCGGGCCCATTTCTTCGGGGCCGCGGCGCAGGCCATGCGGCGCATCCTGGTCGAACGCGCCCGCGCGCGCGGAGCGGAGAAACGCGGCGGAGACGCCCGGCGCGTGAGCCTGGACGAATCCGCGGCGGTCGCCGCGGAGCCGTCCCTGGAGTTGCTGGCCCTGGACGAGGCGCTCGAACGCCTGCGCGAGCACGACGCGCGCAAGGCACAGGTCGTCCTGCTGCGCCACTTCGCGGGCCTGGACCTGGAGGAGGTCGCGGCTGCGATCGGCGTGTCCCTCGCCACGGTGAAGACGGACTGGACCTACGCGCGCGCCTGGCTGCACCGCGAGTTGTCGCGCGGCCTCCGGGACTAGCGGCCCCGCTCGGCCGGCGCCCGGGCCTGCGCACCGCGACGCGCCCCGGCGTGCGTCTCGAACAGCGACAGCACCTGTTCCGGCGGAATGCGGCTGGCGCAATCGCACGGGTCCTTGCCGCGGCAGCGCGGGCAATCGGGGTCGAACGTGAGCGCGTGCGCCCGCGGACCGATCGGGCCCCAGCGCGCGGCGCTGCGCGAGACCTGGGCCCCGTACACGCCGACGGCCACGATGCCCAGAGCCGCCGCCAGGTGCAGCGGTCCGGTGCTGGACGCAACCAGCGCATCCGCGCGGCCGATCACGGCGATCAGCTCGTGGAGATCCAACCGGCCCAGCAGGTTCTCGACGTGCGGGTGATCCAGCGGCAGACGATCGCCGATCCGGTCGCGCTCCTTCGCGCTGCCGGTGACGAGCACGCGGAACCGCTCGGCGGGCAGGAGCTCGATCAGGCGCGCGTAGTTCGCGAGGCCCCATTCCGGCGCGTTGCCGTTCGACAAGGGGTGCAGGACGACGTTTACGCGCTCCGGGTCGAGCAGCGCCGCGCGCTCCGGGGCGAGCGGCCGTACGCGCGTCAGCCCGTAGAGCCGCTCGATCTCCGCGCGGCTCGGCAGCGAGCGCAGTCCGAGGGGCTTCAGCATCGAGAGGTCCAGGTCGACCTCGTGCCGTCCCGAGCGCTTGCGGCTGTCCAGCACGTGGCGATTGCTGAAGATCAGGCTCCACAGGCGGCGCGCGGATCCCACGCGCCGGCGGATGCCGGCACGCCAGGCCGCCTCGCAGATCGCGCGCCGCGGCAGCGCATGCACGATCGCGTCCGCGCCCGTGGCACGCAGGAACTCGGTCTGGGCCTGCATGGTGTCGCGGCTCACCAGGTCCCAGTCGAAGAACCCGTCGACGTGCTCGCAGGCCTCGACGACGGGGCGCGTGTAAGCCCGGGCCAGGAAACTCACGCGCGTCCCGGGCCGCTCGCGCCGGAGCCAGCCCGCCATGGGCAGCGCCAGCACGACGTCGCCGATGGCGTCGGTGCGGCTGATGAGCACGTGGCGCGGCTGCATGGCATCGATCCGGACAGGATGCAGCGCAGAAGCTAGGCGGGCGGGCCGCGGCGCGCAACGCCGGTTCGCGCCGCCGGCCGGCTCAGTTCTTCTCGGCGGCGGCAAGTCGCTGCGCGAGCTCCGCGAGCATCTCCTGCCACTCCCGCGCCTCGGGCGCGCCGGGTGTCGCGAGCCCGGCCTGCGACCAGAGCACGGTGCGCTCGTCGTCGGCCCGGCTCAGGCGCACCCACACGCTGGGTGTCGCGCGATGCACGCCGTCGTGCTGGATGCTCCAGCGCGCGATCGGGCTGGCGGACGCGCCGCGGAACAGGCGCAAGCCGGCGTACTTCACGCGCGTGCGCGCGTCGATCACCTCGAGCGTCTGGTCGGTGTCGACCTGCAACCCCTTCTCGATCAGGAAGGCGTAGGTCGCGTCGGCCGCCTCGTCGAGCGGCAGGCTGGTGCTCGCCGCCTCGGACACGGATTCCAGTTGGATGCCGCGCGCGGAGCTGATCAGCGCCGAAACGCCCCAGCTCAGGAACAGCCCGAGAAGCATCGCGAACGCGGCGCGCAGGACGGCGAGCCACACGGGCCGGCG
This sequence comes from uncultured Planctomycetaceae bacterium, assembly GCA_964552795.1. GTDB lineage: Bacteria > Planctomycetota > UBA1135 > UBA1135 > JAEUHZ01. Next base: position 32,259 of record CAZKIO010000004.1, read on the forward strand.
CAGGTCCTTGCGGCCGGGGACGCGCACGCGCACGAAGCCTGCTGCGAGGATCAGCAGCACGGCCACGGCCAGCCACGCGATCAACGGAACGGCCAGCAGCGCGGCCGGATCTCCCAGCGTGAAGCTGCGCAGCATGTGCACCGCGGGGCGCCCGTCGGAGGGCACCGTCACGCCGATCGACGCCAGCAGTTCGAGCGGATTCGAGCGCCAGGAGTGCAGCACCGCCTGCCCGTCGCGGTAGGCGGGAGCCCAGTGCGTCGTCCCGTGCTCCCACGCCGAGGCGTGCAGCAGGACCAGCGCCAGCCCCGCCAGCGCCAGCAGGACTCCGGTCTGGACTCGCCGCAGCGCGACCTGGCCCGCGGGGAACTCCCGAAGCGCCGCCTTCAGGTGCGGCTGGGCGTCCACGCCGCGCTGCAGCAGGTGACCGAACAGCGCGATCAGCACCGCGAAGCCCAGCCCCAGGCCGAACGCGCCGACGTTCCACAGAGCCGCGACCGCGATCCACATCATCAACGCGATCACGATGCCCAACCCGCCGCGCAGCGGATCGCGCACGTCGACGGCCAGTCCGTAGACGCGGACCTGCGGGTCGCTGCTCGCGGACTTCGCGCCCGCACGCTCGGCCCGCGCGCCGTCCGCCTCAGGCCTGGGCCCCTGTTCGACGTCCTCGACGTCGGTCTTGACGTCCACCGCGTGCTGGTAGCGGCGCGCGGGCTCGTGCTCCAGGGCACGCAGCACGATGCGATCGAGGCGCACGTCGACCTCGACGCGCCGGCTGGGCGGGTCGAACTTGCCGCGCGGCAGCGAGCCGGTGAGCATCTCGTACAGCACGACGCCCAGCGCGTAGATGTCGGCCCGGTGGTCGACGTCGCGCGGTCGCTCGATCTGCTCGGGCGCCATGTAGTGCGGCGTCCCCATGACCTGGTCGTCGCGCGTCAAGTGCGCGTCCTCCGTCGGGCCGATCAGCTTGGCGAGGCCGAAGTCGGTCACCTTGACGCGCCCCTTGCGGTCGATCAGGACGTTCTCGGGCTTGATGTCGCGGTGGACGACGCCCTCGTCGTGGGCGAACTGCAGCGCCTCGCACAGCTCGCGCACGATCGTCAGCGACTGTCGCGGCTCGATGCGGCCCTTGCGCAGGACGTCGCGCAGGTTCGCGCCGTCGACGAACTCCATCAGCAGCCAGCACAGGCCGCCCGTCTCGCCGAAGTCGTGCACCGCGACGATGTTGGGGTGCGACAGCCGTGCGAGAGCGCGCGCCTCGCGCAGGAACCGCTCGGCGAACGAAGGGTCGGCCGACAGCTCGCGCGGCATGACCTTCAGCGCGACGTCGCGCTCCAGCCGCGTCTGCCGCGCGCGGAACACGGCGCCCATGCCGCCGCGGCCGATCAGATCGTGGATCTCGAGATCGGGGAAGGCCGCCACCAGCTCCTCGCGCGTGGGAAGCGTCGGCCGCGCGGCGTTGGCGCGCGTGATCACGACGTCGTCCGCGCCCTCGGGATCGGCGGCGGGCGGCGCGATCCCCAGGCCGAGCAGGCAGCGCGGGCAGGATTCGGCCCCGGGGGGCAGGGGCGCGCCGCAGCGGCGGCAATCGCGGGGTGTGTCCATGGGGTCCTGGGGGGGGCTCGATGAGCGGTTCGGGTCCGACCCCAGGTGCAGGGAACGCGACGGAAGGTTACGCGGAATCCCCTCTGGATCCGCGCCCCAGCGCCTCGAACAGCCCGCGCAGCTCGGCGTCGAGGTCGGCATCCGGGCCGAGCGTGCCGGCGACCTCGTCGCGCACCAGCTCGCCGAAGCGCCGGCGCAACCGGTGCAGCGCGACCTTGGCCGCGTTGGCCGTGATCCGCAGGCGCGCGGCCACAGCGGCGTGCGGCGGCGCGTCGTCGTCGGCCGCCAGCGCGGGGCGCAGCGCCTCGAACAGGTCCAGCTTGCGCGCGTGCGCCTGCTCGTCGCGCAGGCGCTGCATCGCGTGCGCGAGCACCTCGAGCGCCCAGGCGCGCTCGAACGCCTGTTCGGGCGTGCGCGGATCCGCCGGCTCGAGCTGGTAGCGCGATTCGGCGTCGCGCGCGTCGATGGACACCGGCACCGCGCCGCCGCCGCGCTTCCGGGCCCGGTCGCGCTCGCGTTCGTTGACCAGCAGGTTGCGCAGGCCGGCCAGCAGCCACGCGCGGAAGCGACCGCGTTCGGGGTCCGCCGCGCGCAGGTCCTCGCGCTCGAGGACGCGCGCGAAGTAGGCCTGCACGAGGTCCGCCGCGGCGTCGGAGGCCAGGCCCCGGCGGCGCGCGTAGGCGTAGAGCGGGAACCAGTAGGCGCGAGCGAGATCCTCCAGCGCCGCCTGCCGTCGCACGGGATCGGCGGATCCCGCGGCCGAGACGACGCTCCAGCGCGTCGTCAGGAACCCCGCGTCACCCGGCGTCGAGGCGTTCACAGGTCGCCGTCGGGTCCCGGGTCCGGCGGGGCTTCGCACTCGGGCGCCTCGAGGACCGGCGCGGGCGGCGCCGGTTCCGCGGTCGCCGGCGCCGCCGGCGGCGCGCCCTCGCCGTCGTCGGGCGACAACCCCGGTCCCGCCCACAACGCGAACACGACCGCCAGCGGCAGCGCGATGAGCAGCGTGCGGCGGCGCGTCGTCATGACCCCGACAGCGCGCGCCCCCGGAAGACGTAGGCGCCGGCCTGCAGTTGGATGCGCGTCGCGGCGCCGTCGTCACCGGCCAGCACGGTGACGCCCGCCGCTTCGGCAACGGGCTTGCCGCTCTCGGTCAACCCCTCGCGGGCCGCCGGCAGGACGAGGACCGCGCTGGTGTTCGGCGGAACCGTGCACTCGTACGTGAGCTCCTTCCCCTGCAGCCGCCACGCGCTGGCGATGCGCCCGACGATCGAGTGGTGTTCGGCGCGCGCGTGCGTCAGGCCGCCGCCCAGGCGCGGCTCGAGGCGGAAGGCCCGCCACGCGGACGGACGGGCCGTGGCGTCTTCCTCCGGCTCCCCGGGCACGATGCCGGCCAGCGCCTCGACCATCCATTGTCCGAGCGAGCTGAGCGCCAGGCTGTTGAGGGAGTTCACGTCCTGCTCCTCGATCGCGCGGTCGGGGAGCAGCCCGTCCCAGCGCTCCCACATCGTCGTGGCGCCCTGCTCGACCATGAAGCCCCACGACGGCAGCGTCCGCCGCGTCGCAAGGTCGACCGCGAGCGCGTGGTGCCCGTGCCGCGACAGCGCGAGCAACGCGCGGTGCGCGGTCGGGAAGCCGCACGTCAGCGCGCCCTGCTCCTCGACGCGCTGCGCCAGACGGTCCGCCCACTGGGTCGCCTGCTCGGGCGTCTCGTGGAGCTCGAGGTCGAGCGCCAGCGCGTAGCCCGCCTGCGTGTCGCCGCGCAGGCGGCCGACGGGCTCCACGAACTCCTTGCGGAAGGCCGCGCGCGCGCGGTCCGCCGTTGCGCCCAGCTCGCGCGCCTGCTCGGCCTCGCCGTTGGCGGCCGAAAGGCGGGCGGCGACCTCGGCCGACCGCGCGAAGAACGCCGTGGCGAACAGGTCCTTGGGCACCTTGCAGTCCGCGCAGTGGTAGCCCTCCGCCTTGATGGTGCCGGCGTTGCGCCAGTCGCCGTAGTCCATGCCGCGGTCCTTGCGCCACACGAGATCCGGGTTCTTGCCGGCGACGAAGCGCACCCAGCGGCGCGCGGGCTCCGCGCTGGCCGCCAGCAAGCGCCGGTCGTGCGTGCGCCGCCACAGCTCCCACGGCACGAGCACGCCCGCGTCGGCCCAGCCCGGCGCGCCGCGGAAGCGCTGGTCGGACGCGAACGGGTGCGGCGCGAAATCGGGGAAGCGTCCGTCGTCCGACTGCGCACCGCGCACGTCGGCCAGCCACTGCGTCAGGAACCCCGCGGCGTCGTGGAGGTGCAGCAGGGTCGGCGTGACGGCCTGGACATCGCCCAGCCAGCCCAGGCGCTCGTCGCGTTGGGCGCAGTTGGTGGGGATCGCGGCGCAGTTGCCGCGGATCGACCAGGCCGCGTTCCGCCACAGTTGGTTCAACAGCGGATCGGAGCAGTCGAACGTGCCTGCCGCGCGCAGGTCCGTGCCGATCACGAGCGCCTCGACGTCCGCCAACGGCAGCGCGCGCGAGAGGCCCGCCACGATGACGTAGCGGAAGCCGTGCAGCGTGAAGCGCGGCTCCAGGACCTCGAGGCCGCCGCGCAGGACGTAGCGATCGAGCTGCGCCGCACCGCGCAGGTTGCCGAGGTAGAGCTGGCCCGTCGCGTCGAGGACCTCGCCGTGCTGCACCACGATCTCGGTGCCGCGATCGCCCGCGGCCTTCAGGCGCACGACGCCCACGACGTTCTGGCCGAAGTCGTAGAGGAACACCCCCGGCGCAGCCTCGTGCATGGAGAGCGCCGGCCGCACGTCCGTGACGCGCATGGGGTCGGCCGCGGGCACGAACAGCTCCGGACCCGGACCGTCCACGATCGCGACGGGGCGCCAGTCCGCGGCCTGGAACTGCGGCGCGTCCCAGCCGGTCTCCTCGCGCGTCGAGTCGCGCGTCTCGCCGTCGAGGAGGTCGGCCGTGAGCACCGGTCCCGCGCGGTGGCTGCGCCAGGTGTCGTCCGTCTGCACGAGAACGCGCTTGCCGTTCTCCAGCACGATGTCGAGCTGCGCCAGGAAGCACGGTTCCTCGCCGTAGAAACCGCGCACCTTCCCGCCGCCCGCGAGGTCCGCGAGGCCCAGCCGGCCGGCGTACCAGCCCGGCGCGAGCTGCACGCCGATCACGTTCTGCCCCTGCCGCAACTGCGCGGAAACCTCGTGCGACTGGTAGGGCACGCGGCGCGCGTAGTCGGTCCAGCCCGGCGCGAGGCGCTCGTCGCCGATGCGCACGCCGTTCACGGTCACCTCGCACGCTCCGAGCGCGGTCGCGTGCATCCAGGCGCGCGAGGGCAGCGCATCGAGCGTGAAGCTGGTGCGCAGCCGCGGCAGCGCGTCCTCGGCAGCGGCCGCGGCCTGCGCCGCGGGCACCAGCGCGCCGTCGTTGATCGCCTCGGGCCGCCAGCCGTCCTCGTCGAGGGTGCTGCCGGCGGTCACCTTGCCGCGCGAAGCGATGTTGGTCGTGCCGTCGAGCACCTCGATCTCCCCCAGCGCCGCCGCGAAACCGCGCCCCTCCTGCTGGCGCATCTTCGTGACGACGATGCGCAGGTAGCGCAGCGTGTAGCGGCTGAACGCGAGCTCCAGCGGCTCGCTGCCGTCGCCCGGGATGTCCTGCCACTCGTACTCGGCGATGCGGATGAACTTGTTGCCGTCGAACTTCCCGGTGGAGTCGGTGTAGACGCGCACCTTGAGCGGGAACAGCACCCCCGGTTTCGACAGGTCGCCGTCGGGGCGCGCGGGATGCAGGCGCACGCGGTCGCAGATCACGTCGCCGCCCAGGTCGAGCTGCACCCACTGCCAGTCGTCCTCGGCCTTGGCGAACGCGCTGTGCCAGCCGATCGCCGCCGCGGCGGGCGCGCGGCCGGCGCGCACCCAGCGCGCGCGCCAGTCGCCGGGCGCGAGCGGCGCCACGCCGAACTGCGCGGGCGTGCTCCACGGCGAGGGCTTGCCCTGTGCGTCCCAGGTGCGCACGGTCCAGTAGTACGTGCGGCCCGGCGTCAGCGGCCGCCCGCCGTACTCGACCTGGCAGGTCTCTGGGCCCGCCACCTGCCCGCTGTCCCACTCCTCGCCCTTCTCGGACTGCAGCGACTGCAGGTTCTGGCTGACCAGCACGCGCCAGGCGGACTGCGCCGCGCCGCGCCGCGGATCGTCGACCTCCCACGAGAAGCGCGGCCGCGCATCGCCGATCACCACCGGGTCGACGCGCAGCTCCGTGCGCGGATGCGCGGGCGCGCGCGGGCCTTCCTGCGCGTGCAGGGGACTCGAGAGTGCGAGACAGCCGAGGAGGATCGCGCGCAGAAGCATCGTCGGGGGCACCTGAACCGTGGAATCCGGCCGTGGGGCCGACCAGTATAGGCGCCGCGCCCCCCGGAGCGCCGGATGGACGGACCGTTCCAACAACACGCGGCCTGGATCGAGGTCGCGCGCACGCGGGACCGGCGCACGGCGCGGCATCAGGCGCTCGTCCTGCAATCCCTGGGCATCGCCGCGGGCAGCCTCGATCACGCGGGCGAGGTCGTGCTGGTGGTGCGGGAGGCGGACGCGGCGCGCGCTGCCGACGAGTTGCACCGTTACCAGGACGAGAACGCGAGCTGGCCGCCGCGCGAGACGCATCCCGCGCCCGTCTCGCAGGGCATCCACGCGGCCATCGCGTACGTGGGCCTGATCACGCTGCTCTTCACGTTCCAGGTCGCCGATCGCTACGGCCTGGACTGGACCGTGCTGGGCCGCGCGGACGCGGCCGCGATCCGCGGCGGCGAGTGGTGGCGCGCCGCGACCGCGCTGACGCTGCACGCCGACATCGGTCACCTGGCCGGCAACGCGGTGCTCGGCGCCGTGCTGGGCGTCATCCTCGCGCAGAGCATCGGCGTGGGACTGGCTTGGTGGGCCGTGCTCGTGTCGGGGACGCTGGGGAACCTGGCCAACGCGTACCTCCAGGCGCCGTCGCACCTCTCCATCGGTGCGTCGACGGCCGTGTTCGGCGCGTTGGGGGTGCAGGTCGCGTACGAGTGGATGCGGCGCAAGGAGCTCGGCTACCGGCCGCTGCGCCTGTGGGCGCCGGTCGTGATGGGCCTGGGCCTGCTGGCGTGGCTCGGCGCGGGCGGCGCGCACGCCGACGACCCGCGCTCGATCGAGGGGCTGGAGCGCATCGACATCGCCGCGCACGGCCTCGGCTTCGTGGCCGGCGCCGCGATCGGCCTCGCGCTGGGTCAGGTGCGGCGCTCGCGCTTTCGCATGAGCGCGGTCGGGCAGGCCTGGGTCACGAGCGCGGCGCTGCTGGCCGTCATCGCCGTCTGGACGGCCGCGCTGGCCGCGCGCTGACGCCGGACCGCTCGACGCCCGCCGGCACGGAACGACCACGAATCTCGCGGTTTCCGTTCCAGGGCGGGGCGTCCGAGGTCACTCGACCATGCCGGCCCCCCGCGAGGCACCTCCTGCCCCCTGGCCGGCGGAGTCCCATCATGCAACGACACGCTCGAATCCCCTTCGCCGCGGCTCGACCCGCGGCCTTCGCCTGCGCACCCCTGGCACTGCTCGCCCTCTCCGCGAGCTCCAGCGCGCAGGTCACCTTCTCCATCGACTACAACGGCCTGACCATCGCGACGCCCGCGACGGGCAGCGGCGTGCCGATCACCGAGGGCGACATCCTCACGCCGATGTCGGCCGCGGGAGTTCCGGGCGCGCCCGCCTACGGGCCGCTGCCGCCTCCAGGCATCTTCCGCAGCGGCGGCTTCGGTCCTCCCGGACCCGGCCTGGGCCTGATGCTCCACCCCGGCTGCATCGGGCACCCGCCCGGCCTCAACTGCAGCATCGAGGTCGACGCGCTTTCCTACGGCTTCGACAATCCGGTCACGCCGACGCGCATGCCGTCGGGCACGTACGTGTTCTCGGTCGACGAGTGCACCCCGGGCCTCGCGTTGCCGCTGGCGCCCAGCGTGTTCAGCGAGTTCCCGTTCGGCGACGCCTCGGCCGACGTGTTCAAGGACCTCGGCCTCCCGCCGCCGCCGCTCCCGCCGGGCGGTCCGGGCGGCAACACGGGCATCATCGACGGCAACGGCCTGGCGAGCGGCAGCGGCGCGCTGTACCCCGGCCTGGGTCTGGTCGAGCCCGACGCGCCGTTCGCGGTCGACGGCGACGACGTCGACGCGTTCGACATCGAGGGCGCACCCGGGATGCCGGGCGCGATCGTGATGGCCTACTTCTCGCTGGACGGCTTCCTGCCCGATCCGTGCGGGGCGGTGCCCGGCGGTTCGGCCGCCGCGCACGGCTTCACGTCCGCGTCGGTGCTCGTCTCGCCCCCGGGCGGGCCGATCGCGGTCTACGCGCCCGGTCCGGCGCTGGGCCTCGACATCACGGGACCGCATCGGGACGATCTCGATGCGCTGGCCCTGTTCGAGAACGGCGTGCCCGGCTACCAGCCCTCGCCCGGCCCCTTCGGCTGGCTCGGCGCGGCCGGCGGCGCGGACATGCTGCTGTTCTCGGTGCGCCGCACGTCGTTCGTGGTCGGCATGCCCGACAGCATGTTCGGCATCCCGATCGAACCGGGCGACATCCTGATGCCGCCGGTCGCGGGCGGACTCTCGCCGTTCCCCGGCATCTTCATCGCGGCCGAGTGGCTCGGCATCCCGACGACGCGCAGCGGCGCGGCGAACCCGGGCAACCTGGACGCGCTCGACACGGTGCGCCAGGCGCAGGCGGGCACGCCCTACTGCATGAGCGGCGTGACCGGCTTCCCCTGCCCCTGCGGGAACCTGGGCGCGATCGGCCACGGCTGCGCCAACTCGGCCAACCCGGCCGGCGCGCTGCTCACCGCGAGCGGCATCGCCAGCGTCGCGGCGGACACGGTGCTGCTCTCCGGCTCCTCGATGCCGCCCTTCAGCCCGTGCCTGTACTTCCAGGGCACGACCCAGCCGATGATCCCCTTCGGTGACGGCGTGCGCTGCGTGGCCGGCTCGCAGATCCGGCTCGTGGTGAAGTTCAACAACGCCGCGGGCGCCTCGGCCTTCCCGGTCGGAGCGGATCCGGCACTGTCCGTGGCCGGCGCCATCCCGATCGTCGGCGGCACGCGCTTCTACCAGATCTGGCACCGCGACGCGGCGGCGTTCTGCACGGCGTCCACGTTCAACCTGTCGAACGGCATGGCCATCGCCTGGACCCCGTGAACGAAACCGGCCGCGGAGCGCGATGCTCCGCGGCCGGCCTTGGTTGCCGAATCAGGCGGGACCCGTCGGGCAGAGGCTCGGCGGGTCCTTGCCGATCACGGGCCCCAGGTCGCCTCGACGCCGTTCGTCAGGTTGAAGGTCGACGGCGTGCAGAAGTCGGCCGCATTGCGGTACCAGGCCTGGTACGTGCGCACGGTGCCGGGGGCATTCGATCCGTGGATCGAGATCGGGACGTCGCCGATCTCGGGGTACTGGCTGGCACCGCCCACGTTCGTCTTCATCAGCAGGCGCATGCCCGTGCCGCCGGCGCAGCGCAGGCCGTCCTCGAACGCGACGCCGAGGCCGCCTCCCAGTCGCGCCGTGCCCTGGAAGTACAGCACCGAGCTGTCCGGCATGCCGCTGCCCAGCAGCGTGAACGTGTCGGACGAGATGCTGGGCGTGCCGCTCCACGCCAGGTTCGCGCCGGCCGGGTTGATGGAGTTCGCGCAGCCGTTGCCGGCGGCGCCGGCATTGCCGCAGGGGCAGGCCGTGCCGCTGCCGTCGCCGAAGCAGAACGCGATCGGCGGGGGCGTCGACCCGGTGATCGTGAACTGCACGAACACGAGCGAGTACGGCTCGTTCGCCGGACCGAGGACGGGCACGGCCGTCGCGCCGCTGCTGTCGGTGACCAGCAGGTCGAAGTCGCTGCCGCCCGGGGACACGGACGACGAGGAACACGCGATCGCGTCCCGGAAGTCGAGGACGTTGCCCGTGCGGAAGTCGTCCGTGGCCGGCGAGTTGTCGTTCGTCGCGACGTTGAACCGTCCGACCGCCAGGTAGGCCGTGCCGGGCGGCAGCGTGCGCGTCAACATCGACTGCAGAGTGGTGCCCGTGCCGCCCTCGGAGATCGATTCGTCGTCGTTGCTGGCGTCGTCGATGACCGTCAGCGTGCCGTCGAGAATGTGGATTTCCGTGTCCAGCGTCGTCTGGCCGACCGTCTGGAAGCGGATGCTTCCCGCCGCGAACGAGCCGCCCGCCACCGGCGCCACGGCCACGGTCGTCAGCGTGGCGTCGTAGGGCGCGATGGTCGACGTGGTGCCGGTCACGCGGTAGTAGATCTCCTCGGCGCGGCCGAAGCCGTACCAGCTCACCGAGCGGTTGGTGGTCGTCGAGGACGTCATGAACACGAAATCGGTCGTGCCGATCGTGCCGGGCAGGCCGGGGCCGCTCGTCTGGACCAGGCCGCGGATCGAACCCACGTGGCCCGCCGCGCCGCTCGTGGTGAGCGTCAGCGTGTGCCGGTAGATGCCCGCCGGCAGCGGGGCGGTCCGGATGCGCCACGTGTCGGCGCTGGCGGCGCCGGGCGTGGTCGTCGACGAGCCGGTCGTCGTGCCGCTGAGGACGTCGCCCGCGGTGAGGAGGATGACCCCGTTCGCGGTCGCCTGATCCTTGGTCTCGTTGGGCTCGACCTCGGGGAAGGTCGAAAGCGCCGAGGCGCACGTCGCGAGCAGGACGACGGACGCAGCGGCACGCAGGTTGGGAAGGAGGTGGGACATGGTGGTCGAGGAGCCAGGCTCCGCGTCGAGCATCGTGAGGTCCCTGGAACACGGGGCTCAGGAAAGGTCCTGTGAACCTCCGCGGGGCACCGGGTCGGGACCGCAGGTGGCCCGTGCACCCGTTCCCGAATCTAGCTGAGTCCACGCGGAACAGGGGTCCGGCGGGCCCGCGATCGACGCGCGTGCGCCCCGCAGCCCCTCCGGGATGCCCGGCGAACGCCGGGCCCCTGCCAACGAAGCCGGCCGCGGAGCGCGAAGCTCCGCGGCCGGAATTGGTTGCCGAATCAGGCGGAACCCGTCGGGCGAATGCCCGGCGGGTCCTTCCCGATCACGCGCCCCAGGTCGCCTCGACGCCGTTCGTCAGGTTGAAGGTCGACGGGGTGCAGAAGTCGGCCGCGTTGCGGTACCAGGCCTGGTACGTGCGCACGTTGCCGACGGAGTTCGCGCCGCGGATCGAGATCAGAACGTCTCCCGCATCCGGGTACTGGCTCGCGCCGCCCACGTTGGTCTTCGTCAGCAGACGGATGACCGTGCCGCCGGCGCAACGCAGACCGTCACCGAACACGGCACCGGCGCCGCCGGCCTGCTGGGACGTGCCCTGGAAGTACAGCACCGAGCTGTTCGGCATGCCGGTGCCCAGCAGCGTGAACGTGTCGCTCGAGATGCTGGCCGTGCCGCTCCACGCCAGGTTCGCGCCGTTCGGGTTGACCGAGTTCGCGCAACCGTTGCCGGCCGCACCCGCGTTGCCGCAGGGGCAGGCCGTGCCGGTGCCGTCACCGAAGCAGAAGGCCGTCGGCGGAGGCGTCCCGCTCGTGAGCGTGAACCGCACGAACTCGACGGCGTAGGGCGTGTTCGCCGGGCCCACGACGGGGACGGCGGTCGCGCCGCTGCTGTCCGTGACCAGCAGGTCGAAGTCGGCGCCCGGCGAGCCCTGGACCGTCGACGAGCACGCGATCCCGTCCGGGAAGTCCATGACGTTGCCCGTGCGGAAGTCGTCGGTCGCCGGCGCGTTGTCGTTGGTCGCCGTGTTGAAGCGGCCGATGGCCAGGGTGTACGTGCCGGCCGCCAGCGTGCGCGTCAGCATCGATTGCAGCGTGGTGCCGCCGCCGCCCTCGGCGACCGACTCGTCATCGTTGTTGGCGTCGTCGATGATCGTCATCGTGCCGTCGAACAGGTGGATGTCCGTGTCCACGGTCGTCTGACCAAGGGTCTGGAAGCGGACGCTGCCCGCGGCGAACGAGCCGCCGGCCAGCGGCGTCACGGCGACGGTCGTCAGCGTGGCGTCGTAGGGCGCGGTGGTCGTGGACCCGCCGGTCACGCGGTAGTAGATCTCCTCGCCGCGGCCGAAGCCGTACCAGCTCACCGAACGGTTGGTCGTGGTCGAGGAGGTCGCGAGCGCGTTGTCAGTCGTGCCGATCGTGCCGGGCAGGCCGACGCCGCTGGTCTGGTTCAGACCGCGGATCGAGCCGATGTGACCGGCGGTGCCGGTCGTCGTGAGGGTCAGCGTGTGGCGGTAGATGCCCGCCGGCAGCGGCGCCGTCTTGATGTGCCACGTGTCGGCGCTGGCGGCGCCGGGCGTGACCGTCGACGATCCCGTCGTCGTGCCGCTGAGGATGTCACCGGCGGTGATGACGATGACCCCGTTCGCAGTCGCCTGCGCCTTGGTCTCGTTCGGCTCGACCTCGGGGAACGTAGTGAACGCCGAGGCGCCCGTGGCCAGCAGAGCGGCTGCACCAGCGATGCGCAGATTGAGGAGGTAGTTGGACATGTTGTGTGAGGGAAAAAGGTACCTGTTGAGGAATGCGAGGTCCCTGGAACACGAGCCAGGGGACCGACCGCCAAGCCTCCCCGCGACGTCGGGTCGGGGCCTGAAAAAGCCTGGGGGTCCAATCCTGAATCTATCACGCCCGGCGGGGTTGTAGGGGGGGGCTGACCGCCGGAAAGGCGCGGAACGCTCCGGCACGCGCCCAGGCGGGTGCGAACTTCCTGCCCGCCCCGTCGCGGCCTCAGCGCCGGCGTCCGAACACCGCTTGCCGCAGTCGCTGCATCTCGGCGGCCGCGTTCTCGTCGGTGATCCGTGCCTCGGCCTGCCGCGCGGCCTCGGGCCAGGTGATGACCTCGAACCGTCCGAGGGGCTCGACCTCGAACACGAGCCGGGCGGGAGGCTGCGTCGCGACCGCGACCTCGGGGGCGGTCGCCTGGGCGGACGGCGGCGCCGGCGCGGGAGACGGTGCCGCGAGCGGAGCTTCCGCGGGGCCGGGGGCAGGCTTCCCGATCGGCCGGTCGGGTGCGATGCCGGCCGGTTCGGCCGCCGGGCCGTCCGGACGGCAGCCGCCCGCCAGCAGCGCGGCGATCAGCAGCACGCACCTCATCCGCCGCCCTCCTCCTCGCTCCGGCCCGCGTGCTTGGCCTCGCGCTGAGCCTCCAGTTCCGCCGGCGACTCGCCGGGCAGGGGCGGCGGCGGGGGCGGCTCGGGCGGGATCGGCCGCAGGGGGGGGGCATCCCCGGCCCCCAGGTCCAGCGCAGCGCGCAGCCGCCCGTACAGTTCGGGGCCCAGGTCCTGCTCGAACGCCCGCATGCGCGCCTCGTAGTCCTGCTGTTCGGCGTGGCGCGTGACGATGGCCTGTCGCCGAAGGTCGTCCAGGTTGCGCTTCTCGGCGATGCGGGTGAGCGCTTCCAGGTCGGCCACCTCGACGCGGTGCCGCCCCTCGGTGTTCACCATCATCCGCGCGATGAGTTGCAATCGCTGCAGCGGCTCAACGGGGGCGCCGGCGGTCGACTGGCCGGGGATCGGCGCGGGCGCCGGTTCGGATTGCGGCGCGGGCGCGCCGACCAGACCGGCGACGAGCAGCGCCACGGCTGCGGCCGAGAGTCCTGCCTTGTGGATCACTCTTTCATCCTAGCGTGCTTCGGGCCTGGCGTGCTTCGGGCCTGGCGCGCTCCGGGCGCCGTCGAGTCCGCCGGGCCGCTCGCGCCGCGCTCACAGCTTCCCGTTCTTGCGGTTGACCGCGTCGAAGTCCCGCAGGCCTGCTTCCAGCAGCTTCGCCAGCGGTTCGACCGACTCGTCGTAGGCCTTCACGACCTTCTTCTGGAGCTTGAGGCGCTGCGCGTCCTTGCGCCATCCGGCCAGGTTCTCGAGCAGGTCGGGATCGGTGCACGCATGGTGCAGGAAGCCGCCCGTGACGGCGGCGACGCCGGCCTCGAACGCCTCGGCGTCGTCGCGCCGCTGCACGGCAGCCCAGTACTTGCGCAGTTGCGCCGTGGCCTCCTTGTCCTGCTTCTCGAGATCCTTCTCCCACTTGCGCGCGAGCTCTTCGCGTGCCCGCACGCCGGCGAAGTCGCGCAGGAACAGCGGCAGGTGGCCGACCCAGGCCCTGGACTCGAAGGCGGGTTTCGCCGGCAGCTTCATCTCGGCGACGTGCGCCTCGGCGAGCGCCTCGACCGCGCGGATCGCGTCCGTGGCGAGTCGCGCCAGCGGCGCCGGCAGCTTCTCCATCGATCGCACGCGCTGCGCCACGGCGTGGAGCGCGGCGTAGTCGTGGCGTTCCTTGCCTCCCGAGTTGTCGGCGAGGAGCTTCAGGCACGCCTCGAGACGCGCGGGATCGGTGCTGCGCATCCCCTCGCACCACGCCAGTTGCTGCGAAGTGTGGCGCACGGGCCCGTTCTCCTCGGCCGGCCAGTGGTTCCAGCCTTCCAGGCCGCGCAGGCGCACGAGCGGGTACTTGGCGTCGACGAGAGCCTCGTAGCCGCCGACGCTCTGTCCATAGGGCACGACCGGATCGCGCGTGCCGTGCATGAAGACGATCGCCTGGTGATGACCCTTCTTGCCGAGCGCCGTCCAGGTCCACACGCCGCTGGCGTGCGCCACGACACCGTCGACGTTCTCGGGATGCAGGCCGGCGTAGTACAGCGCGAAGAACGAGCCCTGGCTGTGCCCGTAGAGGTAGGTCTCGCGCGCCTTGAAGACCTGCTTCATCTCCTGGTGGAACGCCTGGAACTTCTTCGCGTCCGCGCTCTCGCCCAGGAAGTTGAAGCCGCCGTTGCCGTTGGGCGTCGTGCCGTCGGGGCTGATCACGACGTCGTCGGGGCGGAACTTCTTGTGGTCGTGGTTCCAGAACCCCCAACGGCGATCGAGGTTCGATCCGTGGAGGATGAAGGTCAGGTTCGCGCCCTTCTCGAAGTCGAAGCCCTGGGGGATGCGGTAGCGGAAGCTGGTGCCGTCCTTCGAGCGCCATTCGTGGACCTCGCCCGCCGCCCCGGGGCCGGGCTCCAGGGCCGTGACGTCGTCCTCGACGGTCGCGCCGGCGAGCGGCGCGAAGATGAGCAGCAGCAGTGCGGTGGTTCCCATGGGCCTCTCCTCGATCCCTGCCGGCCGGGTGCAGGTTGCTCTCGACGTACGCGCGGGGCAAGCCGTGCGTTGAACGGGAGTTGTCCCGATTCCCTGCTCAACGCGCCGCGGGCCGGCAGGCAAGATGAGCGCCGCCCCCATGCCGCTCCCCACCGAGTCTCCCGCGCCGGCCGGCTGGCTGGGGCGCATGGTCGACGTGCGGCCGGGCGAGGGCCGCTCGATGCTGTGGTCGGCGGCGTACTTCTTCTGCCTGTTGTACGCCTACGGGATCCTGCGACCGGTGCGCGAGTCGCTCGGTCTCTCGGGCGGCGCCGGAAACCTCCCGTGGCTCTTCAGCGGAACGATGCTGGCGATGCTGGCCGTGCAACCGGCGTTCGCCGCGCTCGTCACGCGCCTGCCGCGCAAGCGGTTCATCCCGATCGTCTACCGCGTGACGCTGCTGGTGAACCTGGGCTTCTGGGTGCTCCTGAGCTCGCTGCCCGAGGACCACGGCCCGGCCGCCGGCTACGCGTTCTACGTCTGGATCAGCGTCTTCAACCTGTTCGTCGTCTCGGTTTTCTGGGGCTTCATGGCGGACGTGTGGCGCCTGGACCAGGCCAAGCGCCTGTTCGGCCTGATCGGCGTGGGCGGAACGCTGGGCTTCATCGCGGGCGCCGAGTCGACGGCCCACGTCGCGCGCGAGGTCGGCACGGTCAACTGCCTGCTCGTCTCGGTCGTGTTCCTCGAGATCGCGGCGCAGTGCGTGCGGCGCCTCGTGCGCATCCACCGCATCGACGACGACGCGCCCGCCGCGGTTCCGGCGCCGCAGCGCGACGTGTGGCGCGGCGTGCGCCTCGTCGCGCGCGAGCCCTACCTGCGCACGATCTCGGCCTACGTGCTGCTCTACACGCTGGTCGGGAGCTTCCTGTACTTCCAGCAGGGTCACCTGGTGGAGCGCACGCTGGCATCGCGCGACGAGCGGACGGCGCTGTTCGCGCGCATCGACGTGCTGTCGCAGACGGCCACGCTGCTGATCCAGGTCTTCGCCACCGGCCGCCTGATCCGCGCGTTCGGGATCACGTTCGCGCTCGTCTCGCAGCCGGTGATCGCGACCGTGGGCTGGACGGCGCTGGCCCTCGCGATCCTGTTCGCGCCCGAGCTGGCGGCGAGCGGCCGGTCCGCGTTCGGGCTGCCGGCCGAGCTGGTCGTCCTGATCGCGGTGACCGTGCTCCTGCGCGCAAGCAACTTCGCGACGGCCAAGCCCGCACGCGAGGCGCTGTTCACGGTGGTCGAGCGCGAGGTCAAGTACAAGTCGAAGAGCTTCATCGACACCTTGCTCTACCGTTGCGGCGACGCGGCCGGCGGCTGGGCCTTCAAGGGCCTGCAAGCGCTGGCGATCGGCTTGACCGGCATCGCCTTCGTGCCCGTGCCGCTGGCCGTCCTGTGGATCGCCGTCGGCGCGCGCCTGGGGCGCCAGCAGCGCGCGCTCGCCGCGGAGATGGAGCCGCGGCCCCGACCTCGCGAGTGAAGGCTCAGCGCGCGGGCCCGCGCCACACGAGCAGATCGAGATCGCGCGCGACGAGCATCGGCCAGGCCGCCTCGCGCGCGTCGCCGAGGGCGGGCATCACGCTGCGCAGATCGCGCTGGGACTTCAGCCACTCCGCGGGCCCGCCGCGCGTCGCGATCGCCCACGTCCCGGCACCCCGCCCGGCCAGCGCGCGCTCCAGCACCGTCGCGCCGTCGGCGTCCAGCGCGATGCGCCGCGGGACGACGGCCGCCGGCCCCGCCGCCGCCGGGTCGCACGCCAGGAACGAACCCGCGATGCAGGGCAGCGCGATGCACACGGGCGGAGCCCCGGCGGCATCCGCGATGCGGGCCGCGAACGAATCCGGCGATGCGGTGCGCTCCAGGTCGCGCAGGTGCACGAGCGCGAGCAGGCGCGCTTCCTCGCCCGCCGCCGCGCGCGCCAGACCGGCGGCACGCGCGAGGACCGCGCCGCGCGGCTCGCGCTCGCCGCCCTCGATCTCGAAATCCGCCAGGTGGAGTCCGTCCAGCAGGAGGTCGGCGGCGTGGCGCGCGCGCGCGAGTTGCTCCTTGCCGGCCGCGGCCAGCAGCTCGTCGGAACCGCTGCCCAGGACGCTGATCATCTCGCTGACGCCGACGCGCGCGATGTAGCGATCCGACGACTCGACCGAGTAGTAGCGCGAACGGCCGTCCGCCCCGGTCTGCCGCACGATGCCGGTCAGCGACTGGATGCGCTCGGCCGTGCTGGGCGAGAACGCGCGCAGCGGCGCGACGGCCTCCTCCAGCAGCGGCGGCCACGGTCCGGGCAGCAGGCCCGCGAAGCGGATCGGGCTCTTGGCATCGGCGTTGCGCGCGCGCAGCGTCCGCAGGAGATCCTGCACGGCGTCGGCGGCGCCGGCCCAGGCGCCGAGCCCCGGCAGCAGCGCAGGGAGTTCGCCGTCGCCGCCGCGGATCCAGCGGTCGACGGCCTCGCCCTCGAGCCAGCCGACGTCCGCCGCGACGACGCTCACCCGATCCAGGAGAGCGAGCGCGACTTCGGCTTCGACGGCCGCGAGCGCGGGATCACCGGCGCCAGCGCGTCCAGTCAGCACGAATCGCGGCGCGGCGGCGCCCTCGCCCGTCGCGCCGCGCACGGCGGACGCGACGTCGTTCGCCGCGTGCTCGCGGATCCACGCGCCGAGATCCGCGGGGACTTCCGCGGCCGCGAGCGCCGCGGCGAGGATCGGGGCCGTCCACATGGTCCGGCGAGGATAGGGTCCGGGATCGCGGCGCGCACGGCTGCGACGCCTGCGATCGCGAGGATGGCTGCTGTCCGCGCGCGGCCGCGGGAGTAGGATTCCGCGACCTCATCCCCGTCCGCCCCCCCCGCGAGGAATCCATGGCCAACTCCGCCGACGCAACCACCGCCAACGGACCGACGATCCTGGGCCATCCCTCCGGCCTGTTCGTTCTGTTCTTCGCCGAGCTGTGGGAGCGCTTCTGCTACTACGGGATGCGCGCGCTCCTGGTGTTCCACCTGGTGGCCGCGTTCCAGAAGCAGCAGGCCGACGCGTCCGTCATCTACGGCGCCTACACGGCGCTGGTGTACGCGCTGGGCATCTTCGGCGGCTACGTCGCGGACCAGCTGCTCGGGTCACGGCGCTCGATCATGCTGGGCGGCGTGATCATGGCGATCGGCTGCTTCACGCTGATCTCGAACGACGAGACGTGGTTCCTGGTGGGACTCGCGACCATCATCGTGGGCAACGGGCTGTTCAAGCCGAACATCTCGGCCCTGGTCGGCAAGCTCTACCCGCAGGGCGATCCGCGGCGCGACAGCGGGTTCACGATCTTCTACATGGGGATCAACATCGGCGCCTTCCTGGCGCCGATCTTCTGCGCGCGCATCTCGCGCTGGATGAGCGACACGATCGACCCCGCCACGCAGCTCGCCGTCCCCGACTACCGCTACGGATTCATGCTGGCGGGCATCGGCATGATCCTGGGCCTCCTGGTGCTCAGCCTGTTCGGCAAGGTCCTGGGAGACAAGGGCGGCCCGCCGCCGGAGCGCAAGGGCGCGACCACGTTCGCCGGCGTCACGATCGCCTGCCTGGTCGCGATCCCGCTCATGTACTCGCTGCTCCTGAAGCGCGAGCTGGTCGGGAACGCGCTCTTGATCCTGGGGATCGGCATTGCGCTGTACCTGCTCGGCTTCGGCCTCAAGAGCGAGCGCATCGTGCGCGACCGCATCATCGCGCTCCTGATCCTGCTCTTGTGCAACGTGGCCTTCTGGGCCAGCTTCGAGCAGGCCGGCAACTCGCTGAACTTCTTCGCCGCGGACCACATCCGCCACCTGCGGCTGGACTTCCTGGACTGGACGATGGTGCCCGAGGACTTCCAGTCGGTGAACGCGATCGGGATCGTGATCCTGGGGCCCGTGTTCGCGGCGTTGTGGGTCAAGCTCGACCGGATGAAGCTCAACCCGTCGATCCCGGCCAAGTTCGGCCTCGGCCTGATCCAGGTCGGCCTGGGCTTCGGCCTGCTGCTCGTCGGCATGCAGACCGCCGATGCCGACGGCAAGATCCCGTGGCTGTGGCTCGTCGGCCTCTACACGATCCACACCAGCGGCGAGCTGTGCTTGTCGCCCGTCGGACTCTCGATGGTCACCAAGCTCGCGCCCGAGCGCATGACAGGCATGGTCATGGGCGCGTGGTTCGTGTCGATCGCGTGCGCCAACTACGCGGCGGGCCTGTTCTCGAAGATCGCCGGCGACACCGAGGAGCTGCTCAAGGCCGGAGACGGAGCCTCGCCGATGGCGGGCTACGTGCAGGCGTTCACGCCCATCCTGTGGATGTCCGTCGCGCTCGGCGGGGTCCTGTTCATCTCCTCGCGCCTCGTCAACAAGCTGATGCACGGAGTGAAATGACATGGTCACCGCCCCCTATCACGCGCAGTTCCCGGCCCACGTCGCCGAGCGCCAGCGCAAGGCCGAGGCGGCGCTCGCCGCCGCCGGGTTCGACGGCCTGCTGATCCAGTCCGGCGCGCCCTTCACGTACTTCTCGGACGACCAGGACGCGCCGTTCCGGCCCACGCCGCACTTCGCGCACTGGACGCCGCTCGCGGGGCCGCAGCACATCCTGCACGTCCGCCCCGGCAAGAAGCCGCGGCTCGTGCGCGTCGCGCCCGAGGACTACTGGTACGAGCAGGCGCCGCTGGGCAACCCGTTCTGGGCCGGTGCGTTCGAGATCGTCGAGGTCCCCGACGTCGAGCGCGCATGGAGGGAGATCGCCGCGTCCGGACGCACGGCCTACGTCGGCGACCAGCCGGAGCAGGCGACCGCGCACGGCATCGCGAAGGACGCCGTGAACCCCGGGGCGCTCGTCGCGCGCCTCGACTGGGATCGCGCGTACAAGACGCCCTACGAGATCGCCTGCATGGCCGAGGCGTCGCGCCTGGGCGTGCGCGGACACACCGCCGCGCGCGACGCGTTCCTCGCGGGCGGCAGCGAGCTGGAGATCCACCAGGCCTACCTGCGCGCGGTCGGCTGCGCGGAGAAGGACCTGCCCTACGAGAGCATCGTCGGCCTCGACGAGAAGGGCGCGATCCTGCACTACTGCGGCAAGCGCTCGCAGCGCGGCGGCAAGGTGCTCTTGATCGACGTCGGAGCGCAGGTGCACCGCTACGCGTCCGACATCACGCGCACGTGGACCACGGAGAAGGCCGACCCGCTGTTCGGCGACCTCGTCGCCGGCATGGAGAAGCTGCAACTGGAATTGTGCGCGCTGGTGAAGCCCGGCGGGCCCTACCTCGACCTGCACGCGGCGGCGCACCACAAGATCGGCGCGCTGCTCGCCGCGACGGGACTGCTGAAGTGCTCCGCCGAGGAGGCGGTCGAGCGCGGCCTGACCGCGCCGTTCTTCCCGCACGGACTGGGTCACTTCCTGGGCATCCAGGTGCACGACGTCGGCGGGCACCAGAAGTCGCCCGAGGGCGGCAGCAACCCGCCGCCCAGGCAGTTCCCCTACCTGCGCACGACGCGCAGGGTCGAGGTCGGCCAGGTCTTCACGATCGAGCCGGGCCTGTACTTCATCGAGATGCTGCTGCGGCCGCATCGCAGCGGCGCTGCCCGGGCGTCGTTCGACTGGAAGACCATCGACCGGCTGGCGTCGCACGGCGGCATCCGCATCGAGGACAACGTGCTCGTCACGGAGAACGGGCACCGCAACCTGACGCGCGAGCAGTTCTAGCCGCGCGCGCCGCTCAGCCGCCCGGCGCGGGATCCGTGCAGGGATTGCCGGTCTCGATCCAGGTCTTGAGGCAGCGCTCGAAGAGGAAGCGCCAGCCCTCGTCGAGGCTCTTGCGCGTGCTCTCGCCGACCGCGCCCCACAGCGCCTCCTGGAAGCGCAGCAGCGTGCCCTTGCCCTGCGACGCCAGGCGCCAGGTGTGCAGCGCGTGGGCGGGCCCCCCGAACTGCGCGTCGATCACGCCGTCGACCTGCAGGAACTCGTTGCGGCGCATGCCGATGACGGAACCCCACGACAGCCCCTGGCCGTCGCCCCAGTCCTCCCACATCCGGCCGCCGAGCTTGGCTTCGAGGTGCATCGCCTTGGGGTCCTTGCCGGTGTAGAAGGCGTCATGCCACCACGAACTCGTCTCGACGACCAGCGCGCGCCACACGCGCGAGGGGGGCGCGGCGATGAGGACCTCGAAGTCGATCTCGTGGACATCGAAGGGCTGCTTCTTCGTCGTGGGCATCTGCACCTCCTGCGTCAATTCCAGTTCACGAGCACGCCGCCGCTCAGGTTGAACGTCTCCGGCTGGCAGAAGCTCGCGGCGTTGCGATACCAGACCTGATAGACGCGCACGCCCGACGCCGCAACCATTCCGCGCACCGATACCGGCGGATCCCCGGCCGAGGGATACTGCGACGCGCCGCCGACGTTGGCCTTCGTCGCGAGGCGCACGACGGAGCCGCCCGCGCAGCGCAAGCCGTCGCCGAACACGCTGCCCGCGCCGCCGTTCACCTGAGCCGTGCCCTGGAAGTACAGCGCGCTCGAGTTCGGCATGCCGCTCCCGATCAGCACCAGCGTGTCCCCCGCGAGCGACGCCGCGCCGCCCGCAGCGAGCCGGCCGCCGCCGCCGAGCGAGTTGAGGCAGCCTTCGCCGGCGCCTGCGGGACTCGCATTGCCGCACGGGCACGGCGTCGCTCCGCCGTCGCCGGCGCAGAACGCGCCGTGCGCGGCCGCGCCGGGCACGCCGACGCCGAACGCGGTCTGGAGCGGCGCGCCGGGCTCGAAGCGCGTGCTCAGCACGGCGCCGGCCGCCGGCGGCGCGCTGGCGTCGAAGCGGAAGTTGTAGGTCGTGCCCCAGCGCAGCGCGTTGGCCTCGGGGTTCAGCGCGAACTCGTCGGTCGACCAGCGCAGGCGGCCGCCGCCGAGCACCGCGGTCCAATCCGTGCCGTCCGGATCCACGCCGCCCGGTCCGTCGCCCGAATGGTGCGCGACGTCGTGGAAGCCCACGTTGCGCACGGCGACTCCGGCGCCGACCGGGACCTCGAACGCGCCGACGGACGGCGCGTACGTCAGGTTCTCGAGCGCGTACTCGTAGTTCCACCAGCCGCCGCCCAGGTCGGTGACGCGCAGGCCCACGGCGATCTCGCCGTCCGCGCCCGAACTCTCCGCGATGACGACGGCGGGATCGGCGGTCTGCCACGCGCGCAACGCGTGCTGCTCGCGCGACGTGGCGCCCGCGAACGCGAACGAGGGGTTGGCTCCGCCCGTGCAGCTCATCTCGCGCCAGGATGCGTTGTTGGCGCGATTTCCCGCGGCCGCGTCGCCGGGGTGCACGGTGTGCAGTTCGGCGAAGTAGCGCACGCCGGGCCCCGATGCGATCGCGTCGGCGACCGCGAAGCGCAGCCTGCGCGCGCTGCTGCCGCTGAACGGCGGATTGTCGGCCGGGAACGGGAACGCGCCGGTGCGCGGATCCACCTGCCAGCGCGGCCCCATCGCGCTCTGCGTGCCGGCGATCGCCGAACTCGACGCCGAGGAACAGCCGCTGCCGAGATGATCCAGCCCGGTCGGCGTGCACGAGCAGCACAGCGCCTGCTGAAGGGCGCCGTTCGTCGCGTGCAGCACCCAGCTCATGCCGATCTGCTCGAAGCGGCTGCTGCCGCCGACCTGGGTCCAGCGGTACAGCGCGGAGCCGGTCACCGGGTGGTTCGCGGTCGCGAACGCCCAGGCCGCGGGCGTCGTCCCCAGGTTGCAGTGCGTCGCGCCGATGGCGATCGCGTCGAAGGCGCCGTCCACGGCGTAGTTCGTCGGCCCGGTCAGGTCGCCGACGATCAGGTCGGGGCCCGCGGGAGCCAGACAGGGCGTCTGGAAGGCCGCTGCCTGCTGTACGAGCGCGGCGAGCGTGATGGCGAATGCAAGGGTCCGCATGACCGGGTCTCCAGCCCCAGGTTAGTCGGCCCGCGCGAGCGCGCCACCTCCGTTCCGGTTCCGCTCGACCGCGACGCGCCCAGGGCGCATCCTGATCGCATGAGCGAACGCAAGCTGATCTCCTCGGGGACGCCGTGGGAGCCGATCGTCGGCTACTC
The DNA here is from genome assembly GCA_964552795.1 of uncultured Planctomycetaceae bacterium. Lineage (GTDB taxonomy): Bacteria > Planctomycetota > UBA1135 > UBA1135 > JAEUHZ01. The sequence goes on from CAZKIO010000004.1 coordinate 55,004, forward strand.
GCGCGCCGTCCGCGTCGGCCCCCACGTGCACGTCAGCGGCACGACCGCCACGGGATCCGACGGGAAGATCGTCGGCCCCGGCGACGCCCGCGCGCAGGCGGTCCAGACGTTGGGCAACCTCCGGCACGCGCTCGAACGCGCCGGCGCGCGCCTCGAGGACGTCGTGCGCACCCGCATCTACGTCACCGACATCCGGCACTGGGAGGCGGTCGGCCGCGCTCACGGCGAGGTGTTCGGCGCGATCCGCCCGGCGACGAGCATGGTGCAGGTCACGGCGCTGGTGGATCCCGCGATGCTGGTCGAGATCGAGGCCGACGCCTACGTCGCGTGATGAGGCGCGGCCCCGCTACCAGTGGTGGCCGATCCCGATCCCGACGCGCCAGCGCGGCTCGTCGCGCCAGTAGGGGTACACGCTGCGCGTGAACGTGGCCCCGCTCGTCACGCGCGCGCCGGCGAACTCCACGGCGAAGCGCAGGTTGAGCCCGCTCCAATCGACGTTGTCCACGCCGCGGCCCGCGGGCAGCGCGAACCACGCATCGACGGTGCCCGCGTCGCCGGGCGGAATCGTGACGGGACCCGGCGCGACGTTGGGCGGGCCGAACGGCACGAGGTCCGCGGCCACCAGCGAGAACCCGTCGGCGGGCACGCCGGCCTCGACGCTGCCGAGGTTCTCGATGCGCAGGCGCGCCTCGACGCGGTCGGGCCGCCCGTCCTCCGCGCGCGCGACGCCCAGGATGCTGACCAGCGCGCGGGCCTGGCTGCCGGGCACGCTGTTGGCGGTGACGGGAACCTCGATCGGCGAGGGGGCGTAGCCGATCGCGTACCGGCCGCCGCTGCGGCACCCGGAGGCGAGGAACAGCGAGCAGGCCAGCACTCCCAGCAGGATTCGTCGCGACATGCCCCTATCCTAGGCCGCCGCATGTCCCCGGCCTTCTCCCTGGTGCGCCTGACCGCGGTCCTGTCCGACGAGGACCGCTCCGTGTGGGAGGAGATCAGCGTCACGACGGCGCGGCACCCTTCCGAGACCGACGGATTCCTCGCCACGCGCCTCCTGGCGTGGTGCCTGCGCTGGGAACCCGGCATCGCCTGGTCGGGGGGCGTCAGCTCGGTCGACGAGCCGGCGCTGTCGGTCCGCGGGCCGGACGGAGCCGTGCGCGCGTGGATCGAGGTCGGCCTGCCCGATCCCGACCGCATCCACAAGGCGTCGAAGCGCGCGGACCGGGTGTCGCTCTTCCCCCACCGCCCGTCCGCGGCCTGGCGCGAGCGCTGCCGCGCGTCGCGGATCCACCGCGCCGACACGATCGAGGTCGTGGAGATCGACCCCGTGTTCGTGGACTGGGTGGCCGGCCGCGTCGGCTCGCGCGGACGCTGGGACGTGTGGATCGCTGCGGGCGAGCTGCGCATCGCGATCGACGGCGCGGACCGCGCCACGCACCCGCGCGTGACGAGGCTCGCGGAGTAGCGTTGGCCTCTTCGTTCTCCCGCGCGCAAAGCGTAGGTTGCGCGGCATGCTCCGACGCTTCGTCCTCGCGCTCGCCGCGCTGTCCCTGCCCGCATCCACCCTCCCCGCGCAGGAGGCGCGGGCGGCGTCCGTCCCCGAGGTGGAGCGTCTGTTCGCGACCGCGCTGACCGACCCCGCGGCGATCGTGCCGCTGCTCGTCGAGGGCAGCCGCCTGATGCCGACCCTCCAGCCGGACGACGCGCGCCGGCTGGGCGACAGCCTGGAGCCCTTCGCGCGCCGCGTGTTCTTCGGCCCCGAGAAGCTGCAGGGCCAGGAGCGCCTGGGCCTCGTCGACCACGTCGTCGCCAAGGGCGACAACCCGACCGCGATCGCGGCGCGGCACGACGTCGGCCACGGGCTGCTCGCCTACCTCAACGCCGGATTCGACGCGCGCAAGCTGCGCGTCGGCCAGCGCCTCAAGGTGCTCGACCTGTCGCGCGGACAGCTCGAGATCGAGGTCGATCGCGCCGCGTACCGTCTCGCCGCGTGGCGGCAGCTCCCCGAGGGCGGGCGCGTGCTGGTCCTGTTCGCGCCGATCGGCATCGGCGCCGTCGACTCGCCGACGCCGGTGGGCCGCACGCAGATCACGAAGCGCGTGCTCGACCCGCAGTGGACCGATCCCGACACCAAGCGCGTGTACGCGCCGGACGATCCGGGCAACGTGCTGGGCGGCTACTGGATCGCGCTGGGATCCGAAGGCCTGGGCCAGGGCGGCATCGGGATCCACGGGTACACCGGCGCGCCTTCGGACGACTGGCTGCAGAAGCCCGGCTCGCGCGGCTGCGTGCGGATGCTGAAGGCGGACATCGACCGCGTGTTCCACCTCGCGACGGAAGGCACGCCGGTCGAGATCCGCTAGGACGGGCTGCTAGTGCCCCAGCGACTGCCCCTGCGGCGGCGGGCGCGGCGGCAGGAGGAACGGCCCGATGCGCTCGTCCTTGCGCACGGGATCGAACAAGGGATCGCGGAACGAACGCTCGCGCAGCCACGGGTCGTGGTCGAGCGCGTCGGCGAAGTGTTCGAACGCGCCCTCGACGTCGCCGACGGCGGCACGCGCGAGGGCGAGGTCCATGGTGATGCCCCACTGCGAGCCGTTGTCGAGCGCCTTGGCGACCGTCAACGCGGCCTGCAGGTGCGACCACGCGCCATCCGCGTCGCCCGCGCGGGCCAGCGCGAGGCCGAGCGCGTCCTCGGCGAGCATGATGCAGTTGCGGTCGGAGCGCGTGCGCTGCTCGATCGACCCCAGATGCGCCAGCACGGCGCGGGCGTGCGGCGCGAGATCGACGTCGCGCGCGCGCTGGGCCAGCGCGTGCTGCGTGTACACAAGGCGCTCGATCCAGCCGGCCTGCTCCGCCCCGGCCAGCCCGGCCAGCCAATCCAGGCCGTCGGCGCGCGTGCAGGCCTCGTGCGAGAGCTCGAGGTAGCGCGCCGGCAGGTCGGCCCACGCGCCGCGCCGCACGACGGCGAAGCGCGCGCTCGCGACGATCGGGTCGAACGACTTGCGGCCGAAGGCCTCGGGGTCCGTGTTCTCCAGAGCCACGATGTGCAGGTGGACGAACGCGCCGTTCGCGACGATGAACGCCTGGCGGTCGACGTCGCGGTAGGGCGGGTTCAGCCAGCGCACGGTCTCGCTGCACGCGTGACCGGCGACGTCGAACAGCCCCGCGCCGACGATGCGATCGCCGAGCAGCGCCTTGCGCCAGGCCGCTCCGTCGAGCGCTCCGGCCGGCGAGCCGCTGACGCGCAGGCGGTGATCCTTCGAGCCGACCGTGCCCGTCAGGATCAAACGGTCGCTCTCGTTCTTGCGCAGGCCCGCGACCGTCGCCGGATCGTACGCGAGGCCGGCGATCTCGAGGCGCACGGCGAGGTCGGTGCCCGGCACCGGCAGGACCGAGACCGGATCGACGGCGGGCTGCGCGGGCGTCTGGACCGGAACGGCGCCTTGCAGCGCCATGCACACGAGGAGGGTCGCGATCATGGTTCGGGGCTCGTCGGCCTGCGGGCCGATGGTACCCTCCCTCCTTCGGCGCCATGCGTTTCCTGTCCGTAGCCGCGCTGGCCGTCGTGCCTGCGCTGCAGCCCCAGAAGGGCCCCGTCGGCCTGAGGGAGCTGGGTTTCGAGCGCGCGCGCGCCACGGCGGCGATCGAGAAGCGGCCGCTCCTGGTGCTGTTCTGCGGCGCGGATCCGGCCTGCGCGAAGCTGGCCGAGACGACGCTGCGCGAGCGCAAGCTGCGCGCGTGGATCGACGAGAAGGTCGTGGCGATCCGCCTCGACCCCGCGGCCGAGCCCGACCTGGTGAACCGCTACCACGTGCGCACGACGCCCACGTTCCTGTTCGTCGACGCGCGCGGCGTCGAGATCGACCGCATCCTGGGCTTCCGCGACAGCGCCGCCGTCCGCGCGGAGGGCGACGAGATCCTGGCCGGCGGCGACGCACTCGCTCGGCTGCGCGCGCGCTGTGCGGCGCGGCCGGACGACCTGGACCTGAAGCTGCGGCTGGCGGATGCGCTCGCGTCGCGCGGCGAGATGAACGAGGCGGTGACCGGCTACCTCGCCTGCTACGACGCGGGCGGCACGCACCGCGAGGCGGCGTTCGCGGCGCTGCGCTGGCTGGGCCGCGCCCACCCGCAGCCCCTCGACGCGCTCGTGACGCTGGCCGCGCGGCTGGAGCCCGCGATCCTGGCCGGCACGGCCGGCGAGCCCGCGGTCGAGGAGTGGCTGCGTCTGTGCGGGGCATGCGGAGGCGAGACGCGCGTGCTGGGCGTGTACGACGCGCTGGCCGCGCCGGAGGAGCCCGTCGACGGCGCGCCGGCGCTGCGCCGGCGCCTCGCGCCGCGACTGCGCGACCTGTTCTACGTGGACCGCCGGTACGCCGATCTCGCGCCGCTCCTGGGCGATCCGCAAGCAGCGCTCGCGGAGCGCAAGCGGAAGCACGACGCGTCGCGCGAGCGCGAGCCGCTGGACACCGCCGCGCACAAGCGCGCTCTCCGCGACTTGCGCGAATCGACCGCGCGCGACTACGAGACGCTCATCGGCCTGCGGCGGTACGGCGAGGCGGCGCTGCTCGCCGACAAGCTGATCCAGGCGGACACGAGCATCGCGACCTACGACTCCCTGGTGGAGCACGCCTTGCGCGCCGAGGCGCCGGCCGAGGCCAAGGCCGTGGCCCTGCGCGGCCGCGCGGATCCGCGGCTCGATCCCAAGGCGCGGTCGGGCATCGGCCCGCAGTTCCCGCATTGAAAGCGGTCCTGGTCGAAGCGCTGCTGGTGACGATCGGCGGCGGCCTGGGAACCCTGTCGCGCTGGGGCGTCGGCCGCTGGGTGCAGGCGCGCGTCGAATCGCCGTTCCCGTGGCACACGTTCGCCGTCAACGTGATCGGGTGCTTCGCGCTCGGCGCGCTCGCCGGTTACGCGGCGGAGCGCGACGTCGGCATGCGCACGCGGCTGTTCGTCGCGGTGGGCCTGCTGGGCGGGTTCACGACGTACTCGAGCTTCAACCTCGAGACGATGCTGCTCTTCGATCAGCGCGGGCCCCTGGCGGCGGGCGGCTACGTCCTGGCGACGGTGACGCTGTGCCTTGCCGCCGGCTGGCTGGGCGGCTGGACGCTGCGCAACCTGCTCCCCTGACCGGCGGAAGGAGCGCAAGCGCGCCGCCACAGCCGCCCGCGGCTAGAATCCCGGCGTGCGATCGCTTCGAGAGCGTCTCGCGGCCGCGGGAGCCGGACCTCGGCACGAGCGGCGCGTGTTGGCCAACTGGCTCGCGGGCCGCGCCCTCGACGCGCGGACCTCGCGCTCCGACGCGCAGTTCCCGGGCACCCTCGCGGCGGAGTTGCCGGCGATCCAGGCGGAGTGGGACGCGCTCGCGCGCGTCGAATCGGCGCATCCGGGCGGCGACGCGTCCGAGCGCCTGCTGGTGCGCCTCGCCGACGGGCGCTCCGTCGAGACGGTGCGGCTGCCATCGGCGAGCCTGTGCGCCAGCACGCAGGTCGGCTGCGCGGTCGGATGCACGTTCTGCATGACGGGCCGCGAGGGCCTGCTGCGCCAACTGCGCAGCGCGGAGATCTGCGCGCAGGTCGCGCTCGCGCGTCGCCGCGGGCCGGTCGAGCGCGTGCTCTTCATGGGGATGGGCGAGCCGGCGCACAACCTCGACGCGGTGCTCGAAGCCGTCGACGCGCTGGCCGAGCACGGACGCCTCGGCCACAAGGACATCGTCGTCTCCACCGTCGGCGACCGCCGCCTGTTCCAGCGCCTGGAGCACGCGCGAGTGAAGCCCGCGCTAGCCCTGTCCGTGCACACCGTCGACGCGGCGCTGCGCTCCGAGCTGCTGCCGCGCGCGCCGCGCATTCCGCCCCAGGAACTGGTCGATCTCGCCGACCGTTACGCTCGCGTGAGCGGCCATCCGGTCCAGTACCAGTGGACGCTGATCGCGGGCGTCAACGACGGCGACGACGCGCTGGACGCGGCCGCGCGCCTCTTCGCGGGTCGCCACGGCATCCTCAACTTCATACCCTGGAACGCGATCGAGGGCTCCTCGCACCGCCGGCCGGACGCGGAACGTCTGCGCGCGATCGTCGAGCGCATGCGGAGCCGCGGCATCCTGGCCACGCTGCGCCAATCGGCCGGGCAGGACGTCGACGGGGCCTGCGGTCAACTGCGCGCCCGATCCCGCGAGGAGGAACTCGTCCGATGAACATGGCCGATCTGCGACGCGAGTACGCCAACGCCGCGCTCGACGAGGCGCACGTCACATCCGAACCGATCGCGTTCTTCCGGCGCTGGTTCGACGAGGCCGTCGCGGCCGGGATCGAGGACGTCACCGCGGCGGCGCTGGCCACGGCGGGGCGCGACGGGACGCCGGCGGCGCGCATGGTCCTGATCAAGGGCGTCGACGCGCGCGGATTCTCGTTCTTCACCGACTACCGCAGCCGCAAGGCGCGCGACCTGGCCGAGAACCCGCGTGCGTCGCTGTGCGTGTACTGGAAGGAGCTCGGCCGCCAGGTGCGCGTCGACGGCGGCGTCGCGCGGCTCTCGGCGCAGGAGAACGCCGAGTACTACCGCACGCGCCCGCTGGGCAGCCGCATCGGCGCCTGGGCCAGCCACCAGAGCAGCGAGATCGCCGGACGCGCCGAGTTGGAGGCGCGCGTCTCCGCGCTGGAGATGGAGCTCGGCGACGACCCCGAACTGCCGCCGCACTGGGGCGGGTACGTGCTGGCGCCGCGGTCGATCGAGTTCTGGCAGGGCCGGGAGAGCCGCCTGCACGACCGGATCGAATACGTGCGCGACGGCGGCGCCTGGCGCGTCCGCCGGCTGTCGCCCTGACGCCGCTCAGCGCTTGCGCGTCGTGCGCGCCTTCGCGCCACGACGCACGGTCTTCTTCCGCGCCGCGCCGGGCTTGGCGCGTCCGCGCGCGGCATCCGCGCGCTTCTCGTCCGCCGTGCGCTCGTCGCAGGCCTGCCAGCCCTTGGGCGGCTTCTCGCCCAGGACCTCGTACAGGAAGCGCGAGGGCGTCGATTCGACCCGCGTGCCGTACTTCGAGCGCGTCTTGGTGCACGAGATGGTCAGGTGCTGCTGCGCGCGCGTGATCGCGACGTACATCAGGCGCCGTTCCTCGCCCACGCCGTCCTCGGCGACGCTGCGCACGTGCGGGAGGATGCCCTCCTCGACCCCGACCACGTACACGCGCGCGAACTCCAGGCCCTTGGCGGCGTGGATGGTCATCAGCGACACGGCGTCGCGCTTCTCCTTGCGCTCGTCCTCGCGGTTGTCCTCGGCCGAGAGCGTCAGCGCCTCCAGGAAGCCGCCCAGGCTGGGCTTCGCGCTGCGCCGGACGAAGTTCTCGGCCATGTCGAACACCTCGGTCACGCTGGCCCAGCGATCCTCGCGCGTCTTGGGATCGGGGTAGCAGCGATCGACCTCGGAGCGGTAGTCGAGCGCCTCGACGAGGCGCCGCGTCCAGGCCACGAGGTTGCCGCGCGGCGACTCGGCGCCGAACGCCGCCAGCCGGTCGAGCAGCGACTGCACGGCGTAGGCCGAGGCCTCGGGCACGCCCTCGATCTCGCGCGCGCGGCCGAAGGCCTCGCACACCGAGATGCCGTGCGCGGTGGCGAACGCGACCGTGCGCTCGATCGTGGCCTTGCCCACGCCGCGCGGCGGGCAGTTGACGACGCGCAGGAGCGACACCTCGTCCAGCGGGTTGGCCGCCAGGCGCAGGTAGGAGAGGACGTCGCGCACCTCCTTGCGGTCGAAGAACGACATGCCGCCGGTCAGGACGTACGGCACGGCGCGCGCGCGGAACTGCTGCTCGAACGGGCGCGGCTGCGTCTGCGTGCGGAACAGCACCGCGAAGTCCGACCAGCGCATCTGGCGCGTGCGCACCAGGTCGGCGATCTCGCGCGCCACGTGGTCGGCCTCGGCGACCTCGTCCTCCATGCGCAACGTGACGATCGGATCGCCGGGCCGCAGCGCGCTCCTCAGCGTCTTGCCCAGGCGCCCCGGGTTGTGCTCGATGACGCGGTTGGCGGCCGCGAGGATCTCGGGTGTGGAGCGGTAGTTCGTCTCCAGGCGCACCGTCTTCGCGCCCTGGAAGTCGCGTTCGAAGCCCAGGATCTTGGCGACGTCCGCGCCGCGCCAGCCGTAGATCGACTGGTCGTCGTCGCCCACGACGCACAGGTTGCGGTGCCCGCCGGCGATCGCGCGGACGATCTCGTACTGCGGCCCGTTCGTGTCCTGGTACTCGTCGACCAGCACGTAGCGGTAGCGCTCCTCCAGCGCCTGTCGCGCGGCCGCGTTGCCCTGGAGCAGCCGCACGACGCGCACCAGGAGGTCGTCGAAGTCGACCGTGCGCGAGCGCGCCAGGTGCTCGTCGTAGCGGGCCCAGGCCCGACCGACGAGCTCGTCCTGGTCGTCCTTGGCCTGCGCCAGGAAGGCCTCGCTCGTCACCCCGCGGTTCTTGAGCAGCGAGATGCGCGCATGCAGCGCGGCGGGCGCGATGGAGGTCTCGGGCACGCGCAGCTCGCGCAGCGCGCCGCGCAGCGCCGCCTGCTGGTCGGACGCGTCGCAGATGGTGAACCCCGCGGGCAGGCCGGCTTCCGCGTGGCGCTCGCGCAGGAGGCGCGCGCAGAAGGCGTGGAACGTGCCGACGGTCAGCAGCTCCGCCCGTTCGGCGCCGACCAGCTTGCCCACGCGCTCGCGCATCTCGCGCGCGGCCTTGTTGGTGAAGGTCATCGCCAGCACGTTCCCGGGCGCGATGCCGCGCGAGAGCATCCAGGCGATGCGGACGGTGATGACGCGCGTCTTGCCGGAGCCCGCGCCCGCCAGCACCAGGAGCGGACCTTCGATCGTGGTGACGGCGAGCCGCTGCTCGGGGTTGAGGGCCTGGAGGAGGGCTTGCACGGGGACGACCGAGTCGGGCGAACCTAGTGCCCGACGGGGCGCGCGTCCATGGCGCGCCACTGCGGGATCACCGCAAGCCGCGGCCGCGTCGCGGGTTCAGACCTTGAGGTCCTCGCCCGACTTCTGGTCGTGCCACAGGACGTGGTAGAGGTCGTGCCGCCTGTCGTTCCAGGTCTGCACCGTGCCCTTGAGGCGGCTGCGGCGCAGGAGCTCGAGGTCGACGTCGTGCACCACGAGGGCCTCGATGTTGGGCGTGCACTCGGCCGCGACGCCGTCGCGGGCGAACGAGAAGTCGAGCGGGGTGAAGATGCCCGACTGCGCGTAGTGCACGTCGGCGTTGTCGACGAAGGGCAGGTTGCCGCAGCAGCCCGAGATCGCCACGTAGATCTGGTTCTCGATGGCCCGGGCCTGCGCGCAGTAGCGCACGCGCAGGTACCCCTCGCGATTGTCCGTGTTGAACGGCACGAACAGGATCTGCGCGCCCTTGGCGGTCGCCACGCGCGCCAGCTCGGGAAACTCGACGTCGTAGCAGATCAGGATCGCGATCTTGCCGCGATCGGTCTCGAACACGCGCAGGCCCGAGCCGGAGTCGATGCCCCACCAGCGCCGCTCGGTGGGCGTGATGTGCAGCTTCTTCTGGCCCTCGATCGTCCCGTCGCGCCGGAACAGGTGCGAGATGTTGTAGATGCGGCCTTCCTGCTCGACGAACGTCGATCCGCTGATGATGTTGACGTTGTACTTGATCGCCATCCGGGCGAAGAAGTCGAGGTACTGCGACGTCAGGCCCGAAAGCGCGCGCACGGCGTCGCTGGGGTGCTTCGAGGGCAGGAACGACAGGAGCTGCGTGGTCATCAGCTCCGGGAACAGCACGAAGTCGGTGTGCTGCTCGGACGCCGCGTCCAGGAAGAACTCGCACTGCGCCTCGAAGGCCTCGAAGTCCGGGATCGCGCGCATCTGGTACTGCAGCGCGCAGATCCGCACGAGGGACACGGCGCGCAGGCTGCGCTGCGGCTCCGGCACGTAGTCGAAGTTGGTCCACTCGCAGAAGGTCGCGTAACCACACGACTCCTTGTCCGCGGGCAGGTAGTTCTCGATCAGCCGCTTGAGCTGGAAGCCGTTGGCGATCTGCGTCGTCAGGACCGGATCGTACAGGCCGCGCCGAATGACCTCCTCGCAGTATTCGCGCGCACTCATCTCCGAGGCGTACTTGTGATAGTTGGGGATGCGGCCGCCGATCATGATCCGCGCCACGTTCAGGCGCTTGGCGAGCTCCTTGCGCGCCGTGTAGAGCCGCCGGGCCAGGCGCAGGCCCCGGTACTTGGGGTGCACCATGATCTCGATTCCGTACAGCGTGTCGCCTTCCGGATCGTGGTTGGAGATGTAGCCGTCGGCCGAGATCTCGCGCCATTCGTGCCAGTCGGAGTACTGGTCGAATTGCACGATCAGGCTGCTGGACGAGGCCACCAGCCTGCCCTCGTACTCGACGATCAGTTGTCCTTCGGGGAAGTGGTTGACCTGGCTCTGGATCTGGTCGCGCTTCCAGGTCTTCATGCCCGGGAAGCAGGCGACCTGCATCTCCACGAGCGCGTCGTAGTCGTCCATCGTCAGCGGGCGGACGTGGATCTTCTTCTCGAAGTCCTTGAGGCGCAGCGCCGTGCTGCCGGACTTCTTCGCGCTCTTCTCGGCGGTCTTCGCCGTGTTCTTTTCCGTGTTCTTTCCGCGGCTCGTCATTCCGCGATCCTACGTTTTCGGCGCGGCATTGGCACGCGCGGGGCCGTGCACCAGGAACGGAACGGCCGCCAGGGCCGCCAGCGAGACCGCCGCCAGCGCCGCGTACGTCGTGCCGTAGCCGTGCCGCCCGATGCTCGCGCCGGCCAACCCGACCGACCACGACTCGCACACGTTGGTCGCGCCCATGTACGCGCTGAACTGCGTGGCGCCGAGCGCCGGGTCGGTGAGGTCCATGAACAGCGCGTACGACGTCGCGGTCTGCAGGCCGACGGTCAGGTAGACGAGCGCCAGCAACCCGGCCTGCGCGTGCGCGCCGGCGCCGCTGGACGCGGCGACGCCCAGCGCCAGGACCGCCGACGCCATGGCCGCGCCGCTGATGGCGACCGCCAGCCGGCGCCCCATGCGGTCGGACAGCCGACCTCCGACGAATCCGCCGGCGATCGCGGGGACGACGGTGGCCGAGGCCAGGAACACGCCGATCTCCTCCGTGCCCATGCCGGCCGCGACGAGCATCGGGCCGGCGAACGCGCCGGCGGCTTCGAACGCCGCGCCCGCCGTGGCTGCGAAGACGAGGGCCGCCCAGGTCGTTCGCGACCGCGCCGCGCGCGCCAGGCCGGAACCGATCTCGCGCCAGCGTCCGGCGAGCGGCTTCGCCGGCGTCTCCGGCTCGCGCGCCGCCAACGCCACGACGGCGCCGCACAGGATCAGCGCCGCGAGCGCCAGCACCAGCCCGCCGTCGCCCAGGTGCGCGCGCACGAGCAGCGCTCCCCCGCCGAACAGCGAGCGCCCGGTCAGCATCCCCGCCTGCATCCAGGCGTTCAGGCTGCCGCGCTCGCTCGCCGGCGCCGCGCGCACGCACAAGGCGTCGACGGCGACGTCCTGGGTGGCCGCGGCGAACGCGTGGACCAAGAGCCAGGGCAGCGCGGACAAGGGGGACTGCAGCGCGCCGGGCAGGGCCAGCGGCAGCAGCGAGACCGCCATGACCACCTGGCTGCTCGCGATCCACGCGCGCAGGTTCCAGCGCGGCGTGCGCAGGAGGTCGACGAGCGGCGCCCACACCACCTTGGCCGACCAGGGCAGCGCCAGCATCGCGAGCAGGATGCCGATCTCCTCGGGCTTCGCGCCGTTGGCTGCCAGGATCGTCGGCAGCGCGAACCACGCGAAGCCGATCGGCGCCCCCTCGCACAGGTACAGCAGGGAGAACAGCGCTCGCCGCCCGCGGGGCGTCGCCCCCAGGCTCATCGAAAGGCCGCCGCGCGGTGCAGGCCGGGACTGCATCGGATTCCTATACTCGCGGCATGCTGATCGACTGCCACGTCCACCTGAACAATTACCACGAGAACCCCGGGCGTCCGACCAAGGACAACGTCCAGGAGCTCTTCGACAAGATGGCCGAGCACAAGGTGGATCACGCCGTCGTGCTGACGTCGTACAAGGTCGACATCGACCGGCCCAGCGTCGAGGAGGTCTACGAGCTCCTGGCCGACGATCCGCGCACGACGCTGATCGAGGGTCTGCGCTGGCGCGGCGAGAAGCGCACGGACCTCTTCACGATGGAGGAGCGGATCCGCGACGGCATGGTGCGCGGCATCAAGCTGTACCCCGGCTACGAGCCCTACCCGATCAACGACCCGTCGCTGGAGACCGTGATGCGCATCGCGGCCAAGCACGACGTGCCGGTCATGATCCACACCGGCGACACCTACTCCAAGACCGCCAAGGTGCGTCACGCGCACCCCCTGCTGGTGGACGACCTCGCCGTGGACTACCCCGACGTCAAGTTCGTCATCTGCCACCTGGGCAGCCCGTGGTTCCAGGACTGCGCCGAGGTGCTCTACAAGAACGACAACGTCTATGCCGACATGTCGGGGCTCACGCTGGGCGATTTCTCGGCGGAGTTCGAGCGCTACATGCTCGGCCGCGTGCGCGACATGATCATGTACATGGGCGATCCGGGAAAGCAGCTCCTGTACGGCAGCGACTGGCCGCTGGTGCGGATGGCGCCCTACATCAAGTTCCTGGACAGCCTCGACCTGACCGAGGAGCAGCGCGAGAACGTGCGCTGGCGCACCGCCGCCAAGCTGTTCAAGATCCCCGTCGAAGGGCTCTGAGCGCGCGACGCAGTCAGCGCGGCTCGCGGGTCAGCTCGGCGATGCGCCGCGCCGCGAGGTCCTGCTCCTCGCTCGAGCCGGCGGGCGCGTCGAGCGCCGCTGCGCGACGGAACAGCTCGAGTGCGCCGGCGCGATCGCCCTCGACCAGCCGCATCTCGCCCGCCAGGGCCAGCGCGCGCGCCTCCGACACGCGCGGATGCTCGCCGGTCCGCATGCTCTGCGCGACCAGGTCCTCGAGGCCCAGCTCGCCGACGAAGTGCGCGGCGACGAGGCGCTCCAGCGTGCCCTCGCCGCCCGAGCGCCGCCGCAGCGAGCCGGCAAGCTCGCGATCGGCGTCCGCGCGCTGCCCCAGCCGCACGCGCGCCAGCCAACGCCACACGACGCCCTCGGCATGGCCCGCTTCCGCGAGCGACCGGCCGGCCTCCGCGGCCTCGGCCCAGCGCGACTGGCGGTACAGCGCGTGCACGCGCACCCAGTGCGCGGCGCCCGAGCCCGCGTCGAGCGCGAGCGCGCGGTCCGCGTCCGCCAGTGCCGCATCCAGATCGCCCAGCTCGAGCTGCGCGACGGCGCGCAGGACCCGCGCGGGGTAGCTGGCCGCGTCCGTCTCGAGCACCAGGCTGGCCGCGTCGCGCGCCGCGCCCCAGTCGCCGCGTTCGAGCGCGGCGCGCACGCGGTCGAGCGCCGGCGCTCCGGCGGTCGCCTCGGCACGCGCGACGCTCCACGTGACGGCCCACGCCAGCGGCGCCAGCAGCGCGGCCAGGAAGAGGACGCCGAGCCAGCGCCGCGGGCTCAGGCCCGGCGCGTCGCGCAGCCCGCGGTCGAGCGCCACGCCGCCGACCGCGCCCAGGACGAGGCCGCCCATGTGCGCCGCGTTGTCGATCTGCGGGACCGAGAGCCCGAGCACGACGTTGATGCCGATCAGCATCAGGATGCTGCGCATCTGGCCGCGGAACAGCGACTCGGGCATCTCGCGGCGGTGGCGCAGGAAGAACGCGACCTCGGCGCCCAGCAGCGCGAACACGCCGCCCGAGGCGCCCAGCGAGATGCCGACGGGGTGCACCGCGATGCTGCACAGCGAGGCGCCGGCCGCCGAGATCACGAAGAGCAGCAGGAACGCCGCGCCGCCGTAGAACGATTCCAGGAGCGGTCCCAGCACGCGCAGCGCCCACATGTTGAACAGGAGGTGCAGGATGCCGCCGTGCAGGAACGTGCTGGCCACGACGCGCCACCATTGCCCCTCGACCACCAGAGGTCCGTGGTTCGCGCCCAGGGCGAGGGCCGTCTCGACGTCGACCTCCAGCAGGCCGCCGCCCTGCAGGAGCGTCCACGCGAACGCCGCGATGTTCGCCCCGATCAGGAGCGCGGTCGCCCAGCGGCGGCCCTCGACCCGGATCTGCAGGCGTTCGGGGCGGGGATCGGGATGCGGAGTCTCCACGGGGATCTAGGGCCGCTCGGCGGCGTGCGAGGGTGCGGACAAGCGGCGGGTCCGCCGGCGCGGCGGGCGCGAGAGCCTATCCGATCGCGCTCGCGGTTCGACCCGCCGTCATCGACGAGGCAGCGTCGGCCGCGCACCCGTGGGAGCGCGGCGCGCGCGCGGCTACCATCCGACGCCGATGGGCGCGCCGCTTCCCGATTGCGTCGAGTTCGAACCGCCCGCGCCCGCGCGCTCAACGGTGTTGTTGCTCCACGGTCTCGGCGCGCGTTCGGCGGACATGGCCGGCCTGGTGCCTGCGCTCCTGCTCCCCGACGAGCTGCGCGTGCGATTCGTGATCCCCTCCGCGCCCGAGCGCGCGCTGACCCTGCGCGCGGGCGCCCGCACGACTGCGTGGATGGACGTGGGCAAGGAGGACCTGCGCCAGGCCGAGTCCAGCGACCCGGCCGGACTGCGCGTCGCGGCGCAGCGCGTCCAGGATCTGGTCGAACGCGAGGTGCGGCGCGGCATTCCCGTGGCGCGCATCGTGATCGGCGGGTTCAGCCAGGGCGGCGTCGTCTCGGTGTGCGCCGCGCTCACCGGATCGCGGCCGCTGGCCGGGGCGTTCGCCCTGTCGACGTTCCTGCCGCGCAACGTCGCGCTGGAGGCCGAGGTGCAGCCCGCCAACCGCGGCCTGCCCGTCTTCGCCGCGCACGGCACGCGCGACGACCTCGTGGCGATCCGCCACGGCCGCCGTCAACGCGAGCGGCTCGAGGCCCTGGGCTGTGACGTGACGTGGCGCGAGTACCCGATGGCGCACGAGATCTGCGCCGAGGAGCTGGTCGACCTCGGCCGTTGGCTCGCGCACGTCCTGCGCTGACGCTCAGGTGCGGCGCCTGGGACGCCGCTCGGCCGGTGCGGACCGCGGATCCTCGGGCCAGGCGTGGCGCGGATAGCGCGTGCGCAGATCCTTGCGCACCTCGAAGTAGGCCTTGGACCAGAAGCTCGCGAGGTCGTCGGTCACCTGCTGCGGCCGGCCGTTCGGCGCGAGCAGGTGCACGAGCACGCGCACGCGCCCGCGCGCGACCGTCGGCGTCTCGGCCAGGCCGAACAGCTCCTGGATGCGCGCGGCCAGCACCGGCGGCCGGCCCTCCTCGTATTGCAGGCGGATGCGGTTGCCGCTGGGGACCGGCAGGCGTTCGGGCGCCTCCTCGTCGAGCGCGCGCTGCTGCTCCCAGGGGAGCTGCGCGCGCAGGAAGCCGAGCAGGTCCTTGCGCCTGAGATCCGCCAGCGAGCGGCACCCGCGCGCGAGCTCCGGCAGCAGGGCGCGCAGTTGATCGTCGTCGAACGCAGGCAGCCCGCACTCCGGAAGCCACGCGCGCAGGCAGCGCACGCGTGCCAGGAACTCCGACGTGTCGCGCTCGGCGAGCGGGAGGAAGCGCGGCAGGTCCCGCGACGCCGCCTCGGCCAGGGCACGTTCCACGTCCTCCTCCGGCGCCTGTCCGGTCTCGACCTCGTCGAGAACGAGGCCCTTCCACGTCGTCCGGCGGAGCGCGCGTGCGCGGCCGCTGGCGGCGTCGAAGCGCACGTCCGTCTCGGTGCGCAGGTCGGCCGGGTCCAGCCACGCACGCTCGACACCCGACGCCTGGCGAACCAGGGCCTCCGCGCGTTCGCCGCGCTCGCCGGCGTCGAGCTCGACGCACACGAACAGATCGTGATCGACGACGCCACTCTCGTCCGCCAGCCTCACGCCGCGGCCGCCCGCCAGCACGCCGCGGCGCGAACCGGCCTCGCGGCGACTCGCCAGCCGATCGGACCAGGCGGCGAACACCGCGCGGCGCAGCGCCTCCTCGTCCGTGCCGTCGCGACCGGGCTCGCCCAGCGCGCGAACGGCGTCGCGACGCAGTTCCTGCGCGGCGCGCAGGACGAAGCGCGCGGCGCCGGCGTTGACCTCTCCCGGCGCGCGCCAGGATGTCCCGCCGCGCTCGAACGCACGCAGTGCGTGCACGCGGTCGCACACGTCGCTGTCGGAGCGCCGCGCGCCGGCCGGACCGCGCGCGCGCAGGAACGGGTCGCGCTCCTGCAGGAGCGCTGCGGCGAGCGCACCGTCGCCCGCGCAGCCCAGCCGGTGCGCCTCGACGAGCAGCCGCGCGAGGCGCGGATGCGCCCCGAAACGTGCCAGCGCGCGTCCCACCGACGTGAGCCCGCGTGCGTCGGTCGCGCCGAGCCGTTCCAGCAGATCGCACGCGTGCTCCAGCGCCGCGGCCGGCGGCGCCTCGAACCAGGCGAACCGCACCGGATCGCGCTCGCCGAAGGCCAGGAGCTGCAGCACGGGACCGGCGAGGTCCACGCGACGGATCTCGGGGTCGTCCTCGTCCTGCAGGGAGCGCTGCACCGCTTCGGTCCACAGGCGCAGACAGATGCCTGGCCGCGTGCGGCCCGCGCGGCCCGCGCGCTGGTCCGCGGAGGAGCGCGAGATGCGGACGAGTTCGAGGCGGTCGAGGCCGACCGCCGCATCGAATCGCTGGCGGCGCGCGAGGCCGGAATCGACGACGGCGGTGATGCCCTCGACCGTGACGGACGTCTCCGCGACGTTCGTCGCGAGCACGATCCTGCGTCCGGATCCGGGGCGCAGCACCGCGTCCTGCTCTTCGGCCGGCAGGTCGCCGTACAGCTCGTGGATGCGCACGCCGCGGCGCGCAGCCAGCGATTCGAGCGCCGTGCGCGTGCGACGGATCTCCCCCACGCCCGGCAGGAACGCCAGTACGTCCCCGTCCGTGCGCGCCAGCGCGCGCTCGACGCCGGCGGCGGTGACGCGGTCGACGAAGCCGTCGTCCTCGCGCTCCAGGTAGCCGACGTCGACCGGGAAGAGCCGGCCCTCGCTCTCGACGACCGGCGCTCCTCCCAGCCATGCGGCCAACCGGTCGGTGCGCAGCGTCGCCGACATCACGAGGATGCGCAGGTCGGGCCGCGCCTCCTGTTGCACGCGGCGCGCGAGCGCCAGCGCGAGGTCGACGTTCAGGCTGCGCTCGTGGAACTCGTCGAACACGACGGCGCCGACGTCCGACAGGAACGGATCGTCCTGCAGGTAGCGCACGAGCAGGCCTTCGGTGACCACCAGGATGCGCGTCGCTCGGGATGCACGGCGCTCCATCCGCACGTGGTAGCCGACCTCGCCGCCCAGCTCCGCGCCGCGTTCCTGCGCGATCCGGCGCGCCGCCGCGCGGGCCGCAAGGCGCCGCGGCTCGAGCATCAGGACCTGCCCCGAGCCCGCGAGCCCGGCGTCGAGCAGGGCCGGCGGCACGCGCGTGGTCTTGCCGGCACCTGTCGGCGCCCGCAGCACGGCGCAGGGGTGCGCGCGCAGGGCTTCGATCAGCCGCGGCAACTCGGCGTCGATCGGCAGCGGCGTCAGCGGTCGCGGGGCAGGCATCGATGCGGTCTCGCGCGGGCTATGCTAGCCGCCCCATGTCGGCCAGCCTCTTGCCCTACGGCAACTCGACGCCGCGGATCGCCGGCGATGCCTTCGTGGCGCCGACCGCGGTCGTCATCGGCGACGTCGAGCTCGGGGAGCGCGCCTCGGTCTGGTACGGCGCCGTCTTGCGCGGCGACGTGCACTCGATCCGCGTGGGCGCCGACTCGAACGTCCAGGACAACGCGGTGCTGCACGGGACGCTGGGCGAGTGGCCGGTCGTGCTCGGCGCGCGCGTCTCGATCGGCCACCAGGCGACGGTGCACGGCGCCACGCTGGAGGACGACGTCCTGATCGGGATCGGCGCGCGCGTGCTGGACGGCGCGCGCATCGGCGCGTGGTCGCTCGTCGCCGCGGGAGCACTGGTGCGCGAGGGCATGATCGTACCGCCGCGCTCCCTGGTGGCCGGCGTCCCCGGCGTCGTGAAGCGCGAGCTCACGGGGCGCGAGATCGAGGTCATCCGCCGCACGCCGGGCCGCTACGTGACGCTCGCCGCCGAGCACCGCCGCGTGCTGGAGGCGCGCGCCCGGTGAGCGAGATCGACCGCGAGCCGCTGTGGAACGCAACGGTCGTGCGCCGCGAGGACGCCAACGAGCGCGTCGCGCGCGTGTGGATCGCGCCGGACTCGGGTGCGGTGTCCCCCTTCGAGCCCGGCCAGTTCGTGCAGGTCGGCTGGCCCAAGGACCCCGAGCCCGACGCGCCGCCCGGCGGGCGCGTGCGCTGGATCAAGCGCTCGTACTCGATCGCCTCGGCGCCGGGCGAGAGCCCTGCGTACGAGCTGTTCCTGGCGCTGGTGCCCGAGGGACTGCTGACTCCGCGGCTGTGGCGACTGGAGCAGGGCTCGCGCACGTGGTGCGACGACAAGCCCAAGGGCTTGTTCACGCTCGAGCGCATCCCGGCCGGCCAGCATCTCGTGATGGTCGCGACCGGCACCGGCGTCGCGCCCTTCGTGTCGATGCTGCGGCACTACCGCGGCCGTGGCCGCTGGCGGCGCCTGACGATCGTGCACGGCGCGCGCACGCGGAGCGATCTGGTGTACGACGAGGAGCTGACTGCCGCAGCCGGGAGCGATGCGTCGTTCCGCTACCTGCCCGTGCTTTCGCGCGAGCCCGAGAGCGGAGCGTGGCGCGGCCTGCGCGGCCGCGTGCAGTCGGCGCTGGCCGATGACGTGTTCGCGCGCTCCGTCGGCGAGCCGCTCGGCCCGAAGGGCACGCACGTGCTCTTGTGCGGCAACCCCGCGATGATCGAGGACGTGCGCGCGCTGCTCGCTCCTGCCGGATTCGCTCTCGACACCGCCAAGGTGCCGGGGAACCTGCACTTCGAGCGCTATTGGTGACCGCCGCCGGCGCGCGCGTTCCGGGCCGCGCCGCGGCCCCGGGCGGCGGCGCGCGCTTCGCGTTCCTCGCTCCAGCGCGTTTCATGCGGACTACGGGCAACTCATAGGGTCTACGACCGGCCTGGGCGCGGCCGCGGATCGCCGGTAGCGTTCAAGACCGCGGGCCGGCAGGCCCGATGGCCAATCGCATCGAGGGCGCGCCGTTCCGCGCCCGGACGACTCCTGACTGCATTTCGGACCACCGCGATGATCCTCACCAGCGCCTTGCTTCTCGCCGCCGCTTCCAACCCCGCCGACGCGCCGCAACTCGGAGAGACCCGCACCTATGCCATCGAGCAGACGGTCACCCTCTCCGAGATCCCCGCGGGCACCAGGCAGGTGCGCTGGTGGGTGTCGATCCCGGACAACGAGCGCCACCAGGACGTGCTGAACGTCACCGTCGTGGACGCCCCCGGGAACTGGCGCATCGAGCGTGACGCCGACCGCGGCAACCGGTTCCTGTACGTCGAGGCCGACGCGCCACAGTCGTCCAGCCTGCAGGTCGTGGTCGGGTTCGAAGTGCGGCGCGAGCCGGTGTTCGTGCAGGTCGACCCCGCGAAGGTCGGGGCGCTGACCGAAATCCAGCGCCGGATGTACGCCGAAGAGGTCCGACGGGACGCACCCCACATGGAGGTCACGCCCGGAATCCTCGAGACGGCGAACCGCGTGTGCGGCGACGACACGAACGTCGCGACCCAGTCGTGGAACCTGCTGCGCTACGTCGCCGACGCTGCCGACCACTACTCGAAGGACCCCACCAAGCCGAACTGCGGCATCGGCGACGCGGCGGTCTGCGTCGACAAGGGCGGCGGCTGCTGCACGGATCTGCACTCGCTCTTCATCGCGCTGGCCCGCGCACGCGGCATCCCCGCTCGCCTGCAGATGGGCTACCGCATCAACCCCAAGAACGAGGGCAAGGTCTACGACCCGGGCTACCGCTGCTGGGTCGAGTACTTCGTGCCCAATTTCGGCTGGATCCCGGCCGACGTGGTCGAGGCCGACGCCGTCGACGGGCTCGGACCGGCGCGCTGGTTCACCGGGCTCACCGAGCGCCGCGTGTGGCTGAACGAGGGCCGCGAGTTCCGCCTGCGCCCGGCGCAGGCTGGCGGCTCGGTCAACACGATGATCATCGGTCATGCCGAGATCGACGGGATCCCGGCCCGCGTCCTGCCCGAGGGAGACAAGCTGCCGCAGCTCGCCCGGAAGATCCGGTTCAGCGAGACCCGCTGAGACGGCATGTGCGGCGGGGGGGGCGCGCCTGCTAGAGTGCGCGCCCCGTTACCCCTAGTCGGCGCTCCCGCGCCGATCCGAACATGCTCTCAGCATCGCTCCTGCTCCTTCTCGCACCCGCCTCCTCCCTCACGGACTTCGTCGCAGGCACGCCGCCGCCCATCGCGGTCGAGGATCCGAACGACCCGTGGAAGCGCCTCAAGGTGTCCGCCGAAGGCCGCCTGCGCGCCGAAGGCACCTTCGACCAGACGAATGGCGAGGACCGCCACCGCGGCCGGCTGCGCTTCCGCATCGGCGCCGACTACTCGTTCGACGACACGCTGAAGGCGGGCGTGCGCCTGTCGACGCTCTCCGACGGCCGCGATGCGAACAACCCGCACTGGGACTTCGGCGACGCCGACGGCTTCAGCGGCGCCGAGATCGGCATCGACCGCCTCTTCCTGGAGTGGAAGCCGATCACGGACGTGACGCTGACCGGCGGCAAGTTCCAGCACGTGTTCACGCGTCCGTCGCCGACGCGCGAGTTCGCTTGGGACGATGACGTCCAACCGGCCGGACTGGCCGCCGTGTGGGCGCCGAAGTCCGACGGCGACGTCACGTTCGATGTCCGCGGGATCTTCGGCGCGGCGGGCGAGGTCAATCAGACGGCCGGTTCGGGCGCTGACCCGCACGTGCTCGGTGCGCAGGCGAACGTCTACATCAGGGCCAACGACACGACCACGGTGCAGCTCGCGACGTCTTACTCCGACTGGTCCAGCCTGCAGAACTTCGCGCTGGACCAGGGCAACACGGCCAACGCCGACGATTTCGGCATCTGGGACACCTACGCCGCTGTCTCGCTCGCGGGCGAGGGCTTCAGCAAGATCACGGCCTTCGGCCAGTACTTCAACAACGTGCTCGACGACTCGGGCGAGGACACTGGGTACGCCGCGGGCGTGCAGGTCGGCCAGGCGAAGGGCAAAGGCGCCGTGAATTTCATGGGCGCCTACTACGACCTGGACGCCAACTGCGTCTTCTCCGCGGTATCGCAGGACGACACTCCGATCGCGGGCACGGGCCTCGGCGATGGCATGAAGGGGTTCGTCCTCGGTGTCCAGTACTTCGTGCACGAGAACATCGCCCTCAGGCTGTGGGGCCTGACCTCGGACGCCGGTGCGGCCGACGACCCCTACCGCATCCGGTTCGACATCGACCTGCGCCTGCCCTGAGGCGCGGCACCGGGACGGCCGTCCCAAGTCACGGACGCTGCGCGCCGCTCGGGCGCGCAGCGTCCGTGACGTTCGCGGGCGTTCCCGGCTCCGCATCGGGCGCTGCGCGTCCGGCAAGCCCAAGCTCGGCCGCGTGCGGGCGCAGCGCCTCGATCACGAACGTGATGTGATCGGCGAGCGGCACGCCCAGGAGGTCGGCGCCGGCCTGGATCTCGGGCCGCTCGACCTTGGCGGCGAAGCCCTTGTCCTTGAGCTTCTTCGACACGCTCTTGGCCTCGAGGGTGCGGATCCCTTCGGGCCGCACGAGCGCGCACGCACCGACGAACCCGGTCAGCTCGTCGCAGGCGAGGAGCGCCTTGTCGAGCTGCGTCTCGTACGGAACACCCCACTTCGTGTAGTGCGCCGAGATCGCGTGCGCGATCTCGGGCTCGCCGCGCTCGCGCAGCCAGGCGACGATGCGACGGGGGTGCTCCTCGGGCCAGGCCTCGTAGTCGGCGTCGTGCAGCATGCCGGCGAGGCCGAAGCGCTCCTCGTCCGCGGTCCCGCGGCCGTAGCGGTGCGCCGCGGCGCGCATCACGAGCTCGACGGCGCGCGCGTGGTTGCGCAACGCGTCCGTTCTCGTCCAGTCGCACAGATGGGTCCAAGCTTCTTCGCGCGTGAGTGCCATGCGGTCCAGGGTGTCACAGGTGCGCATGCGGCGCGAGTCGCGGCGCCGGGAACGGGATGCGGCTGCGCCGCACCCGCGGACGCGCTAACCTGGAGCCCTCGGGGCCGTGCGGCCCCCACGGCCGCGGCCCCGGACGCAACCGATCGTCTGGAGGCAGGATCATGTTGTCCATCCGCTGCTCGACCGCGCTG
This sequence comes from uncultured Planctomycetaceae bacterium, assembly GCA_964552795.1. GTDB lineage: Bacteria > Planctomycetota > UBA1135 > UBA1135 > JAEUHZ01. The sequence goes on from CAZKIO010000004.1 coordinate 77,289, forward strand.
GCCGGCGCTGCGCTCGCCATGCTGGCGTTCCCGCTGCCCGCGCAGGTCGCCGGACCGACGCTCTACCGTCTCGACGCGCCCGCGTCGTACACGCAAGGCTGCTTCCCGCCGTGCCTGTGCCCGCTGTCGTTCACCGAGGAGTTGTTCGGCACGTTCACGCTGGAGTTCGACCATGCCGGGCCCGACTGGTTCGACTACTACCGCGTCGAGGACGTCAACTGGGTCCTGCGTTTCGGCGGAGTCGACCGGCGCGTGACGGGCGCGGGCGAGTTCGCCCACGGCGGTCAGCTCGTCCTCATGGAGCGGCTGGTGCTCGACCTGTCGATCGACGGCGGGCCGCGCATCCGCTACGACAGCGGCTTCACGCAGACGACGCTGGGGTTCCCGGCGCGGATCGATCTCTCGATCGCCGAGAACGGCATGTACTGCTACGACACGGTGTTCGGCGTGACGGCTTCGCCCGTGCCCGCCGGCGAGTTCGTGCCCTACGTCCTGCGACGCAGCGGGTACATCGAGGGCTGCTACGATCCGTGCGACTGCCCGCTGCGCAAGTGGCGCGCGGGCGGCGCGTTCCGGCGCGTCGCGCTGGGGACGGGCAGCGACCCGCTGCGCAGTTTTCACGCGATCGTCGACGCTTCGTGGCACACGCCCCTGAGCCAGACGCCGCCCGACCACTGGTACACGGGCTTTGGGATCTACACCCTCGACCGGGGCGCGGGCACGCATCGCCTGGTCGCAGACCTCACCGAGCTCGGCACCACCCGGCGCTTCGACAGCGCGGAGATCCCCGGCGGGAGCACGTTCCCGCGCATCGACATCGACGCCGCGGTCAACGGCTACGTCTGCTACGACTACGTGTTCAAGGTGCACGCGCCGCCGCGGTGAGCGGCGCCGACCCGGTCACTTGCCCGCCCGCCGCTTGCGCAGGGCGTCGCGCAGCAGCCACTCGATGTGCGCGTTGAGCGAGCGCAGCTCCTGCGCCGCCCACGCGCGCAGATCCGCGTGCAGGTCGGGGTTGAGCCGCAGGAGGATGGCCTTGCGGGCCTTGTCCTCCTGCTGCTCCTCGTCCTGGTCGCGGCGCTCGGCCATCGCGCCTCAGTTGTAGAGCGTCCCGGTGTTCACGACCGGCGTCGGGGCGTGCTGGCCGCAGAGCACCACGAGCAGGTTGCCCGTCAGCGTGGCGCGGCGCTCCGCGTCGAGTTCGAGCACCTCCTTCTCGCCCAGCTTCTCGAGGGCCATCTCGACCATGCCGACCGCGCCTTCGACGATCAGCCGGCGCGCGGCGATGATCGCCCCCGCCTGCTGGCGCTGGAGCATGGCGGCCGCGATCTCCTGGGCGTAGGCCAGGTGCGAGAGACGCGCCTCGAGGACCTCCACCCCCGCGATCTGGAGCCGCTGCTGAAGTTCGTGCTGCAGTTCGAGCGCGACCTCGTCGGCGCTCCCGCGCAGGGTCGTCGTGACCTCCTCGATCTGGCCGTCGTCGTAGGGGTGGCGCGAGGTCACGAAACGCACGGCGGCCTCGCTCTGCACGTCGACGAACGACTCGAAGTCCTCGACGTCGAAGATCGCCTGCGCGGTGTCGCGCACCTGCCACACCACGATCGCCGCGATCTCGATCGGGTTGCCCAGGAGGTCGTTCACCTTCAGGGTCTTGCCGTTCAGGTTGTGCGCCCGCAGGGAGATCTTCTTCTTCGACGTGAACGGATTGGTCCAGTAGAAGCCCGGCGGGCGCACGGTGCCCCGATAGCGCCCGAACAGCACCAGCGCGCGACCGAGGTTGGGCTCGACGATGAAGAACCCCGGCAGCAGGAGAAACCAGGCCAGGACCAGGAACACCCCTGCAGCGATCGCCGCGGGCTCGTGGTGGCGCCCTCCGAGGATCAGCAGCGGGAGCCAGGCGGCGATCATCAGGAGGACGACGACCAGCATCAGGTAGCCGGACAGGGGCGCGAACGCGGATTCCTTGGACGGGTTGCGGGCTTGCATGGGTTTCCTCGGCCCGGGCGGGCCAGCGTGAAGTGATATCGTCATGATAATACTCCGCAATCACACCCAGATTCGATGCGGCGCCGGTCCGGCACCGCTAACGCTTGATTGACATGGATTTAAGGCGCACCCCGGGGCTCGAAGCAGGCTCGCTCCGCCCATCCCGCCCGACTAGAATCCGGCGTCCGTGACCACCCCTTCCGGCCCCTCCCTGCCGCGCGTCGTCGGTGGCTTCCGCCTCGTGCGCGAGCTGGGCCGCGGAGGCATGGGCATCGTCTACGAGGCCGAGGAGCTGTCCTCCAGGCGCATCGTCGCGCTGAAGGTCCTGGCCGCCGAGCTGGCCGTCGAGGGCGAGGCCTTCGAGCGCTTCCGTCGCGAAGCCAAGCTGGCGGCCTCGATCTCGGACGTCCGCTGCGTGTTCGTCTACGGCGCGCACCAGATCGACGAGGCGCCGGCGATCTCGATGGAGCTGGTCGGCGGGCGCACGTTGCAGGAGCGCATCAACGCGGGCACGCCCATCCCGATCGAGACCGCCGTGCGCTGGACGCTCGACATCATCGACGGGCTGGAGGCCGCGCACGAGGTCGGCGTCCTGCACCGCGACGTCAAGCCGTCGAACTGCTTCCTGACCCCGGACGACCGGGTGAAGATCGGCGACTTCGGCCTCTCGCGATCGCTCGAACGCGACATCGAGCTCACGCAGTCGGGCCAGTTCCTCGGCTCGCCGCTGTACGCCAGCCCCGAGCAGGTGCGCGGTCGCGCGGTGGACGCGCGCAGCGACCAGTATTCTTGCGGTGCGACGCTCTACGCACTGCTCACGGGCCGCGCGCCCTTCGGCGGCTCCAACATCGGCGAAGTGCTGGCGCGGATCCTGTCCGAGCCGCCGCCGCGGCCCAGCTCGCTGCGCGCGGACATCCCGCTGGATCTCGAGAAGGTCCTGTTGCGCGCGGTCGACCGCGAGCCCGCGCGGCGCTTCAGGAGCCTGCAGGCCTTTCGCGAGGCGCTGGAGCCGTTCGCCGGCGGCGAGACCGTCGCGGCGCCGCGCCTGCGCCGGATCGGCGCGTGGCTCGTGGACGGGACCGTGGTCACGCTGGCCGTGGGCGCGCTGGTCGCCTACCTCAAGGCGCGCGAAGGCGACGTCGCGCCGGACCCCGACCGCCCGTGGATCCCGCTGCCTTTCTGGCTGCAGGCGCTCGCCTCGATGCTGCCGATCTTCTACTACGGCCTGCTCGAGGGGTGGCGCGGCAGCGCGCTCGGCAAGTGGCTGTTCGGACTGCGCGTCACGACGGTCGGCCCGGGCCCGGGCCTGCTCGCGCGCGCGCTCCTGCGGTCGACGATCTACGAGATCCCCGCGTTCGTGACCGTCGCCGCGATGTATCTCCTGGTCACGAGCCACAACGGTCAGGCGATCCTGAGCCTGACCGTGACGCTGGCAGGGTTCGCGTTCCGCGCCTGCACGATGCGGCGGCGCAACGGCTGGCGCGGCCCGCACGAACTGTGGAGCGGGACCCGCGTCGTGCGCAGCGCGCTTGCGTTCCGCCGCGTGCGCCGCGTCGAACCGCCGCCGGAAGCCCAGGCAGAACCCGCCAGCGGGGTCCCCGGGCGCGTCGGCGAGTACCGCGTGCTGGGGGTGCGCGGCAACACGCGCAGCGGGCTGGTGCTCCACGCGCGCGACGAGCAGCTCGAGCGGAGCGTGTGGATCCAGCTGCGGGAAGCCGCCCCGGCCAGCAGCGACCTCCGGCGCGCGGTGGTGTTGCCCGCCCGCCTGCGCTGGCTGGAGTCCCTGCGCGTCGGCACGGTGGAGAGCGACATCTTCGAGGCGCCGGGCGGGTGCAGCCTGCGCGACCTCGAGGGGCGGGAGCTTGCCGTCGAGTGGCCGCTGATCGAACGCACGCTCTCGGCCTTGCTCGAGGAGCTCGTGCGTTGCGAGCGGGAAGCCGGACGGCCCTTGCGCTGGTCGCGCGGACAGATCTGGTTCGACCGTCAATGGAACGTGCGCCTGCTCGACGAGCCCCTGCTGCCCGACGTCGAGTCCGACCTGTCCTCGCTGGACGTCCTGGCGGTGACCGCGCGCGCGCTGGTCGGAAGCGGCAAGCGCCGGGAACTGCCCGCGGATCTGCCGCTGCACGCCGAGCCGCTGATGCGCGCCCTGCTGGGATCCGGCCCGCCGTTCCCCGATCTCGAGGCCGTGCGCGCGCAGATCGCCGCCAGCCAAGCCGAGCCGGCCAGCATCGATGCCAACTCGCGCTGGGGTCAACTGGCCGTCGGCTCGCTGCTCCTCACGCTCATGGTCGGCCTGGGGATGGTCTTGTACCTGATCATCGTCGACTTCATGCCGCACGCGATCGAAGTCGGCACGCTGCTGAAGGAATTGCGCGACGACAAGGTCGCCGTCGCCGTCGAGGGGATCGACCCGCCGGCGCTCGACGAGGCGGGCGTGCGCGATCGCCAGCTCGTGCTCTCCTACGAGCTCACGCACGGCTGGGGCGGGACCCTGCTCAACCAGATGGACGAGGAACGGATCGCGCTGTGCGACGCGGCGCGCAAGGCGTTCCCCAGCCCGAGCGACGAGGAGATGCGCGCGGCGCAGGAGCGGATCCTGGCCGAACGCAGTCGCGCCTCGGGTGGAACCGCGCCCGGACACCCGCCCGAACTGGAGTTCATCCGGTCCTCCAAGCCGTCCTGGGCGCTCGTCTTGTTCGGCGCCAGCGGCAGCGCGACGTGGGCCCTGACGGCGCTGTTCTCGTGCATCCTCTGGCCCGCCGGCCTGTCGTTCCGTCTGTTCGGCCTCGCGCTGCGGCGCCGCAACGGCCGGCGTGCGGGGCGCTGGTTCGGTCTGGCGCGCGCCATGCTGATCGCGGTGCCGCTGGCCGCCGCCTACACGAGCGCCAGCACCCTCCTCGTGACGGGCAGCCCGGTCGCTGCCTGGCTCGTGTTCGGGGTCACGGCCGCCGTGCACGCGATCGGCGTGGGCCTGGCGATCCTGCACCCCTCGCGAGGGCCGATCGACCGGCTGCTCGGATCGCGCATCGTGCCGCGCTGAACGACGGCCCCCGGCGCCGCACGCCGCGGCACCGGGGGCTGCGAGGGCTTCGTCGGCCGGATCAGAACGTCGTCTGGAACAAGGACTGCGTCCAGTCCGCCATCACGGTGTAGTTCATCTTGCGCGAGGCATCGCCCAGCGCCAGTTGCCGCGATCGCGCCAGCAGCATGCCCATGCCCTCGATCGAGGATGCGAGGCGCACCTTGGAGCCCTCGCGGCTCGCGGAGAGGTCGCTCAGCACCCCCAGTGCCTCCGGCGTGCCGTGGAACGCCAGCGCGGTCGCGGCCAGCCCTTGCAGGGCCGGCTCGGCCAGCCGGTCCATCGATGCGCGCATCTCCACGGCGTCCCGCGGATCCCCCACGATCCCCAGGGCCTGCGCGATGCCGACGCGCGCCAGCGGGCTGCTCTCCAGCGGCAGCCGTGCGCGCAGCGCCTCGGCGGAGCGCGGGTCGCCGATCAGCGCCAGCGCGGTCGCGGCGTACATGCGCTGGCGTGCATCGGCGGCGTCCGACAGCGACTTCACGAGTTGCGGCACGGACTGGTCGTCGCGCAGGAGGCCGCTGGCGATCCAGTAGGCGGCGTGCGCGTCGCGGTTCTTCTCCTGCGCGAGCGCGTCGCGCACCGCGCGCGACGTCTCGACGTCCTGCGTCCGGTACGCCAGCACGCCCAGCCCCAGCGCCGCCCAGCGGCGCTGGCCGCGTTCGCCGTCCGCGAGCACCTTGGTCAGGAAGGCGTGCGCCTTGGCGCCGCCGACGCGTCCGATCGCGATCAGGATCAGGCCGCGCGTCATGGGCTCCGCTTCGAGTTCGTGCGCGGTCTGCAGCGCCGGCAGGACCAGCGCGTTGCCGCTGGTGCCCAGGGCCTGCGCCGCCGAACGGCGCAGGTCGATCCGCGCGTTCGACAACATGTGCTGCAGCTTCGACAGGACCGCGGGATCCTGGGTCGAGCTGAGCGCCTCGACCGCGCGGCAGCGCACGCCGGGGCTCTGGTCCTCGTCCTGTGCGAGGTCCAGCGCCAGGCGTTCGAGCGCCTCGCCCGGCGCGATCATGTGGTGCAGCATCGCCGCCTCGGGCAGGCTGTCGCGCTCCGACTTGGTGCGCTCGCGCGCGATCGAGGCCACGGCGACGTCCATCGGCTCGGAGAAGCCCGCGCGGCGCGCGAGCGCCAGCGCGACCACGGCGTACGAGCGCGCGTAGGGCGAGATCGCGGACTTGCTCTCCGCGAGGTGCGTGCCGGTGCGGGCGATCAAGAACAGCGCGGCCGCCGCGCGCGGCGAGCCGGTCGCGCCCAGCGCGAGGATCGCGCGGTGGCGGACCTCCTGGCTGGAATCGCCGAGCAGCGCGAGCAGCGGCTCGATCGCATCGGCGCTGCCCGTCTGCCCCAGCGCCGTGGCCGCGGCGCTGCGCACGCTGGAGTCGGCGTGGGCCACGCCCTCCAGGAAGCGCGGCAGGCTGGAGCGGCGCGCGCGCTCGATCGCCTCGCGCAGCGCCCCCGCGGCGTCCTCGCCGGTGACCGGCGTGTTGGCCAGCGTCAGGCGGTTGGGGACGAGGTACTCGAGCTTCGCGTACTCCCACCACAGCCACCAGCCGTCGTCGTTCGTGATCGTCAGGCTCATGGTGGTCGGCGCGCCGCTGGGCGCCGGCGCGGAGCCGCCCGTGGTCGGCGCGGGTCCCGCGCCGGCGGGCGTGGGCGCGCGGCCCGTGCTCGATCCACCGGGGGCGGCGGGCACCGGTGCAGCGCCGCCGGTCGCGCCGCCGGCAGGGGTCGCCGTGTCGCCGGGGCCGCCCCAACCGTCCCGCGACGGGATGCCCCGCCCGCCGTCGTCTCTCGGGGTCACCGCGATGGTCGGCACCTGGATCCGCGCCGCCTCGTCGAAGCCCAGGCCGTGGCGCGTCAGCCAGCGATCGAACTCGGCGTCCGTGCGCAGATCGAGGATCCAGGCGTGGTTCGCGTCCGCGCGCACGCGCTCGACGAGCGCATTCTCGCCCGTGACGTGCAGCAGCTCCGCGATCGCGCAGCGCCGGCCGCCGTCGTCGACGAACACCGGGCGACGCTCGCCCGGCTGAAGGTCCGCGCGGCCGAAGTCGCCGCGTTCGCGATACGCGCGCAGGGCGTCGATGAGCTGCGCGCGGCCGGCGCGCTGGGCGCTGCTCAGGCCCGCGGGCTCGGCGCGCAGGAGTTCGGCCTCGACGGTCGCGTAGTGGTTGCGCGCGATCTCGACCGGGGCGTCTTGCGCGGCCAGGGACAGGAGGATGGTGATCGGGAGGTGCATCGTTGCTCCTTGGGGCTCGGGTGCCTGCTGGGGCGCTGCCCTTCACAACCTCCATACCGTCGGCACCCGGGAGCGGAACGAACCTCGGCAGCGCTCGCTCGCGATTCACCCAAGTCACGCAAAGACAAGTCTTTACGCAGCCCACGGCACTCGCCGATCGGTCCGGGACAGCTCACCGAAACCGCACGCGGCCGTTGCGTTTCCGGAACACGACCGCCGTCAGGAGGTCCGCCCGGGCTCCCGCTCCGCGGCGGCGGCCGGCGGCTGCCTCGCCGCCTTGGGCACCAGGGTGAGCCAGTTGTGCTGGTCGGCGATCGTCCCGCGCGCGATCGCGAAGTAGCGCTCCTGGATGCGCTGCGTGATCGGCCCGCGCTTGCCGCCGCCGACCGGCTTGCCGTCGACGCTGCGGATCGGCGTCACCTCGGCGACCGTCCCGGTGAAGAACGCCTCGTCGGCGGTGTGCAGCATCTCGCGCGCGATCCGCTGCTCCGCGACGGGCACGGAGAGGTCGCGCGCGAGCTGGATCGCGCAGGCGCGAGTGACCCCCGCCAGGATCGAGGCGCCGACCGGCGGCGTGTAGATCGTGCCGTCCTGGACGACGAACACGTTCTGCCCGCTGCCCTCGGCGACGTAGCCGTCGACGTCGAGCACGAGGCCCTCGTGGTAGCCGTGGCGGCGCGCCTCCATCACGACGAGCGCGCTGTTGACGTAGTTGCCGCCGCACTTGGCCATCGCCGGCAGCGTGTCGGGGGCCATCCGCCGCCAGCTCGACACGCCGACGTCGATCCCCTGCTCCAGGATCTCCTTCTCGCGCTCCTTGACCCACGGAAACGTCGCGATCATGACCTGGACCGGAGCGTTCTCCGGCGAGATGCCCAGCGCGCCGTAGCCGCGGAAGACGAGCGGCCGGATGTAGCCGGCCGCGTTGCCGTTCTCGCGCACGGTCTCGAGGATCGCCTCGCGGATCCGCTCGTGCGGGAACGGGATCGGCAGGTGCACGATCTTGCACGAATGGAACAGGCGCGCGACGTGGCGGTCCAGGCCCAGGATCGCCGTGCCGCGCGCGTTGGCGTACGCGCGGATGCCCTCGAACGCGCTCGTGCCGTAGTGCAGGGCGTGCGACAGCACGTGCACCTGCGCCTTGTCCCAGGGGACCAGCGCGCCGTCGAACCAGATCCAGGCCTGCGGAGTCGGTTTCATGGGTGGCCCAGAGTCTAGCGCTCGGGCCGCGACGCCGGTCCCGCCATCCGCGGCGCGCGTTGCGCGGCGGGAACCTGGAGCGCCGGCTGCTAGAATCGCCCGCATGACCTCGATCGCATCCGCACCGCACGGCCTGAACCTCGCCATCGAGACGAAGTCCGGCCGCGTCATCATCGGCCGCTTCGACAGCACCAACGGATTCCAGGTCGTGATGCACGACGTCGACGTGTGGGATCCGCCGCCGGGCGCCGATCCCGAGCAGTACATCCGCGAGTCCGCCACCTACGGCGTGGACGTCAAGCAGCGCGACTTCGCGTTCGATGCCAGCCAGGTCGTGCGCTGGCGCAAGCTGGGCGAGATACCCAAGCTGGCCTGACCCCGCCATGGCCGCACCCCGCTTCGCCAGCGCGCTGTCCACGCGATCCGTCCACCGTGACGCGTTCCGCGAAGTGACCGAGAAGGTCGAGCAGGGCCTCGACGGCGCGCGACCCGACCTGGTCGCCGCGTTCGTGTCGCACCACCACGGCGACGCGATCGAGGACCTGGGCCCGCGCCTGGCGGAGGCGCTGGAGGCCGACGTGCTGATCGGCTGCACGGGCGAGTCGATCGTCAGCGCGACGCGCGAGATCGAGTCGTCGCCGGCCCTGTCGGTGTGGGCGGCCGCGCTGCCCGACACCGAGGTGCGCCCGTTCGTGGTCAGCGCCGCGCTGGAGGGCGAGGCCGCGATCCGTTTCGAGGGCATGCCGCGCGTGAAGGATTCCCGGCGCGCGTCGATCCTGCTGCTCGCCGATCCGTACACGTTTCCCGTCGCGGAGTTCCTCGAGATCCTGAACGACAAGCTGCCCGGCGTGCCGGCGATGGGCGGCATGGCCAGCGGCGGCTCGGGGCCGGGCCAGAACCTCTTGTTCCACCGCGGCGGGCTCGTCGAGGGCGGCGCGATCGGCGCCGTGCTCGAGGGCGCGGTCGAGATCCAGCCGGTCGTCAGCCAGGGTTGCCGGCCCGTCGGCAAGCCGTTCGTCATCACGAGCTGCCGCGACAACTTCATCCTCAAGCTCGCCGGCCGCCCGGCGCTGGAGGTGCTCGTCGAGGTGCTGAAGTCGCTGCCTCCGGCCGACCAGGCCCTGCTGCAGAGGGGTCCGTTCCTGGGCCTCGCCGTCGATCCGCGCAAGAGCACGTTCGAACGCGGCGATTTCCTCGTGCGCGGGATCCTGGGCCTGGAGAAGGAGCAGGCCGCGATCGCGGTCGCCGACGGCTCGGTCCGCAACGGCATGACGGTCCAGTTCCTCGTGCGCGACGCCGATTCGGCGGGCGAGGACCTGGTCCACCTGCTGCGCGCGTCCAAGGTCGAGCCCGGCGCATCGCCGGCATCGGTCGGCGCGCTGGTGTTCTCGTGCAACGGCCGCGGCTCGCGCATGTTCGACAAGCCCGATCACGACATCGGCTGCCTGAACACCAGCTTCGGAATGCCGATTCCGACCGCCGGATTCTTCGCGGCCGGCGAGGTCGGACCAGTCGGCGGCCGCAACTACCTGCACGGTTTCACAGCCAGCGTCGCCCTGTTCCGCAGCCGCTCGTAGCGCCGCGCGCGACCGCCGGCCGGATCCAGAAACATCCCGCGGATCCGCGCGCAGTGCGCCGGTCCCTCCCCGCGCTTCCAGCCGACGGAGTCCCCCATGCGCCTCATCTTCCTCCTCGCCGCCGCCCTGTTCGTCTCCGGGTGCCGCATCCACAACTGGTCGGGCTACGCATCGGGCTCGAACATCGCCGACTGGACCGGCCATGCGACGGAGACGCGGAACTTCGAACTGCCCATCGCCTCGGGCGGGAAGCTGATCGCCGAGGTTCCCTACGGCGCGATGACCGTGCGCGTCGTGCCCGGGTGCACGCCCACGCTGCGCGCCCGGATCGACATCCGCGGGCGCACCAGCCGCGAGGTGGACGAGGCCAGGCAGGGCTTCTCCATCACGGTCGACGCCGCCGGCCCCGACGCGCGCGTGCACACGGCCTCGACCGGGATCAAGGAGGGCCACGCCTCGATCCGCGCCGACCTGGAATTCGATCTGCCGGCGGACTGCGCGCTCGAGCTGAAGTCCAGCTCGGGCGAGATCCGCGCGGAACCCGGCCCCTTCGGTCCCTGCCGGCTCGCGTCCAGCTACGGAGCGGTCAGGGCGAGCGACGTGAACGGCGGTCTGGTGGCCAGCTCCGGGTCGGGATCGGTTCGCGCCGAGCGCCTGCGCGGCGGACGCATCGAGCTCACCTCGCGCTACGGTCCGATCGAGATCGCCGACGCCGAGGGCGAGTCGGTCGTGCTGAGCACCGGCTCGGGCTCGATCGACGCCGGCAACGTCAAGGCCGCGCGCTTGAAGGCCGACAGCCGCTACGGTCCGGTGACCGTGCGCGCCGTCGAGGCGCAGATCGAGGCCTCCTCGGGTTCGGGCAAGGTGTCGGGGATCGACCTCAACGGCTCGTCCATCCAGCTCACGAGCCGCTACGGACCGGTCGACCTCAGGCGCGCGCGCGGGTCGTTCGCGCTGAAGACGGGCAGCGGCGACGTCACGGCGCGCGAGGTCGAGGGCGCGCTCTCGGCGGAAACGACCTACGGCACGGTCGCGCTCGACGGCGTCTTCCCCGCACTCTCGGGCGAGAGCGGCTCGGGCTCCGTCAGCGCGGTGGCGCGGCCCGGCAGCCGCGTCGAGTCGCCGTGGAGCCTCGTCTCGCGCTACGGCGCGGTCGATCTGTCGGCTCCGGCGGACCTGGGCTTCGAGCTGTCCGCGCGCACTTCCTACGGCAACATCCAGCTCGGGTATCCGCTGCAGCTCGCGCCCGGCGAGTTCGGCAAGGGCCAGCAGATGTCGGGTGCCGTCAACGGCGGCGGACCGCGCGTCACCCTGGAAAGCCGGAACGGTTCGGTGCGCATCGCGCCGCTGCCGGCCGCGGCGGTGCCGGCGGGCGCGGACAAGCCCTGACCGGCCGCGCGACGGCGCTCCCGCGCTAGCATGGCGCGCATGGAGATCGCCGCCCTCGCCGTCGCCGCCGTGGCCCTGCTGGTCGCCTGGATCGCGCTGCGCCGCGCGAGCGGGCTGTCGCGCGCGATCGAGGACGCGCAGGCCGACGCCCGGCGCCGCGCCGAGAACCTGATGACCGAGGTCGAGCAGCGCCTCGAGACCGACCGCAAGCTGCTCGCCGAGGTCGCCGCGGGCCACAAGCTCGACCGCGAGCAGATCCTGGAAGGGCGCCTGTGGCGCGAGATCGGCGCGCGGGAGGCCGCGGACCTGGTGGCGCGCAAGGCGGTGCGCGTGCTCGACGTGCGCACGCCGCAGGAGACGGCCCTGGGCGTCATCGCCGGCGCGCAGATCATCCCGGTCGAGCAGCTCGAACAGCGCCAGCGCGAGGTGGTCAAGGGCGGACTGCCGATCCTGGTCTACTGCGCCGCTGGCGCGCGCTCCGCGGCCGCCTGCGAGCTGCTCAGCGCGGCCGGCCACGAGGGGCTGATGAACCTGAGCGGAGGCTTCCAGTCCTGGAACGGTCCGCGCGCCTGAGACACCGCGCCTGTGCCGATCAGGTGAACAGCTTGCGCAGGTCCCACGCGTGCTTCTTGCCCGCCTTCGTGGCGAGCAGCGCCGCCTGGAAATCGTCCAGATCGTAGTAGCGCACGTGGTTCACGCGGCGCGCCTTGCCGCCGCCGTCCAGCGCATTGAGCGCCTCGCCGATCGCCGCCGGCCCGACGAGGTCGTGCAGCGCGACCAGCAGCGCCATCACGCCGTCGCGGTCCTTGCGACCCGGCTTCGTGCCGGCCTTGTCGATCTCGCCGCGCTCCTTGGAGAGCGTGCGCCAGCGCGCGTCGCGGCAGGCCTTCAGCGCGGACGCGTCGGCGCGCTCCTTCGACAAGTGCTCGACGATCGCGACGCCGGTGTAGTGCGCCCAGGCGTGGTGGTCCTGCTCGTTCGAACGGTCGCCCCACATCGCGATCACGTGGCCCAGCTCGTGCGCCAACCCGTACAGCAGGAACTGGCCCTTGGCGGTGGGCGAGGAGAACTTGTCCGCCTCGATCACCGGGAAGTCGATCTCCGAGTGCCAGGGGAACTGCGGAGCGAAGTGCGGCGGCCGCGTGATCTCGGGGACGAGATGGACGCGCAGGCGCAGCTTCTTGCCCGGCACCTTGCTCCATTGCGCGAAGCCGAACACGCGATCGTAGGCGTCGAGCACCTCGTCGAACGCGTCGGCGACGGCGGCGAGGCCCGCGGGTTCGACTCCGTCGAGCCCGCGCGCCAGGAAACGCGGCCGCGAGAGCGCGATCCCCAGCGGAGCCGCGGCGCCGGGCGCGACCTGGAGGAGGCGCGCGCGGATGCGCTCGAAGTCCTCGACGCGGTCGAGGTCGAGCGCCGCTTCGCCCGCGCGCACGAGGGCTTCCAGCGTGGGCGGCGCGAGGTCCTCGGCGAGGAGCGCATCCAGGGCCTCCAGCGCCGCCGCCGGCAGCTTCGCGGCGAGCGCGGCTTCGTCCTCGTCGCCCGGCTTGCGCGCGTGCTCGTCGTTGAGCTTCTCGACGGCCTTCACGTAGCGGTCGGCGGCCGCGTCGGCATCGCCGGCGCGTACGGGTCCCGCCGCGACGAGAACGAGCGCCACGGAGGCGATCCAGGCGCACCGGCAGGCGGCGGCAGCACGGGTGGTCGGGCGGAGCGACATCGCGCGCGGGTCCCGCGAATCCGGGCCCTGCGCCGACCAGGATCGCGCAGGAGGCGCCGGATGGGAAGCGCGGCGCGCGGAGCCCGCCCGCGCGGCCGTGCGCCGTCCGCCTCAGGGCGCCCGATCGCGCCAGTCGCGAGCGAACTGCTCCGCGCGCGCGCGGAGCCCGGCGCCGTAGATCAGCAGCACTGAGAGGAGGACGAGGCCGATCTCGGCGCCGCCGACCCGCTGCGAGAGCCAACTCATGCCGCGCAGCGTACCCGCCGCGGCGCGCGCTGCCGAGAGCGCATCCGGCCCGGCCGATCGCGGCTTCGGACGAGCGCGACGGGGAGCCCCGGCACGCGCGCGGCGCGGACGCTCCCGCAAGACCGTTTCGAGGTGCTAACCTCACGCTCCAATCGACCGTTCCGATCCGCCGTTCCGCCCACGGAAGGGCAACCACCGCAACGACTTCCTCATGATCGCCGCGCTGACCCTCGCTCTGCTCCCCGTTGCCAGCACCTGCGCGGTTGCCGCCGCCGCCCAGGCCCAGGCTTTCGCGGATGACCCGTCGCTCGATGCCCGGATCGCCGCCGCCGGCAACGACATCGGCAAGCTGCTCGAGCTGGCCGCCGGCATGTCGAACGAGGACGCCGCCAAGCGCGTGTACAAGCGGGTGCTCGAACTCGACAAGGACAACGAGGCGGCGCGCAAGGCGCTGCGCCACCAGCTCTACGACGGCAAGTGGTTCGAGAGCTTCGCCGAGCTCTCCAAGTACAAGCGCGAGGAGGCCGCGCGCATGAAGGAGAAGGGCCTCGCGCGCTTCAAGGACGAGTGGGTCCCCGAGCGCGACGTGCCCTTCCTGCACATGGGCTGGATCCGCGACGCCCAGGGCGCGTGGGCGAATCCCGTCGAGATCGCGCGCGCCAGGCAGGTCGAGGAGTGGCAGGCGGCCGGCCACCAGTTCCGCGCCGACGACAGCAGTTGGATCGCGCCGGCGGATTTCGAGAAGTGGACCGCGCTCCTGTGGAAGTGCGGCGACGCCTGGGTGGACATGGCGAAGGCCAACGAGTTCCACGCCAGGATCGAACAAGCCTGGCAACTGACGGGCGAGCACTTCGTGGTGTGGGCCACCTGCGATTGGGAGGGCGCGAACTTCGCGCGCTGGCACGCCGACAAGGTCACGGCCGACCTCGTGCGCCTGTTCGGCATCGCGCCCGCGTCCAAGCCCCACTTCTTCGTGCTGAACAGCCTCGAGCAGTACAACCAGGCGGCCAGCAACGGGACCATCGGCGAGACCGAGGGCTACTCGTCCGTGCACGGCGCCTTCTTCGCCGATGCCTTCTTCGACGGCAGCCAGCCGCCGCAGTACCTGGGCTGCGGCGTCAGCTACTGGGATCGCAAGAACGAGAAGCTCGCCGTCTGGGGGCCCTACTGGGTGCGCTGGGCGGCCGCGCAGAGCTTCGTGGACGCCATCGATCCCTCGTGGAGCGCGATCGGCGAGCGCATCGCGGCCGGACCGGGCGGCGACGTCGCCGGTTTCGCCGCCAGGTTCTGGGGCGAGAAGCGGATCCCGCGCTGGCTGCGCTACGGCGCCGCCTCGTACGCCGAGCGTTTCATGAAGGATCCCGAGGCCGCCGAGGGCGCCGATCCGTGGACCTTGCGCGCGTTCGCGTTCGCCGAGGTGAAGAAGACCGGCGGCCTGCGCAAGCTCGACGACGTCTTCCAGTTCGCGCTCTCGCTGAACGACATCCCGAACTCGAATCGCCTGTACCACGAGGCGGGGCTGGTCGTGGCGTACCTGCTGGACGGCGCCGCCGGCAACAACGAGTTGGCCGAGAAGCTGGCAGCATTCCAAGTCGCGTTGAAGTCCGGCAGGCAGGCCGACGCGGCCGCGGCCGTCGACGCGCTGCAGAAGGCGCTCGTCAAGAGCGAGCGCGACATCCGGAAGTTCGCCGGCCTGTGAAGCGGCGGCGGCCCGGAACGCCGTTCACGCCTCCGACGCGGGCAGCCGGCGCACGCTCACGCTGCGGCCCTTCACCCTGCCGTGCGCCAGCCGATCCACGGCCTGCCGTGCGATGCGGCGATCGACCGCCACGTACGTCGCGTTCTCCTTGACGTCGATCTTGCCCACCTGATCGGCGCGGAAGCCGGCCTCGCCGGTGAGCGCGCCCAGCACGTCGCCGGCGCGGATCTTCTCGCGGCGCCCGCCGAGGATCTGCAGCGTCACCATCGGCGGCACCAGCGGCTGCGAGCCCTTGCGCGCGAGCTCGGCGAGCGGGCGCCACTCGACGGCGGCGCCCTGGGCCTCCTCGATGCGGGCCACGCGGGACGTCTCCCGCGCGCTCGCGAGCCCGAAGGCCCAGCCCTCGCGGTCGACCCGGCCGGTGCGACCGATGCGGTGCACGTGCGTTTCCGGATCGGGCGAGATCTCGACGTTCACCACGGCCTCGAGCTCGGCGATGTCGAGCCCGCGCGCGGCGACGTCGGTCGCGACGAGCACCGAGCAACTGCGGTTGCCGAACTGCACGAGTACCTGGTCGCGATCGCGCTGGTCCAGGTCGCCGTGCAACGCCAGGGCGACCAGCCCCGCCTGTTCGAGCAGCGCCAGGAGATCGCGGCACTGCTGCTTCGTGTTGCAGAAGGCCAGCGTGCGCTCGGGGCGGTAGTGGTCGACGAGCCGGGCGACCGCCTTCAACCGCTCGTCCTCCTCGACGCGGTAGAAGCGCTGCCGGATCTTCGTCGGCGCGTGCTGCTCGGCCAGCTTGACCTCGCGCGGCTCGCGCAGGAAGCGGCGGCATGCCTCCGCGATGCTCTCGGGGAACGTCGCCGAGAAGAGCAGCGTCTGGCGCTCCCTGGGGCAGCGCTGCGCGACGCTCTTCATGTCCTCGAGGAAGCCCAGGTCGAGCATTCGGTCCGCTTCGTCGAGGACGAGCGTGTGCAACGCATCCAGGGTCAGGCTCCCGCGCCTCAGATGGTCCAGCACGCGCCCGGGCGTGCCGACGACGATCGTGGCGTCATGCTCGAGGCTCGCGAGCTGCGGCCGTATCGGCGTGCCGCCGCACAGGGTCAGCACCTTCACGTTTCCCGCGCCGCGCGCGAGGCGGCGGATCTCGCCGCTCACCTGCTCGGCCAGTTCGCGCGTCGGGCACAGCACGAGCGCCTGCACGCGCGAGTGCGAGGCTTCGAGCTTCGAGAGCAGGAGCAGCCCGAACGCCGCGGTCTTGCCGCTGCCCGTCTTGGCCTGCGCGATCAGGTCATGACCGGCGAGCGCCGGCGGCAGGCTCGCCGCTTGGATCGGCGTCATGAAGTCGTAGCCGAGCTGGGCCAGGGTCGCGAGCATTCCCGGCGACAGGCCGAGGACGTCGAATCGCGGGCGGTTGGCAGACGCGGCTGCGTCCGGGGGCGTGCTCATGGTGGAGGATCGGCGCGGCACGCCGTGGACGAGCTTCGTCCGCGATCGGCCGGACGCCGCATGGTACCGGGCCGCAGATGCGGGCAGCATGACGGCATGGACCATCGTGCGAGGACCGCCCGCCCCCATCTCTGGATGCTGCTCGTGCTCGTCGGGTGCGCGGCGGCGCCGCGCCCGAAGGAGACGTGCGCGGACCGCCCCATCCCGGCCGATCCGGGCCTCGAGCACCTCGTCTCCGTGCGCGACGGCCGGAGCGGCGAGCGGCTCGACTGGCCGACGCTGCTCGATGCGCTGGCGGAAGCCGACGCCGTCTTCCTGGGCGAGACGCACCTGGACGAGACGACGCACCGCGTCGAGCACGCAATCTACGACGGCGTGCTGGCACGTCGCGCGAACCGCGTGGTGCTCGCGCTGGAGATGTTCGAGCGCGACGTCCAGCCGGCCCTCGATGCCTATGTGTCCGGCGAGATCGCCGAGGACGCGTTCCTGGCCCGCGCACGGCCGTGGTCCAACTACCGCACCGCGTACCGCCCGCTGATCGAGCGCGCGCGCCGCGACCGGCTCACGGTCGTCGGCTCGAACTTCCCTGCTCCGTTGCGGCGACAGGTCGCGCGCGGATCGGCGGCGCCGTTCGATGCGCTGTCGCCCGCGGATCGCGCGTTCGTCCCGCGCGAGCTGCTCGCGAATTCTCCGGAATACTGGCGCCGCGTCGACAACGCGGTCCGCGGCCACATCGGGATGATGGGACCGGCACCGGCCGCGGGCGATCCGCGGCTCACCGCGACGCAGTCCTTGTGGGACAACTCGATGGGCGAGGCCTGCGCGCTGGCGCTGGAGCGCCATCCAGGTCATGCCGTCCTGCACGTGAACGGCGGGTTCCACACCGAGTACTGGGATGGAACGGTGCGGCAGCTCCGCCTGCGCCGGCCCCAGGCGCGTGTGCGCACGGTGGCCATCGTGCCGGCTCCGAGCCCGGCTTCCGCGCGTCTCTCGGGGCTGCCCGTGGCCGATTTCGTCGTGTTCGCCGAGGAGCGCGCGCGCGATCTCGACGAGGGCGCGTACGCCGTCCACGTGACGCGTGAACTGGAGTACCGGCTGCATGTGCCGAAGACGGCGCACGACGAAGCGCGCGCGCCGCTGCTCGTGTGGCTGGCCGACGACGGCGAGTCGGCGTCAGACAGCCTGGAGCTGTGGAAGCGGCGACTGGGCGACGCCAGCGCGATCGCCGTGGTCGAGCCGCCCTACCGTGAGACCGGCGAGGACCTCGCACCGGCCGGGCGCTGGTTCTGGCCGGACTCGTTCCGCCAGGACGTCGGCCTGCTGACGGCGGGCCTCGAGCGCGTCGTCGCCTACCTGTCGCGCCATGCGCCGATCGATCCCGCGCGCGTGGTGCTGGCCGGCGAAGGAACGGGCGCCACGGTCGTCTCGTCCGCGACGCTGCTGTCCGGTCAGCTCGCCGTGCAGGCGCTGGCGCTTGGCCCGCGCCGCTTCGCGAAGATCAAGGACTTCCCCCTGCCGTTGCCCGAGCTGCGCGGCGACGAGCCGCCGGTGCGCAAGTCGCTGCGCATCGAGGTCGGCCCCGAGGACGAGGCGTGGTGGGCCGGGGAGGTCGCCGAGTACGACGCGATCGGCTTCCCGAGCGCGCTCGTGCCGCGGGGACCGGATGCCTGGACCGCCGAGGTCGAGCGCGAGAACGCGGTGCGCGGGGCGCTCGGGCTGCCCGCCCGCGTCGTGCCTTCTGGTGCGCCGCGCGCCCACATCGTGATCGGCGACAACCCGCGCGCACGATCGTGGGCGCGCCCGCTGGCGCTGGAGCGCGCGCTGGAGGGCGAGCTGGTCGCGCTGCTCGCGCGCGCACCCGCCGGCCCGGGATCCCGCGCCATCGAGCTCTCCGTCGCGGCCGGCGACCATGCGGACGGCGGCACACTGCCGCTCGCGCCCGGCCCGTTCGGCGGCACGACCGTGGTCGTGCTGCCCGCCGACCTGTCCGGCGCCGAGGCCGATGCCTGGTTCGCGCTGCAGCAGGACGATCCGATCGCGAAGCGGAGCCGCGGCCACTGGCTGGTCGTGGCGGCGTCCGACGGCGAGCGCGCTCTGCCGGTCGTGCTGGACGAGCTGCTGGCGCAGAAGCGCACGAACGTGCTGATCGTCCCCGCCGTGTGGCTGGCCGACGCGCCGACGGTCCGTGCGCTGCGCGACGGCGTGCGCGCGTTCGAGGACCGCATGACGCTGCACTGGCGCCCGGGCCTGGGCGGACCGTGACGCTGACCTGGATCGAGCCCGGGCCCGGCCCGGCTACCGGGCCAGCGCGGCCTCGGCCTCGCGCCGCCAGCGCATGACGTCCGAGTGCTCCCACGCATCCGGGCTGCCTCCGGTGAGGTTGCCCCACTCGGCCACGCCGCGCGCGTGGCACTCGCGAGCGGCTTCGTCGTTGCCGAGCTTGCTGTAGATCAGGGAGCGCAGGAAGTCGAAGGCGTTGGGCGTCACGAGCTGGAGCTTCGACTGGAAGTAGTGCCCCTCGAGCGCCGCGAGCGCACCCTCCCAGTCTTCCGCGCGGGCATGGGCGACCGAGTTGAGCACGTAGAACCACTCCTCCGCGCGGAGCAGGTCGCCATGCTCCTCGATCATGCGCAGCACGAACGCGGCATCGCGCTTCGCCGGATCGGGGTGGTCGAGCAAGGGGTACAGCATGTTCAGCAGCGCGAGACCGTTCGGTGCGCGGCTGGCCGCCGCGACGATCTCGTCGTGCGTGGCCAGGTTCAGCAGGTAGCGGGTACCCAGGATGTCGGCGCGCAGGTCGGGGTTGTCCCCCAGTTCGAGCGCCCGCTGGTAGCTGGCCAACGCCCCGGCGCGGTCGCCCAGCTGGACCAGGCAGACGCCGAGCGACCAGTGCGCCTCCTGGTTCGTCGGGTTCAGTGTCAGGGCGGCTCGGAACGCGCCCTCGGCGTCGGTCAGGCGCCCCAGGAACGAGAGCGATTCGCCCATGCGGTACAGCGCGCTTGGATCGCGCGGTCGCAGGCTGAGCGCCGCGGAACGGCACATGAGGGACGACTGCACGCGTCCGGCACGGTCGTAGATGATCCCGCCGACCGATTGCAGCACGTAATCGCCCGGATGCAGGTGCAGCGCCTGGTCGTACATCCGGTAGACGTCGGGACGGTGCCGCTCGAAGCCGTCCCACAGCGCAGCGCTCAGCACCCAGATCGAGCCGGGCGCGAGCTTCGGCAGGTTCTCGGGGGACGCGAGCTCGAGCAGCACGGGCAGGTCGTTGTCGGTGATCGCCTGGCGCATCCGCATCCGCTCGGGATCGGGATCGAGGTCCATCGCCAGGTAGAACAGGTTCTCGGCCTTCACGGAGCTTGCGCCGTGCACCTTGCGGCTCACGCGACCCCAGTCGTCGAGCGCGAGCGCCACCTCCTCGGCGATGGCGCGTTCGCGCAGACGCTTCAGCGCCGGGACGACGTCCGCCGCCTCCAGGTCGACGCCGTAGTCGCGGAACGCCTGGGTGAAGGCGGCGTCGAGCTCGATCTCGCGCTGACGGTTGCCGATGGTCGGGATCTGTGCGATGCGCAGTTCGATGAGGCGCTCGCGCAGGCGTTCGTCCTGTTCGCGCAGCGCGCGTTCGCGCTCGGCGGCGCCCAGGTCGGCCTCCGCCTTCGCCACGAAACCGCGGGCGCGCTCGAGCAGCGCCGTGTCCGCGCCTCCGGTCTCGGCCAGCGACAGCGCCCGGCGCGCGGACGCCAGCGCGCTCTCGGGCTTCCCGGCCTGCCCGAACTCGATCGCCTCGCCGTGCGCCGCTTCGACCGCGCTGCGCGTCTGTTCCATGCGCTGCGAGCGCTCGTGGTCGACCCACCAGAACCCCCCGCCACCGACGAGCAGCGCCACGGCGACCGTGCCGGCCAGCGCCACCGTCAGCTTGCGGCGGCGGCGTTCCTCCGCGGCCTTGATGCGCGACTCGGTCGCGGACAGCTCAGCCTTCTGCGCACGCTCCTCGACGGTCGAGACGTAGGCGTGCACGGCCTTGGCGACCTCGTCCGCGTTGGCCGGTCGAGCGGCACGCGCCGGCATCATGCAGTCCAGGCACAGTTGCTTGAGCACCTGGTCGGCCTCGCATGCGTCGATGCGCGCGCGCGCCGGGTCGAGCTTGGCCCGCGCCGCCTGGCCGACGATCGACTCGCCCTCGATCTCCTCGTAGGGCGGGCGGCCGGTCAAGAGCTCGCACAGGATCGCGCCGAGCGAGAACACGTCGGCGCGCTCGTCGAGCTTCTCGATCTCGCCTTGCGCCTGCTCGGGCGCCATGTAGGCCGGCGTGCCCATCACCGAACCGACCATCGAGTCCGAACCGGACGAGCCGGGGCCGCTGCGCACGGTCTCGATCACCGTGTGCACGCTCTGGTTGGCGCGCTTCTCGTCGGCCACGCCGCCGCGGTGCAGCACCTTCGCCAGGCCCCAGTCGACGACCTGCACCTCGCCGAAGGCGCCGACCATGATGTTCGCGGGCTTCAGGTCGCGGTGCAGCACGCCCTTGCTGTGCGCGTAGGCCATCGTCTGGCACACGGATTCGAAGATCGTCAGCAGCCGCCCGCGGTTGTCGGCGGGCGTCTTGCGCTGCAGGAAGAGCGCCGCCAGCGTGCGCCCCTTCACGAGCTTCATCGTGAAGTACGGGCGGTCGTCGGCCATCAGGCCCAGCTCGTACACGGGCACGATGCCCGGATGCTGGAGCTGGCCGCCGACCTGCGCCTCCTCGACGAAGCGCTGCACGACCTCGGGACGCTTGGCGAGTTCGCCGTCGAGCACCTTGACCGCGACGTCGCGGCCCAGATCCGTGTCGTGCCCCTTGAGGATCACGCCCATGCCGCCGCGCGCGATCTCGCCGAGCAGCTGGTAGTTGCCGCGGCCCTGAGGCACGAGCTTCGTCGTCGCCGAACCGGGATCGACGAGCGGCGAACCGCCGTGCTCCGAGTCCGAGTCCGGCAGCAGCACCTTGGGTGCGAGACCGCTCCGCTGGCCGAGGATGGCAAGAACGGAGCGGTGCGGGTTCGTATCGTCCGATGTGGGCTGTTTCAGAGGGCGCCTCCGCGCTGCAGACACTCAGCGTGCGGACACCGTACTCAACCTGCGCGCCCGGCGGTCATCTCACTGCGGCGTCACGCCGCCCGCGGGCAGGTCGTGCCAGTGGCCGTGCTCGGGCGACCAGACCTTGCCCGGCGGCGGATCGCCCGGCGGCTGCGGCGTCAACGTGCCGGGAGGCGGCACCTGGCTCGGCGTGCTCGTCGGCGCGAAGGGGCCCGCGACGTTCGTCGATGCCGCACCGGGGATGTCGTGCCAGTGGCCGTGCTCCGGCGACCAGACCTTGCCGGGCGGCGGATCGCCCGGCGGCTGCGGCGTCAGGCCCCCGATCGCGGGCGTCGGCGTGGTGGTGGTCGCCGTGGTCGTGGTGAACGGCAGCGGGATCGGTTTCGCGGGCGAGGTCCCCGCGCTTTCCTCCGCAGGATCCGAGCGACCGATCTGCGACGCGAGGCCGACCGCGACGACGAGCGCGATGCCGCCGACGGTCATGCCCGCGAGCTTCCACGGCGAACGCTTCGCCTCCTCGGCGGCGACGACCTTCTTCTGGCAGCAGGCCTTGTGCTTCTTCCCGCTGCCGCAGGGGCAGGGTGCATTGCGTCCGATCGCTTCCGAGGTGCTCATGGGGGCCTTTCAGGATACTCGGCGGAGCGGGAATCAGGGCGACCACACCGTGCGCCAGCCGTTCGTCAGGTTGAACGTGTCGGCCGTGCAGAACGCGGCGGCGTTGCGGTACCAGACCTGGTAGGTGCGCGTGCCGGGCGCGAGCACCATGCCGCGGGCGGAGACGGACAGGTCGCCGGCGGCGGGGTACTGCGAAGCACCGCCCGCGTTGGCCTTGGTGCCCAGGCGCACGACCGTGCCGCTCGCGCAGCGCAGGCCGTCGCCGAACTGCGCGCCGGCGCCGGCGCCGGCCTGACCCGTGCCCTGGAAGTAGAGCGCGGAGCTGTTCGGCATCCCGGTGCCGGAGAGCAGCAGGGTGTCGAAGAAGATCGATGCGCTGCCGCTGCCCGTCAGCTTGCCTCCCGTGCCCAGCGAATGCAGGCACCCTTCGTTCGCGCCGGCGGCGCTCGCATTGCCGCACGGACACGGCGTGCCGCTGCCGTCGCCGGCGCAGAACGGCCGGCCCGCCTCGCCCGGGAAGTCGAGCGGATCGGCCGGATCGGAACCCAGGTCGATCTCGTCGCGATCGAGCCAGCCGTCGAGGTCGCGATCGACGCCCAGACGCGTCTGCGTGCCCTTGGGCACGACCGTGAACGTGATCGCGGCTCCGGGCGCGGCCGCGGCGTGCAGCGCGGCGGTCGTCGTGTTCTCCGCGGCGCGATCCGTGATCCAGTTGCCCGACCCCGTGTAGGTGAATCCGCGCGGGAGCCCGGACCACAGTCCCTTGGCGACGAGGCCGACGCGGTTGAGGTCCGCCTGCGCCGTCATCTGGCCGAAGGTCGTCGCGTCCGCGCCGGCCGGCGCCGCCGTGATCGTGAGCTGTCGCCCGACGAGCGCGTGCGTGTCCTTGGAGGGCAGCCCGGGCGGCTCCTGCACGACCGGATTCGTCGAGCCTGCCGGCAGGTCCGAGCCCGAGAAGGCCAGCATGAACGCGGTCAGGTTCGCGATCATCTGGTCGCTCGTCACGGTGAAAATGGGCTCGGCGATGAAGCGCTCGATCGAGTCCACCGTGCCGTCGTTCAAGTACCCGAAGCCGTTGGTGTTGACGAGCTGCGTCATGTTGAAGCCCGTCTTCTCGTGCATGTTCCGCAGGTGCGGGATCTTCATGCTGACGTTCGAGAGGCCGTCCTGGGAAACGAGCGCCATGTGGCGCTCGCCGTTGGGGCCGACCGGGAACGGCTGGAACGTGCCGCCCACGAGGCGGTGATCGGTGCCGCCGCCCGTCGGGAACGTGTGGCAGGTCACGCAGGACACGTTGCCAGCGTCGAGCAGCATCCCGCCCGCCTGCGCCGTGGGCGGTCGGAACACGACCATCCCCTGCACGGCGTTGCCGTTCGGCAGCGGCTGCCCGGCGGGCGCGAAGCGGCCCGTCGTGAAATGCCCCGGCAGCGGCAGGCTGGTCGGCAGCGAATTGTCGAAGTTGCGGAACGGGTTCGGCGGATAGTGGATCGTCGCTAGGAAGTCCTCGAACGCCTGCATCTCCGCGGCGGTCAGGTTGGCGTCGTCGCCCTGCAGTCCCATGAACGCGCCGTTGAACTCCTCGAGGCCGAACCGGTCGCCGCGCCAGTGCAACGGCTCCTTGCCGATGATGTCCTGCAGCGTCTGCGTGGTCATCGGCCCCTTCATCGGGTGGAAGTTCTGGAAGCCCGTGTTGAGCCCCGGGATGCCCGCGCCGAGGTTGTTGCCCGCGACCGGCCGCATCGCGCCGCTGGGATCGCCCAGATCCCACGCCAGGCCGTCCATGCGCGCGTCGACGTGGCACGACGCGCACGCGATCTGGCCCAGGCCCGAATTCTTGCGCGTGTCGTAGAGGTGCATGCGTCCGGCCTTGATCGCCGCCGGCGACGCGTCGTGGAAGCCCAGGCTCTGCACGACGAGCTCCGTCGCCGTGCTGACCACCGAAACCCGCGCGGCGAACTTGCTCAGCACGTAGAGCCGGGCGCGCGCCTCGTCGAGCACGAGTCCCGTCGGTCCCTCGGGGACCTCGATCGTCGGGGCGAGCCCCGCGCGCGCTCCCGCGCCGTCGATCACGACGACGTTGTTCGACCCCATCCCGGCCACGTAGCCCTTCGTGCCGGCCGCGTTCCACACGAGCGCGCGCGGGTCGCCGATCGACTGGTCGCGCTGGGCCTGCGGAACGGTCGGCACCGTGTAGTTCAGGTGGGGGTTGAGGTCCCCCACGGCGATCGTCGCTCCGGCGCTGGACACGCGCGCCAGCTGGACGCGCAGGAAGCGGCCTTCCAGCACCGGTTCGAACCGCACCTCGTTCGTGGCCTCCGTGCCGACCAGGGTCACCTCGCCTCCGGGCTTGACCGCCAGCGCCATGCCGATGTTCATCAGCCGGCGCGCGTAGGTCACGCCGTTCGTGGCCGTGTCGATGATGGCGATGTCGTGGTCCGCCAGATCCCAGCCCGCGACGCGGCCGGAATCGGCCGCGTTGGCGCCGCTGACCTTGGCGGTCCAGTTGCCGCCGTTGTCGTCGAGCCACTGGCCGGCGCCGTTCTTGCGCACGATCAGCCCCACGCGCGGCGGCACGGGCAGCGCGGGGTTGATCGGCGGGTTGAAGCCCGCGCCGCTGTTCGGCGGCGGGTTCTGCCCGCCCCAGGGCCCGTTCGCGTCGTTCACGACGTTGGGCGGGAAGCCGATGTTCGAGACTGCGCCGCCGCCCAGCACGGTCGTCGAGTTGCCCGAGTCGTGGATCGCCGCGTACACGCGCGTCCCGTCGGGGCTGACCGCCAGCGCGCGCGGGTCCTCGCCGACGATGGCGATGGACACCGGCGCGGCCGCGAGGTTCGCGGGGTCGAACACCTGCACCACGTTCGCCTGCGAGCACGACACGAACGCGCGCTGCGGCGATCCGGCGAACACCACGCCGGCCGGCTCGTCCTGCGTGCGCAGGGTCGCGATCACGTTGCGCGCGGCGAGGCTGACGACGCTCACGCTGTCCGAGATGTGGTTGACGACCCACACCTCGTCGTTCGTGCGGCAGCGCACCGAGACGGGATCGATCCCGACCGGCACGTCGTAGAGGCGCACGACGCTGGCGCCCGTGACGTCGAAGACCTCGATGCGCGCGTCGGCCGTGTTCACCGCCACGAGCCGCGTCCCGTCCGGCGTCAGATCGAGCGGCTGGACGTGCGGCGACTCCCAGTTGACGAAGCTGGACTGCGCCGGGGCGATGCCCGGCAGGACGATCGAGAGGGCGAGGAGGAGGCTGGTGGTGCGCACGCTGGATCCTGCAGGGTCCCGGGGGGGGGTCTCCCTGCAGTCTACCCAGCCGGCGCGCCGCGCGGGGTCAGGCGAGCTTCTTCAGAGCCGCCTGGACCTCGGCCCAGTTGCGCTCCTCGGGGGTCTTCTCCTGGACCTGCACGAACGCGACCTTGCCGCCCTTGTCGACGATGACGGTCGCGCGGTGGCAGATGAAGGCCACGCCGGGATGCTGCAGGCCGTATTTCTTGGCGACCTCGAGCATCGGATCGGCCAGCAGATCGTGCTTGATGCCGCGCGCGTCCTTCCAGGCCTTGTGCGACCAGGTGGAGTCGCGGCTGATGCCCACGACGACGGTGTTCGGGTCCGTGATCACGGGCTCCTTGCTGATCTTGCAGTTCTCCTTCTCGCAGGTCGGGCTCCAGTCGAGCGGATAGAACATCAGGACGACGTTCTTGCCCTTGTGGGCGGCGAGCGACCAGTCCTTCTGGTCCTGCGTCTTCAGCGTGAAGTCGGGCGCGGCGGTTCCGGTGTCGATCGGCATGTGGGTCTCCAGCGTTGGATGGCCAGCGCCGGCGAGCGGCGCGTGCGGGTCGGTTCCGGCAGTGTAGCGTTTGCGCGCCCGCCGCGCCGCCGGGCGGGCGCCCCTGCCTGGCGGCATTTTCCGCGAAGGATCGCTGCGCGCCGCGCGACGGTACCCTGATCGGCCCTCTCCAGACCCACCCACATCACCACCGCCCGAAGGGAGCAACCCATGAAGACCAGGATCCTGATTCTCTCCGCCGCCGCCGGCGCGCTGCTCGCGACCGGCACCCTGTTCGCGTTCCAGGACGGCGCGGAGATGCCCACGGCCAAGGCCGGCGCCGAGCACAAGGTGCTCGAACGCTTCGTCGGCGAGTGGAGCACGACCTTCAAGATGGCGCCGATGGCGCCCGGCATGCCGCCGGTCGAGACGCACGGCACCGAGAAGGCGCGCCTCGCGATGAACGGCCTGTGGGTCATCTCCGACTACGACGACCCCCAGTTCATGGGCATGGGCTTCAGCGGCCACTCCGTGTTCGGCTACGACACCGAGAAGCGCAAGTACGTGGGCGCCTGGGTCGACTCGATGACCGCGTCGATCACGCCGTCCGAGGGCGTGTGGGACGAGGCCCAGAAGACCATGACGCTGACGATGATGGGCAAGGACCCGATGACGGGCCAGCCCTCGCAACAGAAGTCGGTGGTCCGCTTCCACGACGACGGCAGCCGCACCGAGCGCATGACGCTCAAGGGCGCCGACGGCAAGGAGAACGAGTTCTTCACGATCGACTACAAGAAGCGCAAGTGAGGTTCCGCCGGGAGGCGCAGCAAGCGCGCGGCGTCGATCGCGCCGCGCGCTTGACAGCACGCGCGGAAACTGGGAGGAACGCGGTGTGATCCCCGCCGCGCTGCCCGCCTCCCTGCGTGCCGACCTGGAAGCCGTGATCCCCGCCGCGCAGACCGCCGGAGCGCGCGCGCTCGGCCTGCGCGCCACCGGCCGCTGGACGGATCCGGCCATCCTGGCCGACGTCGGTGACCAGGCCGCGGACGGCTTCCTCCAGGGTTTCCTGCGCGGACGCTTCCCGGGCGACGCGATCCTCAGCGAGGAGACGGCCGACACGCGCGACCGGCTCTCCAGTTCGCGCGTGTGGATCGTCGACCCGCTCGACGGCACGCGCGAGTACAGCCACGGCCGCGACGACTGGGCGGTCCACGTCGCGCTGGTGACCGACGGCCGGCCGGTGCTGGGCGTCGTCGCGCTGCCCGCTCAGCGTCGCACGCTGTGGGGCGTGTGCACTCCCGCCGGCACCTGGCACGGGCTGATCGGGGACGGCGCGCTCGCGCACGGCGACGTCGCGCGCAGCGGACCGACGCGCATCGCGGTGTCGCGCAGCCACACGCCGAGCTGGATGCCGCGCTTCGCCGAGGAACTGGGCGCGACGCAGGTCCACTCCGGCAGCGTCGGCAACAAGGTCGCGCTCGTGCTGCTGGGCGAGGCCGACGTCTACGCGCATCGGCGCGGCCTCAAGGAATGGGACACCTGCGCGCCCGAGTGCGTCGCGCGCGCGATGGGCTGGCGCGTCAGCCGGCTCACCGGCGAGGATCTCGCCTACAACCAGCCGGATCCGCGCCTCGACGAGTTCCTCCTGTGCCGCCCGGCCGACCACGACCGCGTCCTGACGGCGCTGCGCACGGCCGGCGCGGTGTCCGTCGCGGGTTGATCGGTCGCGCGGATCGAAACAGCCGCCGTCGCGGGCGCTAGGGCCCCCCGGCCGGCCCGCCCGGGGCGCGCGCGCCGGGCGCCCGAGGAAAATGCCGCGGAATCCCTTCGACAAGCCGCCGGGCGTGACGTCGAGAGCGCCCGCCGACTCCGGGAGCATGGATCTACGACGCCACCCGTTGCCGACGAGCACCCGAGGGATGCGCGACCACGCCGACGAGCCGGGCCTTGTGCGCCGCGCCGTCGCCGGCGAGCGCGCGGCCTTCGACGACCTCGTCCGGACCCACCTGCCGCGCGTGTACGGCCTCCTGTTCCGCATGCTGGGCAACCACGAAGACGCCGAGGACCTCGCGCAGGAATGCTTCGTGCGCGCCTGGGCCGCGCTGCCGGGCTGGCGTGCCGAGACGCGCTTCGCGGCCTGGATCGACCGCATCGCGGTGCACCTCGCGCGCGACCACTGGCGCTCGCGCGGGCGACGCGGACCGACGGCGCTGCTCGACGAAGCGTCGGCGATCGCGCCGCGCGCGGAGAGCGGCGAACTCGGCCGCGCGCTCCGCGCCGCGATCGAGAGGCTGCCGCCCAGACTGCGCGCGGCAATCGTGCTGCGGGTGCTGGAGGAGCGCGACTACGAGGACGTGGCACGCCTCACGGGTGTGCGGCCAGCGACCGCGCGGCTGCACGTCCAGCTCGCGCGCCGACGGCTCGTGCGGTGGCTCTCGGCGTGGCTGCCCGGAGGGGGCGCCGCATGAGCGCGTGCCGCGAGAACCGCGCGCGGATCCTGGCCGCGGCGGAGGGCGCGCTGCCGCTGGAACAGCAGCTCGTGCTGGAGGAACATCTGGGTGCATGCCCGCGGTGCCGCGCGCTCCACGCGCGCGAGTCCGGGCTCCAGGAAGCGTTCGCGCGCCTGCCGGAACCGCCGTTCGAGCGACTCGACGTCGAGCGCTGCATCGACCGCATCGGCGCGCGCATTGCGCGCGCGGCCCCGGATGCGGGACCGACGCGACCTCCCGCCGCGGCTCATCGCGTGCGGCTCGCCTGGATCGTCGGGTCCCTGGCGGCCGCGGCCGGACTCGCCCTGATCCTGGCGAACCTGCGCGACGCAGCGCTGCCGCGCGGCGCCAGCGACGTCGCTTCGACCGTCCCCGCGCCCTTGGCGCAGTCCCCGGATCCGGAGCCGCGCGCGCCCGAGCCGGCGCCGCTCGCGCCGGATCGCGAACCCGCGCCGGCGCCGATCGACGCCGCCCGTCTCGCGGCCGTGCGCGAGGAAGTGCGCGGCGCGTTGATCGCCGCACTCCCCGAACTCCCGCGCGAAGGCACGGCGGGGACCGCCGATTCCTTCGTCGCGCGCGTCGACGAGCGCCTGCGCGATCGCGGCGCCGCGGGCTGGCCCATCGTGCGCCTCGTCGAGGGTTTCGCCGCCGACGTCGAACCGCACGACCTCGCGGTCGCCGCGCTGCGCTGGCTGGGAGCCCGCGGCGACCGGTTGTCGATCCACGTGCTGCGCGGGGCGCTCGCGTCGCCCGAGCGCAAGCGCGCGGCCGCGTCGGCCCTCGCGGATTCGGGCCCTTCCGGGCGCGAAGCGCTGGCCGCCACCGTCCTCGATCCCGAATTGTTCCCGCTCGCGCTGTCCGCTTTCCTGCGCGCGCCCGTCGCCGAACGGCTCCGCCTGCTCGAAGCCGGTCTGCGCAGCGCCGCCCGGAATCCGCTGGATCCCGCGGGCGCGGAGCTCGCGTTCACGCTCGCGGCCCAGGGTGACGCGGGGATCGCGCGCCTCGTCGCGCTCGACGCCGAAGGCGTCGTGCGCCAGAGCGTCGCCGCGAACGCGCTCGCCGGCACGCTCTCGATCCGCGAGCGGTTGCTCGCCGTGATCGGCCCGCCGCCGGGGACGCTGCCGGTGGACGCCACCCTCCGCGCGATCGCAGGCCTGCGGCCGGCCGGCTGCATCGCGTGGCTCGAGGAGGCGGCGATCGCTCTCGTGCGCCGCGGCGACACCGCGGGCGCGGAGACCGCGCTGCGCGGGCTGGCCGGCATGCCCGAGGCCGACGCGCTGCAGGCGCTCCTGCGTCTGGAGCGCACGGCGCGGCTTCCGCGACGCAGCGTCTCGGCCGCGATCGCGGCGCACATCGAACGGCATCCGGCCGGCGCCGTGACGCTCGCGCGGCGGCTTGCCGCGGAGGGTCCGGCCGTTCAGTTGCGCGCGCTGCGCGACTGGGTGCTCGAACAGGGCACCACCGCCAGCGCTCCCGCGCTCGTCGAACTCGCGCGCAGCGCGCAGCTCTCCGGCACCGACCGTCGCTACGCGCTGCTCCAGGCCGCCGAAGTCGGCGCGCCCGACCTCGCGCCGCGGGTCGCGACCCTGTTCGTGGAGCTGCCTGCCGCCGACAACGGCTTGCGCGCGACGTGCCTCGTCGCGCTGCACCGCCTGGCCGGCTCGCCGGCCGTTTCCGCCGCGCTCGAGCCGACGCCCGCGCCGCTGCGCGAACGCGCGCTGGCCGTCCTGGAAGCGCGCGAGGCGCGCGGCACACCGATCACCACGTCGCAACGCCTGGCGCGCGCACTGGAACCCGTCCTGGCGCACGCCGACCCCTGACCCCGGAACCTGAACCCCATGCTGCACCTTCTCGCCCTAGCCCTGCTCCCGAGCCTGAACGGCGCGTCCGACCCGGCCGTCGCCCCGAGCGTCCTGCGCATGCACGACATCGGCGCGGCCGCGCCGCGCGTCGGCCGTATCCACTTCCTGGCCGGCCTCGTGCCCCTGATCCACGGCAACTACCTGGAGGTCGAGTCGGACGTTCAGCCCCACGGCGACGCGGACGCGCTCGTCGACCTGCTGCGCGCCATGAACCCCGAGGAATGGGAGTACGCCGGGCGCGAGCTCAACCTCGGCGACGACGGCCGCCTGCTCGTGCAGGCGCCGGCCGCGCTGCAGGAGTCCACCGCGCGCTTCCTGGCCTGGATGGAACGCGAGATCGGGCGCAGCACCGATCTGATCGTGGACGTCGTGACGCTGCCGGCCGGCGCGTCCGGCGCGCCGATCCCCGCGATCGTCACGGCCGCCGAAGTCGAGCGCCACGTCCAGGGAGCGGTTGCGCACCGCCGCTACGCGCTGACATCCACGGCCGGCGGCACGGCGCGGATCCGCGACGAGCGCGCGGTCCGCATCGTCGTCGACTACGACGTCGAGATCGCCGAGAGCACGAACATGTTCGATCCCGTCGTGGTCGAGCAACGGCTCGGACTGCGCCTCTTCGCCACGGCGGCGCCCGGACCGAACGGGCTGTGGCTGGCCCTGGTCTGCAGCGAAACCGAGGCGATCGGCGGGATCGAGGAGCGCGAGCTGCGCTACGACGCGCTGGTTTCCGCCAAGGAACGGCTCTCGATGCTGTCCGCCCCGCGCGCGCGGCAGGATCTGCCGTTCGTCAACCGCTCGCTGGCGCTCTCGACGTTCCTGCCGGACGGCAAGGCGCTCGCGCTCCAGACCGAAGTGGCTGCCGGCGGCGGGCGCGGACCTCGCGTCGTGTTCGTGCGCGCCGAGCGGCCCGCGCCCACCATCCTCACCTCTCTGCCGCGCGAGGTCTTCGGCGCTGCATCGACGCCCGGCCTCATGCTGCTCGAGCACGGCTCCGTCGCGCCTCCGGGCATCGAACTGGAGTCATCCTCCGATTCGGGCGGCCTGCCCGGCGATCTGGGTTCGCGTTTCGGCTCGGGCCTGTGGCTCCTCGCGGCGCGGATCGTGCGCGGAGACACCGACGCCGTCCTCGACCGCCTGAACTCCGACGGGCCCCCGAGCCGCGAGGTGGAGCTGTGGGATTCCTGGGCGCTCCTGCGCACCGCGCCGCGCGCCGGCGGCGACTCGCGCGCGGGCGAGCTGCCGGACGCGGCGGAGCTTCTGGGACTGCTCGTGCCGACGCCGCGCACCGCGACGGTGAACCTGGCGCTGCGCCACGGGGCCGGCGGACGCGCGATCGCGCGGTGCACGCTGCCCATCCGCGCCGGCGCGCCGTCCGCGGCGGTCCTGGGCGACGAGCGGCTGGTCCTGGCGGATTTCGACGTGGAGGTCGCTTGCGGCTCGAGCGTCGCCGATCCCGTCATCGCCAGCGTGTTCCAGGGTCTCGTCGTGCGGCTCGATGCGCGCGCGACGGCCGACGGCGGCCTGTCGATCGAGATCGACGCGCGGGCGAGCACGCCGCGCGGCCCGCAGCGCGAGTTCGCCCTGGGCACGCCGCTCCTGGGCGCGATCGACGGGCAGGACGCGGATCGCCTCGAGGACCGGCGCCGGCTCGTGCTGCCCAAGGGGCCCGGCTCGGCGCGCATCGTGATGGGCGACGGGAGCGCGACATCCGGCGGGCTGATGCTCGAGGTCGAGGCCTCGAACTGAGCGCGCGGCGGCACGGTCAGCGCCGCGCCGCCGACGCCGCAGCATCGACGGCCGCCATGGCGGCGCGCAACTCCGCGGCGAGGCGCACGTCGCAGCGCGCGGACAGCGCCTCGACGAGCTGGCGCGACGTCTCGAGCGTGCGCTCGCGGCCGCCGTTGAACCTCTTCCACAAGCCCGCGTCGTCCGTGGCGGCCTGGAGGTCGAGCGCGAGCGTGCGCAGGTTGTGCAGCTTGTCGGCGGCCTTCACCGCCAGCGCGTCGCGCGACAGCGTCGCGACGCGCGCGATCCCGCGCGCCTTGCGCTCCTCCCACGAGAGCGACTTGTCCTCGGTCAGCTCCGCGACGATCGCCGCGACCGCGGGGCCGAACTCGGCCCTGACGCGCTCCGGCGTCCAGTCCTCGCTGTCCTCGACGACGTCGTGCAGCAGCGCGGCCTGGAGCACGCGGGGCGGACAGCCGAGGCGCGCCAGCATCAGCGCGAGGTGCACCGGGTGGGCAACGTAAGGTGTGACCCCGTCGCCCTTGCGGACCTGCCCGGCGTGCGCGGCGAGTGCGGCACGCAGTGCCCGTTCGGTCGTTTCATCGAACACGGCGCGAGAAAGTACGGGGTCGGGACCAATCCTACAACCGGCCCCGTATCCGTCAGATCGACACTCTCAGGGGCTTGATCGCCAGCGCCCCGAACAGCATCGACGCGAGCAGGAACACGATCACCACGCCGCCTGGGCCGGAGGGCAGCCAGCCCAAGTCACGGTCGGGGTAATCGAGCGCCACGCTGCGGAACGGGGACGCTGCATCGAACGTCGGCTCCGCGGGCCACAACAGCGCGTCGAGGAAGCCGTTGCCGCGCGCCGGCTGCAGCATGCGCGGATCCGCGTTGCCAGCGGCGACGCGCTTGGTCTCGCGGCCCAGGCCGGGGATCTCGATCGCGATCTCGTACTCGCCGCTCGCGCGCGCGACCACCTCCTGGAACGCACGGCCTTCGCTCGGCACGCGGACCAGCGGCGAAACGGCTTCGAGGCCCGCGGGGTAGTGCACGACGATCTCGCCGGCGCGCGCGGCGGCCTCGGGCGACAGCTCGATGCGCAGCGTCGTGCCATCGCCGGCCAGCAGGGCCGCCGTCGGCGCGTGCAGCGGCAGCGGCGCGTACGCGTAGCGCACCACGAGCTGCGCCAGCACGAACACGAACGGGATCGAGAGCGGCACGAAGGGCAGGAAGTTGAGGCCCAGGTACTGCAGGTTGCGCCCCAGCACCTTGCCGATCGCGCGCCCCACGATCGCGAGGTCGTCCTGCCAGATCCGGATCTCGATCAGGTGGCCCTTGATCCGGTCCTTGACGGCCTTGATGCGGCGCTGCGCCGACAGGTGCTTGAACAGGTACAGCGCCAGGACGCCGAAGACGCCGCTCACGATCACGAGCGACCAGACCGGCCCGAGCCGGTCGAAGGGCCACAGGAGGACGTCGAACGCCGACGAGATCGCGTGGTTCAAGGCGTTCATCCGCGCTGGCGTCGAGGAGCCCGGAGCCGGGCGCTCAGGAGATGTACCCCAGGCCCTTCAGCTTCTCGACGATGTCGGCGTCGGACTGCGCGCCCTCGAACTTCTGGATCTCCTTCTCGAGCACGTGGACGATGAACTCCTCGTGCGAGGCGTAGCCCGCCGCCGTCGCGATCTTCTTGATGCGTTCCAGCAGGTCCTTGTCCAACTTGATCTTGTTGCCGCCGCCGAACATCGCGTTCCTCACTCCAGGACGGGAGCGCCGCGCATGCCGGGCTGCGCCGCGATCCCATAGCTCTTCAGGATTTCCACCGTCAGGTCCTCCAACCCGTGCTCGCCGGGCCGCACCGGCCGCGTGGCCAGCAGCGTTCCGCGCACGACCTCCGGCGCCATCAGGTGGCTGCCGTTGAACGTGCCGCCCAGGTTGTCGGCCAGGACCCCGTGCGGTATGCGGCCCAGCGCCGCCTCGTCCGAGTTCCCGTAGTTCGAGTTGTAACCGACCACGAGGTCGGGCGCCTCCGCGACGCGCCCGCCGCGGTAGACGTCGCGCGCGAGGTCGCAGCGCAGCACGGGCCGCGCGTCGCCGTCGCGCAGCGCCAGAAGCCCGGCGGAGATCTCGGCCAGCAGGGCCTCGGCCTGCGGTCCCGGCTCCACGATGCCGCTCTCGTCCTCGTCCGTGCCGGGGATGTCGGCCTCGCGCCCGCGCAGGTTCAGATACAGCGCGTTGAAGCCCACGCCGTAGGCGCGCGTGCGCGTCCAGTCGGCCGCGTCCAGGAGGTACACGGCGGCGTGCTCGGGATCCGTCTCCGGCAGCTCGCGCGCGCGGCCCTCCTTCAGCACGAGGTAGCCGTTCTCCAGCAGCCACGTGTTGAGGCTGAACTTGCGGCCGTACGGCGCGAAGCCGTGATCGCTCATGACGATCAGCGTCGCGTCCTCTCCGGCGCGCGCGCGCACCTCCCCCAGCACGGGGTCCATGCGCAGGTACAGATCGAACACGACGTCCTTCCAGGTGCTGCCCGGGCGGCGCGACCAGGCCGACGTGTCGCCGCGCGCGAACTCCGCGTCGTGGTGGGGATGCGCGGCGTCGTGGTGGCGCCACAGCATGTGGCTGCACAGGTCGACGCCCGAGAAGTAGAAGAACAAGACGCCGCCGCGGCCCTGCACCTCCCAGCGGTCGAACGCCTGCCCCAGGATGCGCACCCCCTCCTCGTGGACGATCTGCGCCTGCTGCAGGAACTCCAGGTCCGACAGGGCGCCGTCCTTGATCGAGTTGACGTCCTCGGGCATGCCCTGCGTGTAGTAGAGGCCGCCCTTCTCCGCCACCTCGCGGCTGGCGCCGACCGGCTCGGACACCGGCGCCACGGGCGCGATGGGGTCGATGTTCACGGGCGAGGCGTAGAGCTCGAACACCGGGTCGATGCGCTTGAGGTGGAAGCGCACGATGCCCGACACCGGCGAGAGCCCGAGGGGCAGGAGGTCGTAGGACACGCGCACGAAGCTGCTCCAGCCGCCTTCGCGCACCACGATCGCGCGCCCGCCGACCTCGATGGCGGCCGCCCGCGCCTCGCGATCGACGAGCACGCGCAGCGGGATCTGCTCCGCCGCGGCGTCGGCGCGGAACGGGTTGGCCGGCCCCGACAAGTACGTGTCGACGCGCCCGTCGAACTCGCGCACCGGCACGATGCGGCCCTCGCGGCCCAGGCTCTCGGGCGGCGGATCGCTGGTGTAGAGCGTGTACTCGCCGTAGGCCGAGTCGATCGCCGGCGTCATCATCCCCGAGAACGACCAGCCCTGCGACGGCTCGACGGGGAAGTTCGCGGGCATGCGCCAGATGTCGGCCGGCACGCCGTGCTCGCGCAGGATGGTCCAGAACGCCTTGCCGCTGCGGTTCGACGGCGTGTCGCCGCCCAGCGGGAACTGCCACCCGCCGGGCAGCGGGATCGCGCTGGATTCCCCGGCCTTGACCGTCGCCGAGACCGGAGCGCGCGTGACGGGATCGCGGTGGAAGAACTCGAAGATCCCGTGCCCGCCGGGGTCCATCCCGGTGATGAAGTTCGACCAGGCCACCGGCGACTGCGGCGGCGTCGACGTGCGCAAGGGGTGGATGCCGTGCTCGCGCGCGAGGCGCGCGAAGTTGGTCATGCGGTCGGGGAAGCGCTCGATCGCCTCGCGCAGAAGGTCCGGATCCATGCCGTCGATGCCGAGCACGACGACCTTGGGATGGCGCTCGCCCGCGGGTCCGGAGCGGCGCGTGATCCCCGGCACGAGGAACACCGCCAGCACGGCCAACGCGGGCCACACGGTCCAGCGCGGCAGCTTCATGCCGCGCGCCCCCCGCGCCGGGCGCTCGGGGCCGCGGGAACCCGTGCGGATCGGGCCGGAGAATACGGAAGGGGGTGCACGTGGGCGCTCGTGGCTCGGGCCGGCCGCGGCCGGCCGGTCGAGCCCGGGATTCTATCGTCCGCGCGCGGCTCCACCCTCAGTGCCGACACGCGTCCGCCCGCGCGAACCTACCCGGGCAGCTCTCCGGCGGCGGCCATGCGCGCGTCACCCGCCCCGGCCGCGGGCAGGAGCTCGATGCGCAGCGCATCCACGGCGGCGCGCGCGCGCGCGTACGCGGCGCGGCTCGAGCCCGGGTCCGTCGCGAGCATCCAGGCGAGGTGCGGCGTGGCCTCGGGATGCGGCGGGGCATGCATGCGCGCCCCGCTCGCAACGCACAGCCCCCCGCGCGCCCCGTGTTCGCGGCCGACGGCGGCCACCTCCGCGGGCGCGGGGACGCGCCCGACCAGGCGGTCCTCGTAGCAGCACGCGTAGGCCACGGCGCAGTGCACGCCGGCGCGCCGATCGACGGTTACGGGCGCTCCTAGCGCGATCTGCAGCGTCTGGAACACCGGCTGCGCGCCGCACAGGGTCTCGAACAGGTCGCCGAAGCCCTCGTCCCAGCCCAGGCGCCCGTTGACCTCCAGGATCGCGGCGCGCCCGGCATCGAGCCGCATTTCGATCGACCAGCCCGTGTCGCGCACTCCCAATGCGCGCAACGCGACAAGCGACGTGCTCTCGGCCGTCGCCAGATCGGCGGCCGGCAGGTCCGCGGGCAGCAGGTAGCCTTCGAAGTAGAAGAGCGGCGGCGGCGGCATGACCTGTTCGGTGACGCCGTAGACGTGCACGTCCTCGCCGGCCGCCACGCCGTCGGTCTCGACCGGCAGCCCGCGCGCGAAGGCCTCGACCAGGAAGCTCGCGGTCGGATCGTGGCCCAGGTCGATGCCCGCGAGCGCGCCGAGTTCCGCGAGGCGCAGCACGTCGCTGGAGTGCGGCAAGGCGGCGCGCAGGCGCGCGACGGCCGCGTCGACGTCCTGCGGCCCGCGCACCAGCGTGACGAGCCGCGCCAGCGCCGACGACGCGGCCTTGAGCACGACCGGATAGCCCGCTTCGTCCGCGAAACGCCGCACGCCGGCTGCGTCCGAGACGACGGCGAAGCGCGGCTGCGCCACGCCGGCCGCGCGCAGCGTCTCGCGCGAGAGGACCTTGCTGGTGACGCGCAGCGCGGCCTCCGGCGGCAGGCCGGGCAGCCCGCGCTCGCGCGCGACGACGGCGCCCAGGCCCAGGCCCGACTCCGACTGCGCCAGTACCGCGTCGATGCGCCGGCCGGCGAGCGCGCGGTCGATCACGCGCTTCGCCTCGCGCACCGCGTGCGGCGGCGGCAGGCGCACGACTTCGTGGAAACACTCGCGATCGCCCGCGTCGACGTGCTCGTCGGCCAGGATCAGGCGCACGCCGAGCGCGTCGAGCAGCGGCCGGTGCGCGGCGACCTGCCGTTGGCGGAAGCTCGCGGGACCGGGGTACAGGCACAGGACGTCGTGCATGGTCCGCTCAGGGCGCGCAGGTGCGCAGGCCGGCCAGGATGTCGCGCCGATCCGGCGTGAAGAAGTTGCGGTACGTCCCGCGCGCGATGCGCGCGCGCGTCGCGTAGGCGCCGCCGCGCAGCACCTTGCGCGTGCCGAACCACGGCTCGCTGTAGTCGCGATACAGATCGGGCGCGAAGCCCGGGTAGGGCTGGAATTCGTCGGCGCACCACTCCCACACGTTGCCCGTCATCTGACGGCAGCCGAAGGCGCTGTCGCCGGCGGGATACGCGCCGACGTGGCACGGCCCCGTGGCGCGGAGGTCCAGGTGCGCGCGCTCCGCGGTCGGCGCATCGTCGCCCCAGGGATGGCGGCGCTTGGCGGGCGCGAGGCCGCCGCGGCCGTCGGGCTCGCACAAGGCCGCGGCCTCCCACTCGGCCTCGGTGGGCAGCCGCCGCCCGGCCCAGTTGCACCACGCCTGCGCCTCGTGCCACGACACGCACACCACGGCCGCGTGCTCGTCGAGCGGCGCGGCGCGGTCGTAGTCGCGCACCAGCCATCCGCGGCCCGTCTCGCGCGACCAGTGCAGCGGATGTTCCGCGCCCGCCTCCGCGCGCCAGCGCCAGCCGTCGGCGCTCCACAGTTCCTCGCGACGGTAGCCGCCGGCCTCTGTGAATTCGGCGAACTGGGCCTGCGTGACGGCCGCGCGCGCGATGCGGAAGGGCTCGACACGCACGGCGTGGTCCCACTTCTCGTTGTCGAAGACGAACTCCGCGTCCCGCGCGGCGCCCAGGCGGAAGACGCCGCCCGGGACCTCGGCGTCGCCGGCGAGCGGCCCCGAGCCCGGCACGCGCGCGCCGGCGACGCGCGGCGCGGCCCAACCCAGCGTGCGGCGCGTGTAGACCAGCGCTTCGCAGTGCATGTCCTCGTGCCGCGTGGCGAGCTGCGCGCAATACGCGTCGCCGGCGCCCAGGGCCAGTCGCTCGCCGACGAGCTCGAGAACGCGCGCCAGGTACTCGCGCGTCTCGGCGCGCGTGGGATGCGCCAGCGCCCAGCGCGTGTCGTGCAGCACCTCCGAGCTGTCCCACAGCCGGTCGGCATCGTCGCGGATCGACGGCCGGCCGTCGGGGTGGCGCAGGCACCAGCGCTCCTGGAACCAGCCCACGTGCCCCATCTCCCACAGCGGCGGGTTCACGATGTCCAGCAGCGGCACGCGCATCTGGTCGTCCGACAGGTCGTCGATCAGGGCGAGCAGTTGCCGGCGGGCGTCGCGCAGGTCCTCGAGCAGCGCGGGCATCGCGGGGGGGGGCGCGGTCACTCCCCGCCGTTGTACCAACCCCGCTGCGCGGCCCGCATCCGGGGCTCGCGGGCTTTGACGCGCCCCGAACCCGCCCATCCCCCCCTGTCGGTCGACAGTTCTGTATCCTCGCGGGACGGTGGCGGACGGCGCGGACACCGCGCGGCCGCCCCGCGATTCCACCGAGAACAGGAGCCCACATGAAGCAATTCCGCATCCTGCTCGCCTCGATCGGCGCCGTCGCGCTGGTCGGAATGGCGAGCGCCCTGCCCGCGGATCAGGAGAAGCGCGGCGACAAGCCGCCGACGCCCGTCGAGGATCCCAAGCCCGAGGCGCCCAAGGCGGTCATCGGCAAGGCCGCGCCCGACTTCGAGCTGAAGAGCTTGGACGGCAAGACCGTCAAGCTCTCCGACCACAAGGGCAAGATCGTGGTGCTGGAGTGGTTCGATCCGACGTGCCCGGCGTGCAACTGGGCCTACGGCGAGAAGGGCCCGCTGGCCACGCTGCCCGGGCGCCTCAAGGAGCAGGGCGTCGTGTGGCTCGCGGTCAACTCGGCCGGCGCCGACTTCAAGGGCTCCGACCAGAAGAAGAACGAGGACTTCGTCGAGAAGTACAAGATGAAGAGCCCGATCCTCTTCGACACGAAGGGCGAGGTCGGCCGCACCTACGGCGCCAAGACGACGCCGCACATGTACGTGATCGACGCCAAGGGCGTGCTGGCCTACCAGGGCGCGCTCGACAACGCGCCGATGGGCAAGCTCGACGACGAGAAGCACATCGCGTACGTCGAGGAGGCGGTCAAGGCCCTCAAGGAGGGCAAGAAGATCGAGACGACCGAGACCCGGTCCTACGGTTGAAGGGTCAAGTACGCGAAGCAGTAGTTCACTGCTTCGAGAACCCGCGCGGCGCGGCTCCCGGACCGGGGGCGGCGCCGCGCGGCTTTTCCGGGGGACGCGGCTGGTATGTTCCCGACCCGCGTGGCGCAGCGATCGACGGTGACGGACCCGCGCGGGACTTGGATCCCGCTGCTGGCGATCTTCCTGGTCGCCTGGGGCACGCGGCTGCTGTTCCTGTGGAGCTCGCCCGACCGCGCGTGGCCGCACTCGATCCTGTACGAGGGTGACGCGCCGGTCTGGGTCGAATGGGCGCGCGAGCTGGCGCGCGGCCGGCCCTTCGAGTTCGATCTGCCGCTCCGGGCACCGGGTGCGGCGTACCTGCTGCACTGGCTGGGCGGCGGGCTCGCGGGCGACGACTTCGTGCGCCTGAAGGTCGTGTGGTGCGCGGCGTCCGCGCTGACCTGCGCCCTCTTGTTCGCGGCGGTGCGCGACTCGCTCGGCGCGCGCACGGCCTGGATCGCGGGCGGCCTGTGCGCGTTTTCGTTCTCCGCCTACGTCCTCGCGACGTCCCTGAACAACGAGGCCTGGTACGGCCTGGGCGTCGTGGCTCTGGTCGCCGCGACGCAGCGCTTCCACGCTCGGCCGACGTGGTTCACGGCCGCGGCGCTGGGGCTCCTGCACGGCGCGCTCACGCTGCTGCGCGCCGAGCACACGCTGCTGCTCGCGGCGATGCTGCTCTACGGACTCGCCCGAGGCCGGCGCGATGCGCGCACGATCGGTCCGCGCCTCGCGCTCGTGGCCGCCGTCGCGATCGCGACCTGCCTCCCGTGGAGCCTGCGCGGATCCGCCGCCGTCGAACGCTTCAACACGACGCTGCGGCGGCCGATTCCGTTCGCCCAGGTGAGCCCGCCCTGGGACGCGTCGGCGCGCGCGGCCCTCGACGAGCTGCCGGCGTTCGCCCGCGAGGGCTGCTTCCTGCACCTCAGCGATCTCGCGCGCGCGGCAGGCAAGGCCGTCGTCACGCGCGCCGACGTCGATGCCTTCTTTCGCGACACGTTCGGATACCGGCCCGAGCCGCTGTCGAGGTGGACACTGGTCTCGTCCAAGGGTGCGCTCGACTTCGCGCTCGCCAACCATCCCGGTTCGCGAGGAGGGTTCTCGCGCGCGGCGCTGGGCGACCGGTTCGATGCGGACCCCGAGTTCAGCTTCGGGCGACCGAGCCACCTCGAGCTCTACAACCACGGCCTGCGGATCGGGCTGGGGTGGATCGCCGCCGATCTCCCGGGCTGGTTCGCGCTCGCCGGCCGCAAGTTCGCGCGGTTCGCCGACGGCGCGACGCTGGGTTTCACCGCGTTCAACGTCCCGTGCGGACGCGAGGGGCAGCGCCGGCCGGTCGACATGTTCACGCGCGCTGCGGGTGCCTGCGGCGCGTTCCAGTTCCTCGCGGTCGCCGTGATCCTCGCCGGCATCGCGCTCGCCGTGCGACGCGGTATCGCCGGGATCTGGCTGGTGATCGTCGCCTACAAGCTCGCGGTCACGCTCCTGTTCTACGGCTACGCGCGCCAGGCGGCGTCGATCCAGCCCGCCTTCCTCGTGTTCGCCGCGCTCGCGCTGTCAACGCTGTGGATGGCGCTGGAAGCGCGCGCGCCGTGGTTGCGCGCGCACGCCGCGCGCATCGGCTGCGCGCTGGTCGGGGCCGCGCTCGCGCTCGAGATCTCCGCGTTCGCCGCGCGGCCGGGCACCGCGATCACCGCACATCCCGCGGACCCCGCGACGCGCCTGCTCACGCGGCCCGAGTGGGGACCCACGGCGTTCACGACCCACGGCTCGATCCACGTGGTGCGACCTGCAGCCGCTCCTCGCTGACCGCGGTCGCCGCGCGCCTCGACGCCCGGCACACGCCGCCCCCACGTCGCAGCGTGCCGACGCGGGCAACGCCGGGCGGTCTGCCGCGCGCGCGCGCGGGGTCCGTGTCGCGCGCCGGAGAAGCCGGATGGGCAGGATTGGAATCCTGCTGTAGGTTGCAACCGGTTTGCGCCCCGGCTACCGACAAGCTTCGGAGCGGCAAGC
Organism: uncultured Planctomycetaceae bacterium; assembly: GCA_964552795.1. Taxonomy (GTDB): domain Bacteria; phylum Planctomycetota; class UBA1135; order UBA1135; genus JAEUHZ01. The sequence continues at coordinate 118,965 of CAZKIO010000004.1, forward strand.
GAGCTTCCTCGCAGCCCAGCACGATACACACATGCATGTCCGTTCCAAGCTGCTCCCGCTGGCCTGTGCGGTCACGACGGCCATCCTCTCCGCCCAGAACGCGAGCCAGACCGGCCCGCACGCGCCCACCACGCCGCTCGCCGCGTCGCCCGTGCGGTCCACGCCGCAACCGGCCGGCGGGACATTCGCCGCGAGTTCCAGCCCGGGCCGCGTCTCCGCTCTGTTCACCAATATCGCGACCAGCCCCACATCGGATGTTCCCGGCCTCCCGGGCGTGAAGTTCACGTCCGGCTCCGGCAGAACGACCTTCGATCGTCCCTGGGTCAGCCCGAACGGGATGCACTGGGCGATCCGCGCCGACACGCCGCTCGCCACGTCCGAGGACAGCGTTCTGATGGTCAACGGCACGCTCGCCATGCGCGAGGGTACGCCCTGCCCCTTTGCCGTGACCACCGGCAACTTCGGCCAGACCGATAGACGCATCGGCATCAACGACAACGGCGATTACGCATTCTTCACGAACACGACCGAGGCGGCCAACGACGACTACATCGTCAAGGTCACGGCAGGTTCGACCTACACGATCATCGCCCAGGAGGGCGCGGCGATCCCGGCATTGGCGGGCGCGACCTACGACGACGACCTCGACAGCATCACGCTGCTGGCCGACGGGCGTGTGGCGTTCCGAGCCGACCTGATCGACGGCCCGGGCGTCGTCACGACGGCCGACGACGAGGTGTTCATCCTCGACAACTTGCTCTACGCACGCGGGGGCATCACCGTCCCGTCCATGCAGTCCGGCGGAGCCACGGTGACGTGGGAGAACTTCACTTTCGAGCGCTCATGGGTCTCCCCCGACGGCCTAAGCGTACTGATCGACGGCGACCTCCTGGGCACAACCAACGACGACGTGACTGTCTACAACGGCAATGTCGTGATCCAGGAAGGCTTCCCGATCCCCGGCACGGCCTTCACCAGCGCGGTAGTTTCGGACGGCCCGGACGAGGTCGGCATGGACGCCGCCGGCCGCTGGCTGGCGCGCGGTAACAACGCCGACAGGCAGGACTGGGTCGTGCGGAACGGCGTCGTGTTGGCCAAGACCGACGATCCGATCGGTATCACGGACGAGCGCATCGTGCTCACCGGCACGCTGAGCGAGGCACAGGAAGTCCCGCCCTCGGGTTCGGCCGGCACCGGGACGGTGTCGATCCTGGTCGACACGGCGACCAACTCCATCACGTTCGACATCGTGATGACGAACCTCGCCGGCATCCAGACCGGCGCGCACATCCACGGCCCGGCAGCGGCCGGCGCCAATGCAGGCGTGCTGTACTCGCTACCCGTGGGCAAGGTCCAGTCGGGCGTGATCACCTACGGCGAAGCCCATGAGGACTGGATCCTGAGCGGCCTGACCTACGTCAACATCCACACCAACCTGTTCCCCGGCGGCGCGATCCGGTGCCAGCTCGTGCCGACGCCCGAGACGTGGGACGACGAGGACTTCTCCGACGGCTTCTTCGCGTTCGCGAGCAACGCCGCGGGCGACTACCTGGTCGCGGGCCTCTCTAATGCGCCCGGCCTCGCCAACGGCGTGATCGTGCTCAACGGCACGCACGTGATCCTGCGCGAGAACGATCCGGTCGACATCGACGGTAACGGCCTGTTCGACGACGATGCATTCTACAACCTGTTCGGCAACGACGCCTTCGTGCTGCTGGAGGATGGGACCGTGTACTTCACGGCCACGCTGCGCAACGGCGCGGGGACGGCCTTCGCGCAGGGCGTGTTCCGGCGCCAGGGCGGCAACCTTCAGCGCACCCTGTGCTACGGCGACGGCAGCGGCACGGCCTGCCCGTGCGGCAACAACAGCGCGGTCGGGACCAACTCGGGCTGCCTGAACTCGCTCGGGCTGGGCGGCAAGGTCGACGCCTCGGGCATCGCCAGCATCGGGTCCGATTCGCTGACGCTCCTGGGCTCGAACATGCCCAACAGCTCGGCGCTGTACTTCCAGGGCACGGCCCCCTCGGCGGGCGGCGCGGGCGCGATGTTCGGCGACGGACTGCGCTGCGCGGCCGGCACGGTCATCCGCCTGAAGACCGTGACCAACGTCGGCGGCCTCTCGCAGTATCCGCAGGCGGGCGACCTGAGCATCTCGGTCCGCGGCATGGTCGCCACGCCCGGCGACCGCTACTACCAGGTCTGGTACCGCAACGCGGCCGCGTTCTGCACGGTCAGCACCTTCAACCTGACGAACGCGGTGCGGGCCACCTGGGGCCTGTGAGGGTGCGCGGTCGCCGGCCTGCGCGCCGGTGACCGCGAGCGAACGCTGGCGCCGGCCGCTGCGAGCGCGCGCGAGCAAACCGTCGGCACCGAGCGAAACGACCGAGCGGGAGGCGGATATGCTGGCCCGCACGGAGGTGCACTCATGCTACGCACGCGGACGATCCTGATCCTGGCTGCCACCCTCGCGCCGATCTCGGAGGCCGCTGCGCAGGACTTCACTCCGCGCCGGCTGCTGGGCAGCGCGCTGCTCGACCCCGGCACCACGCCGCCTCCGCTGGTGCTGCGGTGCGTCGCGGGCGAGTTCACACAGGACGCACGCCCCGACGCCGCGATCCTCGTCGGCGGAGTCGTGCACCTGGTCTGGGCTCCCGGCGGATACGAGGCGCTGCCCGCGATCGCCACGGGAGCGAGCGGCCTGGCTGCGGTGCGCGGGATCGGCTCCCTCGGCGGCGACGGGTTGGTCTCGCTTGGCGCGGCGGGGCTCCGCAAGCACGTGTTCCAGCCTTCGGCGGGGACCTTCGCGGAAACGACCGTGGGATCCGGCGCGTGGATCGGCGCAAGCCGGCTGGGCTCCGCCGACCTGGACACGGCCGGCGCTGACGACGTCTTCGCGCTCACGACCGGCGGCACGGGCGTCGTGATGCTCACCGGCCTCGCGGGCGCGAGTCCACAGGAGACCTCGTTCACGCTCCCCGCGCCCGCCAACGACCTGCGCGCGGTCGACTGGGTCGGGACACCCGCGCGTGAAATCGCCGTCCTGACTGGAACGACGGTGACGATCCACCGCCTCGGCGGCCTGACCGTGGCCGGATTCGGCCTGGCCGGGCCGGTCAGTGCCTGGACCGTGCTGCGCCGCACCGCCACCGGCAGCGAGCGCCTCGCCTTCGTCGTTCGCAGCGGCGGACAGGACGTTCTGCAGGTTGCCGCGCACGGCACGGCCCTCGCCTCGTATCCGCTGGGCGCCCAGGGCGTCGTCACGCTGGCGGCACGCGACATCGACCTGGACGGCGACGACGATCTCATCGCGACGCGCAGCTCGTCCGGTCACGCCCTGCTGCTGTACCGGCAGGCCGACGGCTCGTTCTTCCTCGGCACAGGCGGCTCCGGCGAGATCGACCTGGGTGCCGGCCCGGCGGCGGGCGACCCGGGCACCGCCGGCATCGCGTTCGCGGATTTCGACGGCGACGGCGACCATGACCTGCTCGCACCGGTGCCCGCGCTGGACGCCCTGAGCCTGGTCGAGAACCGCCTGCTCGACGCGGCCCTGGCCCGGCCGGGACTCTCCGCGCGCGCGTTCGTCGAGAACCTCGACAGCGGAGCGGTGCACGTCGAGCTCGAGTTGCAGGCTCCCGCCGTGACCCTGGCCGGGGCCACGCACGTCGAGCTCACGGCGTGGCGTCAGACGCAGGCTGCCAACGGGCCGCAGCGCGTGGCCTTTGCACGGGTCCTGGTGCCAGGCGGCAGTTGGCCGCTCACCACGAACCTCGACTTCGACAACCTGGCCGGAGCCGAGCTGCTGCACGAGATCGAGGCACGCCAGGTCGTGGCGGACGCCGCGGGCGACGTGATCACGGCCGCTCCGTCGTCCTTCGCGTGCTTCAGCGTCTCGCTGCCGCTGCTCGAGGCCTTCGCCGTGAACCTCGGCCTGCCCTACGCTTCGATCGTGGTGTTCGTGCCGTACTTCACGCTGCCCATGGTGCCCGGTGGCGGGGATTCGCGGCTGGACACGGGCATCGTTCCGCTCGGCGACGTGCCCAAGTTCGAAGACGATCCCGAGGACAAGGTGCCCGATCCCAAGCCGGACGGCTAACGGCGGACCGCCCGCCGGCGGACCAGCACGATGCACAGCAGCACGAGCACGCCGACGGCCGCCGCCGGCAACCAGTGACTCGCGTGCTTGCCGGATCCGGCAGCGGGCTGCGGCGGGGCGATCGCCGTCGGAGGTCCCAGCGGCGGCCGGTGGCCCAGACCCACGACCTCGACGCGGCCAAGCACCTGCGGTGCATGGCCCTGCTCCAGGAGGTGCACGCGCGCGCGGCGCAGCGCCTCCGCCGCGGGGAGCCGGTTCGCGGCACCCTCGAGCAGGGCGTGCGCCAGTGCGACCCCCGTATCCACCGGCAGATCGGCGTGCGAGTGCACGACCGTGCGAGCTCCGGCCCGCAGCCATGCGCCGGCCAGGTTCGCGGGCAGGCCTTCGCCGCGCCGGCTCGGCCCGCTGGCACCTCGACAGCACAGCAGGAACACGGCGGGCGGCGCCGCCGCCGACTCGACCTCCTCGCACCCCAGGAGGTCGTGCGAAGCGTCCGCAGCCGAGGGGTCCGCAGAGAAGACCAGCACGGCCGGCCGCTCGCGCGCGGGATCCAGCGCTCCGTGCCCCAGGAAACACATGGCGTCGAACGTCTGCCAGCGCAACGCGAGCAGCGCGCTCCGAGTCGCGCCCGGGCCTTCCAGCAAGGTGCTGCGGTCCGGGCCGTGAACGGCGAGAACCCGCGTCCGGTCCCGCGGGCCGAACTCGAAGGCCTCCAGCATTCCAACGCGGCCGGTCGCGCGCGGCGAGGGTCGGGTGGCCGCGACGAACAGGAGATCGCGATCGCGCGCGACGTCGGCCGCCGCGGCGCGCGCGAGGTGCGGCCCCAGCGAGAGCGCGGGCAGCACGTCGAGCGCGTGGGACTCGCCCAGGCGCTCGCCGCTCGCGCCCGTCAGCAGGGCGAGCGGCACCTCGCCGAGAGCATCGAGGCCCAGCAGCGTGGCTCCGGTCCAGCCCTCCAACCGTGCAAGCACCGGGCCGGGCAACAGGAGGTCGCGCACCTCTCGCGCCACGTCCGGCCCGTCCCCCGTCCCCAGACGCGCCAGCCACCGCCGGCAGGCGGCGGCCAGGCGGATCCCCGGCTCCAGCGGCGCGCTGAGCACGCGCTCGCTGTCGAATGCGATCAGCACGCCGCTCTCGGGCCCGATGCACCACACGAGCGATCCCTGACCCGCGACGAGGAAGGCCTCGCGCAGGGCGCGGAGATCGGTCCGGGGCGCGTCGAGTGCGCGCACGAGCGCATTGGGGTGCTCGATCTCGAGCCAGGCAGCGAGCACCGCCTCGGGGCCGTCGAGCCGTTCCTCGAGGCGCAGCAGTTCGACCAGCAGCGCACGCCGCCGGTCCGGCTCGAGCCAGGCGTGCCCGCCGCCGCGCAACGGCAAGTGCGCCCATTCCTCGGCCTCGCGCGCGAGATGAACGCGCAGGTCGGAGCGCAGCGCCTCGCACACGGCACGCTCCGCGCCGGCGGAGATCGCCCGGCGCGCGCGCAGCGCCGCGACGTCGCCGCGCTCGGGCGCGTTCGGAGGGCAGTCCGCGAGCGCGGTCTCGGCTGCGTCGAGCAGGGCCTCGGCGGCCGCGTGCAGCCCTCCGCGCAGATCGATCTCCGCCATGCGCAAGAGGAGCGCCGCCCGTTCGCGCGGGTGGACGTCCGGGTCGTCCGCCGCCGCGCGCAAACGCTCGCGCGCGTCCCCGGCGATCGACGGGTCCGTGCGCGCGAGCTGGGCGGCTGCGCGTGCCGCGGCCCCGCGGACGCTCGCGCGCCAGCGCGGGCGTGCGGCGATGAGCGGGTCCTCGTCGGCGAGCCGAGCAGCCTCGACGAACACGCCGCGCGAATCGCCGCGCAACAGGCCTAGTGAGATGCCATGCAACTTCGCGGCCAGGAGGTCGTCGGCCTCCACGCCCGTGGCGGCATCGATCAACTCGCGCTCGCGCGCGAAGCACACGGCAGCCCGGTCCTTCAGGCCGATCTCGAGCCACAGGCTCCCGCGCAGGCCCGCGAGCCGCCAGTCGAGCGCCCGCCAGGCCGCGCCCTCGGGCCGGGCGCGCTCGGCCTCTCCCACGGTGGCCAGCGCGTCGCCGAGCCTGCCCAACTGACGCTCCGCCTCGGCCCGTGCGCGCAGCATGAAGGGCAGCGTCTTGCGCGCACGCGGCGCGTCCTCGAGCGTGCGAGCGATGATCTCGTGCGCGCGCTGTGCGCGGCCGACCTCCAGGAGCGCGTGCGCGGCCAGCAAACCTGCTCGCGCCTGGGCCTCGGACTGGGAGGCTCGTCGTGCGGCCTGTCGTGCGCGCTCGAACAGATCGACACGATCGTCCACCGAGATTCCGGCACCGGACTCGCCCGCCGCGGTCCATCCGGCGGCCAGTACGCGCCACTCATCCTTGCTCGGCGCGGCTCCTGCACCCTGCGCCAGCAGCGCGGCCTCGGCAGCCTGGCAGGCCTGCATCAGATCCTGCGTCAAGCGGGCCCGCTGCTCCGTGGGCGCGCGCTCGACCGCGGACACCAGTGCGCTCAGGTCGGCGCTGGTCTGCGCGCGCCCCGCCATCGGAAGCAGCAGGACGGCCAGGCTCGCGAGAGCCCGTATCGTGCGATTCACGGCCTCTTCCTGCGCGCGGAGGCGAAGTCGACGTCCACGATCGATCCTGACGCATCGTGCACTTCGACTTCCCAGCGCAGGCCCTCGGGCCATCCCTGCGCGCCGGGATCCGGCGGATCCCAGCGTGCCTCCGTCAGGTGCGCGCTCTCCAGACGGAAGTGGCTGCCGTCGGCGTTTCGACCCTCGACGCGCACCTTGTACCAGCCGTGCGCCGGCAGCCTCGCGCGCCAAACGAACGGCGGGTAGGTCTCGACCGCGCCTTCGGGACGCACCAACTCGAGCTCGGTCGGACCGCCGAGGATCGGAGTGGCCGGCTGCCCGCGCAGCAGGTGGATGCCCACGAACAGACAGGACGCCGCGAGCACCGCCGCGGCCGCGATCCACCACGCGCCGAACGGGACTCGGGCGCGATGCGCCGCCGTGCCGCCCGTGATCGCAGCCCAGGCGCGCGCCTCTCCGGGGCTCGGCGCCGCCCCCTCGGCCGCGGCTTCGAGCGCACGCTGCCGGTTCGCGGCGCCCTCCAGGCGCGAGCCGACCTGCGCCAGTTCGCGCACGAACCTGCGGCACCCAGCGCAGTCTTCCAACCTGGTCGCGCTCAACGCGGCAGGCAGGCTGCCGTGCTCGGCCGCGCCGTCCAGCAGGGCCTGCTCGTGCCGGGCGTCGTGCTCCGTGGTCATCGGTGTTCCTCCCCGTGGCCTGACCCTTCGTCGGCGAGTTGGCCGAGCCGGATGCGCAGCCGGCCCAGCGCGCGGTAGTAGCGCGTCTTGACGGTGCTGGCTGCCTGATTCAGGGCGCGCGCGATGGACTCGAACGGGAGGTCCTCGAAGTGCTTCAGGCGCACGACCGTCGCCTCGTCGTCGTCCAGGCCATCGAGGGCTTCGTGCACGCGCTCGATCGTGTCGTGGGGCAGAGCGGTGCTCGAGGCGGCGACGGGCCGCTCGCCGGCTCGCGCGACGAGATCCTCGAATCGGCGCCGCTTCCGCAGACGTTGAAGCAGCTCGAGCAGCGCGAATCCGGCAGCCCAGGTCTCGAGGCGCACACGCCCGTCGTAGGTGCCGAGCTTGCGCCACAGCGCAAGCAAGGTCTCCTGCACCAGGTCATCGATCTCGTCGAGCGACAGGGGACTCCCCAGCTCGACGTTGCGCAACGTGATCACGCGCGAGGCGGTGCACAGCCGGTCGAAGAGCGCGCGCTGCGCGGGTTCGTCGCCGGCCAGCGCCGCACGGATCAGCGCCACCTCGGCCGCGTGGGCCGGGCCGGCATCGCTCGCGCGCGCGGCGTGCTCCTCCTGCCGGGCCGCGTGGGCATGGGCGTCCACGCGCCCATCCTAGCGCGCGCCTGCGCCGCCGAGGCAGGTCGAGCCGCACCAGCGGGACGCGCAAGAATCGCAGGAATCCGCCGACCGCGCACGGCGTTGCGGCAGAGGGACGCCGTCGCTGGCCGGCGAAACACGGCGCAGCGGGGAATTCGCCGACCGGCGTGAGTCCGGCGACAGAGAAGCACGGCGCTGGACCAGCAGGCACCCATTCCTCGTCACCCCACCCTCGGAGATCCCGATGATCAAGCCCAACGCCTCCCTGTTGCTCGTGGCCGTGCTCGCTGCACCGGCCGCGTCCCACGAGTTCCTCCTGTTCGAGCACGTTCACGGCGGCAACGTCCACGCCATGACGATGATCACGCCGGACCTCGCGTTCAGCGCGGAGGACGGCGGACGCATCCGCCGCTGGGAACGCGACACCACCAGCGGGAACTGGACATTCGCCTACATGGAGACGGGCTACGACTCGCGCTACCTGCTCCGCGACGTCTCCTTCGGCGACGCGCAGAACGGCTGGGCCGTCGGATACGGCGGCCGCGTCCTGCGCACCAATGACGGCGGACTGAACTGGTTCCAGCCGATGTCGTCGTTCCTGACCAAGCCCGGCAGCAACGACCTGGCCGACCTGTACTCGGTGCGCTTCGTGTGGGACTCCACGCTGGGCGACTGGCGCGGCTGGGTCGTGGGCTTCGACGGCGTCTTCAGCACGAGCTCCGACGGCGGGAGCACGTGGCAGCCGCTGGCCGTTCCGCCGGCGTTCACCGGCCTTGACCTGTACGGTCTCGCCGTGCAGCCCCAGGGGCCGGGCGTCTACCGGCTGTGGGTTTCCGGCGACCAGGGCACGATCCTGCGCTCCTCCAGCAACGGGACCACGTGGGACGCACAACACGCGCTGTCCGCGTCCAACTGCCCGGCAGGCAACCTGGAACTGTGGGACGTGGAGATGTGGAACGGCCTGCGCGGCATCGCCTGCGGCGGTGTCGGAACCGGCTGCGGAACCGCGTTCACCACGATCGACGGCGGCCTGAGCTGGCAGCCGGACACTTGCTTCTCCAGCGGCGGACTGGCCGCGCCCCACGACCAGTGGTCGACCGCCTACAACCTGACGCTGGGCACCTCGCCCAACGTGCTGACCTGCGGCTACGCCAGCCAGACCAACCTGCGCACCGGCGCCCCGTCGTGCTGGGTCCAGACCACGGATCCGGCGCTCTCCTACTTCGGCCACCCGCCCACCTTCGGCGTCACGGCCATGGGCGGCCGCGCCCTGGTGAGCGGCCTCTTCAACCTGGTCCGCTCGTCCTCCGATGGCGGCCTCACCTGGAAGACCGAGGGCGGCGTGGACTACCTGCGCGAGCGCGACGCGGCCTTCGTCAACGAACAGGTCGGATGCGTCACCGGCCAGGGATTCCAGATCCTGCGCACGCAGAACGGCATGCAGAGCTTCACGCGCGTCCACGTCGGGCCCGACTTCGGTCCGACCATGCAAGGGATCGCCTTCTCGCCAGCGAACACCCAGAACTGGCTGGCGGTGGGTGACAACCACGGCGGCTACCCGTACGTCGCGCGCAGCGCGAATCAGGGCCTGGACTGGGCGCGCCTCCCGGCGTCCAGCTTCCCGGCGGGCGTCAGTCAGTTGCGCGAGATCGCGTTCCATCCCACCCAACCGCGCACCGCGCTGGCGGTCGGCAACGCGGGCCTGGTGCTGCGCACGACGACGCTGGGCAACAGCTTCCAGCTCCTGAGCAACGGCATCCCCGCCGGCGCGAACCTCGCCTCGGTGGCGTACACGTCGGCGGGCGATGCGTTCGTCGTCGGCTCGCATGCCGGCGGATCGGCGTGGCGGCTGCCCAGCGGCGCGAGCACGTGGATCGCGGTGCCGCTCAAGGACAGCACGGGCGCGATCCCGCTGACGGCTGACCTGAATGCGGTCGCGACCGGCGGCGGTTGGGTGTGGGCCGTCGGCAACGCCGGTGCCATCTTCCAGTACGTGGCCGGCGAGTTCCGCGAGGTGGTCCCCGCCAGTCCCGCCTACGACCCGCTCGAGAACCTCGTCGGGGTCGCGATCCACCAGGGCACGACGGAGACGCATGTCGTGATCGGCGGCGAGAAGGGCGGCGTGCGGTACACCAACGGCACGACATGGACCACGCCGCGCAGCCGCCTCAGCCCGACCAGCGGCAAGCCCGAGGACGCGGTGCGCATGTCGGCCATCGCCGTGTTCCCGATGCCGAACGTCGCGAACGAGTTCCGCGGCTACGTGTTCGGACGGCAGTTCCAGATCGCGCGCTTCACATCGCCGGCTGCGTCGTTCTGAGGGACGGGAGGCGAGGGGCGGGCCGTGCCGCGAGGCGCGGCCCGCCCTGTGTCTGGAAGGCGTCGCGGTTCCAGCGGCGCGAGGCGGGACGCGGCCGCGCCGGCGTGAGTAGGATGCGCCCCGTTTCGCTCCCCCATGCTGGACCACTCCGCGCTCCGCGACGCCGCCGTCCTGGTGGTCAACCTGCACCGGCGCTTCGCAGGCGTCTCGGCCACGATCGCGGCGCTCGTGCCCGTGCAGCAGCGCGAGCGCCGCGTCGCGGTGCTCGACCGCGGCGCTCTGGGCCTCGCGGGCACGATCGGATGGAGTGAATTGCTGCGCCACGGCTGGAGCCCGCCGCCGGGTCTGCGCCACCGCGTGTGGCACGCGCGGCGCGCGGGCGACTTGGCGCTCGGCTTGTTCCTGGCGCGCGTGCTGCGCCAGCCCTGGCGCTTCGTCTACACGTCGCCCTCGCCGCGGCGCCACGGCGCGGTCTGGCGCGCCGTCGTCAACCGCGCCGACGCCATCATCGCCGTCACGGAGAAGGCCGCGTCGTTCCTCGACCGGCACGACGCGATCGTGCCGCACGGCATCGACACCGACGCCTTCCGCCCGCCGGCCGACAAGCTCGCGGCGTGGCGCGAGAGCGGGCTGCCGGGCCGCTACGGCATCGGCACCTTCGGCCGCATCCGCCCCAGCAAGGGCACCGACCTGTTCGTCGATGCCATGTGCGCGCTCCTCCCGCGGCATCCGGAGTTCACGGCGGTCATCAGCGGATACTGCAAGGCGTCCGACGGCGCGTTCCACGCGGGCCTCGAGCGCAGGATCCGCGAAGCCGGCCTGCAGGACCGGATCGTGTTCCTGGGCGACCTGTCGGACAAGGACATCAAGCTGTGGTACCAGCGCATCGCGCTGTGCGTCGCGGCATCGCGGTCGGAGGGCTTCGGCCTGACGCCGCTGGAAGCCATGGCCAGCGGCGCGGCCGCCGTCGCCTCGCGCGAGGGCGGTTTCCCGCAGATGATCGTGCCGGGCCGCAACGGTGCGTTGTTCGACACGGGCGACGGCACGGCCCTGGTCGCCGCGCTGGAACCGCTGCTCGCCGATCCGGAGGCCCTGCTCGCCATGGGACGCTGGGCGCGCGACCACGCGGCGGGCCGTCACGCGATCGCCAACGAGGTGGCCGGGATCCACGCCGTGTACGACGCAGTGCTCGCGGCCGGCGCGCGCCGCTGAGATCGCGGCGCACGGCCCTCGCGCGGGCTCAGGCGTGCTCGTGCGCCGGCGCGCGGCGCGCGCGCTGCTCCGCGGCGTCCGCGAAAAGCGGTTTCCCCTGCATGTAGCCGGGGATTTCCAGGCCGAAGAGGTCCAGCACCGTCGGCGCGATGTCCATCAGCGCCGGCGCCGCCGCCGTCGGCTTCCGGCTGCAGAAGAACACGCCCGGGACCAGCCGAGGATCGACGCAGTGGTCGCCCGACCAGCTCTTCGTGTTGTCGGTGAACACTTCCTTGCCGACGGAGCCCGTCGCGCAGTCCCACGAATGCCGGTAGCCCTCGTGGTAGCCGATCAGTAGCTCGGGCGCGGTGTCGGCGTAGGGTCCGTGGTGGATCTCGCGCGTCAGGAAGACCTCGCGGATCGCGGGCCGGCCCGTGGCCGGATCGATCAGCGCCTCCAGCTTGCCCTTCAGCTCGCGGCACAAGGCGTCGAGCTCGCTCCTCTGCACGATGCCGTCGCGTTCGCGACCCTGGCGGTTGATGAACAAGCCCGTGAGACCCAGCGTGAAGGCCTTCGTGCGCGACCAGTCGACGTGCTGGAACCAGTCGCCCGAGGTCTCGTGGCCCTCCTTCAGGAACAGGTAGCCGTTCTCGCGCAGCCACGTGTTGAGGTTCACGCCGCGGCGGAAGTCCGTGAAGCCGTGGTCGGAGATCACCATCAGCATCGTGCGCGGATCGTCGCCCAGGCGCTGGACCACCTCGCCCACCAGCGCATCCATCCGTGCGTAGGTCTCGGGCACGACGTCGGTCCAGCGGTCGAACTCCTTGCCCGCGTTCGCCGGATGCGTCTTGTCCAGCGTGCGCCAGAACATGTGGCTGATGCGGTCGCTGGTGTCGAACACCACCGTGACGAAGCCCTTCTGCGTCTTGTCGATGGCGTCGAACAGGTGCTTGCGACGCTCCTCGAAGTACAGCCAGGCCTGCTTCAGGAACGCCTCCTCGTCGATCGCGCGCTCGTTGAGCGCCCAGGTGTCCTCCGCCAGGCCCAGCGTGCCGAACAGCCCCTGCATCTTCGCCAGGTAGATCGAGTACACGAACGGATGGCTGATCGGGACGGCCGGCGCGTCCGGGTTGATCTGCACGGGCGTGGCGTACAGTTCGAGCTCGGCGCCCTCCCAGGTCTGCACGTAGAAGCGCACGATGCCGGTCACGCCCTCGAACGGCACGACCAGCCAGGGCGTGTACTCGCGCGGGCCGACCTCGACCGTCTCGCCGCCGACGGTGATGCGCGCCTTGCGCGCGGCCTCGTCCAGCTCGACGGTGAACGGCGCCTTCTGCGGATGGCCGTCCTTGCCCGCGGGCCCGGTCAGCTTGGACTCCACGCGCCCCTTGCGCACGACGATCTGGAACTGCTGGCCGCCGATCTTCGCGTCCTTCGAGCGCTGCCGCGTCGAATAGAACGAGAAGCTGCCCTGCGTGCCCTGCAGGTCCGGCACGCACATGCCGCTGAGCAGCACGCCGTTCCTGAACGGCTGCGGCGGGAACGTGATCGGCACGCGGATGATCGACGACCACACGCGCGCGTCGCCGAGCAGCTTCCAGAACGGCTGGCTCTTCTGCAGGCTCTTGTAGACGAACCGCGTGCCCAGCGGGATCTCGGCCAGGCCCAGGTTGAGCGTGCGCGGCACGGCGCGGATGTCGCTGGAACTGAGCATCGGCGCGTACGAGCACGGATCGCGCGTCAGGAAGTCGTAGATGCTGTGCCGCGACGCGTCGGTGCCGGTCGCGTACGTCGACCACGCGACGGGCGAGATCGACGGGCAGGCGGTGTCGAGCGGCGCGAAGCAGCCGCGCTCGGCCAGTCGCTTGAGGTTCGGCAGGCGTCCCGCGTCCATCAGCTTGCGCGCCATGCGCGGATCGAAGCCGTCCAGGCCCAGCACCACGACCCGATCGACCTTCGACGGGCCGCGGCGCTTGCCGGTCACCATCCGGATCGCCGCCTTGAAGGGCCAGATCAGGATGATCCCGAAGGCCAGGACGAAGGTGCCGAGGAGCACCAGGAGCGAACCCGCCGCCGCGAAGCCCGCGCCCGGGCCGATGTAGGCCAGGGCCGGCGTCGATGAGGCGACGAGGACGATGCCGGCGGCGAGCCAGCGGCGGATGAGGTCGGCGGTCACGAAGCTGGAGAGGGTCTTGCCCGGCGGAACGACGCCCGTTCCGCCGCGATCGGGGGGACTACTCTATCGTCCACGCCCAAGGCTTCCGCCAAGCCCTCGGCCGGCGGAGCCTCCGGGATCGCGCCCAGCCGCGCTCAGCCGCCGCAGAACGTGATCTGGAGCGCGTCGCTCAGGTTGAAGCCCGCACCGCCGCCGGCCGGGTTGCGGTACCAGAACTGGAAGTACCACGTCGCGCCCGCGACGATCGCCGTGCCGTTCAAGTCCAGCGTGTAGGTCGCGTCGCCGAACGAGTTCGTGACGATGGCCCCGAGTCGCACGGTCGGGCTGCCGATGCAACGGAAGCCGTTGCCGAAGGGCGTGAACGTCTGGTTCTGGCCGTAGTAGTAGATCCCGGTCGTGCCCGGCGGGCAGTCCAGCGTCAGCAGGTTGAAGTTGTTGACCGATCGCACCTGCGACCCGTACCAGCCGATGCGCGCGCCGGGCCCGACCGAGTTGGGTGCGGTCGAGCACACGTTCTGCGGCGCAGGACAGGGCACGCCGACCGTCACTCCGGTCACCCACAGCGCGAAGTCGGCCACCGACGAGGGCGCGTTCGTCACCGGGTCGGTGTTCACGTTGTCGCCGCGCACGCGCACGATCCATCCTCCCGGCATGGGGTTCTGGATCATCACGTTCTCGACCGTGTCCTTGGTGTTCGCCGTGCCGCCGGAGGTCGACCAGTTGCCGGCCGAGAGGCCGTTGTTCCCGTAGTAGACGGTGCCGGCCGGGTCGGTGACGACGAGCGTCAGGTCGTTCTTGCGGTGCTGCGAGGAGGACACCGTGCCCATCGCGTCGCGGTAGACGAGCGTCACGCGCAGGTCCGGCTCGCCCGGCGACACGTCGAGGTTGTACGTGACGGTCCCCAGGTTGGCGACCGGATCGGTCTGGTTGACGAAGAACGTCTTCGTGCGCCGGTCCCACAGGGTCCCCAGGTGCGGATGGCCCCAGCCCTGGTGCGTGCGGGTCAGGTTGTGCCCGGTTCCCGAGAAGGTCCATTGCCGCGCCGTGTTGATCATCGCGGCCTTCGCCAGCGTGAAGCGCGGGCGAGCTTCGAACACCGTGCCCGCTCCCGGCGCGTTGCCGAACACGCCCGCGCGCCACATCTCGAAGAACAGGCCGAAGTGGCCGGCGACGGTGGGCGTGGCCGCGCTGGTGCAGCAGAAGCTCGAGTTGTAGTTGCCGCTGGAGTAGCCCGCGGAGCCGACCTGATCCGTGCACAGGATCCCGTCGTAGAAGAACGCGAGGTCAGGCTTGATGCGGCCGTCGGCTGCCGGGCCGATGCTGGCGCCGCCCCAGGAGTCGTCGGAGTACGAGCTGTTGTTGCCGTGGTTGATCCCCCCCACCGCGACGATGTTCTTGGCCCACGCCTGCGGGCGCGAGGACGTGCTTCCGGCGTTCGACTGCGACTGGCAGATCACGAAGTCGTTGATCGCGATGATGTCGTCCATCTCCGCCGACGTCGTCGTGTAGGAGGTCGTCAGGGACCCGCCCCAGGAGTTCGACTGCAGCACGCACTGGTACGGCAGGGCCGGGTTGACGAGGCGCGCCGTGTGCGTGTAGCGCGAGCCGCCCACGAACGAACTGCTCTGCGCCACGACGAGTCTCGACAGGGGCATGACGCCGCGCGCCAGCGGGTTGCCGGCGCCCGAACCGGACACGATGCCCGAGGTGCACGTGCCGTGGCTGCCGAACGACACCGATCCGTGCACGATGTGGTTGGCGAGATCGGGATGCGTGTACTCGGTGCCGACGTCCATGACCTCGACGTTGACTCCGGAGCCGCTGAAGCCGCCGACCGTCTCCAGGTAGTTCGCGCCGCCCAGCACGCGCACGATGTCGAGGTCCGCGCCGTCCGGGCCCCAGGCGTCGATGAAGCGCACCTCGTCGCGGCCGGCGATGCGCGCCAGCACGGCGGACGTCATGGTCGCTTCGAAGCGGAACCCCTCGGCCGACAGGAAATCGATCGTCCCGCCCAGCGCGACGATCGCCTCCGCGACGGCCGACTGCTCCGCCGGGCCGCGCTCGAACACCTGGACGTTGTAGCGCGCGGGCCCGGGCGACGCCGGATCCAGTCGCATCAGGATCTCGGGATCGACGCGCAGCTCGGGATGCAGCGGCCCGACCCAGCGCACGAAGGGCAGCTCGGCCACGCGCGCGCGGACCTCGGGCGACATGCGCACGAGGTGCGCGTGATGCTCGAGGAAGTCGAACACCTCGCCGCCCAGCGCGCGGATGGTCCGGCTGTACTCCAGGAGCGGCTGCGTCAGGTACTGCACGACGTGCACGTTGCCGCCGGCCTCGAAGGCCGATCCGGAGAAGTCGGGGGCGCCCTGCGCGGGGTCGAACGCGCCGCGCCGGAACAGCAGCTCGTACGAGGTCTCCCGCAGCACGGCGAGCGTGCGGCCGTCGAGGCTGATCGCGTAGTACGGCACTTTGTCCGCGCCCGCGCGCGCCTCGTACCAGGCCGCCCCCACCGCATCGGAACCCGGCACGCGGAACGCGCGCAACTCCAGGACCGCCGCATCGGTCGTGCGCAGCACGAGGCCGCTCTCGAGCCGGAGCTGCGCGCCATCGGCGGTCGAGAGCAGATCGACCTGCGCCGACGCGGCCGACACGAGGGCCAGTTGAAGCACGAACGCACGAAGGATCAGTCGACGCACGGGACCTCCTGGGATACGGATTCTCGACGGATCGAGCTTAGGTCAGGTCACACCCCCCCGCCAGGGCGCCTCGCCGCTACCATGCCGTGCCGCATGAACGACGACCGGAACCTCGGCCCTCAGCCGATCGCGCAGGTGCTTCGGCGCCACGGGATCGGCGCGAACGACCTGGTCGCCGCGTCGGGCGAGCAGCTCACCCACAAGATGGTCGCGCGAGCCGTCAAGGGCCGGCGGCTCACCGCGAACGCGATGGGCAAGGTCCTGCGCGCGCTGAACCTCCGCGTGGCCGGCGCCTACGCGCCCGCCGACCTGTTCAACTACGTGCCGGCGCGGGAGGCTGCGCGCGACACGCCGCCGTGACGAACGGACCCCGGCGCGCCAGCCGCGCGCCGGGGTCCATGACTGCCGCTGCGGCGGCACGTCCGGACAGCTCCGGACGCACCGCGGTGCCCGGCCCTCACAACACCGGGATGAGCACGCCACCCAGGACGTGGATGTTGCCGTTCCCCGCCTCGATGTCGGCGGCCTCGATGCGCACGCCGTCGACGAACACGTCGTTGCCCACCCGCGTGACGCGCAGCGTCTGGCCGAGCGCGGTGGTCAGGAGCTGGCCGTCCACGAGCTGGTCGGCGTAGATGCGTCCCGGGACGACGTGGTAGGCCAGGATCCGCTGCAGTCGATCGAGGTTCACCGGCAGCAGCAGCCGGTTGACCGGGACGGTCGCGAAGGCGGCGTTCGTGGGCGCAAACACCGTGAACGGTCCGGGATCGGAGAGGGCTCCGGCGAGCCCGGCGGCGCCCACGGCCGTCAGCAGCGTCTCGAAGCCGCCCGCAGCAGCGGCGACCTGCGGAATCGTCTGCAGATTGGGGATCATGACCGCGTCGATGACGTGGATGATCCCGTTCGAGCAGCGGATGTCGGTCACCGTGATCACGGCGTCCTCGACCCGCGGGATGCCGCCCGCCAGGCTGACGTCGAGTCGCTGGCCGTTGAGCGTCGCGAGATAGGGCGAGGCGAGCACCGTGCTCGCGAACTTCCCGCCGTCCACGACGTGATAGAGCAGGATCGAGCTCAGCGTCGGCAGGTTCTGCGGAAGCAGCAGGTCGCTGACGGTGCCCGGCGGCAGCGCGGCGAAGGCCGCGTCCGTCGGCGCGAACACGGTCAGCCGGTCGGTGCCGGACAGCGCCGCGTCGAGCCCGGTCGCCTGCAGCGCGGCGACCAGCGTCGTGAAGTTCCCCGCCGCCTGCGCGGTTTCGACGATGTTCAGCGACGGGGGAGCGACCCCGGCATCGGCTCGGGCGCCCAGGGCACCGAGCACGAGGAACGGGGCGGCGAAACGGATGGAGAGATTGCGGGTGTTCACGGGGGTTTCCTCTCTGGGGTTCCTGTCAGGAACCGGGTTTCCGCCTCTTTCGCACTCCGCATCCGGCCGGATGCAAGCGACCGCAGCATTCGTGACGACTACGGAACGCTTGCCGCGCGCACGCCGTCCGCGCGAGCGGGCGTCACCGCGGACGGCCTCGTCGCTGCGTCAGCGGCCCGCGTGCCAACCGTCGATGCACGGCTGGCGCCGCGTCGGGTCGAACTCGATCACGCGGAACTCGGCCACCTTCTCGCGCGCGAACGGATCCGCCGCCAGGAACGCGTCGAGGTCCTCGCGCCGCGCCGCGCGCGCCAGGAGGATTCCGCCGGTGCGCGGGATCTGCGGTCCGCTGGCGAGCAGGATCCCGGCCGCAAAGCCGCGGTCGAGGTGTTCGCGGTGCTCGACGACGAGCTCCTCGATGCGCTCCAGCGGGACGGGGTAGTGCAGCACGACGACGAAGTGCCGCGCGGGCCGCAGCAGGGCGTCGCGTTCGCGGCTCCACACCGTGCGGTCCGTCGCGGGCGGCGCGTGCCCCGCGGCGCGCAGCACGTGCGCGACCTGCGCGCGGTGGTGCGTGCCGTGATTGCCCAGGTGCTGCAGCACGATCGGCAGCGGGTCGCTGCAGGCCTCCCCGCGGCTGTTCGCGAAGCGCACGTCGCGCGCGAACTCGCCCGGGCCGGCGGCGCGGAGCCAGGCGCGCCAGTCCGCCAGCGCCTGGGCACGCTCGCGTGCGGCGTCCTCCAGCCCGTGGCCGGGCCAGAACTCCTGCGCGCCGGCGTCCTGCCCGCGGACCCGCAGAAGCCACAGACGCTGCGCGCGCACGAGGTGCGCGAAGATGCGCACGGCCTCGGCGGGCGCCCGGGGCAGGGCGCGCAGCGCGCCCTCGATCCGGTCGTTGGCCCAGGCGTCGTACTCCAGGAGCTGCAGCGCGTCGTCGCGGTCGAACATGCGGCGCAGGGTAGCGCGCGGATCACAGCCGCGCGAAGCGCGCGGTCTCCTCGATCAGCGCGCTGCGGATGCCGGGCTCGCTCATCGAGTGCCCGGCGTCGGGCACGACGATCAGCTTCGCCTCGGGCCAGGCGCGGTGCAGGTCCCAGGCCGAGCGCATCGGGCACACCACGTCGTAGCGCCCCTGCACGATCACGCCGGGGATCTTGCGGATCTTCTTCACGCCGCGCAGCAACTGGTCGTCGTGCTGGAAGAAGCCCTTGTTGACGAAGTAGTGCGCCTCGATGCGCGCGAACGCGTCGGCGAACTTCCCGCCGCCGAACTTCTTCACCAGCTCGGGGTCGACCGCCAGCTTGCTGGTGCTGGCCTCCCAGATCGACCAGGCGCGCGCGGCCTCCAGTCGCACGCGCTTGTTCCGGCTCGTCAGGCGCTTGTAGTAGGCACGCATCAGGTCCTTGCGCTCGCGCGGCGGGATCGGCGCGAGGTAGCCCTCCCAGGCGTCCGGGAACAGGTGCGAGGCGCCCTCCTGGTAGAACCACTCGAGCTCGCTGCGCCGCAGCATGAAGATGCCGCGCAGCGCCAGCGCCTTGCAGCGACCGGGATGCGTCTGTGCGTAGGCCAGCGCCAGCGTGCTGCCCCAGCTTCCGCCGAACACGACCCAGCGCTCGATGTCCAGGTGCTCGCGCAGCTTCTCGATGTCGGCAACGAGGTCCCAGGTCGTGTTCTCGCGCAGCTCGGAGAACGGCCTGCTCTTGCCGCAGCCGCGCTGGTCGGCGAGCACGATGCGCCAGACCCTGGGATCGAAGTAGCGCCGGTGCACCGGATCGATGCCGCCGCCGGGGCCGCCGTGCAGGAACACGAGCGGCTTGCCGCGGGGATTGCCGCATTCCTCGAAGTGGATCGTGTGCAGCTTCGAGACGCGCAGCTTGCCCGTGCGGAAGGGCTTCGTCTCGGGGAAGAGTTCGCGCAGCTTGTGCCGGGTGCGGGCTTTCATGCGCGGATCCTAGCCGGCCGGACCGTCTGACCGCGTCTCCCTGCCGTCAGCCGCCCGAGGCAACAGCCTGTCCACGGCCCGACCGGAGGTCGGCGTACGTGCGCAACCGGTAGCCGAAGTGCCGCAGCGTCGGCTCGAACCGCTCGAACACGCCGTTCATCTCGGCCACGTCCTCCTCCGAGAGGCTGTCCCACTGGCGCTGGTTCATGTCGCTGACGGCCGCGTCGCGCTCGTGGACCCGCAGCGTGCCCGCCGGATCGAGCGATCCCAGCTCGGGAACGAGCTTCAGCAGGGCGTCGGCGGCGCCGCGCGGGTCGGCGGTGAACCGCTCGTAGGTCAGGAAGTGCGCGCGCGGGAGCCGCTGGTTCTGGACCTGGTGCGCGACCCGCGCGCACCACTGCTCGGCGAGCTGCGCGATCGGAACGTCCGGCGTCCAGCGCCTGCGGTGGCCCTCGCACGCCGCGTACGGATCGCGGACCATCACCACGAAGCGCGCGTCCGCGAAGTTCGCGCGCAACGCGTGCGCGCGGACGAGGTGCGGCGGCGACTTCTCCAGGCGGACCGCCGCGCGGGTCCCCCACTCCCGCTCCCAGGCCGCGCGCACGCGGCTCCAGTCGACCGGCATCAGCGGGTCCCAGCGCTGCTTCGTGCCGAGGATCGGCTTCACCTCCGGCAGCCACTGGCCCTCGAGCTCGAACGCGGCCACGTTCGGCGACGTCTGGAGGAAGCGCCACAGCGCCGTCGAGCCCGAGCACGGGGGCACCAGGAGAAAGAGGTGGCAAGGGGTCTGCGCTTCGGTCATGGATCGATCCGCCGGGACGGGCCGCGGGATGCAGCGTGCGGCGCCCCGGGCTCATCGGACGGAAACCCTTTCCGCTTGAACGCGGGCCCCGGCCGGTCGCCGGCGCGGTATCGGCCCCGGCGCATCCGTGCGACACTGCAGCGCGATCCAGAACCACGGACGACCAAGCTTCATGACCAACCGCCACATTCTCATCCTCGCCGCCGCCTGCCTCGTCGTGCCCATCACGCGCGGCCAGACCATCGAGCGGGTCAGCGTCTCCACGGCCGGCGCCCAGGGCGACGGACCGGTGGACCGCGTGACGCGCGCCGGCGCCGACGGCCGCTTCGTCGTGTTCAGCAGCCTGGCTTCCAACTTCCTGCCCGCGGACGTTCCGGGGACGCGCGACGTGTTCCTGCGCGACCGCCTGACGGGGACGACGGCGCGGATCGCCGGCGACGCCGCGCCGGTCGACCTGTCGGACGACGGGGCGCGCCTTTCGTTCACGCAGGTCGGCGGCCTGCTGGGCAGCGCGGTCCCGTTCGCGCACGTGCTGGAGATCGCGACGGGCACCGACCAGCAGCTCACGACCACGGTGCCCAGCGAGGCCGGTCCGTTCTCCGGCGACGGCCGCTTCGTCGTCTACACGCGCAGCCCCGCGCCGGCCGTGGAGGCGCCGCGCGTGCTCCGGCGCGAGCTGGGTTCGGGAACCGAGACCCTGGTGTCAGCGACGCCGGGCGGCACGCCGGGGACGGGCACCATCGCGCGCGCGGGAGCGGTGTCGTTCGACGGCTCGATCGTGACGTTCACGAGCGACGCTCCGGACCTCGTCGCCGGCGACGGCAACGGCAGCACGGACGCGTTCTTCCGCGCCGTCGACTTCTTCTTCGGCGACCGCTACAGCGTCACCGACACGAACGGCGAGATCCCGGGCGCGTCCACGGCGGGCGTGTTCACGCCCGACACGCGCTTCCTGCTGTTCGCTTCGGGCGTCGACGGTGTCGTCCAGGGCGACGCCAACGGGCGGATCGACCTGTTCACCTTCGATCTCTTCTTCTCGGCCACCACGATCGTCAGCCTGACGCACGACGGCCAGTTCGCCGACGGCGACTCGTTCGTCGCCGGCGCGTGGATCTCGCCCGACGGCGAGCGCATCGTGTTCGCGTCGGCCGCGACGAACCTCGTGCCCGGCGACACGAACGGCAGCATCGACGTGTTCGAGCGCAACGTGGCGACCGGCACGACGCGCCGGCTGGTCCACGGTCTGGGCGGCGCTGCGCCCGACGCGGACGTCGTGCTGCGCGGGGTCTCCGCCGACGGCCGTTTCCTGAGCATCACCAGCGCGGCGACGAACCTCGTCGCGGGCGACACGAACGGCATGGTCGATGCGTTCCTCGTGGACCTCGGTCCGCAGTGCGCCGTCTCCAGCTTCTGCACGGCGCTGCCGAACTCGACGGGTCGCGCGGCACTGCTGGGTTCGACCGGCATGCCGAGCCTGGCGCTCAACAACTTCGTGCTGTCGTGCGTCGACCTGCCCGATTCGACGACGTGCGTGTTCTTCCACGGTCCCGCGCGCCAGGATCCGCCGCTGCCGTTCGGCAACGGCCTGCGCTGCGTCGCGGGCACGCTGGTGCGTCTGGGCACGCTGCAGGCCGGTTCCGGGGCGGTCATCCAGCACCAGGACCTCGCCGCGAGCGCCTACGCCGGCGTGCAGCCCGGCGACGTCCGCCGCTTCCAGCTCGTGTACCGCGACCTCGCGGCCCAGGGCGCGGGTTTCAACACCTCCGACGGCCTGGAAGTCGCCTTCTGCCCGTAGCGCGGCCGCGCCGGCGCCGCCGCGCGCGCCGCGCTGCGCTAGGATGGCACCCGGAGGGCCTTCCGATGTCGTATTTGCGCCTCGCTCGCTGCGCGGTCGTCGTGATCCTCGCCTCGTCCGCGTTCGCCGCCGACTTCTACGTGGACGTCGTCAACGGCAACGACGCCAACCCCGGCACGTCGCCGGGCAGCGCATGGAGGACGCTCACGCACGCCAGCGCGGCGGCGCCCGCGGGCAGCGCGCACACGATCCACGTGGCGCCGGGCACGTACTCGCCGGCCACCGGCGAATCGTTCCCGCTGATGTTTCGTGAGCAGCGGCTCGTCGGAGACCAGGGCCCGGCGTCGACGATCCTCGACGGCGGCGGCGGCGGCCCCTTGATCCGCATGCACCTTCCGCGCGGCAACGGGCTGCCCTCCAGCGCCTCGCTGGTGCAGGGATTCACGTTGCGCAACACGTCGTTGGCCGTCGAGCTGACCTCGGACTGGCTGACGCTCACGACGTCGCTGGTCGACTGCGTGATCCAGAGCGCCACGACCGGCATCGACATCACGGCCGCGGGCGTCGGGCCGGGCGGCAACATGGTGGCCGCCACGCTGACGAGGGTGACGATCGAAGGCGGCACGAACTGCGTCGACGTCGGCGTGACGCGGCCCTCGTCGTTGACCGCGATCGACTGCACCTTCCGCGGCGCGGCCGATTCCGGGATCAAGGTCACGAGCTTCGGCACCATGCAGCTCAACTTCATCCGCTCTCGGTTCGAGACCAACGCCGTGGCCGGCGTGTGGGGCCACGTCTCGAACTTCGGCCGCATCGAATCGACGTTCAGCGACTGCCTGCTGGCGCGCAACGGCGCCGGGTTCACGGCCACGCCGCCCAGCGGCCTGGGCGCGTTCGTCGGAGCCGACTTCCACCGCAGCACGGTGGCCGACAACGCGGGGGCCGGCGTGATCCTGAGCTCGGGCTCGGGGGTGTCCTCGAGCGCCTCGTTCCGTGGGACGCTCGTCCACGGCAATTCGCCCGACGTATCCGTGGCAAACGTGACGGCCAACCAGTTCTCGCAGATCGGCGGGCCGGACCCGCAGTTCGTCGACCGCGGGAACGGGGACTTCCGGCTGCGCTTCGGCAGCCCGAGCATCGACATGGGCGATCCCGGCCTGGTCGTGGGCGTTCTCGACCTGGCACGCGTCGCGCGCCCGATCGACGGCGACCTCGACACCAACGAACGCGCCGACATCGGCGCCTTCGAGCACCAGCCGCTGCGCCTCGTGACGAGCGGCAGCATCGGCTCGCCGCTGCGCCTGGAGATGTCCGGTCCGGCCGGCGGGACGACCACCGTGTACTTCACGCGCGGCCCGCTGGTGGCGCCGGCTTCCACGCCGTTCGGGCAGTTCGACCTGAACCCGGCGACGTTCGGCACGCTGTTCCAGAGCCCGGTCGCGCCCTTTCCGCCGGTGCCGTTCCAGCGGCCGATCCCGAACCAGGCGGTCCTGATCGGACGCACCTTCGCGTTCCAGGGCCTGACGAGCTCGGGCATCGCGCCGAACGGCTTCGCGTACACCAACGCGGTGTCGTTCACGGTCGTGCCGTGAAGGGCGCGCGCTCGCGCAACGCTCGCCGATGTGCGTAGCTGCCCGACGCACAGTTCGCATGCACGCCTGCCTCGACGCCGTGAGCGTCGACCGAGCCGCGGACCTGCTGAGGCGCGCGCAGCGTGCCGCTAGCATGGCCGCATGCGTCTTCTCCCCGCGTTCGTGCTCCTCCTCTCCGCCTGCAACGCCACGTCCGACGAGCCCGAGCGTCTGAGCACGGCGCCGGGCGATGCACCCGCCGTCGCGTCGCGCGAGCGGGGCGAGGAGCTCTACCTCCAGCACTGCAGCGTGTGCCACGGCTCGCGCGGCCGCGCGGACGGCCCGGCGGCGCCGCACCTGTTCCCGGCCGCGCGCGACTTCACGAGCGGCCGCTTCCGCCTCGTCAGCTCGGAGGACGGCGCCCCCGCGGATGCCGACCTCGTCGCGACGTTGCGTCGTGGCATCCCGGGTTCGGCGATGCCCGCGTGGGGCTGGCTCGGCGACTCGGACCTGGACGCGCTCGCCGCGCACGTGCGCGCGCTGGCCGTCGAAGGCCTGGGCCAGGACCTGGCGCAGCAGGCGCGCGAGGACGGCGAGCGCTTCGGCAACGCGGAGGCTCGCGACGTCGCGCGCGAGCGGATGACGCCCAACCGCCCCATCGAGGCGCCGCTGGCCGTGCGCGCGGACGCCGAGGCGCTGCACCGCGGCGAACGCATCTATGGCCAGCGCTGCGCGCAGTGCCACGCCGCGGACGGCAAGGGCGAGGCCTCGCCGCGCTTCGACGAGGACGGTGCGCTCAACTGGGCGCGCGACTTCACGGCCGGATTCCTGAAGGGCGGCGACTCCGTGCGCGCGCTGACCTGCCGCATCCGCGCGGGGATCCCCGGCACCGCGATGCCGCCGAACCGGCTCGAGGCAGAGGACGAGGACGCGCTCGTCGCGTACGTGCGCAGCCTGATCCCGGTCGGGACGTCCGAGCGCCTGGTGCACACGCGCTCCACGCTGACGGCGCGCCTGCGTTCCAGCGCGCCCCAGGACCCCGACGACCCGGCCTGGCAGGAGGCCGAGTCGATCCGCGTCGTGCTCGCGCCGCTGTGGTGGAACCAGGACGCCGTGCTGGAAGCACGACTCGCGGCGCTGCACGACGGGACGACCGTGGCGCTGCGCCTCGCGTGGCCCGACGCGACGGGCGTCGTGCAGGTGTTCACCGACGCGCGCGGCAGCGACGGCGCGGCCTTGCAGTTCTCCGACTCCGCGCAGCCGATGCTGTTCGGCATGGGGGCGCCGCACGAGCCCACGAACCTGTGGCACTGGCAGGCGCTGCGGTTCGAGGACGTGGCGGGCGCGCTCGACCTGTTCGAACCGGTCGCGCACGCGTCCGACAGCCCGCCCGCCGGCGCCGTGCGCGCGGACGTCCCGCTGTACCGCCGCCTGTTCGGGCGGCTCGAGCCCTCCGCGCGCGCCGACCGCATCACGCTGCGCGGCATCGATTCGGCTCCGGGAGCCGCGCGCGTGCGCGACGAGGTGCGCGCGAACGCACGCTGGCAGGACGGCGAATGGGTCGTCGTGTTCCGGCGCTCGATGCGCGCCGCGGACGGCGCCACCATAGCGCTCGCGCCCGGCAAGCGCGTGCAGATCGCCTGCGCGGTGTGGAACGGCGCGGCCGGCGACGCGGGCCCGCGCAAGTCGATCTCGATCTGGCAGGAGTTGCGGTTCTAGAGCGGCCGGTCGGCCACGAACAGGGTGTGCGTCGAGACCTGGGCCTGCGGGTAGGCTTTGGCCAGCACCTCGTCCGCGCGGAAGCCGGACCGGCCGAGCCGCCGCAGGAAGCGCTCGTCCTTACCGGCCGACCAGAAGACGGCGCGCCCCCCGGGGCGCAGGGCCTGGAACAGGATGCGCAGGCCGCCGTCCGCGTAGATGCGGTCGTTGCGCGGATCGACCAGCGCAACCGGCCCGTTGTCGACGTCGAGTAGCACCGCGTCGTAGTGCCCGGGCTCGGCGCGCGCGAGCACCTCGAACACGTCGCCGATCGTGACCTCGACGCGCGGGTCGTCCAGCAGCGCGCCGTTGACATCGCGCATGTGCAGGCGGTTCCACTCCACGATCTGCGGCAGCAGTTCCGCCACGCGGACGTGCACGTCGTCGGTGACGAGCTGGAGCACGCGGCGCAGGGTGAAGCCGAACCCGAAGCCGCCGATCAGCACCCGCTTCGCACCCTCGCCGCCGAGCACGACGGCGGCCAGCTCGGCCATCCTCGCCTCCGACGCCGTGGCGGTCGTGCTCATCAACAGCTCGCCGTCCACGCGCATGTGGAAGTGCCCGTCGTGCTTGCGCAGCGACAGCTTGGAGCGGTCGGGGAGGATGGCCTGGGCGAGGGTGACGGACGGTTTCACGGCGCACGACTCTCGTCGGGCGCCCGCGGCCTGTCACCACCGAACCCGAGGATCCGCGCCGGAGCGCGGCTGCACCCGCCCCGCTGCGGTCGCGGGAGCGTCCGGCGCGCCGGATGCTCCCGCGGAGTGCCTTCCTCGCGCGGCAGACCGCGCGGACTACGGACGCCAGACCACGGTCCAGGCGTTCGTCAGGTTGAAGCTCGCAGGCGTGCAGAACACCGCCGCGTTGCGGTACCAGCCCTGGTGGTGGCGCACGGATCCGCAGATCGCGAAGCAGCGGACCGAGATGGCGGTGTCCCCCGTCTGCGGATAGATGGCCGTATCGCCCGTCGCGAACTTGATCCCGATGCGGCACACGTTGCCGGTGACGCAACGCAGACCGTCCCCGAACACCGTGCCGGCGCCGCCCGCCTCGCGCAGCGTGCCGTCGAAGAACAGGCACGGAACGCCGGCCGGCAGCCGGTCCGCGGTCAGCACGAGCGAATCCGAGGCGATGCTCGCGATCCCGCCGGCCGTGAGACGACCGCCGCCCGTGAGCGCCGAGTTGTCGCAGCCGCCCAGGCCGTCCGTGCCCGCCTGCACCGTGCCGCCGCACGGGCACGCCGTGGTCGAGCCGAAGCAGTACGGACCCTCGTCGACCGCGCTGTCCGGATCACAGGCGTTCACGGTGAGATCGAAGTCGAAGTCCGGGAACTCCTGACGGCAGCCGTAGTGCGGATCGGGCGGGCAGATGCCGTGCTCCATGAACCCGAAGATCTGCGTGCCGATCCAGGTGTAGGGACCGCCGGGGTTCGGGCCCGTGACGTTGCCGCCGTTCCAGTTGCAGGGCGTTCCGTCGCCGTTGTAGATGCGGTAGAGCGCGCCGGGAACGTAGCCGTCGTAGGGCACGTCGTAGCCGCCCATGGCCGCGCCGTACATCAGGTCGCCCGCGCCGCCGTCGGTCACCGCCACGACGTCCATCGGAACGAAGGAGCCGAGCGCGCCGGCGTCGATGACGCCGTCGTTGTCCGCGTCGAGGTCGGTGCCCACCGCGGGCGGCGTGCCCATGCCGAGCGCGAACGTGTTGGTGCCGTTCTCCAGGTCGGGCGAGAAGTCGTACACGACCCACGTGTACGGCGGCGGCAGGCAGGGCAGCGGCGCGATGCCGGAGGCGTCGGCGCGGATCGTCAGGATCCCGCTGGTGTCCATCACGAAGCTCGAGAGGTCGACGGCCTGGTCCAGCGTGCCGGCCCCGGTGCTGTCGCCCTCGATGCTGAGGAACCACCAACCGGTCATCGGACCGGCAGGCAGGCCCTGGATCTCGAGCGTCTCCTGTGTGTTGTCCGCACCCGGCGGGTTGATGAGCAACTCGCTGATCGTGTACTGCGCGTGTGCACTCCCCGCGCCGACGAAGCCGGCCGCTGCGAAGAGGAACGGGTGGAAAGAACGTCGCATTCGGGTACTCCTCTGGATCCGAGTTGGCTAGAACGGCCGCGGAAACGCGTGCGAGCGGCCTGGACAGGCCCACGGTAGCAGGCTCGCGGGATCGGTGGCCGGATTCCCGGGCCGCGGAGGCATCAGGCGCCCCAGGCGTCGTGCGAGAGGAGTACTGTCCCAGCCCGCTGCACTTTTTCTGCGCGCCACCTGCTCCCGTTGCGC
>CAZKIO010000005.1:0-136180 GCA_964552795.1 uncultured Planctomycetaceae bacterium
GTGGGCCGGGACTGAGAGCGCGGAAGCGAACGGGGTGAACGTGAACGCGCCGCTCGTGGAGCGGCGGTCGAGCGGCAATGATCCCAGCCTCCGCGAACTGGACGCGATCCCCGTGCGGCGGACCCGATCACGAGATCGGGCTGGCGACGCGACGCGTCGCAGGATCATGGGAACCGGCGTGATGGTCCCGCGCCGATTCGTTCACGGGCTCCGGGCGTGTCAGTCCTCGCGCCCGTCGAGTTCGGCGAAGCTCCGCGCGACGTCCGGCGGCGGCCGCGTCGCGAGGCTGACCGCGATCGTCGCGAGCGTGCCGGCCGCGCACGCCGGCACCAGTTCGTAGACGATCGACTTCAGCTCCGGGACCAGCGACCACACGACGACCGTCAGCGTCCCCGTGACGACGCCCGCGATCGCGCCTGCGCGCGTCGTCCGACGCCAGTACAGCGCGAGCACGACCGGCGGGCCCAGTGCCGCGCCCATCCCGGCCCAGGCGAACAGCACCAGCCAGAACACGAAGCCGCCGCCCACGATCGCGATCACGAGCGCCAGCGCGACGAGCACGACGATCACGATGCGCGACACCGCCACCATGCGCCGGTCGTCCATGGCCGGCGCGCGCCGCCCGCGCAGCGCCGCGAGGCCGCCGACCGCGTCGCGCACGACCGCGCTGGCGGCGACGAGCAACTGGCTGTCGGCCGTCGACATGATCGCGGCGAAGATCGACGCGCCCGTCAGGCCGAACAGGAACGGCCCGAGGTGCGCCGCGGCGAGCGCGGGGTAGGCGTTTTCGCGGTCCGCTCCGGGCAGCGCGCCGGCCTCGCCGAACTGCGCGCGCGCCAGGAGGCCGATCGCGACCGCGCCGATGGCCATCAGCACGTTCCACGCCGTGCCGACCAGGGCGGCTCCGCGCAGCTCGCGCTCGTCGCGGATCGACATGTAGCGCGCGAGGATGTGCGGCTGGCCCGGGCTGCCCAGGCCGATGCCGACGAAGCCCAGGAAGGCCCCGGCCGTGATCGCGAACGGATCGACGAGCGTCGGGTCCAGGCGCGCGAGCTCCGAGAGCACGGGATCGACGCCGCCGCCGTGGAAGATCGCGATGAGCGGCAGGCCGACCAGCGCCAGCAGCATGAACGCGCCCTGCACGACGTCGGTCAGGCTGACGGCGAGGTAGCCGCCGAGCACGGTGTAGACGAGCACGATCGACGCGGTCAGCGCCACGCCGCCCGCCTGCGGGAGGCCGAACATCGAGTGGAAGGTCTTGCCCCCGGCCAGGAACTGCGCGCCCAGGTAGGGCAGCGTGAACGCGAGCAGGACCAGCACGAGCAGCGCGCGCAAGGCCCCGCGCCCCTCGCCCAGACGTTCGGCCAGGACGTCGGGGACGGTCAGGCAGTCGCGCGCTCCCGAGAACCGGCGCAGCCGCCGGCCCAGGCTCCAGAACATCGCGGCCTCGACGGCGACGTAGCCGACCGTCGCCCACAAGGCCGACGCGCCGCGCGCGAAGGCCAGGCCCGAGAGACCGAGGAGCAGCCAACTGCTGCGTCCGCTGGCGACCGCGCTCAGCGCGACGACGACGCGACCCAGCTTGCGGTCGCCCAGGAAGAACGCGGCCATCCCCGCCGAGGACGCGTTGCGCGTGAGGAAGCCGATGGCGAGCATCCCGGCGAGGTAGAGCGCGAAACCCGCGAGCACGGCGGCGGAGGAAGTGCCGACCAGCGCCCCCGCGTCCGACGTCTCCATCGCGCGCAGGCTCGCACGCGCGCCGCGCGCTGTCCACAGGCGAGGACTCGCGCGCCGGACGCGGACGCGGCTACTTCGAGCCCGCGCCCGCCGGCGCGGGCTCCAGCGTGCGCAGGAGATCGCGCGCTTCGCCGGCCGCGCGGCTGCCGTCGGAGTCGGCGATCAACTGCCGCAGCGCGGCCTCGCCTTCCTTGCGCCGGCCCGCGTCGATCAGGCGCCGGGCTTCGTCGAGCCGCGCCCGTGTGCCCTGCGTCCACGTGAACCAGCGCGCGCGCGTCGTCTGGCCGGTGTGCGAGTTGCTGCCGACGTACGACAGGCCCAGTTGCTGGCTCTTGTCGCCGGTCCGCGTCAGCACCAGGCAGCGGCCGTGGTGCGTGCCGACGAAGTCCTGCTTCGCGGGCGAGCGCCGGTCGAGCGTCGGATCGAACGGCGTCCAGCCGTGGCCGGGCAGCCAGGCCTCCGCCCAGCGGTGGTGGCCGTGGTCCTGGAAGGGCAGGGACGACTTCGCGGGGAAGATCGAGGCGCCGACGAAGCGCGTCGGGATCCCGGTCGCGCGGCACAGCGCGCTGAACGCGTAGCAGAACTCCGAGCACGACCCTGAGCGTCGCTCCAGGACCACCGGCGCCGGATCCCAGCCGCCGCCGCCGTCGTAGCGCAGCGTCGACGCGACGTGGTCGTGGATCGCCTTGGCGCGCAGCACGGGGTTGGGGTGCTCGCGCAGCAGCTTCGCGGCGAGATCGCGCACGATTGGCGTCGCCAGGCCGAAGATGTTGTGGTCGCGCGTGTACAGGTCGCGCACGTGCGGCGGCATCTCCGCCAGCGCGTCCGCCTTCGAGGCCTTGGCCGGATCCAGCTCGACGCGCAGCGCGGGCCCGAACGTCACGACGCACGAGAACCCGACGTGCGCCTCGCCGCGCGGCGGGATCGACGCGATCGCGACGCGCTGGATCGGCGTGCCGAACGCGTCCCTCCGGTTCGAGATGTGCACGCCGGTGTCTCGCTCGATGCGGAACGCGTCGATCGTCTGGTACGCGTCGGAGACGGGCACCGGCAGGTAGACGACGACGTCGCGCAGTTCCTGATCGGTCCGGTTGCGCAGGACGTGGTGGTAGAAGACCTCGTACGCGTCGCGGACCGGCGCGGCCTGCGCGGCGACGTGCGCGCCGATCGACAGCACGAACGCGGCGCGCGCGGACCACGCACGCAGCGCGCGGCTTCCCAGGCGTGGGCCGGCCGGCGGGAGACCGGCGGGCGGCCTCGCACGGCGCTGGGGATCGGCTCGGGCAGCCATGGCGGGCTCCAGCATCGCCCCGCTCCCGCACGGCCGGAAGCCGATTCCCGATCCCGCGCGGGGAGGGCCCGCCGGAGCGTGAAGACCCCTCAAGGCGGAAGCGGGTTCCACCCGATCCATGCGTGCGTGAGGCCGGTCCCCAACGGCCCCCGAGAGAACGCACGATGCTCCACAAGACCCTGTCGCTCTTCGCCGTCGCGCTGACGTTCGCCTCACCGCTCTCCGCCATCGAGGAGGCGCCCGCCGCGGCGCCGGTCGACGTCGGCGTGCACGTGACGGCCACGAGCTTCTTCGCGCGCAACTATTCGCCCGTCGACCAGGTGCTGCTGTTCAAGAGCGGCGACGCGCTGGCGTGGCGCACGCTCGCGCCCGGCTGCGACCTGTCGTGGGATTTCCCGACGCAGCTCCTCGACGGCATCCAGCTCGAGATCGCGAGCTGGACGGCGAGCGGCTGGAAGCGCACGGGCACCGTGCAGCTCGAGAACATCGCGGCGCGCGGCGCGGACGCGCTGTGGGTCCAGGGCGACCCGGCCAGCACGAGCTGGACCGAGATCGCCTCGGTGATGCTGCTCGAGCCGACCGGCGAGAGCATCTTCCCCGAGACGCTGCCCGGCGCCGACGGCGACGACACGCAGGGCCTCTTGATGACGCCCGTGCACGTGCCCGTGATCACCCCGTCCGACGAACCCGTCGGCGACGTGCCTCCCGAGATCGAGGAGCGCCCGTTGCCGCCGGTCTGATCGGGCGGAGTGCGAGTGAGAGCCGAGAGACTGAGAGACTGAGAGACTGAGAGAGCTGATACGACAAGCTGAATGTGACTGAGGGAGCGCGTGGCTCGCCGTGACGGCGGGCCGCGCGTTTTTCGTATCCTGCCCGGCATGACCGGCCGCATCGCCAGCCTGGGCCCCGCCCGCTTCCCCTCTCCGCGCACGCGCGCGGTCTCCGACGAGCTGTTCGTGCCCGCGCGCATCGTCGGCTCCGGCGCGCCGCCCGCCGAGGGCGAGACCTGGGAGCTCGCCGGACCGCGCGAGAAGATCTTCTTCGATCCGCGGACGCTGCGCGCCGCCGTCGTGACCTGCGGCGGGCTGTGCCCGGGGCTCAACAACGTCCTGCGCTCCCTGTACCTGCACCTCTTCCACCACTACGGCGTGCGCGAGATCCTGGGCGTGCGCTACGGGTACGGCGGCCTCGCGCCGGAGACGCTGCACCCCCCCATCCCGATCACGTCGTCCACCGTCGACCGCATCCACCGCCTCGGCGGCACGGTGCTGGGCACGTCGCGCGGCCCGGTGCCGGTCGAGGACATGCTGGCGACCCTCCAGCGGCTGGAGATCGGCGCGCTGTTCTGCGTCGGCGGCGACGGCACGCTGCACGGCGCGCACGAGATCGCGCGCGCGGCGCAGCGCGAGAAGCTGCCGCTGGCCGTCGTCGGCATCCCCAAGACCATCGACAACGACATCGCCTGCGTGACGCGCTCGTTCGGCTTCCGGACGGCGGTCGAGGCCGCGCGCGAGGTGCTCGACTCGGCGCACAGCGAGGCGAAGAGCGTCCACAACGGCATCAGCGTGGTGAAGCTGATGGGCCGCCAGGCCGGGTTCCTCGCCGCCGAGGCCTCGATCGCCAGCCAGGACGTCAACTTCGTGCTCGTGCCCGAGGTGCCCTTCGCTCTGGAGGGCGAGCGCGGGTTCCTCGCCGCCCTGGAGAAGCGCCTGGAGATCGGCGGCCACGCGCTGATCGCCGTGGCCGAGGGCGCCGGCCAGGACCTGCTCGGCGAGAAGGGCGACCGCCGCGACGCGTCCGGGAACCTCGTGCTGGGCGACATCGGGCCGTTCCTGCGCGACCGGATCCGCGAGCACCTGCGCGCGCGCGGCGTGCCGCACACGCTGCGCTACATCGAGCCCAGCTACTCGATCCGCAGCCGCCCGGCGAACAGCGAGGACGCGATCCTGTGCGACCAGCTCGCGCGCCGCGCGGCGGACGCGGCCATGGCGGGCAAGACGGACCTCGTGGTGGCCAGCGTGCACGACATGCTCGTGCACGTGCCGCTGGAGGCGGTGGCCGGGCGCCGGCAGTGCCTGCAGGAGTCGGGCGAGATCTGGCTGGCGGCGCTGGCCTGCACGGGGCAGGCGGCGCGCTTCACCTAGCCTCGGCGGGCGCACCGGCGCGGACCGCGGTCCGCCGCCCGCTGACGACCTCGACGCTCCGCTCGAACGCCGTCCCGTCGGCAGCGCGCCCGCGCAGAACGTAGATCCCCGGCGGCAGCCGCGCCGTGAGCTCGTCGCGGTCGTCTTCGAACGCGAACGCGAGGCCGTGCTCGTTCGTGAGCTCGACGCCCGCGCCGCGCGCATCGACGGCCAGCACACCCGGAACGGCGAGCCGCACGGCGCCGAGATCCCACGCCTCCTCGGGCGCGAGATCGCGGCTGCCCAGCACGCGCGGCGCGCCGTCGGCGGGCCACGCGAGGAGGTCGTACGCGCCCGGGAAGAGGTCGAATCCGAACTCGCCGGTCGCCGCGTCCGGCCGCGTGGCCAGCGTCGCGCCCGAGTTCCGCGCGACCGCCACGACCGCGCCGCGCGCCGGCCGGCCCGCGGCGTCCAGCAGCCGACCGCGGATCCACGCGCGCGCCTCCAGCAGGCGCAAGGTGACGTCCTGCGTCCCGCTCGCGACGCCGTCGACGGCCCCGAGCACCGGTCCCTGCCAGTTGGCGCGCGGACGCAGCTCCAGCCGGTACGTCGCCCCGGACTCGCACGGCACCGTGAAGCGGCCCTGGTCGTCGGTGTAGCACTGCAGGAACTCCGCCTCGGCGCGCACGGGCTGCTGCGCACCGGCCCAGCGTGCCGTGCCCGGCGCATCCGGCCCTTCGCGCACGGCCTTGACCAGCCACGTCTTGCACGGGCGATCGCCGGTCGAGAGCGCCACGCCGCGGATGACGAGCGCGTGCGCGACCCGCGCGTTCCATTCGACGGCCGCCGCGGCGAGCGCCTCGATCCGCTGCTCGATGGGCGGCGCGCCCGGGGCGCTGCGCGCGACGAGCCGCGCGGGTCCCGGCGGCAAGCCGTCGATCCCCCAGTCGCCCGCCGCGTCCGCGCGAGTTTCCAGCGCGCGCGTCCAGCCCTCGGGCCAGGCCTCGATGCGCGCACCCAGCGCCGGGCCGCCGTCGGGCAGGCTCGCGCGTCCGAACACGCGCGCAGCGCGCGGCAGGACCACGTGCGCGGGCGACCGCGGCACGGCGAGTTCGACGACGGCGTGCCCCGCGGCCTCGACGCGCAGCCGCCCGCCGCCGTGCGCGTCGAGAGGGAGGCGAGCGCGCCCGTGCGCGTCGGTCGCGGCCAGCACGCCGCGGCCCCCCAGGAGCGCCGTTCCGTCGGCGCGAAAGCGCGTCGCGCGAGCGTCGCCCCCGATCTCCAGCCGCGCGCCGGGCACGGCCGCGCCGCGCTCGTCGACCACCGTGACGTCGAGGATCGCCGCGGGTTCGGCGAGGCGCAGTTCCAGTTCGGCGCGCGGGACGCCGACCCAGCCGGGCGTGCCGAGCCACACGAACTCCGACGCGCCGCGATCGCCGGCACGCGCTGCGACCGCGAGCGTGCGCGAGAGATCCGGGAGCAGGAAGCGCCCGTCGGCGCCGGTCGGCGCGCTCGCCGCGCGCGGCGGCGCCGCGGGATCGGCGAAGGCCTCGACGATCGCGCCGGAGACGGGCAGGCCGGACGCGTCGACGACGGTGCCGCTCACGTCGAGGCCGGAGGGCAGGTACAGCGCGAGCTCGGTCACCTCGCCCGCCACGGCGTTGGCGCGCACCTGCTCGCCGCCGTCGAGGTGCAGGCCGAAGCGGCCGACGTGCACGCGCTCGAAGAACGCCTCGCCGTTGGCGTCCACGTGGCGGACCAGCGGGTGCTCGTGCCACAGGGGATCGCCCCAGTCCAGGAGGTCGACGCGCACCCCGGTCGCCGGCAGATCGCGTGCGGTGCGCACGCGGACCAGCACCGTGCCGTGCGCGGGCACCGGCGCGGCATCTCGTGGAACGCCCGCCGCCGCCGCGACGGCATCGCGCTCGCCGCGCGCGGCGCCGACGGCAGCGAGTGCGCCCGCCCGCGTTCCGTCCGCATCGACGCGCAGGCCGGCCGACGGCTCCACGGTCCGCGCGGCGCCGCCGCCCGCGCCCCAGGCCAGCGCGACCACGCCGGCCACGATCGCCAGCGACGCAGCGACCGCCGAGAGCGGCCCCCAGCGCGTCGCGGCGCGCGGGATCGCCGAGGCCGGCAGCCCGCGCGCGCGCGCGGCCGTGGAGAGCACGTCCTCGCGCATCCGCGCCAGCGCGGAGCGGCCGAGCAGCGCCGCGGCGCCGAAGGCGAAGCCCGCCGGGAGAGCGCGCCGCACGAGCCGCAGTCCGCGGTGGATCTGGGCGCGCACCGTCCCCTGCGGGCGCCCCATCTCGCTGGCGATCTCGTGCGGCGCCTTGCCCTCGGCGAGGTGCGCGATCAGGACGTCGCGGTACGTGTCGGGCAGGTCGCGCAGCGCGCGCGCGACAGCGTCGCGGACCTCGTGCGCCTCGGCCTCCTCGGGGCCGCTCGCGCCGGACTCGTCGCCGGCCACGTCCTCGACCGGCGCCTGCTCGCGGCGCGTCGCGCGCCGGCGGTTCGCGAGGCGCGCCTGGTTGGTCAGGATCCCCATCAGCCAGGGCACGAGCGGCCGCGTCTCGTCGTAGGCGTCGGCGCGCTCGATGGCGGCGAGGAACGTGGCCTGCACGACGTCCTCCGGATCGACGCCGCGCCCGGCGACGTGCCGCGCGACGCGCAGGAGCTCGGGCGCGACCGCATCGAACACCTCGGCGAGCGCCGCCAGGTCGTCCTTGCGTCGATAGCGATCGAACAGCTCGGGGAGGCGGGGGTCGTGCATGGTCTCGCCCTCTCTTATCCCACGGCCTTGGAACGTTGCTGGGAAGCCTGGAAGAGCGGGCGCCGGGCGTGGATCATCACGGCCCCGCTCCGGGGACTCCGTGAACGACGCCCCCATCTGGCTGGTCATGCTCGCCGCCGGCGCCGCCCTGATCGCTTCGGCCGCGGCCCTGTGCGCGGTCGGCCGCGTCGCGCTGTCGTGGCTCCCGGTGGGACGCCCCGGCGGCCATCAGGGCCGCGAGCTGGCGCCCACGTGCGCGGCGAGCTTCGTCCTGGGCAGCACGCTGTTCCTCGCGGCGTGGCTCCTGGTGCCGGTCGGCCTGCCGATGCGCTTCAGCCTCGCGGGGCTGGTCGTGCTGGCGGCCGTCGCGCTCGGCGCGCGACTCGCGACGCGGCCGGCGGCGCTCGTGCCGCGGCACGAGCCCGCGCCGCTCTCCGACCCGCTCGGCGCGCGGCTCCTGCGCTGGACGGCGATCGCGGTGCTGACGGCCGGTGCGCTGCGCGTCGGAACGCACGCCGACGCGCGGTCCTCCACCAGCCTGCACGTCGCCGTCCCCGCGGCGTTCGCGGCGTTGGCGCTGTGCGAGCACGCGCTGGAGCGCGCGCGCGTCCCGACGTGGATCCGCGCCGCGAGCGGCCTGGTGGTCGCGATCGGGTTCGTCTGGCTCGGCTTCCCGGCGCACGACGCGGCGCCGAGCCTCGTCGCGCTGGGCGTCACGGCGGGCGCCGCCGGGACCGTGAGCTGGATCCGCCGCGGCGACGCGCGCGGCCTGGCGCTGGCGTGCGTCGGCTACACGCTGTGCGGCCTCTCCAGCACGGAACAGTGGGCCATCCCGTTCGCGGGCGCGCTCGTGCTCGTGCACGGGTCCGCGCGTGGCCAGCGCAGGCGCGCGGTGCTGTGGGCGTTGCTGCCTCTGGCCGCGGCGGCGAACCCGCTCCTGGTGGCGATGCTGACCGGGTTCGCGGAGCACCGCGCCGGCCTCGAGCTGGCCGCGGCGCTGCCCTGGCCGCGCGCGGTGCCCGTGATCCTGCTGGCGGCGTGCGCGACGGCCGTGCTGGCGGGCAGCGTCGCGCGCGCGCGGCGGCCCGCGCCGGAGTGGAACTCCAGCGGCGCGCCGCGCGGACAGGAAGAGCGCGTGCTGCTGCGCACGCTCGTGCTGACGCTGCTGCTCGCCTGGGGCTGGAACCGGATCGGCGGCGGCGGAACGGGCCTGCCGCTCTTGTCGGGCCTGGGTTGGCTCGCGATCCTCGCCGGGATGGGCATGGCGCACGTGTTCCCGGCCAGGCGCCCGGCATGAGGCCGGTCGACGACCTGCGCGAGGATCCGGCGCGCGAGCCGGCTCCCGAGCCGCTCGCGGCAGGGGCGCTGCAGCCCCTGTTCGCGGCCGCGGAAGGCGGAGCGGGCTTCCGCGAGAGCCTGGAGAGGCTGCTGCTCGCGCTCGACGACGCCTCCGCGGACCGGCTGATGCAGCTCCTGCGCGAGGCGCGCGGCGCGTGGTTTCCGCTGCTCGGCTCGGCGGGCGGCGAGCTGCTGTTCCTGGGCAACGCGCTCTCCGGCACGATCACGCCGCTCGCCAGCTACGGCTTCCGCGTCACCGTGCTGGAACGCAATGCGGAGCGCGCGCGGTTCGCGCGGCTGCGCGCGGAGGCGCAGACGCCGGGCCGCGTCGACGTCGTGCTCGGCGGCGACGGCGCGCGGCTGCCGTTCGAGGACCGCGCCTTCGACGTCGTCGTGCAGGAGGACGGCCTGCCGGACGCGACCGGCGCCTACGGCCATCCCTTCGAGGAGTGCCTGCGCGTCAGCCGCGACGAGATCGTGCTGACGGCCGACAACCGCCTGGCCTACAAGCGCTCCAGCGGACGGCGCAGCGACTTTCGCGTGCCGGGACCGCTGGAGTTCGCGCGCCGCGCCGTGGCGCCGGCACGCGGCGAGCGCACGGTGTTCGGCTACCGGCGGCTTCTCGCGCGCGACGGGTTCGCGCGGCCCGACGCCTACGCGCTGTACCCGCACGCGCGCGACTTCACGCACGTCGTCGCGCTCGACCGCGCGCTGCCGGCGCTGACCATCGGACCGCAGGAGCGCAAGAACCGGATCAAGCTCGTGGGCCGCTCGCTGGGGCTGTTCCCGCTGCTGACGCCGTCTTTCGCGCTGATCGCGCGGCGCGCGGGCTTGTCGGACGGCACGCGACTCGACCGCATCCTGGCCGCGCTCTCCGAACGCCTCGGAGAACCGCGCCCCGCGGCCGAACAGCTCGTCGGCACGCGCGGCAACACGCTGCTGGTGCAGACGCGCGTGCCCGGCGGTCCGTCCGGCGGCGCGCCCGGCGCGTGGACGCTGCACGTGCCCCTGTGCCCCAAGAACATCCCGCAGCTCGAGCTGCACATGCGTTCGCTGGAGCTGGTCCGCGAGCGCTTCCCCGGCGTGCCCGTGCCCGACGCGCTGTTCCACGGCCGCATCGAGGGCCTGTGGCTGTCGTGCGAGCGGCGCCTGCCGGGCTGGACGGCCCCGCAGGTGTGCGGCGACCACGCGCGCATCGGCCGCATGCAGCGCGAGGTCGCGGAACACTTCGCGCGCCTGGTGGTGCGCCCGGCGCGCGCGTTCACGCCGGAGGATTTCGAGGCAGAGGTCGCGCGGCGCTTCGCGCTCGTGAGGCGACACGCGGCCGTGGCCGGCACGATCGCGGCGCTGGAGCGGATGGAAGCCGAGGCGCGCGAGCGGCTCGTCGGCGCGCGGCTGCCGCTGGTCCTGTACCACGCCGACCTGCGCGGCAAGCACGTGCAGGTCGACGCCGACGGCGGAGTGCTCGGCTACCTCGACTGGGGCACGACCGAGCCGCAGGGGCTGCCGCTGTTCGACCTCCTCCACCTGGTGGTGCACGAGCGCAAGCAGGAGCTCGCCACGACGCCCGGCGCCGCCTGGCGCGCCGTCCTCGGCGGCAGCGGACTGCACGACCACGAGCGCGCGGCGATCGACACGTACTCGCGGAGCCTCGACCTCGACGAGGCCGCCGTCCGCGCGATCACCGCGATCTACCCGGTGCTGGTGGCCGCGATGGCGGAGAAGAACTGGGACTACAGCCGGCCGCGCTGGTTGCACCGGCAGTTCGGGATCTGAACTGCGGACATCCGCGCCCGATCTCCGCCCTTTCAAGATCGATCCGCGCGGCGGCCTCCCGCAGCCTGCAGCCGGGAACGCCGGGGGAGTCCCCGACACACGGGCCCGCCAGCGGCTAGGCTGCCCTCCCCACGATGCGTGCACTCGCCCTGCTCGTCGCCATCCTTGCTGCCGGGGTCCTCGTCTGGTGGCTGGCTTCGACCGGCGCGGCCGATCGTCCGGGAATCGACTTGGCCGTGACTCCGACGTCCACGAGCGCCGAAGGGGCGGAGCTCGCGCCGTCGAACGTCGTCGATGCACCCTCGGAACCGGTCGCGACGCGCAGTGAGGCCGACACGCACGCAACGACCCCACCCGCGCCGGCCGCGGAGCCCGAGGGTTGGTTCGTGCACGAGGCGTCGGGCGAACGCATCGGAGCCCGCAAACTGATGCTGCAGGTCGTCGAACTCGACACCGCGCTCGAACGTGAGCTGCGCCGGCTGCCGCCGTGGGACGCGTGGACCGGCGAGGACGGGTCGCTGCGCGTCCGACGCCTCGGATCTCCCGCGCCCGGCACCGTGCGCGGCCTGCACGTGCGTTCGATGGAGCGCACCGACGCGTGGGTCGATCTCTCGCCCGACGGCGAGTTGCCGCATGCCTCGGGTCGGATCGTGTTGGGGAGCATGCCACCGCTCGCGAGCGGTCGCGTGAAGCTCCCGGAACTGCCGGAGGGGCTGCGGCAGGCCACCGTGTACCTGGGGCCCGGCGCCTGGCCTGCGGTGACGCGCGAGCCCGGCGCGCCGGGTGCACCGGTCGCTGCGGACGGTAGCTTCACGCTGACCGGACGCACGCCGGCGCGTCGGCTGCGGCTGAGCGTTCTCGCGGACCAGATACCGCTGGGCAGCGTCGAAGTGCAGAAGGGCGCGACCGACGTCGAGATCGAGTTCGAACGGCCGTCGCTGGGCGCGGTGCGCGCCCAGTGTCTGGTCGATGCGGGCCCGATCGCCCGGCTTCTGCAGGGCGCCGCGGTCGGGCAGGGATGGACGGTGCTCGGGGCCGCGGACGAGTGGTCGTTCCGCGGCCGCGAGGAGCGTCGCAGTCGGTCTGCGTCGCGCGCCAGCAGCGATGGGAAGTTCGTGATCCAGGAGATCGAGCTGCCCTTCGTACCGGCCGGCGCGGCGCGCCTCGAGATCCGTGACCGCGCAACCGCTCGCGTGCTGTGGTTCGCGGACGTCCACGTGCCCGCCGACGGCGTCTGCGACGATCCGCGCCTGGACGACATCGACCTGCGCGGGCGGTTCACGCTGCGTCGCATCCGGCCGGTGACGCCGCAGGGCGCGGTGTTCAGCAATCATCCACTGCGGTTGCACGCCGACGGGCGTCCACCGCTCGCGGCTCTCACCGACGGCACGGGCGTGGTCACCTTCCTCGCGCCGGTCGAGGAGCTGTGGTACTCGCTCGAGATCGACGGGTGGCAGCCGGCTCCCGTCGAAGGCGAGGGCGAGGTCACGCTCCTGCCGCGCTGACGGAACGCGCCCCCGACCCGAGGGCGGTCGCGGCGCTGCTGCACCAAGGGGCAATTGTCGACGTTCGCCAGGCCGGGGCACGCTTGGGGAGTCCTCGGCCGCCCGTGCGCGGCCGTCCCCACCCCACACGCCTGAGGAACAGGTCCCCCCATGCGCACCTCATCCTGCCTCGCCCTCGCCTGCCTCGCCGTCCTGTCGGGCGGCGCCGGCGCCCAGACCTTCACCTACACGGACTTCTCCAGCGTCGCCGGCCTCAACTTCGTCGGCAAGTCGCGCCAGGTCGGCAACGTCCTCGAAGTGATGGACAACGTGGCGATCGCCGCCCCGCTGACCAACGGCGACAACCGCGGCGCCGCCTGGTACGCCGCCCCGGTGTGCGTCGCGGGCGGATTCGACACGACCTTCACGTACCGGATGCGCCTGCCCAGCACGACCGGCGGAGCCGACGGCCTCGCGTTCGTGATCCAGAACGACATGGTGGCCTCGGCCGCTCCCATCACGGCCGGCAGCGGGCTGCCGGTGGACGGCATCGGCAACACGGCCCTGGGTCGCCACGCGGCGGCCGGAGGCTACGGCAACTTCGCGACCTCCGTGGCCGGCGAGACCGTCGACAACTCGGTCGCGATCGAGCTCGACACGTTCTCCAACGCCAGCCCCTGGGGCGATCCGGACGGCAACCACATCAGCATCCACACCGGCGGATCGGGCGACAACGGCACGCACGAGTCGTTCTCCATCGGCCGCGCGAACAGCGCGGCGGTCGGCGGCGACCTCAACCTGTCGAACACGGTGCGCACGGTGCGCGTCGTCTACACGCCGGGCACGCCCGGGACGCTGGAGGTGTACTGGGAGGGCGCGCTGAAGATCTCCGCGCCCTACGACTTCACCACGGGCGGGACGTACATCGACGCGCCCGGCGGCCCGGTCGGCGGCCTGACGCTGATCGGCGGCACGTCGGCGTACGTGGGCTTCACGGCCGGCGCAGGCACGGCGCGCGAATTCCGCGAGGTGCTCTCGTGGACCTGGAGTTCGCCCTGCGCGCCGGCGCCGACCCCGTTCTGCTTCGGCGACGGCTCGGCCACGGCCTGCCCGTGCGGCAACTCGGGCGCTTCCGGGAACGGTTGCGCGAACAGCGTGAACGCCGCCGGCGGCAACCTGTCCGCTTCGGGCACCGCGAGCCTCGCGGGCGACACTTTGGTGCTGGGCGGCAGCGGCATGCCCGACAGCTCGGCCCTGTACTTCCAGGGCACCAACCAGATGAACGGCGGCCTGGGCGCCTTGTTCGGCGACGGCTTGCGCTGCGCGGGCGGCACCATCATCCGCCTGGGCACCAAGACCAACGTCGGCGGCGCGTCGCAGTACCCCGACACGGGCGATGCGTCGGTCTCCGTGCGCGGCCTCGTGACCGCGCCGGGAACGCGCACGTACCAGGTCTGGTACCGCAACGCCGCGGCGTTCTGCACGCCCTCGACGTTCAACCTGACCAACGGCGTCGAGGTGACCTGGAACTGAGCACGGATCCACACTCAGGCTCGGCTTGAAG
Organism: uncultured Planctomycetaceae bacterium; assembly: GCA_964552795.1. GTDB lineage: Bacteria > Planctomycetota > UBA1135 > UBA1135 > JAEUHZ01. The sequence continues at coordinate 14,084 of CAZKIO010000005.1, forward strand.
TGGACGGCCGCGGGGCGCGCGCGCTCCGCGGCCGCTTGCTTGCCCGCGCGTCTCAGCGGCGCTGCGCCTCGCCCGTCATGGGCACGAAGCGCACGGGGATCATCCGCGTGCGCTCGATCTCGCCGCCGCGCTTCGTGAGCAGCAGCAGCTCCTGGTCGCGCTCCCCCACCGGGATCACCATGCGGCCGCCCTCGCGCAACTGGTCGATCAGCGGTCTGGGCACGGCGCCCGGGGCCGCCGTGACCAGGATCGCGTCGAAGGGCGCCTCCTCCGGCCAACCGCGGTAGCCGTCGCCGGTACGCACGTCCACGTCCGCGTAGCCCGCGCCGGCCAGCGTGGCGCGCGCGCTGGCGGCGAGCTCGGGCACGATCTCGATCGAGAAGACGCGCGCGCCGAGCTCGGCGAGGACCGCGGCCTGGTAGCCGGAGCCGGTGCCGATCTCGAGCACCTTCTCGCCGCCCTCGAGCTCCAGCGCGGCGCTCATCAGCGCGACGATGTAGGGCTGCGAGATCGTCTGCCCGGATCCGATCGGCAGCGGGTGGTCGTCGTAGGCCTCGCCGCGCAGCGCCTCGGGCACGAAGCGGTGGCGCGGCACCTTGCGCAGCGCGGCCAGCACGCGCGGATCGCGCACGTCGCGGCCCTCGATCTGGCCGCGCACCATCGCCTCGCGCGCGGTGCGGTAGCGCTCCTCGTCGGCCGCGGGCGGCCTGCAGCCCAGGCTCGCTGCCGTGCCCAGCGCGGTGAGCGCGATCAGCCAGGGAGCGCACTCGATTCCCATGCCGTTCATTCTACGCCGTCGGGCCGCAAGGCACCCAGCACCGAGCGCACGCGCGCTTCGACGTCCTGCTGGCCGTCCACGCGCAGCACGCGGCCGTCCGCGAAGCGCTCGATCACGCCTTCGAGAACGGCCTGGAAGCGCAACTGCGTCCAGCGGTTGGTGGAACGCACGCCGTCGGCGCGGAGCGGCAGCGCGCCCCACGGCAGCAGCACGACGCGCGTGTAGCCGCGCGCGTGCTCGGCCATCTCCGCCAGGAACGCCTCGGTCGCCGGCACGTCCTCGTAGAGCCCGTAGTGCAGCCAGAATGCGGCGAAATCGAAGCTCGAGCGGTCGGCCACGAACCCTTCCGGCGCGCGCGCCTCGAGGTCGCGCTGCTCGGCCCACAGCTCGCGGATCAGCGCCGTCCACTGCGGCACGCCGTACCCGTGCGGCACGAAACCGGCTTCGATGCGCCGCCGCATGCCTTCCTCGACGAACGGCAGGCCCAGCTCCGCCGCGAGGCGCCGGCCGAGCGTCGTCTTGCCCGTGCCCGCGGAGCCGGAGAGCGCGATGCAGAGCGGCTCCCCCGCGCGCACGGCCGCCGTCGCGCGCGGCGCTCCGAACAGCCACGGCCGCTCGCCCACGATCGGCACGACCGCGCCCGCTTCCGACACCGAGACGAGCGTGTGCGACGCGGTCGCGGGAGCGAAGCGCAGCGCGTCCGTGCCCGGCACGCCGAGCACGCGGCACAAGAGCGCGCGCAGCACGCCGATGTGCGTCACGACCTGCACGCGCTCGCCGCGATGCGCGCGCAAGAGGTCCTCCCACGCCGCGCGCGCGCGCGCCGCGAGCGCGGCGAACGACTCGCCGCCGGTCGGCGTCGCGTCGTGGTAGCCGTCCCAGAACGCGGTCACCGCGGCCGGTTCCGCCGCGGTGATCTGGGCCCACGTGCGGCCCTCCCACGCGCCCATGCTCTGCTCGCGCAGGCGCGGATCGACGCGTACGGGAACTCCGAAGCGCTCGCCCAGCGCCTCGGCCAGCACGCGGCAGCGCGCGAGGTCGCTGCTCCACACCGCGTCGGGCCGCGGCTCGTGCGCGCCGAGCCACGAAGCCAGCAGCCGGTTCTGCTCCGCGCCGCGCGGCGAGAGCGGCACGTCCATCTGTCCGCGCACGACGCGGCGCGTGAGCTGATCGACCTCGCCGTGCCGCAGGAGATGCACGTGCGTGACCCAGTCGTCGGGCAGGATGCGCTGCGTGTGCGCGTCGAAGCGGCCCGTGAAGGCCTGGCCGGGGACGTCGTCGCTCACCGGCTCTCCGGGAACAGGCGCGCGAGCTCGCGCTCCAGCGCCTCGGCCGCGTCGATCAGCGCGGGGCCGTCGGCGCTGAGCAGCGCGCTCGGGATCAGCGCGATGCGGTCCGCGCGCAGGGCGCGCAGCTCCTTCAGCGGAGCGGCGCCGCGCAGCACCGCCTCGGTCGCGCTGTCCCCCGTGCCGCGACCGGGCGCGCCGAGCACGAAGAGGTCCGGATCGATCGAGAGCACGCGCTCGAAGTCGGCGGCCTGATGGCCGACCATTCCGGCCTCGGCCGCGGCGTTCACCAGGCCGTTCAACGCGAGCAGCGCGTCCGCCGTGGTCCGCGCGCCGCCCGCCCAGCCGCCGGTGCCGTCGTTCGAGTAGACCATCGCGCGCAGCGGCGGCCGCGCGCGCGCGCGCTCCGCCAACGCCGCCACGCGCGCGTCGAGGCCGGCCACGATCTCCAGCGCGCGGTCCTGCGCGGAGAGCAGCTCGCCGAGCTGCTGCAGCGTCGCGCGGACCGACGCGTAGCTCGTGCCCGACTCGAGCACGAGCACGGGGATGCCCTGCCGCCGCAACAGCGCGGTCGTGTCCTGGCTCTGCCACGTGAAGGTCAGCACCAGGTCCGGCCGCACCGCCAGGAGCGGCTCGGCCAGGTATCGCGGAAAGCGCGGCAGCTCCGCCAACCCGGGCGCGCTGAAGTCGACCGTCGAGAAGTCGTCCACCTGCTCGGGCAGCGCCGCGATGCGCCCCGGTTCGACCAGCAAGACGAGCAGCTCCGCCGCGGCCGAGGTGGCGGGCACGATGCGGCGCGGGGCACCTGCGAGCGGCGGCGCGAGGTCGGGCGCGCCGGCCCGCGGCGGATGGCTCGGCTGCGGGCCGCAGCCCAGGAGCAGTCCAAGCGTCGCGGCGAGGACGGGCCAGAGGGACCGGTGACGCACGGCGTGAGCTTGCCGACCCGAGGCCGGCAGTCAACGTGCCGGCGGCGGGGATTCGGCCGAACCCCTGGGTCGCGACCAGGAGTCGGCTCTCACGGAACTGTTGGGTTTCTCGCCACAGGGCGACTACCACACGACGCGGATTCCGTTCGTCAGGTTGACGGGCGGGCCGCCCAGGCACGGCGCGGCGCCGGGATCGCGGTACCAGACCTGGTAGGTGCGCACCGATCCCGGAGCGAGCGCATCGCCCAGCGCCGCGGCCTGGATGCGCAGCGGCGGCTCTCCCGGTCCGGGGAAGCTGCTCGTACCCCCCGCGGCCGCATGCACGGCGAGGCGCAGGATCGTGCCCGACGCGCACAGCACGCCGCGACCCAGGAAGCTCGGCGTGTAGTCGTAAGCGCTGCCCTGGAGCAGGAGGCAAGTCGTCTCGGAGGGAAGCGCGTCAGCCGTGAACTGCAGCGTGTCCTCCGAAGGCTTCCCGGAGGCCCGCAACACCGCGCCCTGGCTGTCGCTCGAGTTCGGACAGCCGCGCCCCACCTGTCCGCGTGGTCCGCACGGGCACGCGGAGAGCGAGCCGTCGCCACCGCACACGGGTGTGACGTCGCGGTACGCGCCGCGGTAGCGCGCCATGTGGAGCGGCCTCTGCCCGACGGCTGCCGGGATGCCAATGTCCGAGCACATGTACAGGTCCGGGCCCTCGCCGAAGTCGTAGACGACCGATCGGGACGCCGCCCATGGATCAACGGTCGATGTCGTGCTCGGTCCGATCTGGGTCCAGATTCCGTTCTGGTACTTGGCGAACTTCGCGTGCTGACCGGGCGGAACGCCCGGGAGCGGGATGCTGAGGCCGCTCACGAACAGCGCGGGGCCGTTGCCGTCGTCATAGACGGCGATCACGTGCAGAGGGTGAGGAACGTCGGTCGTCTGGATCAGGTTCTCCCACGTGCCGTAGCGATAGCGCCAGATCCCGCCGTCGAAACCGACGTACAGCGCGGGGCCCGTGCCGTCGTCGTAGCTCGCCATCCGGCCGAGCCCCAATCCCAGGTAGCCGCCCAATGGGTACACCGACGGCGGTCCTGTGACGGGCATCCAATCGACGCCGTCCCAGTACACGAGGCCGTGAACCGGAATGTTCACCAGACCGCTCGGGGTCTGCCGCTGGATCATGAGAATCCACCCCCCGGAAAACAGCCTCGGACCAGCGCCATCGTCATGGACAATGAACTGGCGGTGCTCGGCACCATAGGGACTCCTCGACATGGATGACCCGATGGGGACCGCTCCCTGCGACCCGTACTTGTAGACGTGTCCGTACTGGGGGTCTCCGCCGATGTACAGCGCCGATCCCGTACCGTCGTCGAATTCGATCATTGCAGTCACGCGGCGGACCGGGTGGCTGGGGGGGAGCGGGCGCTGATAGCGCACACCGTCCCACGTGACGAACCCTGAGCACGGGAGCCAGGCCACGTCCGTCTCGGACCAGTACTGGTTGAAGTCCCCGCCGATGTAGAGCTTGCGGCCCGTTCCATCGTCGAATGTTTGGAGGCAGTACACGCCGGGATTGGGGGACACGTGCCACGGCTCGGTCTGGTTCAGACCCCAGCCCACGCGTTTCCACGTGCGTCCGTCCCAGCGCACGAGGTGGCGGGACATGAAGTAGTTCTGTCCCTGGACGAAGGTGATCTCCCCGCCCACGTACAGCTCTTCTCCGTTCCCGCTGTCATAGGTCCCAAGGCAGTACACAACCGGGGTGACGAACTGGATGGTGAAGTCACGCGTGAACCCCAGCCCCGGCGGACGGTGCCGATCCTGCGCGGACACGGACACACCCACGGCGGCCAGAGACACTGTCGCGGACAGGAGCCACCTCTGGTTCGGAATCATGGACCGGCCCTCCCCAGAAGCAACAGACCGCCGCGGCTGTCGCCGACCACGAGTTGGTCGTCCCACAATCCAGGACCTCGCAATCGTTGCGCGATGCCTGTGCACATGCCGGCCGAGTCGACGACGGCGTAGGTCGGTAACTGCGTCGCGCCCGGCACGATCGAATGGATGTCCAGGACGTGGATCCCGCCGCGACCCACGGCGCAGTACAGCGCCTCGTCATTGACCTCCAACGCCACGCAGTTGGGCCGCTTGCCATCGAACGGATCCTGCGCGAATCGATGCTGCGCGTAGGGCACGAGCAGCGGCTTCGAGGTCTGTCCCGGGATGCCGACGGCGGGCGGTGGCCCCACGGTCGTCAACTTGTCCCACGACACGTCGTAGACTAGCACTCGACCGAGCAGGTCGGCCACGAAGGCGAGCGTCCTGCCGTTGGAGTAGGTTCTCGTCTTCACCGAGAAGGAATGGCTGGCGCGATCTGAGGAGGGCAACTGCTGTTCGAGATCGAGGCGCGGACCCACCGCGGCGGCGAGCAGGATCGCGTTCTGTCCGGTGACCGGCGCGGCGGGATCGAGTGCGGTCACGTCGTAGAACACCGTCAAGGCTCGCCGGTAGTAATCCTTCCACGGGCAGGCCGCCGGACCGCTGCTGGTCACGAACCCCGCCGCAATGGCGACGACCCAGCGCTCGACCTGCTGGGCATCCCGGACCGAGAACACGTGGGCGGACTGGTTGAAAGCCATGCGCCGTGACGTCTCCAGCTCTGTGCTCGGTTGCACTGCAAAGCAGTCCGTCTTGATGATCTGTGGGGAGTTCAGGCAGCCGGCCGTTGCAAGTTCGAGGTGCGTGGGGAACGACGCCATCTCCAGGTCGTATGGGCCCGACCAGGGCTGCGGTCCACTCGGCGTCGCCAGCGGCTCACCCAAACCCCGCATGCCGCTCGGGCAAGCCGGTCCTCCTGCGGGTGATCCCGGCACCCCGCCCAGTGCGCGGTCCATCAGCCAGACAGGACGGACGATCTTGTACCCGTTCATGGCTCCGTTGCGCGCCAGATGGACGAACTGCGGGACCGGCGCCGATTCGGCACCGACGGCCAGCGTCCGCGGATCCGCGGTGCAGCTCGTGTAGGGCGCGCTGGGCGAGCGAGTGCTGTCGCCAAGCACATTGTCGGAGGGGAGCTGCCACCACTGGGGGGCGATCACGGTTCCATCGAAGGGACCGGTCGCGGGTGCCAGCGTACGCATGTTCTTGAGCTGCCAGCCCACGTTGGTCACACAACCCGGGATGTGTTTGCCCTCGGCCCACGGCGAGTCATTCGGCGCCGCGGGACATGGGTCGACCATGCACCGCATGTTGTCCGGCTGAAAGATGCACGTCGGACTCGTCGACGCGAACCAGGTCGTGTCTTGCCCGGCCAGCATCCACTCCTTCTGTCCCAAGGGGTCGAACGGGTCCTTCCAGATCGCAACTCCGGCCACGCCGAGCCGGAACGGGACCGGGTCGACGTGCTTCACCTCGCTGGGAAACGCGCACTCGAGCACCGGAAAGGCCGTCGCGCGGGTGGCGCACGCGGAAGACGTCAACGGGATCGGAAGCACGTCCCCCGCCACGCCGCCGGTGGGATCGATCCGCGCAATGCGCCCGGGATGGTCGTGGGCCCAGCCGTCGAATCCGGCCATCACCAGTGAGTCGTCCACCCCGGACAGGTAGACGTCCGCGACGTCCATCGCCTTTCCACGGAATGGCTGGTAGCCGGGCGGCCCCCACAGGTTCGAAAGGGTCCACGATCCGGAACCGGTGGAAAAGCTCAGCCGGAAGTTCTGCAGTCCCACGACGCCCGAACTGGCGTGCAGGCGCACGACGTACGGATTGCCCGTCGGCAGGAACTCCAGCGATCCGGGCCAGGCGCTCGACGCGAACGATGCGACGTCGGCCAAGGGCGAAGCCGGACTGCGAGCCAGGAGGCGCACCTTCTGCACGGAGGTGGAGGGGAGGTTGTTCCAGTCGGGCAGCTCCGGGATCACGCACATCCCCCACCACACGCCCACGGGCCGGAAGGGTGCTGCGGAATCGAATTGGACTCCGGACTTCTTGTCCAACGCGACGCCCACCACCACGTTGTCGCCGGGGACGACGCTCGCGGCGATGCGCATGGGAAACGCCTCGTCCAGCGCGAACGCCGTCGCGGATCCGGCCACGTCGGGATCCATCTCGACGACCCGGCCGTACTCGAGCGCCGCGTACAGGAGCGCCTGGCCGCCTGACAGCCGGACGACCGCGAGGTCGCGGATTTGATCCCCCTGAGTACATCCTGCGGATCCGTCCTGGAAGTTCGGCAGCGTGCACGAGGGCACCGGGCTGATCGAGACCGGCGACGAGCTGAACGCCGCCGTGGAGATGTCGACCTTGCGGATGCCGCCGGCCCCCAGCGACACGAACACGCGTCCGGCATCACCGGGGTCTGGAGCGATCGCCACGCCGACTTCCTCCATCGGCGGCCCGACGTTCCCGGCCGAGAACACGTGCGTCGCGTAGGCGAGGATACTGCCATCCGGCTTGAGCCGGTAGGCACGCAGTTCCGTCCCGCCCAAGTCGTCGCCCGGGACGTAGCAGGAGAGCAGCGACACACGTTCGGAGAGCTGGCTGCTCGCAGCGAACAGGGCCAGCAGGAGGCCGTCTCCGCCGGCGCCTGAGTTGCCCTCGACGATCTCGATGTCGACGCAGCGCTTGTACGCGAACCGCGGATCGCAGCCGACGCGCTCGATCAACTCGGCCGCCGCGGAGCACGGCGCGGGATTGGACGAAGTGAACAGGTCGTTGCACATCGGCACGCGCCAGACGCCCGTGGTGCCGCCCGCAACGAAGACCGCGCGCTTCTCCGTGCCCGCGTCCGACCACTGCCGGTAGCGCAGCGCGAGCGGCGTCACGCCGGGGATCTCGATGGACTGCAGTTCCTTGGGCTCGAGCGGGTCCCCGGGCTGGAATTGCACGAAGGCCGTGGTGTCCACGATCGCGAGCGTCGCGCCCTGCGCCACGACGACCCGCGCGTTGCCGGGCACGGGGACGGCGCATTGTTGCTCGCCGTACGGGTACGCGGCGACGAGCGAGGTGATCGGCACGGGCACGGGCGGCGGCGGCGTGCCCTGCGCCGAGGCGCGGACCGCGATCGCAACCATCAGGAAGCTACAGAGAGAGAGAGAGAGAGAGAGAGAGAAGCTCGCATGGCACCCTCCACGAGGGCTCGCAGCCCAGCGGGCGGTCCCGGTTCGTGGAGCCGGCTCCCTCACCGGCCCAGGCAGCGAGCCGGGCTCGCCTGCTGGACTCAGCCTACGCCCGCCTGCGCGAAGCTGGCAACCCGGGGAGGTCCCCCGGCACCCTCCAGGCCGGCCAAGTGCCCGTGCGCTGAACGAGTTCGTGCCCGCCGCCCCGCTTCCGCCTCCACGGGTCCCAGGGCGGGCCTTGCCCCCTGTTCAGATGGCGTCCGTGATCCGGAATCTCGCCACTCCCGCATCGCGAGTCTCGTGCGTGCCGCAAGTTCGGGCCGGACGGCTACAGCATCTTCCGGGCGTACCCCTGGAGGATGCCCACGTAGTTGCCGCGCTCCCACGGCTCGGGGTCGGGGCAGCGCGCCAAGCTGAGCGACCCCTGCGCTGACCGAGCGGGCGTGGATGTATTGCTCGAGCCCGCGATTCAGTTCCTCGCGCGCCCCGCAGGCGTGGCTTAGCGAGACCAGACAGGATCGCGGAACTCGATGCTCGCCTCGGACACGAAGAACCCCATCCGACCGCTCGGCAGCTCGAGGTCCTCGAAGCGCGTGCCGTCCACGGTCAATTCGTACAGGTTGCCCTGCCGCCGGATCTCCACGTCGCGCTCGCGGTCCCGCGCGGGTTCGCCGGGCAGCTTCAAGCGGTGCGTGCGCCCGACGGCGCCCAGGCGCCAGACCTCGATTTCGACGGCCTGCGCTCCGATGCGCACGAGCGCGCAGTCGACGGGCCCGTACCACCCGACGACGAACCCAGCCGACGAACCCAGCCGCGGCAACGCGCCCATCCGCGCGGAGAGGCGTGCGTTGCTCTCGCGCAGCACGCAGAACGCGACCTCGCCCTTGCGCGCCGTCCCCGTCAGCCCCGCGGCGCCGCGGTCCTCCCAGTCCCCCACCGCCTCGAACGGCGTCTGCGTCTCCAGCAGGAATGCGCGCAGGTCGCGCGCGAGCGTCTTCGGCGGCCCCAGCGTGCGCAGGAAGTCGTCGCCCGACAGCTTGGAGCCGGTCTCGCCCAATGCGTAGCGCTGGAACGCATTCTTGTACGCCGTCCGCCCCTGGTGCAGGCACATCGCGACCGTCGCCCACGCGATCAGCGGATCGGCCGGCTCGGCGTCCGCGAGGCTCGGCAGCGCGGTGCTCTGCGCGGGGAAGCGCGCCAGCGCCTGGCCGGGCAGGTCGACCGGCTCGACCAGCGGGCGCGCGAACGGCCGCAGCCGCTCGCCGTCCCAGGTCGCGCGCGCGAAGTCGAGCGCGATGCCCGCCGCGTACCACGTGCGCGCGATGTCCAGGTTCTTGGGCTTGCACAGCGAGTGGAACTGCAGGCACGCGCCGTACAAGAGCGCCTGCCGCGTCGCCGCCGGGCCGCCGAGGCGCGCGACGTACACCGTGCGCGTCACGTCCGAGTAGGAGGCGAACCTGCTCTGCGACGGAATCGTGATGTCGTCGGCCCACGCGCCGCGCATGCGCTCGGTCTCGTTCGCGAAGACCTTGACCCGCAGGCGCGGCTCGGGGTCCGGCTTCGCTCCGAAGAAGATCGCCATCTCGCCAAAGGCCTGCTCCAGCACGCGCGCCGCTTCGTCGGCGTCCGCCGGCGTGCCGGCCCAGGAGAGGTCGTAGTGCGCCGTCTCCACCCGGATCGGACCGGACGCGTGCTGCGCCGGGCCGGCCGGCGCGGCGATCGACAGCGCGAGGGTGAATGCCGACAACATGCGAAGCGTCCGCTGGAACACCCTAGCAGGCGGCGCGGCCCCGGTTGCCGTGCTGGCCGCGCGCGGCGCCGCTGGCTAGAGTCCGCGCCGGAAGGACCCCGTGCCCCTCTTCCATCGCCGGTTCCCCGGATCGCGCGCGCACCAGGCGGGCCCCACGCGGCGCGAGGTTCTGCAGGCCTCGCTGGCCGCGGCTGCCACGCTCCTGGCAGGGTGCGCGTCGCGCCGCGGCGGCGGCAGCGGACCGCGCGTCGTGATCGTCGGCGCGGGCTTCGCGGGCCTCGCCTGCGCGCACGAGCTGCGCGCGCGCGGCGCCGACGCGACGGTGGTCGAGGCGCGCGCGCGCCTGGGCGGCCGCGTGCACACGTTGCGCGACGTCGTGCCGGGTGCCAGCGTCGAGGCCGGCGGCGAGTTCATCGGCGCCAACCACCCGCGCTGGCTGGGCTATGCCGAGCGCTTTCGCCTGGAGCTCGTCGAGGTCGCCGCCGAGCCCGGCCTCGAGGGCCCGATCGTGCTGCAGGGCCAGCACCTCTCCGGGCACGAGGCGGCCGAAGTCTTCGGCGAGGTCGACGCGATTCACGACACGCTCACGAAGCTGGCGCGCGAGGTCGACGGCGACGCGCCCTGGGCGCACGCGTACGCCGCCGCGCTCGACACGCGGCACGTGTCCGGATGGATCGACGAGCAGCGCGCGTCCGAGATCGCGCGGCACGCCTGCCGCGTGCTGTTCGCGACCGACATGGGCGTGCCGACCGCGCGACAGTCGCTGCTGGCGATGCTGGCGCAGATCTCCGGCGGGGGCCTGGAGGCGTATTGGACCCAGAGCGAGTCCTACCGCTGCCGCGGCGGCAACGCGCGCCTCGCCGAGGAGCTCGCGCGCGCGATCGGCGAGGAGCGCGTGTTGCTCAACTCGCCGGCCGAGCGCGTGCGCTGGTCCGATCGCGGCGTCGAGGTCACCGCCGGCGGCCGCACGCTGGCCGCCGACCGCGCCGTGATCGCCGTGCCGCCGAGCGTCTGGCGCACGATCCGCTTCGAGCCCCCGCTTCCGCCCGGTCTCGCGCCGCAGATGGGCAGTTCGGTGAAGTACCTCGCGACGGTGAAGCAGCGCTTCTGGCGCGCGCACGGCGTCGCGCCCGAGGCTCTGTCGGATGGCGCGGTGTCCTCGACGTGGGAAGCGACGTCCGGCCAGCACTCCGAGCGCGCGGTGCTGACCGCGTTCTCCAGCGCCGCCGCCGCCGAACACTGCCGCAAGCAGCGCGGCGCCGCGCTGCGCGGTCTGTACGCGAGCGAGCTCGGCGGACTGTTCCCCGGCTTCGGCGACGAATTCGAGGTCGGCCGCTTCCTCGACTGGCCGGGCGACGAATGGACGCGCGGGGGCTACTCGTTCCCCGCGCCGGGCGAGGTCCTCGGGCGCGTGCGCCGCGCGCGCGAACCGCTGGGCCCGCTCGTGTTCGCCGGCGAGCACACCAGCACGCGCTTCCCCGGGTACATGGAAGGCGCCCTGGAAAGCGGCCTCAGGGCCGCGGAATCCGCCCTGGGTCGCGAAGGATGAGGGACCCGGGGTGGAGGGAGCGGGGTTCCTTGGCCGATACTGACCCGAGGGTCTCCTGACGCGAGGCCGAACCCATGATCCCCATCGCACTGGCCGCGGCAGTCTTCGTCTTCCTCCTGCTCAGCTACGTCGGCCGCCCGTACTGGGGCTGGGTCGTCGCGGGCGCGATCGGCCTGGGCGCGTGGTACGCGTCTGGCGTCGAGAGCGCGCCGTGGTTCAACGGGAGCGTCACGATCTTCGTGTTCCTGGCGCTCGTGTTCGGCTTCCGGCCGCTGCGCATCGCGCTGCTGGGCCGGCCGCTGCTCGGCGCCCTGTCGAGGATCTTCCCGCGCATGAGCGACACCGAGCGCATCGCGCTCGAAGCCGGAACGACGTGGTGGGACCGCGAGCTGTTCAGCGGACGGCCCGACTGGCGCGCGATGCTCGGGTTCCGGCCGCAGGCACTTAGCGCGGACGAGCGCGAGTTCCTCGACGGTCCGTGCACCGAGCTGTGCCGGATGATCGACGACGAGGCCGTGCGCCGCGCGGGCGACCTGTCGCCCAAGACCTGGGAGTTCATCAAGAGCCAGCGCTTCATGGGGATGATCATCCCCAAGGAGTTCGGCGGCCTGGGATTCTCCGCGCAGGCGCACAGCGCCGTCGTCGCGCGCCTGTCGTCGCGCAGCGTGACGGCCAGCGTCACGGTGATGGTGCCGAACTCGCTCGGGCCGGCGGAGCTCCTCCTCCACTACGGCACCGACGAACAGAAGAAGCACTACCTGCCGCGGCTCGCGCGCGGCGAAGAGGTCCCGTGCTTCGCGCTGACCGAGCCCAACGCCGGCTCCGACGCCGGCGGCATGACGTCGCAGGGCATCGTGTGCAAGGGCACGTGGCAGGGGCGCGAAGTGCTCGGCATGCGCCTCACCTGGAACAAGCGCTACATCACGCTGGCGCCCGTCGCGACCGTGATCGGCCTCGCGTTCAAGCTCTACGATCCCGACAAGCTGCTCGGGAAGGGCACGGACCTCGGCATCACGTGCGCGCTGATCCCGCGCGACACGCCGGGCCTCGAGGCCGGACCGCGCCACGACCCGCTCGGCATCCCGTTCATGAACGGCACGACGCACGGCACCGACGTGTTCGTGCCGCTCGAGTTCATCATCGGCGGACCGGAGCGCGCGGGCCAGGGCTGGCGCATGCTCATGGAGAGCCTGTCGGCCGGGCGTTCGATCTCGCTGCCGGCCAACTCGACCGGCGGAGCGCAGCTCGCCGCGCGTACCGTCGGCGCCTACGCCAGCGTGCGCGAGCAGTTCAACATGCCGATCGGCCGCTTCGAGGGGATCGAAGCGCCGCTCGCGCGCATCGCGGGTTCGCTGTACTGGCTCAACGCGGTGCGCAACCTGACCGCCGGCGCGGTCGACGCGGGCGAGAAGCCGGCCGTGATCTCGGCCATCGCCAAGTGCTGGTCGACCGAGGCGATGCGCCGCGTCGTCAACGACGCGATGGACATCGTGGGCGGCGCCGGCATCTGCCGCGGACCGAACAACGTGCTCGCGGCCGCCTACCAGGCGACGCCGATCGGCATCACGGTCGAGGGCGCGAACATCCTGACCCGTTCGATGATCATCTTCGGCCAGGGCGCGATCCGCTGCCATCCGTACGCGCTGCAGGAGATGGAGGCGGCAGCGGCGAAGAAGGTGGCCGCGTTCGACCGCGCGTTCTTCGCGCACGTCGGGTTCGTGGCCACGAACGGAGCGCGCTCGTTCCTGCTGGCGCTCACCGGCGGACGGCTGGCGAGCGTGCCGGTCGGCGGCGACGCAGGGCGCGTGCTCCGGCAGCTCACGCGCTGGTCGGCGTCGTTCGCGCTGACGGCGGATTTCGCGATGGGCACGCTGGGCGGATCGCTCAAGCGCAAGGAGCACATCACGGGCCGCATGGCGGATGCCTTGGCGTGGATGTACATCGCGTCCGCCGCGACGCACCGCTTCGTGGAGGACGGCCAGCCGGCGCGGGATCGCGCGCTGTACCGCTGGACGTGCGACGAGGCGCTGTACAACGTGCAGGAAGCGCTGCGCGGCGTGATCGCGAACCTGCCGCTGCGGATCGCGGCATGGAAGCTGTGCGCGCTGGTGTTCCCGCTCGGCGCGTGGCGCCGGCCGGCGAACGATCGCACCGTGAGCGGGGCCGCGCGCTGCCTGCTCGAGGGCGACGCCGCGTGGAAGGAGCTGACGCGCGACATGTACGTGCCGTCGCACGAAGAACCGGGCCTGGGGACGATCGAGAAGGCGCTCGCGCTCACGCTGGCGACGGCGCCGCTGCGCAAGCGGCTGCGCGATGCCGTGAAGAGCGGGCAGCTCCAGCGCGGCGATGAGGCAGCGCTGGTGGCGGCCGCGGCCGAGAAGAAGATCCTGTCGCCCGAGGAGCGCGCGCAGTTCGAGGCCGCACGACTTGCGCGGGATGCCGCCGTGCAGGTGGACGACTTCCCGCTCGAATCGTTCCCGCCCGAACCGGGCAGGGCTCGCACGCGCCCGATTCCGTCCGAACTCGCCCGGCCGCAGGCTCGCGTCAGCTAGCCAGCCCGCGACTCCAGCCGCGCGGCAAGCTGGTGCAGGAACAGGCCCACGTCGGTCACGATCCCCAGCGTCTGCGCCGAGCCGCGATCGGCGAGCTTCGTGACCACCGCCGGGTTGATGTCCACGCACACGACGCGCACCCAGCTCGGCAGCATGTTGCCCACGCCGATCGAGTGCAGCATCGTCGAGAGCATCAGCACCATCTTCACGCCCTCCAGCGACTTCGCGTAGGCCTCCTGCGCCGCGACGAGGTCCATCAGCGTTTCCGGCAGCGGGCCGTCGTCGCGGATCGAACCTGCCAGCACGAAGTCCACGCCGTGCTCGACGCAGGCGTGCATGATGCCCGACTTCAGCACTCCCTGCCGCACCGCGTCGCGGATCGAGCCGGCGTGGTTGATCGCATTGATCGCGCGCATGTGGTTCTTGTGCCCCTCCTCCACCGGCGACCCGGTCTGGAGGTCTACGCCCAGGCTCGTGCCGTACAGCGCGTACTCGATGTCGTGCACGGGCAGCGCGTTGCCCGTCAGCAGGACGTCCACCCAGCCACCGCGGATCAGCGCGCGGAAGTACTCGATCCCGCCCGTGTGGATCACCACCGGACCGGCCACGAACGCGATCCGGCCGCCGCTCTTGCGCACGTCGCGCATCATGTCGGCGACCTTGGCCACGCTGACCTCGACGCGGCGCTCGGACGAGATGTCGTTGCTCATGAACGCGAACCCGTGCCGGTCGCGCTGCACGTACTCGGGCATCACGCGGATTCCGTCGACGCCGCACACGACCGCCTCGTTCTTCCGCACGTCGCGCAGCTTGCGGCAGACCGCGGCGCCGTCCGCGATCACGATCACGGCGTCCATGCGCTGGGCCCCGACGTCGGTCCAGCGGCCGTCGATCCGCACCTGCGTGCGGTGATTGGTGGTCGAGTAGAAGTCGTGCGGGACGCAGCGGTCCTTGGGCGCCGGCTCGGTGCGCGCGTCGCGCTGCTCGACGAGTTGGCAGCCCAGCGGCACGAGCTCGCGCACGAGCTCGCGCAGCAGCTCTGCCCGCGGCGCGGTCAGCTTCAGGCGCACGTAGGAGAACTCGTCGTTGGTGCGCCCGATGTCGAACTGCAGGACCTCGTATGCCACGCCGCGCACGACGGTCTTGTCGAAGATCTGCTGCAGGAGACGGGAATCGATCAGGTGTCCCTGGGCTTCGATCGTCTCGCTGAACTCGGCGCTCATGACTGCCTCAGGTGATGACGCCCAGGACTCCGGCCAGGAACCCGCCGCCGATGCCGCCGATCGCGCACGGGAAGGCCCAGCGCGGTGCGCGCCAGCCAGGTACGACCTCGCTCGCCAGCAGCGTCGTGAAGAGGCCGCCCAGGCCGATCGCCACGCCGATGAACGCCACGAGCAGCGCGGATGCCGCGAGCAGGCTCTCGCCGCCCTCGGGATCGAAGAGTCCGACGATCAGCGAGACCACGGCCACGAACGGCGACGTCGCGCACAGGCGCGGCGACCAGCGCGCGGCGGGGTGGTCGGGTGTCGTGGTCAAGTCTGGATCCGGCGCGCGACGCGCGGCCCGTTCATCCGGCGATCAGGCGGCGCAGCACGTACTGCAGGATCCCGCCGTGACGGTAGTACGCGGCCTCGTTGGGCGTGTCGATGCGCAGCAGTGCCTCGAACTTCGTCTCCTTGCCGTCCTTGCCCTTGGCGGTCACCTGCACGCGCATCCCCGGCGAGAAGTCCCCTTCCAGCGCGCGCTTCAGCCCGGTGATCGCGTAGGTCTCGTCACCATTGAGGCCCAGCGAGTCCATGCTCGCGCCGGCCTGGAACTGCAGCGGCAGAACGCCCATGCCGACCAGGTTCGAGCGGTGGATGCGCTCGAAGCTCTCGGCGATCACGGCGCGCACGCCCTGGAGACACGGGCCCTTCGCGGCCCAGTCGCGCGAGCTGCCGGTGCCGTACTCCTTGCCGGCCAGCACGATCGTCGGGATCTTCGCCGCCTTGTAGGCCATCGCGGCGTCGTAGATCGACATCTTCTCGCCGGTGGTCATCAGCAGGGTGTCGCCGCCCTCCGCGCCGCCCATCAGCTTGTTCTTGATGCGCGTATTGGCGAAGGTCCCGCGCACCATGACCTCGTGGTTGCCGCGGCGCGCGCCGTAGCTGTTGAAGTCCTCGGGCTTCACGCCCAGCGACTGCAGGTACTTGCCCGCGGGGCTCGAGGCCTTGATCGAGCCCGCCGGCGAGATGTGGTCGGTCGTGATGCTGTCGCCGAACGCGGCCAGCACGCGCGCGCCGGCGATCTCCTCGACCGGCGCCGGCTTCTCCGGCATGTTCTCGAAGTACGGCGGGTGCTTCACGTAGGTCGACTGCGCGTCCCAGGCGTACGTGTCCCCCGCCGGCACCTTCAGCGAACGCCAGCGCGCGTCGCCCGCGTACACGTCGCCGTAGGTCTTGGCGAACATCTCGGCGTTGATCGTCCTGGCCACCGCGTCCTGGATCTCGCGCGCGCTCGGCCACACGTCCTTCAGGAACACGGGCTTCCCGTCCTTGCCCGTGCCCAGCGGCTCGGTTACGAGATCGATGTCGACGCTGCCCGCGATCGCGTAGGCCACGCACAAGGGCGGCGAGGCCAGGTAATTGGCGCGCACCTGCTGATGCACGCGGCCCTCGAAGTTGCGGTTGCCCGAGAGCACGGCCGCGACGACGAGGCCGGCTTCGTCGATCGCGGTCGCGATCGGCGCGGCGAGCGGCCCGCTGTTCCCGATGCACGTCGTGCAGCCGTAGCCCACGAGGTGGAAACCGAGCGCATCGAGGTGCGGCTGCAGGCCGGACTTCGCCAGGTACTCGGTCACGACCTTCGAGCCCGGCGCGAGGCTCGTCTTGACCCAGGGCTTCGACTTCAGGCCCTTCGCGACGGCCTTCTGCGCCAGGAGTCCGGCCGCGATCATCACCGACGGGTTGCTCGTGTTGGTGCAGCTCGTGATCGCCGCGATGACGACCGAGCCGTGCTCCAGCACGAACTCCTCGCCGTCGCCGTGCACGACGGCGTGCGCCTCCTCGACGGCGACCGGCGGCAGATCGGGCTTCGCGGGGCCGCCTTCGCCCACGAGGCGCGCGACGGTCGGCGGCCGCGGCGCGGCGCCCGGCTTCTTCACCATCAGCGAATCTAGCGCGCTCTCGAAGTTCGGCTTCATGTCCGCGAGCCGCACGCGGTCCTGCGGCCGCTTGGGGCCGGCCAGCGACGGCTCGATCGTCGCGAGATCGAGCGACAGGAGGTCGGAGTACTCGGCCTCGGGCGTGTTCGCGTCGCTCCACAGGCCCTGCGCCTTCATGTACGCCTCGACGAGGTCGCAGCGCTCCTTCGAGCGTCCCGACAGCTTCAGGTACGCGATCGTGCTGGCGTCCACGGGGAAGATGCCGCACGTCGCGCCGTACTCGGGCGCCATGTTGGCGATCGTCGCGCGGTCGGCCAGCGGCAGGTCGACCAGGCCCGGGCCGCAGAACTCGACGAACTTGCCGACGACGCCGTGCTTGCGCAGCATCTCGGTGACCGTGAGCACGAGGTCGGTCGCCGTGACGCCGTCCTTGAGGCGCCCCGACAGCTTCACGCCGACGACCTGCGGAATCAGCATCGACACGGGCTGCCCGAGCATCGCGGCCTCGGCTTCGATGCCGCCGACGCCCCAGCCCAGCACGCCCAGGCCGTTGACCATCGTCGTGTGCGAGTCGGTGCCGACGACCGTGTCCGGGTAGGCCCACGTGCCGCCGTCGCCGTCCGAGTGCATCACGACGCGCGCCAGGAACTCGAGGTTCACCTGGTGCACGATGCCCGTGTCGGGCGGGACGGCCTTGAAGCCCTGGAACGCGGTCGAGCCCCAGCGCAGGAACGCGTAGCGCTCGCGGTTGCGCGCGAACTCGATCTCGGCGTTCTTCTCGAACGCGTCCGGACGCCCGAACCAATCGACCTGCACCGAGTGGTCGATCACGAGCTCGACCGGCGACAGCGGGTTGATCTTCTTGGGGTCGCCGCCGCGCTGCTTCATCGCGTCGCGCATGGCCGCGAGGTCCACGACGCACGGCACGCCGGTGAAATCCTGCAGCAGCGTGCGCGCCGGCGTGAACTGGATCTCCTTCGTCGGCACGGCCTTGGGATCCCAGTTCACCAGCGCCTCGATGTCGGTCTTCGTGACCGCCTCGCCGTCCTCCGTGCGCAGGAGGTTCTCCAGCAGGATGCGCAGCGAGAACGGCAGCTTCGCCACCCGCGGCAGGCGCTTCTGCAGCGCGGTCAGGCTGGCCATGTGGTACTTGCGGCCGGCGGCGTCGAGCGTCGTGCGTGTCTGGAAGCTGTCTTTCATGGGCGTGCCTCGCGGGTTGGCGGGCAAAGATGATAACGGCCCGGCGGCCAGGCTCCCACCTCCGCGCGGCGCTCCCGTGCGCTACTCTGGCACAAGCCGCCCCAGCCAGGAACTCCACGATGAACCGCCCCCCCGCCGCCCGACCCGACCCGTTCCACAGCGCGCCGCTCCGGCGCTTGGGAGGGCTGGCCGTCGCCGCGCTGCTCGCTCTCACGGGTTCGCTGCACGCACAGGACGCGGACGCGCTCACGCCCGAGACGCTGGCGTCGATCCGCGCGCACGTGCTGCCCTCCGCGGAGGAGCAGGAGTGGAAGCAGCTCGGTTGGCGCGCGACGCTGTGGGACGGCGTGATCGACGCGCAGGCCGCGCGCAAGCCGATCGTGCTGTGGGCCATGAACGGCCACCCGCTCGGCTGCACATGAAACAACGGTGTGATCGCCCGACGGTCGGTCTGGGCGGACAGCGCGGTCCAGGAGCTGCTGCCGAAGTTCGTCCCGGCCGCGGATGAAGTCGGCCGATTGCAGCGCGGCAAGGACCACGAGTGCCTGTACTTCCAGGCCTTCGCCGAGCGCGGGCACTACGCCGGCCGCACGGAACCGACCAACACGCGCCAGGGCATCTACGCGATCGCGCCGAGCGGCGAACTCCTGGCGTCGGTGAACACGCGGCGGGCCAAGGACGTCGCGCGCATGCTCGAGAAGGCGCTCGCGGCGTGGAACGAGCTGCCCGAGGAACGCCGCCTGCTGCCCGAGGATCCGTCTGCCGCGCGAGCCGCGATCCAGCGCAACGAGCAACGCTTCCCCGAGGGCGGCAGCGTGCTGCGCGTCACCGTGCGCGACCTGCCGCGCGAGTCGGCGGCACGCGGCTGGCGGGGCGAGGCGTGGAACGAGGATTGGGCCTGGCTGAAGCGCGAGGACGTGCACGCGCTGTGCACGCCCGCCGATGGATCGAAGGCCGTCGTCGGCGCGAGTTGGACCGTGCCCGCCGCGCTGGCGCGCCGCATCGCGCGCGCGCACCTCGTCGATTTCGTGCGCGGCCAGACCGGCCCGTTCCGCGACGAGGAGATCGAGCACGCCGAGTTGCGCGCCACGGTGGAAGGTGTGACCCCCGGCGCCCTGCGACTGCGCCTCGAAGGCCGTTCGCGCGCGTCGGCCAAGGGCAAGTGGAGCGTGACGGGCTACGCCGACGGTGCCGCGGAAGCGACGCGCGGCTACGACGCGCACTGGCTCGGCCACGCGACCTTCGACACCGATTCAGGAACCCTCGGCGACCTCGAACTCGTCGTCCGCGGAATGCGCTGGGGCGGTACGCAGTACAACTCGCGCGAAGACGACCTCGAACCGGCCGCGATGGCGTTCGTGTTCCAGCTCGCGCACCCCGAACCGGGCCAACGCGTCGCGCCGGCCCACCTGTGGGCCTACGGCTGGTGACGGATCCGCCCGGACGGGCGCGCTTGCGGACCGGAGCTATCCTGGGCAGTCGCGGGGAACGGCGGAACGCCGTGCCCGCTTCCCATGAAAACCAGTCTTCCCCTCGCACTGATCTTCTGGTCCTCGCTCTCCGTGCTCGCCGCGCAACAGATGCCCCCGATCGCGCCGCAGGCGAACGCACGCGGCCTGCTCCGCCCGACCTGTGACGGTTCGCGCTTTGGCGCGGCGGCGTTCGAGGTCGCCGACCAGCCGGCCTCCATCGCAGTGGCCGACATCGACGGCGACGGCGAGCTCGATGCGGCGATCGCCTGCGTGAGCGCGTCGGCCGTCAGCGTCCTGCGCGGTGCCGCGGGCACGCGCTTCGATCCGCTCGCCACGGTCGCCCTGCCTGGCTCGCCGCACGATGCGCGCATCGTGGACATCGACGGCGATGGCGACGGCGATCTGGTCGCCGCATCGTCCGGGTTCTCCGCGCTCTGGATCCGCCGCTGGAACGGCAGCGTGTTCGTGTCCAGCGCCGACGCCGCGCTGCCCTCAGCGTCGAGCGGCGTCGCCACGGGTGATCTGGACGGCGACGGCGACCAGGATCTCGTGGCCGCGATGGCATTTCCCGGAGCGCTCGCGGTCCTTGTGAACGATGGCACGGGCGGCTTCACGAGCCTGACGCAGTTCCCGCTGGGCGGGTTTCCCGGACGCATCACGACGGGCGATCTCGACGGGGACGGCGACGTCGATGCGATCGTGGGCTCACCGTTCGGCTCGACCGTCACGCCGCTGTTCAACCCCGGCAACGGGATGCTCGTCGCCGGCGGCGCGATCAGCGTCGATGCCGGACCGAACGCGTTCACGATCGGCGATCTGGACGGGGACGGCGATCCGGACGTCGCCGTGGCCTGCTCGCTGGGGCAGACGGTGCGCATCCTCGTCGGACAAGGCGGCACGCTGACGCCGGGCGCCAGCCTGGCCGCGGGTTCGGCTCCGAGCGCGGTCGTCGCGCGCGACATCGACGGCGACGGCGACCGCGATCTGCTCGCCGCGGACCGTGACGCCGCGCGCGTCCTGTGCTGGCGCAACAACGGCTCCGGCACGTTCGCCCCGGCGGCGGACCTCGTCACCGGCAGCCGGCCCGTCGCCCTGGAGGCGGCGGACGTCGATGCGGATGGGCGCCGCGACGTGCTCGTCGTGCTCGAGGACGCCGACCGCCTCGCGGTGCTCACGAACCGCGGCGGCGGAAGCTTCTCGACGTCGAACCAGGCCAGCCCGGGCGTCACGCCCGGCGCGCTCGTCGCGACCGACATCGACGGCGACGGCGACCGCGATCTGGTCGTC
This sequence comes from uncultured Planctomycetaceae bacterium, assembly GCA_964552795.1. Classification (GTDB taxonomy): domain Bacteria; phylum Planctomycetota; class UBA1135; order UBA1135; genus JAEUHZ01. The sequence continues at coordinate 35,128 of CAZKIO010000005.1, forward strand.
GCGCTGACGTCGGCGCCGGTCGTCGCGATCCTGCGCAACCAGGGATCCGGCACGTTCACCAGCGCGGGCACCGCCGCGGGCGACTCGCCCATCGCGATCGCGGCCGAGGACTTCGACGGCGACGGCGACCGCGATCTGCTGGTCGCCAACTACTGGGTCCAGACCGTCTCGCTCCTGCGCAACCAGGGCTCCGCCACCTTCGCCGTGCCGGTGGCGTACGGCGTCGGACAGAATCCGATCGCCATCGTCGCGGGCGACCTCGATGGCGATGGAGATCGCGACGCGGTGGTGGCCAACTACTTCGGGGGCACGCTGAGCGTGCTGCGCAACAACGGCAATGCGCTGTTCACCGTCCTCGCACCGATCACCACCGACGCGGGTCCGCGCGCGCTGGCGCTGGGCGACGTCGATGGCGACGGGGATCTCGACGTGGTCATCGGGCACTTCCTGACGGACAGCCTGCGCGTCCTGCGCAACCAGGGCGGGTTGACGTTCGCGCTGCAACCTGCTGTGCCCGTGGGCGGCGGAGCGATCGCGCTGGCGCTCGGAGACTTCGACGGCGATTCCGACCCGGACGTCGCGGCGACGTCCTCCTTCCCCGGCAGCGGACTGTTCGTCCGCTGGAACCAGGGCGGCACGTTCCCGACCTCGACCGCCCACCCGGGCGATGGCGATGGAGCGGGGCTCGTGGTGGGCGACGTCGACGGGGATGGACGACTGGACGTCGCGATTTCCTCGAGCGCGCGCGACAGCGTGTCGCTGTGGCGCAACGCTCCGGCGGGAGTGTTCACCCGTTGGCAGAGCGTGCCGGTCGGGGACGGCCCGACCGGACTCGTCTTGGCTGACTTCGACGGCGATGCGTCCCTCGACCTGGCGGCGAGCCTGTCGACTTCGTCGGCCATCTCGGTGCTGGTGCAGCGCTGCCCCTGACCGGGACGCGCGGATCGTACTCAGGCCGAGGGATTGCCGAAGCCGGGCGCGATCGCCTGCAGCGCGGGCCTGAGCCGCAAGAGCGCGCGCACGAAGCGCTTGCTGGCCGCCGCCGGTTCGATCGACAGCTCCGCCGCGGCCTCCTCGTTCGTGAGGCCTTCGAAGTGCCGCAGCGCGACGATCTCGCGGTCGATCTCGTCGAGCTCCTCCAGCGCCGCCAGCACGCGCGCGCGCAGTTCCTCGCGCTGCACGGCCTGCGTGGGCGACGTGGCGCTGGTGATGAAGGCCTCGGCCACGCCGATGGCGCTGATGCTGGGGCGGCTCTCCCCCATCGGCGTCTCGCGCATGGCGTCTCGCATGTGCGCGCCCAGGTGCTGGCGCTGCGCGCGGGCGAGCGCCTGGCCGGTGATCAGCCGCAGCCAGACGCCGAACGGGATCGCATCCCGCGCGTTCCACTCGTCGAAGCGCCGCACGACGTCGATCCACGCCTCCTGGACGATGTCCGCCGGATCCAGGCGCCGCCGCAGGGTGGCGTCGAGGCGCAGCTCGATCATGCGCACGAGACGCGGCTGGTGCAGCTCGAACAGCCCGGAGAGCGCCGCCGTCTCTCCGGCGCGCGCGCGCGCGAGCAGACGTTCGCTGGGGTCGGTCTCCATGTGCCGGCGATCCGATTCTATCCGCCCGCGGCGCGCGGCGGTCTAGCTCGCGGTCTTCACGAGCTGCGCGGCGGGGCCGTCCACCAGCCACAGCAGCGTGCCGTCGGTCGGCCGCACGAGACCGGCGGCCGGCGTCTCCGCGTCGGTGCGCGCCGCGGTCGCCGCGCGCACCATCGGTGCCTTGTCGGCGCCCGCGACCAGGAACAGCACGCGCCGCGCGGACCGCAGCGCCGGCAGGGTCAGCGTCACGCGCCAGGCACCGAGCTTCTCGACGAAGGCGGCCACGACGAGCCGCGTCTTCTCGTTCAACGCCGTGGTGCCCGGGAACAAGGACGCCGTGTGGCCGTCGGATCCCATGCCCTGCAGCGCGAGGTCGAAGCGCGGGAGTTCGCCGGGCCGCAGCCCGAAGTGCGCGATCAGCACGTTCTCGTAGTCGGAGGCGGCGTCCTCGGGATCGCGCTCGGCCGCGATGCGGTGCGCGTTCTCCGGCGGGAGGGCGACGCGACCGATCAGCGCCTCGTGAGCCGCGCGCCAGTTGCTGTCCCGGTGGTCGGGCGGAACGCAGCGCTCGTCGCCGAAGAACAGGTGCACACGGTCCCAGGGCAGGTCCGTGCGCGCGAGCAGCTCGTAGGCCGGCAGCGGCGTGCTGCCGCCCGACAGGAGCAGGTCGGCGCGTCCGCGCGCGGCCACGGCCTCGCGCACCGCGACTCCGACCTCGTCGCACGCCGCGCGCGCCAGCGCGTCGAGGTCGGCCAGCACGCGCACCTGGGGCGCGGCGGCCTTGGGGCGTCGGGGTCGCATGGAAGCGTCGCGCGTCGAGGCTAGACGATCACTCGACCCGGCGCCACTTGCGCCCGTCGCGCGCCAGGAGCTCGTCGGCCTCCTCCGGGCCCCAGGTGCCGGCCGCGTACTGCGGGACGTCGCGCGCGGAGCGGGAGCCCCAGGCCTCGAGCATGGGCGCCACGATCGACCAGCCCATCTCGACCATGTCGGCGCGCTGGAACAGCGTGGGATCGCCCTTGATGCAGTCGTAGATCAGCGTCTCGTAGCCGGTCGTGGGCGCCTGCTGGAAGTGGTCCTTGTAGCGGAAGTCCATGGCCACGTTGCTGAGACGCACCGCGGGCCCGGGGATCTTGGCGCCGAAGCGCAGCGTGATGCCGTCGTCCGGCTGCACGCGGATCACCAGCACGTTGCGCGACAGGTGCTCGACCGGCGTGTTGCGGAACAGCAGCAGCGGCGGCCGGCGGAACTGGATCGCGATCTCGGACACGCGGCGCGCCATGCGCTTGCCGGTGCGCAGGTAGAACGGGACGTCGGCCCAGCGCCAGTTGTCCACGCACAACCGCATGGCGGCGAAGGTCTCGGTCGTCGAGCGCGCGGCGACGCGCTCCTCCTCGCGGTAGCCGGGCACGCTGTTGCCGTCGAGCACCCCCGCCGTGTACTGGCCGCGCACGGCGTGCGTCGCCACGCGCTCGGGGCTCATGGGCTGGATCGCGCGCAGGACCTTGGCCTTCTCCTCGCGCACGGCCTCGGACTCGAAGCTGGTCGGCGGCTCCATGGCCACCAGCGCCAGGAGCTGCAGGAGGTGGTTCGGGATCATGTCGCGCAGCGCGCCGGCCGTGTCGTAGTAGCCGCCGCGGCTCTCGACGCCGATCGATTCCGCGACCGTGATCTGCACGTTGTCGATGTACTCGCGGTTCCAGATCGGCTCGAACATGCCGTTCGCGAACCGGAACACCATGATGTTCTGGACCGTCTCCTTCCCCAGGTAGTGGTCGATCCTGTAGGTCTGGTCCTCGCGCAGCACGGCCGCCAGGCCGGCGTTGAGCGTCTTGGCGGATTCCAGGTCCTTGCCGAAGGGCTTCTCGACGATCACGCGCCGCCAGCGGCCCTCGACCTGGCGCGTCAGGCCCGCCTTGCCGAGCTGCTGCACGATCGGCGCGAAGTGCTCGGGCGCGGTCGAGAGGTAGTACAGGTGGTTGCCGCCGGTCTGGTGCGCGGCGTCGATCCGCGCGAGCTCCTTGGCGAGGCGCTGGTAGCTCGCCTCCTCGTTGAAGTCCGCGGCCAGGTAGTACAGGCGCGACAGGACCTCCTCGACGACCCTCTCGGGCAGCTTGTGCGTCGCGTACTTGCGCAGGTCCTCGGCGACCTTCTCGCGGTACGCGCCGGTGTCGAGCGGCGTGCGCCCCAGCCCCAGGATCGCGCACTCGGGCAACAGCAGGTTCTCGGCCCACAGGTTGCACAGGGACGGGATCAGCTTGCGCTTGGTGAGGTCGCCGGCGGCGCCGAAGATCACCACGGTTCCCGGCCCGACGGGGCGCGCGAACGGATTGACCAGCGTGCCGGCGCCTTCGTTCTCGACGCGGATCGGAGGAGGGCTGTTCACGACGGCTCTCAGCGGCTCCGCGCCGGCTCCACGTGGCCGCCGAACTGCTCGCGCATGGCCGAGAGCACCTTTTCCGCGAAGGTGTGGTCCTGGCGCGAGCGGAAGCGCGTGTACAGCGCGGCGGTCAGCACCTCCGCCGGGACCGCGTTCTCGATCGCGGCCTGAACGGTCCAGCGGCCTTCGCCGGAATCCTGCACGACGCCCGAGTAGCGCGAGAGGCGCGGATCCTGCTGCAGCGCGATCGCCGTCAGGTCCAGCAGCCACGAGCCGACCACGCTGCCGCGGCGCCACAGCTCGGCGATGTCCTCCAGCTTGAGGTCGTAGCGCAGGTTCTCCGCGACGGTCGCGGCGCCCTGGCTGCGCATCAGGTCGAAACCCTCGGCGTAGGCCTGCATGACGCCGTACTCGATGCCGTTGTGGACCATCTTCACGAAGTGTCCGGCGCCGCTGGGGCCGCAGTGCAGGAAGCCCTCCTCGGCCGATCCGCCGTTGCGGCCCGCCGTGGGCGCGACGTCGCCGCGCCCCGGAGCGAGCGTGCGCAGCGCGGGCGTCAGGTGTTCGACGCCGTCGGTCGCGCCGCCGACCATCAGGCAGTAGCCGCGCTCGACGCCCCACACGCCGCCGCTCGTGCCGCAGTCGAGGTAGCGGATGCCGCGCTCCGCCAGCTTCCTGCCGCGGCGCACGTCGTCCTTGAAGTACGAGTTGCCGCCGTCGACGATCGTGTCGCCCCGTTCGCACAAGGAGCCGAGCTTCTCGATCATCTGCTCGGTGACGTCGCCCGAAGGCAGCATGACCCACAGGGCGCGCGGCTTCTTCAGGGCCTTGACCAGGTCCTCGACCGTGCGCGCGGGGTGCGCGCCGACCTGCGCCAGCTCCTCGGCCTTCGAGTAGTCGCGGTTCCAGACCACGCACTCGTGGCCGCCCGCCAGCAGGCGCCGGGCCATGTTGGCGCCCATGCGCCCCAGTCCGATCATTCCGATCTGCATCGCAGTTCCTCTTCTGTTGCTCGTGGTTCGTTGGATGGCGTCAGGGGCGCGTCGCGACCGCGGCCTGGACGGCGTTGCGCAGGGCCGCGAGTCCGCTCATCAGGTCGCCCGTGAGATGCGCGCGCACGCAGCGCCGCCCGCGTTCGATCAGGACCTCGAGGTCGCCGCGCGCCTGCGCCGCAGCGACCACGCCGAAGCCGTACTTCGCGCCCGGCACGGGGAGGTCGCTCGGCACGGCGCGCGTGATCTGCAGGAACACGCCGCTGGCCGGACCGCCCTTGTAGGCCTGTCCCGTCGAGTGCAGGAAGCGCGGGCCGAAGCCCACGCAGGTCGCCGCGCGCCGCTGGTCGCGCACCGCGGTGCGCATCGACTGCAGTTCCGCCTGCGTCGCGTTGTTCATCGGCACGTAGGCCAGGAACGCGGCATAGTCGCCCGGCGCGAGCGACAGGTGCGCGCGCAGGACGTCGGCCAGGCTGGCGTCGGGTCCGGTGGCTCCGTACAGCTTCAGCGCGTGTCCGCGCTCGGCGTAGAGCAGGATCTCGCCCTCCTCGAAGAACGGCTTCTCCGGCGGCAGCGCCCCGCTCCGCTCGTAGGCCGTGGTCAGCTCGCGCGTCGCGATCTTGCTGGCCTCGACGTCCGGCTGGTCGAAGGGATGGATGCCCAGGATCGAGCCGGCCACCGCCGTCGCGATCTCCCAGCGGTAGAACTCGGCGGAGAGCTCCAGCGCGTCGCCGAGGCGCAGGCGAGCGACCGGGTGTCCGGCCTTCTCCAGCGCGGACAGGAGGCCGTCCTGCGCCGCGTCGACGTCGCCTTCGATCGCGATGTGCACGAAAACGCGGTCGGCGCCGTAGGCGTTGGGCGCTCCCAGCGGTTCGAGGTCGACGGGAATGATCGCCTTGCCGCGCTTGCCGGTGGACTCGGCGACGAGTTGTTCGATCCAGCCGCCCAGCGAGCGGATGCGGTGGCTGGCGATCAGCGTCAGCTTGTCGCGCCCCACGAGGGCCGCGCTGCCCAGGAACGCGCCCAACTGGCAGCCGGGGTTCGTCGCCGGATCCGTGTCCGGCCCGCAGGCGCGCGCCATGCGCTCGGCGTGCGCGAGGAAGCGTCCGACGTCGATCCCGATCAGCGCGGCGGGCACGAGGCCGAACATCGAGAGCGCCGAGAAGCGCCCGCCGATCTCGGGCACGCCGTGGAAGATGCGGCGGTAGGCGCGGCTCTTGGCGCTCGTCTCCAGCTTCGAGCCGGGATCCGTGATCGCCACGAAGCGCCGGCCGGCCTGGGCCTTGCCGGTCGCGGCGCTGACGCGCTCCCAGAAGTACGCCTCCAGGATGCTGGGCTCGAGCGTCGAGCCCGACTTGCTGGCGACGATCACCAGCGTGCGCGAGAGGTCCAGGCCCTTCTCGGTCGCCAGTATCTGCGCCGGATCGGTCGAGTCCAGCACGTGCAGCGTCGGATAGCCCTGGCGCGCGCCGAACGTGCGCGCGAACACGTCGGGGCACAGGCTGGAGCCGCCCATGCCCAGCAGCAGCACGTGGCGGATGCCGTCGCCGCGCACCTCGTCCGCGAACTTCGTGAGGTCCGCGACCGAACGTGCCGCCTGCGCGGGCGCGTCGAGCCAGCCCAGCCAGCGCGCCTCGTCGCCGCCGGTCCACACGCTGGCGTCCTTGCGCCACATGCGGCGCAGCTTGTCGTGCTGCTTCCAGTCGTCCAGCGCGGCTTCCATCGCGCGCTGGTGCGCGGGGCTGGTCTTGAACACGAGGCGCGCGAGGTTCCCCGCCTGCGGCGCCGCCGCGGCAGTTGCGGCGGCCGGCGTCGCCGTCGCCGTCGCCGTCCCGCCCGCCATCGCGGCCAGCAGCGTGTCGAACGCGTCCGAGAACTGCTTCAGTCCGTCGACGAGCAGCGCGTCGGTGATCGCGTCCAGCGAAACGCCCAGCCGCTCCAGGTCGCTCATCGTCTTGCGCGCATCGAGCAGGCCCTCGGTCAGGCTGACCCGCGCCTTGCCGTGATCGCGGAACGCGTCGACCGTGGCCGGCGGCGCGGTGTTGACCGTGTCGGGCCCGATCAGTTCCTCGACGTACAGCACGTCGCTGTACTTCTTGTTCTTCGTGCCGGTGCTGGCCCACAGCACGCGCTGCGTCTGCGCGCCCTTCTTCGCGAGGTCGCGCCAGCGCTTGCTCGACACGATCTCCTCGTAGTGCGCGTAGGCCAGCTTGGCGTTGGCGATCGCCGCGCGGCCCATCTGCTTCTCGATCTGGGCCTTCTCCTTGGGCGACTTCGCGGCGGCGGCTTTGCGCTCCAACTCCTTGTCCACCGCGCTGTCGATGCGGCTGACGAAGAAGCTGGCCACGCTGGCCACGCGCGACAGGTCGCCGCCGTTCTTGGCGCGCGCCTCCAGGCCGCGCAGCCAGTGCTCGACCGTGTCGGCGTAGGCGGCGCGCGAGAACAAGAGCGTCACGTTGACGTTGATCCCCGCGGCGATGAGCTGCTCGCAGGCGGCGCGGCCGGCGGCCGTGCCGGGAACCTTGATCATCACGTTCGGCCGCGACACCGTCTCCCACAGGTGGACGGCCTCGCGCACCATGTCCGCGGTCGTCTCGCCCTCGTGCAGCGTGACCTCCAGCGACACGTAGCCGTCGCGCGCCTTGGTGCGCTCGTAGACCGGCTTCATGACGTCGCAGGCCGCCTGGATGTCGCGGACCGCGAGCGCCTCGTACTGCTCGAACGGCGTCGCGCCCGGGCGGCGGCGGCGCAGGTCGGCCAGGAAGCCGGCGTACTCGGTGCCCTCGCGCACGGCCTTCTCGAAGATCGAGGGGTTCGAGGTGACGCCCCCGATGCCGTCGGCTTCGATCAACCGGTGCAGCTCGCCCGAATCGAGGAGTTTGCGGGAGATGGAATCGAGCCAGATCGATTGGCCCAGCGCGGTGACCTGCTTCAGCGGGTTCATGAGGGGGTTCCGGTCGTCGTGAGGGAGAGTTGGCGCCGCGCCGCGGTGGCGACGGCTTCGGCCGTGAATCCGAACTTGCGCAGCAGGTCGGAGAGCGGCGCCGAGGCGCCGTAGCCGGTCATGCCGATCACGGTGCCGTGGTCGCCGACCCAGCGGTGCCAGCCGAGCGTCGAGGCGGCCTCGACGGCGACGCGCGCGCGCACCTCCGCCGGCAGGACGCTCTCCTTGTACTGCGGCGTCTGCCGGTCGAAGAGCTCCCAGCTCGGGAAGCTGACGACGCGCGCGGCGATGCCGTCGGCGCGCAGCAGCTCCTGCGCCGCGAGGCACAACTGCACTTCGCTTCCGGAGGCCATCAGGATCACCTGGGCGCCGGGCGCGTCGCTGAGCACGTAGGCGCCGCGCAGCAGCCCTGTCGCCGCGGCGTACTTCGAGCGGTCGAGCACCGGCAAGGCCTGGCGCGTCAGCGCGAAGCAGGTCGGGCCGTGGTGGTTCTCCAGCGCGGCGCGCCAGGCCTGCGCCGTCTCGTTGGCGTCGCACGGCCGGATGACGGTGCAGCCGGGGATCGAGCGCAGCGACAGGAGCTGCTCGACCGGCTGGTGCGTGGGGCCGTCCTCGCCGACGCCGATCGAATCGTGCGTGAACACGTGGATCGCCGGCAGCTCCATGATCGCGGAGAGTCGCACGGCGGGCTTGAGGTAGTCGCTGAAGATCAGGAAGGTCGACCCGTAGGCGCGCAACCCGGCGAGCGCGAGGCCGTTGACGATCGAGGCCATCGCGTGCTCGCGGATGCCGAAGTGCAGGTTGCGCCCGCCGGGCGTGGCCGCCAGGAGATCGCCGGCGCCCTCGAACGTGAGCCGCGTCTTGGTCGAGGGCGCGAGGTCGGCCGAACCGCCCATCAGCCACGGAATCGACGGCGCGATCGCGTTGAGCACCTTGCCGCCCGCGTCCCGCGTGGCCATGCCCTTGGGATCGGCGGGGAACACGGGCAGCGCCGCCTCCCATCCCGCCGGCAGCTCGCCGCGCTGCAGGGCGACGATCTCGCGCGCCAGGTCGGCGTGCTCCTTCTGGTAGCGCTGCCAGAGCTGGTTCCACGCCGCGCGCGCGGACTTGCCGCGCGCGCCGACGCCGGCCGCGAAACGCTCGCGCACGCCGTCGGGCACGAGGAACTTCGCGTCCTCGGGCCAGCCGTAGGCGCGCTTGGTCGCGCGGATCTCGTCCTCGCCCAGCGGCTCGCCGTGCGCGGAGTGCGTGTCCTGCTTCTTGGGCGCGCCCCAGCCGATCTTGCTCTTCACGATGACCAGCGTCGGGCGCTTCTTCTCGGCGTCGAACCGCGCGAGCGCGCTCCTCAACGCGGCGCAGTCGTTGGCGTCCTCGACCCGCGCGACGTTCCAGCCCAGCCCCTCGAAGCGCTTCCCGACGTCCTCGGTGAACGCGAGGTCGGTGCGGCCCTCGATCGTGATGCGGTTGTCGTCGTAGATCCAGCACAGGTTCGCGAGGCCCAGGTGCCCGGCGACCGACGCGGCCTCGCAGGCGACGCCCTCCATCAGGTCGCCGTCGCTGCAGATCGCGTACACGCGGTGCGTGAACAGCTCCAGGCCCGGCCGGTTGTAGCGCGCGGCCAGCCAGTTGCGCGCCATGGCCATCCCGACCGAGTTGGCGACGCCCTGGCCCAGCGGGCCGGTGGTCGTCTCGACGCCGCTGGTCCAGCGGTACTCGGGGTGCCCGGGGCAGCGGCTGTCGAGCTGGCGGAACTTCTCGATCTCCGCGAGCGGCACGGCCAGGCGCCCGGTGCGCTTGCCCTTCGCGTCGACCTCCTGCACGCCCGCGAGGTGCAGCGTCGCGTACAGCAGCATCGAGGCGTGCCCGCACGACAGGACGAACCGGTCGCGGTCGAGCCAGTTGGGATCCTCGACGTCGTAGCGCAGCGCCTCCTGCCACACCGTGTAGGCCACGGGCGCCAGGGCCATGGGCGTTCCGGGATGGCCGGAATTGGCCTTCTGGACGCCGTCCATGGAGAGCGTGCGGATCGTGTCGATGGCGGTGCGGTCGATGTCGTGCTTCATGAGCGTGCTGGCCGTTTCAGGGAGCGGCGCGTGCCCTTCGGGGCGCGCGGGGTGGGCGCATTGTGCCGGGTCGAATCCATGCGGGCGAGGTCCTCGATGCACCGCGCCGCGAGCGCCGTCCAGCCGGTCTGGTGGCTGGCGCCCAGGCCGCGGCCGTCCTCGCCGTGGAAGTACTCGTGGAACAGGACGAGGTCCTTCCAGTGCGGATCGACGGCGTGCCGCGCGCTGGGGCCGTGGCACGGACGGCGTCCGCCCTCGCCCGGCAGGAAGAGCCGCACGAGGCGGCGTTCGATCTCGTGCGAGGCCTCCTTCAGGTCGACGCGCCGGCCGGAGCCCGTGGGGCACTCGACGGTGAAGTTCGATCCGTAGAAGTGGTGGTAGCGGCGCAGCGCCTCGACGATCAGGAAGTTCAGCGGGAACCACACCGGCCCGCGCCAGTTCGAGTTGCCGCCGAAGATGCGGTGGCTGGACTCGCCCGGCTCGTACTCGGCCCCGAAGTCCTCGCCGTCGATCGACACCGCGAAGGGCTCCTCCAGGTGTGCCTTGGACAGGGAGCGCAGGCCGTGCGGAGACAGGAACTCCCGCTCGTCGAACAGCCGCGCCAGCACGCGCGTCAACCTCTCCCGCGAGGGCAGCGCGAGCAGGAGATGCCCGTCCTCCGGTTCGCGCTCCAGGTACGAGATGCCTTCGGCCAGGTCGCGGCGGTTCTTCAGGAACCACTGCGCGCGCCGCAGGAAATTGGGCAGGCGCTCGATCGCGTCGGTCGTCAGGACCTCGACCGCGATCAACGGCACCAGGCCGACCATCGAGCGCACGCGCAGCGGGATGGGCTGCCCGCGCAGGCGCATCACGTCGTAGTAGAACCCGTCGTCGTCGTCCCACAGGCCCTGGTCGCCGATGCGGTTCATCGCGTCGCAGATGGCCACGAAGTGCTCGAAGAACTTGCTGGCGACGTCCTCGTAGGCCGGATCCTCCTGCGCCAGCTCGATCGCGATCGAGAGCATCGTCAGGCAGTAGAACCCCATCCACGCCGTGCCGTCGGCCTGCACCAGCTCGCCCCCGCCGGGCAGCGGCCGCGACCGGTCGAACACGCCGATGTTGTCGAGGCCCAGGAATCCGCCGGAGAACAGGTTGTTGCCGTTGGGGTCCTTGCGGTTGACCCACCAGGTGAAGTTGAGCAGCAGCTTGTGGAACGCGCGCGCCAGGAACGTGCGGTCGCGCTCTCCGCGCGCGCCGGTCATCTTGTAGACGCGCCAGCAGGCCCAGGCGTGCACCGGCGGGTTCACGTCGCCGAACGCGAACTCGTAGGCCGGGATCTGGCCGCTGGGGTGCATGTACCACTCGCGCATCAGGAGCAGGAGCTGCGATTTCGCGAACTCCGGATCGATGCGCGCCATCGGGATCATGTGGAACGCGGTGTCCCAGGCCGCGAACCACGGGTATTCCCAGGCGTCGGGCAGCGAGAGGATGTCGCGGTTGTACAGGTGCCGCCACTCGCGGTTGCGGCCCTTCTCGCGCTCGCGCGGCGGCGGCGGCTGGTCCCGGTCGCCGTTGAGCCATCCGTCCACCGAGTAGTGGTAGAACTTCTTGCTCCACAGCAGGCCGGCGTAGGCCTGCCGGGCGACCGCGCGTTCGTCGTCGCCCAGGCCGCTGGGCTCGTGCGCGCTCTGGAACGCGTCCCACTCGCCGCGGCGTTCGGCCAGCACGGCGTCGAACGCCGCGCCGAACGACGCGCGCGGCGCCCCGGCGATCGGGTGCAGTCGCAGGCGCAGCGTGCGCGACCCGCCCGCCTCGATCTCCAGGCGCACGTTCCAGGCCGCCTTCGTGCCGTGCCCGGCGGGGTTCGTGGCCTCCGCGCGACCGTGCACCACGTGCTCGTGGAAGGCGTCCTTGACGTACGGCGACGGGTTCTCGACGCCGAAGAGCCGCTTGAGGTTCGAGTCGTTCTCGGTGAACAGGAGCTCCGTCTCGACGCCGGCCGGAGGATCGAGCGCCAGCCGGAAGGGCCCCAGCGAAGGCTCGTCGAGCCGCAGCGCGTGGTCGTCCTCTCGGCGCGCGCGCGGACGCACCGCGCAGCCCTCCTCCTCGCAGCCCCAGGACCACGTGTTGCGGAACCACACGGTCGGCAGCACGTGGATCGCGGCCGCCTCGGCGCCGCGATTGTGAACCTGGATCCGGATGCAGGTGTCGTCGGGTCCGGCCTTGGCGTACTCGACGAACACGTCGAAGTGGCCGGCCGCGTCGAACACGCCGCTGTCGACCAGTTCGAACTCGGGTTCCTTGCGCGAGCGCCGCGCGTTCTCGGCCACGAGCTGCGCGTAGGGGAACTCGGCCTGCGGGTACTTGTAGAGCGCCTTGGCCCACGAGTGCGTCGGCGACGACTCCAGGTAGAAGTACTCCTCCTTGACGTCCTCGCCGTGGTTGCCTTCGGGGTGCGTCAGACCGAACAGCCGCTCCTTCAGGATCGGATCGCGTCCGTTCCACAGCGCGACGGCGAAGCACAGACGGCACTGGCGATCGGTCCAGCCCAGGAGCCCGTCCTCGCCCCAGCGGTACGCGCGGCTGCGCGCCTGATCGTGCGGAAAGTACGACCAGCAATCGCCGTCCGCGGAGTAGTCCTCGCGCACCGTGCCCCATTGGCGCTCGGGCAGGTAAGGTCCCCAACGCTTCCAGTTGTGGCTGCGCTGCGTGTCCTCGGCGAGCCGCTGCGTCTCGGGATCGGGGCTCGGGTGCTGTGCGGGCATGAGGGGCCTCGTCCTGCTTCGGACCGAACTCGTTGGGGCTGTAGGATCCGGGTGCGCCCTGGGCCGGGTTCGTCCCCGATGCGGGAACGCGCCGGATCCTAAGGAGTTCCGACCCCCGATTCGCGCGCGTTCCGGGGGGCTGCGCGCCGGCGACCGCACCGCGTCCGCCGCGGGGCGAAGGCGGGAACCGAGGCGGCGGATCGCGTGCGCCTACGCGGTCGACGTGCCCGCGTGACGGTCCGCGGGAATCGGATCCGCGTTCGGGCGTCGGGCGCGGTCGTGCGTTGTTAGCATCGTGGGCAGGTCCGTCCTCGATGAGCGCGCCTTCCTGTCTCGTCCGCCTGCCTGCGACCCTGCAGGCCGGGATCCTCGAAGCCCTCGCAGCCCTGGGGCGGTCGCTGGCGGAAGAGGTCGATCCCGGGCACTTCCTGGACGAGTTCTCGCGCCTCATCCGCGAGTGGGTCCCCCACGACCGACTCGTCATCGGCAGCGTGTCGGAGGACGGCGACACGTTCACGATCTTCGCCGAGCAGGCCGGCCCGATCGGCCCGATGCACACGCGGCACTACTCCAGCCTGGCGCACCCCGCCGCGCGCCACCCGATCGAGCGCTGGGGAGTGGCGCCGGTGTTCCGGGGCCAGACGATGACCTCGCCCGACCTGCGCGCGGACCCGCGTTTCGCGTCCAAGGAACTCGGCGAACGGCCGCTCATCGAGGCCGGTCTGCGCGCCGGCATCGCCGTGCCGCTCGTCCAGGGTCCGGACGTGATCGGCATCATGGTCGCGACCAGCCTCTCGACGGACGTGTACACGAAGGAGCACCTGTCGATGCTGGCCTGCCTGGGCGACGTCGTCGCGCCCTTCGTGCACGGCGCGATGCTGTTGCAGCGCGACCGCATCCGGCGCCGGCGGATGAAGATCCTGGAGCGTCTGACCGCCGAGATCTCGGGCTCGCTCAAGGTGCAGGAGGTGTTCGGCAAGATGGCCTCGACGGTGCGCGAGGCGCTCGACTTCGACGCCCTGAGCGTGGTGCTCGTGGCCGACGACGGCGCGACGGTGACCGCGCTCGCCAAGGTCGACGAGCTGCACCCCGAGGAACCGCAGCCCGCGGCCATGCCGGTCGCCGCGTTCTCGTTCGGCTCGCGCCTCGTGGCGGGCGAGACGGTGCTCTACAAGGACGCGCCCGCGGAGCTGGCCAGCGCGCTGGAGGGCGACCGCTGGATCGTCGAGCGCGGCGCGCGATCGGTGCTGTGCGCGCCCCTGTGGATGGGCGAGACGGTCGGCGGCGTCCTGTGCCTCGTGAAGGCCGAACCGCGCTGGTACGACTCCTCGGATGCCGAGATCGGACGCGCCGTGGCGCTCCAGATCGCGCTGGCCATCCAGCACCAGCAGCTCGCCGACGAGCAGCGGCGCCTGGCCGCGACCGAATCGCGCGCGCGCGATCTGCAGAGGCGCGTCGAGTCGCTCGAGACCAAGCTGGTCGACCGGTTCGGGTTCGCGCGCATCCTGGGCAACGCCCCGGCGCTGCGCGCCGCGCTCGAGCGCGCGACCAAGGTCGCCGCCACCGAGACGACCGTCCTCATCACGGGCGAGAGCGGCACGGGCAAGGAGCTCGTCGCGCGCGCCATCCACTACGCCAGCGCGCGCCGCGACGGCCCCTTCGTCGCGCTCAACTGCGCGGCGCTGCCCGAGGGGCTCCTGGAATCGGAGCTCTTCGGACACGAGAAAGGCGCGTTCACCGGCGCCGATCGCGCGCGCCCGGGCCGGATCGAGGCCGCCGCGGGCGGCACGCTGTTCCTCGACGAGGTCGGCGAGCTGACGGCGGCGGCGCAGGCCAAGCTCTTGCGCGTGCTGCAGGAGCGCGAGTTCACGCGCGTCGGCGGCTCCGACACGCGCAAGGCGGACGTGCGGATCCTCGCCGCGACCAACCGCGACCTGGCCGAGGGCGTGCGCTCGGGCGGATTCCGCGAGGACCTGTACTACCGCCTGGCGGTGTTCGTGGTGCACATGCCGCCGCTGCGCGAGCGCGGCGAGGACGTGCTGCTGCTCGCCAACCACTTCATCCACTCCCTGGACGAGGGCATGGGCCGGGGGATCGAGGGCCTGTCTCCCGAGGCACGCCAGGCCGTTCTGGCCTACTCGTGGCCGGGGAACATCCGCGAGCTGTCGAACGCGATCGAGCGCGCGATGATCCTGTCCGACGGCGGGCGCCTGCGGCCGGACCAGTTGGGCCTTCCGTCCGATCCGCCGCTGCGCGCCGCGACCCACGCCAGCGCCGACCGGGCGCAGACGCTCTCCGAGGTCGAACGGCAGATGGTGTCGGACGCCCTGAAGTCCGCCGAGGGCAACAAGGTCAAGGCCGCCGCGACCCTGGGGATCAGCCGCTCGCAGCTCTACACGCTGCTGAAGCGCCACGCGCTGAACGGCTCGGGCGGGCACGAAGCCGAAGCGGACTCCGAAGCGCCCTGACCCGGCCGGGTCGGCCGGGCGCAGGCGGCCGCAGCCGCGTCCGTACCCGTGTCCAGGAATCCGCATGCGGCTGTCGATTCCTGGACAGGGACCCCCAGGCCTGCGCACGGGAACGCGCCTATCTTGTGGTTCTCAATAGGATTACGAGAACGATCCGTTACTGGCACGCCACTTGATGTAGGAGGGGTGTCCTCGCCGATCCAGGCTGAAGCGAGCAGCTTGGGTGGAGACGCGCTCGATCTGGGAACTCTCTCCCCCGTTCGGGACCTGCCTCCACCCTCGGATCGCGCGAGAACGCGCCCGGGTTTGCCCCGGACGGAAGGAACTCGGCAGGTGGCAGTCGGGCCCGCGGACACGGGCCCGGCGGGGCGTTGCGAGCCGCCCTCGACATCGACGAGTTCCAAGTTGTGAGGAGCCCCGTCCTCGGACGGGGCTGGAGCGAAGGCCGCGGGTGGTGTGCGGGCGGAGGAACGGGCCGCCTGCCCCACCCGCGGCCCGAGCCCTTCCCTGGAGTTGGGCCGGCGACTATCTTGGTTCCCCCACGTGGGGACGTAGCTCAGTTGGTAGAGCGACGCGTTCGCAATGCGTAGGTCGAGGGTTCGACTCCCTTCGTCTCCACCACCGCACACTCCCGCGGGGGAGCGCCCGACCCGGGCCGCTCCCCCGCGGTCGTTTCCGGCGGTCCGGCGCGTCAGCCCTGGGCCTGGCGGCGGCGGCGCGACGGCAGCTTGAGCGTCCCGCGCCGGCGCTCGTCCTCGAAGCGCGCGATCAGGGCCGTGATGTCGGCGCCCAGGCGCTCGACCTGCCAGGCATGCATGCCCTCGACGGCTTCGACGGCGGCGCGGTCGACCGGCCGCTCGCGCACGAGGCGCAGCAGGACGTGGCGGTTCAGGACGTAGGCCGCGTCCAGGCCCATCTTCTCGGCGACGTCCTTGCGCCAGTTCTTCAAGCGGTCGTGCAGTTCGACCTCCTCCTCCGTGAAGCCGCCGGTGCCGTCGCGGTTGGGCAGCATGGGCAGGCACCGCAGGGGGCCGAGCTCGTGCGCGCGCTCGACCGCTTTCAGCACGAGGTCGCCGAACTTGCGCGCCTGCTTCGACGAGAAACCGCCCACCTCGGTCAGCTCGGCGCGCCAGCGCGGCCGCCGGCGGGCGAGCGCGATCAGCGTCTCGTTGTTCATGACCCGGAACGGCGGCTGGTCGCTCTCCTTGGCGAGCTGCTCGCGCAGCACGTACAGCTCGCGCATCACCTGCCCCTCGATCGGGCTCAATGCGCGCGCGCCCTTGATGCGCACGAACTCGTCGGCGTCGAAGCCGTTGTCCGGCGGCTCCAGGGCCTCCAGGCGGCGGCATTCGCTGGCCACGATCACGTCGCGGCCCGTGCGCGCCAGTTCGGCGCGCTGCGCGTGCATCAGCCGCAGCAGGAAGTGCGTGTCGAGCCGCGCGTAGCGGATCTGCTTGTCGGAGAGCGGCCGCTGGCGCCAGTTGGAGCGCTGCATCGACTTGTCGAGCGCGACGCCGAAGTGCTCCTGCAGCACGGTCGCGAGGCCCGGCGTGCGGTTCCCCAGCGTCGCGGCCGCCACGCGCGTGTCGAACAGGTTGCGGAGCTGGAAACCGCGGTCGCGCCTCAGGATCAGGACGTCGTACTCGCCGTCGTGGAACACCTTCAGGCGCGCGGGATCGGCGAAGACCGCCCCCAGCGGCGCGAGGTCGATCCCCGCCAGCGGATCGACCAGGAAGTCCTGGTCGCAGGCCGTGATCTGGATCAGGCACACGCGCTCGCGGTAGCTGAAGAGCGAGTCCGCCTCCGTGTCGACCGCGATCTCGGCGGCCTCGTCCAGGACCCGCACGAGGCCGGCGAGCCCCCGCGCGTCCTGGACCAGGGTGGGCGGCGGCAGATCGCCCGGACCGCTCTGGCCCGGAGAAGGGGGGACGGGACTCATCGATCCCCCCAACCTACCGCCAATCCGCGCACCTCGGCAGTGCGACCTGCGCCCGACGTCGCGATTCGAGCCCCCGCCGCGCGAGTTCGCGCCGCGCGGGACGTGGAATCAGCGCGGCCCCGGACCCGCATCCGGCGCGTACCCGTCCCCCCGCGGCACTCGGCCGCTCGCCGATCCGGGATCCCGACCGTCCTCGGCCGAGGGGCGGCGATGGAGCCAGATCCTCTTGCCGGGGCCGTCGAGGACCAGCACCAGCTCGCCGAGCACGTCCATGCCCAGCAGGCCGAACTCGAGCGCGCTCTCCTGGACCTGCGCGCTCACCCGCAGGCCGAACAGGCTGAGTCCCTCGAGCTCGTAGGTCCGCCCCACGAACGGTCCGCTGACCGTGCGCGACTCGAAACTCCCCGCGGGCGCGAGAGCCAACGCCTCGATCGCGGCCTTGGGCAGGCTCGTACCTGTCGCGCCCGTGTCGACCTCGATCTCGAACTCGAGCTCGCTGCCCGGTGCCACCGTCACCTGGAGCGGCAGCATGGGCGACGGACGGAAGGGCGCCTCGACCACGACCCAGGCGCCCCGACCCAGATCCTGCTCGCCGAGGTACTGCTCGATCGCCGGACGCTCGCAGTCCGGCGGGAGCAGGTGGAGATGTCCGCGCTGCGCATCGAGGACGACGGGCATCAGGGACAGGACATCCTGCCCCAGGACCCCGGTCCAGCCGTGGTGGCGCGCGACCTCGAGTTCGAGGACCGGCACACGCAGACGCTCGACGCGGACCGACCCCATCTCCAGGCGATCGATGTCGACGTAGGAGTCGAACTCGACGACCTCGCCGTTGGCTCCGCGCGTGGTCCCCGGATGCGCGTACGGCCGGACATCGAGGCCGAGTTCGCGGGCGCGCGCCCGATCGATCAGGGACACGGCCGCGCCGGAATCCACCAGGAACAGGAGGTCCGCACGGCCGTCGACCTCGACGCGCACGGTGGGTGCGTCGACCGTCACGAGGTTCAGGCGTTCGGGATGCGTGGCCTGGACGCGGATGGCGCCCTCGGGCCGCGCCGCGCGCGAACAGGCCGCGAGCGCGAGCAGCGGCACGGCGAGCGCGATCCGATGCCTCACGACCGTCAGCCTAGCACGTCCGGCGCGCGCGCCGCGCGGTTCGTGCCGGGGGGATCAGCGCGCCGAAGCCTCCGTCAGCGCCTCGATCCGTGCCACGAGCGCGTCCGAGACCGGTACGGGCAGGTGCGCGCGGTGCCGCAGCGCGAGGTCGAGCGCCTCGTCGAGGCGCGCGGCCGCGTCGCACAACAGAGCGGCCTGCGCGCCCAGCGCGTAGACCTCGCCGGCGTCGAGCACCCGCGTGAACGCGCGGTTCGCGGCCTCGAAGTGTCGCCGCGCGGCAGCGTCGTCACCGAGGCTCCGCGCAAGGCGAGCTGCCGCAGCGTGCACCGTGGGATCTTCGGCGGCGCGCAGGATGGCAGCGCAGCGCTCGTACGCCGCGCGCGCGTCGCCGCGCGCTTCCTCGGCCTCCGCCATGTGCACCTGTGCGTCGACGCTGCCGGGGTCGATCGCGAGGGCCTGCGCGAGCAGCGGCTCGGCCGCCGCGGGTGCGCCCGAATCGAGGAACGCCGCGGCGGCGCGCACCAGCGCCCACTGCGCGAGCGCCGGCGCCTGCTCCCGCGCCAGGTCGGCGGCATCCTCGTAGGTTCGCGCCGCGGGCATTGGCTCGCCGCGCGCGACGAGCACGCGCGCGCGCGCGGAAAGGGCGTGAAAGTCGCCGGCCGCGGAGCCGTGCGCGTCGAGCACCGCCTGCGCCTCGTCGACGCGACCGAGCGAGAGCAGCGCCTCGACCTGCATCGCCAGCACGCTCGTGTCCGGCGGATGGGTCTCACGCGCGCGCGCCGCCCAGGCGAGCGCCTCCTCGAAGCGGTGGCGGAAGTTCGCGAGCGCCGTCATGCCGCGCTGCGCCACGAAGTTGGGCTGGATCCCCAGCGAGCGCTCGAAGGCTTCCAGCGCCCGCCGCACGAGGACCGGATCGCGCGACACGCGCGCGCCGTCGAGGTACGCCTCGCCCAGCTCGGCCCACACCGGGTAGAGGTTCGGATGGCGCTCCAGCGTCGCTTCCGCGCTCGCGATGCGCGCGGCGGGGCCCTCCGCGGGCTCCGACGCCGGCTCCGGGCGCGGACCGCCCGGGCCGCCGCAGGCGGCGCCGAGGAGGACCAGCGCGCAGCCCGCCAGACGGGCCGCGATCACGGATGCGGCGGCGCCAGGTACGGGAACGCGGCGAGGAACGGCACGTCGTTGGCGCTGGGGAACGGCGCGTCGCTGGCCAGGATGCCCGGGTCGCCGACCATGTCGACCACGTCGTCCGCGAGCGCGCGGCCGTTGGGGAACAGCGCCGGCCGCGACGGATCGTAGATCAGGACGTCCGGGACCACGCCGTGCAACAGGAAGTGCTCGCGCGGCGTCTCGACGTTCATGTAGTCGTTGGCCAGGAACATCGAGCGCAGCGAGCGGCCCGCGAGGTCCTGGAACGGCTCGGGGCGCCCCTCGATCGACGACGTGGCCCACACGAGCAGCGAGTGGTTGCCGTGCACGACGCGCTGCACCGGCAGATCGATCACCAGGGCCGCCACGTTGCGGCCGATGCGCGGCCCGCGGATGAACGGATCGTCGCGCAGGCCGGCGAAGAAGCGCACGTCCTGGTTCAGCACGGGCGGCGGGATGCCCGTCGCCGCGAGGCGCGGCACGCCGGCGCCGTCGGCCGTGATCGTGAACACGATCCGGTCGCGGATCTTGTCGGGCTGCAGGATGGTGCCGCCGTACGCGGCGAGGTCGGCCGGGTCGTCGAAGCTGACGCGGCTCTTGTTGTCGATGTGGATCGCGATCGTCACGTCCGACGGCCACAGGTAGCGCGTCAAGCCGACCGGGACCGCCGGGTTCATGCCGACGCACACGACCAGCCGGTCGCCGGACGTGAAGGCGTACAGGTCGGTGATCCTGGCGTCGTGCCGGCCCAGCGAGGTGAGCAGCGGCGTGTCCCCGTGGTCGGAGACCGGCGGCGGAGCGGCGGGAGGAACGGCGGCGAACGCGACGAGGCAGGCGCTGAGCAGCATGGGAACGGGGGGGCTCGAGCGGGGCCGCGGCGACCATCGCCGCGGCCCGCGACGGCTCCTTCAAGCTAAGTGGCAACCGCGAATCCGGCCACCGGGGACGCCGGTCGCCGGCGTTTTGGCCGGAATCCGGGCGATTCCGGCGGCGCGGCGGCGGTTCCCGGGAACCATGGCCACGACCCTCGCGCTGATCCTCGCCGCCGTCACCGGCCTCCCGCCGGCCGCCCCGTCCACGCCGCCCGTGCGCGTCGCGCGCGAACTGGTCGCTCTCCACGGCGTGCGCGACCTCGACGGCGACGGCGCGCCCGACCTCGCGCTGCGCACCGTGCGCGCGTCCTCGGTCTCGGAGCTGATCGCAGTCTCGGCCGCGACGGGGAACACCCTCTGGATCGCACACGCGCCGGCGGGCTTCGACGAGCGCTCGGCCGAGCCCGCCTGCGAGGCGCTGTGTGCGCTGAGCGACGTCGACGGCGACGGCACGGGCGACCTGGCGGTGCTGTGGCGTCGCGCGGAGCCGCTGACCAGCGCGCACACGGCGATGGTGTGCTTCCATTCCGGACGCACCGGCGAGCGGTTGCTCGACGCGCCGCTGGGCGCCGCGGCGTCCGAGCTGCCGGGCACGGGCCTCGTCGCCACCGGCGACCTCGACGGCGACCTGCGCCGCGACGTCCTCGTGCTGGCGCCGCGCCTGGACGTGCACCCCGGCGAAGTGATCGCGCTCTCGGGCACGACGGGCGAGCGATTGTGGCGCGTGCCGAGCGACGCGCGCTGGTGCGCGAACGGCACGCCGATCACGCCGCTGCGCGACGTCGACGGCGACGGCACCGCGGACCTCGCCGCCGTCACCGACGCGGCGATCGAGATCCGCTCGGGCCGCGACGGGCGCATCGTGCGCACGATCGCGGGCGACGCGCTGGGCCTCGCGGGCGAACCAGGTCAGGACTGGTGCTTGTCCGCGCAGGTGATCGCGACGGGCGACCTGGACGGCGACGGCCAGCAGGACGTGTGCGTGCCGGTGTTCGATCGCTCCGGGAACGGGACGGCGCTCGCGCGCTACTCGACGGGTGCGGGCGTCCGGATCGACCGCGTGCCGCTCGGCGTGTGGCACCACGAGCTGTACGGCACGGGCCTGCGCGCGGGCGGCGACCTCGACGGCGACGGGATGCCCGACCTCATCGTGGCGGATCCGTTCTGGAACCTTCCAGGCGTGCCGCGCCTCCCCGTGGCCGACGCGGGCGCCGTGCGCATCGTGTCCGCGCGCGATGCGAGCGTGCTGCGCGCGTGGACCGGCGGCCGCTGCTCGATGTGGATCGGCGCGCGCGTCGCGCCGGCCGGCGACGTCGACCGCGACGGCGTGCAGGACGTGTGGATGTCGAGCTTCGAGACCTGCGGCCGCACGGGCCCGCAGGTGGGCCTGGGCTCGGGCCGCACCGGCGAGTTCGTGCGCTGGATCGACCTGGGGCGGCTGGAGATCGAGGCTGCGCCGCTGGCGATGGGGATCGCGCGCTGAGTCAGGGCACGCGCGCGGGTTCACGCGCGGCCGCGGCCGCGATCCCGATCCGGCGATCGCCGAGCTCCGCGCGCATGCCGTCCGCAAGCCGCTGGAGACGCTGCACGACGTCGGGATGCTGATCCGCGACGTCGTGGGCCTCGCCGAGATCGTTCCGTAGGTCGTACAACTCCAGCCGCGTCGTCGGCGCGTAGTCGTACTGGCCCGGCTGGCCGCCGCGCCCCGGTTCCCGGCCGCGCATCGTGCGGTACGGGTGCGGGAAGTGCAGCTTCCAGCTTTCCGAGCGCACGGCCTCCAGCACGCCGTTGCCGTAGTAGAAGAAGTAGGCGGCGTGCGGCGACCGCGCGCCCGCTTCGCCCATCAGCAACGCCGACACGTCGCGGCCGTCGATGGATCGCGCGGGCGGATCGGCCCCGGAGAAGCGCGCGATCGTGGGCAGGAGGTCGATCGTCATGGCCGGCTCGCGGCACACGCCGCCCGCCGGGATCCGGCCCGGCCAGCGCGCCAGGAACGGCACGCGCACGCCGCCCTCGAACGTCGTGCCCTTGCCTTCGCGCAGCGGCCCGGCGGAGCCGGCGTGATCGCCGTACGAGAGCCACGGCCCGTTGTCGGAGGTGAACAGCACCAGCGTGTCGCGCGCGAGGTCGTGCGCGTCGAGCGCCGCAAGCACGCGGCCGACGCTGGCGTCGAGCTCCTCGATCACGTCGCCGTACGCACCCCGCGCGGAACGACCTCGGAAGGGCGCCGAAACGGCCAGGGGCACGTGCGGCATCGGGTAGGGCAAGTACAGGAAGAACGGGCGTCCGCGCTGCTCGCGGATGAACTCCACGGCGCGGTCCGTGAGCTCGCGCGTGAGCCCGTCCGGATCGAGGTTGAGGCCGACGATCCGCTCGTCCTCGAGCGTCGGCAGGTCGGGATAGGCCTCCGGCGTCTCGGGATGCCGGGGCCACATGTCGTTCGAGTAGGGCAGCCCGTAGAAGCGATCGAATCCGTAGCACGTCGGCAGGTGCTCGGGACGATGTCCCAGGTGCCACTTGCCGAAGATCGCGGTCGCGTAGCCGCGGTCACGCAGCAGGCCGGCGAGCGTCGTCTCCTCGGGGTTCAACGCAACACGGCTGTCGGGGCCGAGCGCACCGGCGATGCCGATGCGGTTGGGATAGCAGCCGGTGAGCAGCGCAGCGCGCGAGGCGGAGCACACCGGTTGCGCGACGTAGAAGTCCGTGAAGCGCACGCCCTCGCGCGCGAGGCGGTCCAGGTTCGGCGTCGCGAACCCGCGCGCGCCCTGCACGCCGACGTCCGCCCAGCCCTGATCGTCGGTGAAGATCAGGACGACGTTCGGCGGGCGCGAGTCGGCGCTGCCGGGTCCCTCGCGAAGTGCGTGGCAGCCGCTCGCGCCGAGGGCGAGCAAGACGAGCAGCGGAGACGTCGCGCGCATCGCAGGACCCTACGCGAAGCAGGTGCGCGCGAACAGTCGCGCGCAGACGGCGGCTTCGCCGCTCAACACCGCGCCGTCTTGCGCTTCTTCCCGACGCGGCCCATCCCCGCGATCTTCTCGATGTAGGGCCCGGCCGGCGGCACCTTGCAGGACGTGTCGCCCATGTCGACCTCGACCTTGCCGATCTTCTTGGCCGCGGCCAGCGCGCGCTTGGTCAGCGGCGCGACGTAGCCCCCCACCGCGATCACGAACGCGTTCATCACGTAACGCACGCGTTCGGGCTGCTGGTGGATCTCCTTCTCGACACGCGCGAGGAGCTTCTCGATCTCCTTCAGGTCGAGTTCCTCGTCAGGCGTTACGGACACGAGCCCGCCCCACGTGGCCCAGCCGATCGTGCGCACGGCCTCGGCCTTGGCGTCGATCCAGGCGCGCGCCAGCGCAAGCCCGTGAGGAGAGTCGGCCGCCACGCCGGCGACGCTGTACTCGCGCAGCATCTGCCAGTCCGCGGTCTTGGCCCACTTCTCCAGGTCCTTCTTGCCGATCTTCGACGCGTCCGCCATCAGGCCCGCGAGGTAGCGCGCGTCGGCGTTGCCCGTGTCCCACAGCGCCAGCGCGAGGTCGGTGTCCTGCTTCGTCTTCTTCAGGACCTCCTTCATGTCCGCGACCTTGACGCCGTACATGTTCTCGGGCGCACCGTGGCGCTGGTACGTCTTCCTGGTGGCGGCGCTGCCCTTCTTCTCCAGGGTCTTCATCACCTCGTCGAGCTTCATGGCGTCCTCCGTGGGCCGGCCGCGACCATAACCGACGCGCCCGCCGGCTGCCCGGACCGCCGCGGCGCGAACTCGAGTCCGCAGCCGACCCCTTCCAGAAGCTCGCGCGGCGCGATAGGAACGGAAGGCGGGCCGCGCACTTGGCGTGCGGGCGGGTCCGCCCCCGCGAGCACGATCCCGAGCAACCTCATGCGCTCAGCCCATCCCGCCTTCCGCCCGCCCTGGCGCGCACTTCTGGCCCTCGCCATGGCCGCGGTGCCGGCCGCCGCGCAGGTGCACTACCAGCCCAACGGGACGCCGTGGAACCAGCGCGCCGCCGCCGGCCCCGACGCGCAGGTCCCCGGCTGGTACTACAACCTCGGCCTCACCGGCATCCGCGTCGAGCTCGTCGAGTCCGAGCCGACGCACCTGGTCGTGCGCCACGTCTTCGAGGAGTCTGCTGCGCACGGCCGCGTGCGCGTCGGAGACCACATCGTCGGCGCCGGGGGACGGCGATTCGAGACGCCGCATCGCAACGGCTACGGCATGGAGGTCTTCGGCCCGAAGGGACCGCTGCTCGACTTCGCGCAGGCCCTCGAGGCGTGCCAGGGCGAGGGCGGCCGCGGCAAGCTGAAGCTCGAGCTCCTGCGCGACGAGAAGCGCGTCGAGGCGACGCTCGACGTCGGCCGGCGCTACGGCGCCTTCTCGGCGACGTTCCCCGCCGAGTGCAAGAAGAGCGAGCGCATCCTGGCCGAGCTGCTCGAGTTCCTCGTCGAGGCGCAGCGCGACGACGGCTCGTTCGGCAATCCGATCCACGACACCTTCGCCCCGCTGGCCCTGCTCGCCAGCGGCCAGCGCAAGCACCTCGCCGCGGCGGAACGCAACGCCCGCTTCCACGCCCGCACGACGAAGCCGCGCGACTCGGACTCGCTGATCAACTGGCGCTACATGGCGGCCGCGATCGTGATGAGCGAGTTCTTCCTCGCCACCCGCGAGCGCTGGGTGTTGCCGGAGCTCGAGGAGGTGCGCGACTTCCTCTACTCGTCGCAGTATCTGTCGCTCGATCAGGTCAACCCCAAGGCCAAGGAGACGCACCCCGACTCCTTCCCCAAGGACGCGCGGCAGCAGCACGGCGGCTGGGGCCACAACCCCGGGTTCGAAGGCTACGGCCCGATCGCCATGCTGACCGGCGAGGGCGCGCTCGCGTTCGCGCTGATGCAGCGCTGCGGGATCGAGATCGACCGCGCGCGGCACGACGCCGCCTACGCGTTCCTCGAGCGCGGCACCGGCAAGAACGGCTACCTGTGGTACGCCGACTCGGTCGCCGGGGACTCGGACTGGGCCGACATGGGGCGTACCGGGGCGGCCGGCATCGCGAACCTTCTCAGCCCCTGGCCGGAGAAGGTCTACCGGGACCGTGCGCTCAGGCACGCCCTGGTCATCGGCGAGCACCCCGAGAGCTTCCCCGACACGCACGGCTCGCCGATCCTGGGCATGGGCTACGCCGCGCTCGCGGCCAACGCCGCGCCCGGCAGCTTCCGCAGCCTGATGGACGCCAACCGCTGGTGGTTCGCGCTCGCGCAGTGCCCGGACGGGACCTTCTACTACCAGCCCAACCGCGACAACGCCGGCTACGGCGAGGACTCGCGGCTGTCGGCCAGCGCGGTGACGGCGTTCATCCTGTCGATCCCCAGGCGCAACCTGACGATCACCGGGCGCGCGCAGACGCGCTGAGCGCAGCACCTCGACGGCGCGGATCCTGCGCGTCGACGAGAGCGACGGCGACGGCATGGACGGCGCTCGTGTCCGCGGCCTGGGCCCTGCATCCGGGGGCGGGCGGGTGCCGGCCCCGACGAAACGCACGTCTTCGACTAACCTGAGGGCGGCCCGGGCGCGGGTCCCGCCGCGCGTGTCGGCCGTCCGTTCCAACGACCCTCGCACGCGGCAGCATGTCCGATTCCAGCCCCACTCCCTTCCCCCACGGGCCGGGAACGCTTCGTGCGCTGTGCGAACTGGGATTGCGCGCCGCCTGGAGCCGCGCCGGGTTCTGGCAATGCCTGCTCGAAGGGCGCGGAGAACGTTGGATCGGCGCCGGGACCAGCCGCTCGCGCGCGCTGGAGCACGCGCTCCTCCAGGCCTTCCCGTCGCAGGCGTCGCAGACCCTGCTGCGCGAACGCGTCGCCAGCCGCCCCGCCGCGCGTGCGCTGGATCCCGGCGCAGCGCGAGCACGCGCGGACGACGCGCTGCGCGAGTTCGAGATCCCCACGCCGGCTCCGGCCGATCGTGAACCTGCCGGGCCCGCGCGCGCCGAGCTCCTGCCGTTCCCCGAGCCGCCCGGCGCGACGCAGCCCGCGCGGTCCGCGGAGCCCGAAGCGCTCGCGCGTCCGCCGGGGGACGACGGCGTCCCGCGCGGCGAACCCGACCCCCCGCCGCCCCGCCGCCCGCAGTGGATGCGCCTCGACGAGACGACCGCGCTGCGACGTCTCGACGGCCTCGCGCGGGAAATCGAGGAGCACATCGAGGAAGCGTGCCTGCTGGAACCCAGACGCCAGCGCCTGCTGCTCACGGCCTGGCAGGCGGACGCGCGCGACATCGAGGAGCGCTGCGGCGAGAACCGCGTCGTCAGCGCGGTCCGGCGGCAAGCCGTACGGCTCGCGGGCCTGGGCAAGATCTGGTGGCCGGGCTCGATCCGCGTGCTCGCGATCGAGGCCACGCCCACCGACTGCACGGTGGACCTGCCGCGCGATCTCGCGGCCCGGGTCGCGAGCTGGCGCCAGCTCGCGCGCTCGGCGCGCCACACGCTGCGCGCGCTCGAGACCGAGGGGCTCGCGCGCGGCTTCGACGCTTTCGGCTGGGCGGACGGCGCGCGTCTCGAACCGGCGCCGCCCGACCCGCGCCGCATGCTGCACGACGTGGCCGACGCGCTGACGCGCGCCACCGGTCCGATCGAGACGCCGGCCTCGGCGCGGCACGTCCCGCCGCAGGAGCTGCCGCGACCGTGGCGACTCGACGGGCCGGGCGGTTGGACCGAGACCGCCCGCAAGCTGCGCTGGCTGCGCGTCAGCGTCGAGGACGTCGGGCTGTGGAGCGCGGCGCTGGGCCGCCTGCGCTGGCTGGCGGATCGCGACCTGGGTCTGCAGCAACTGATCGACCCCCAGCACAGCCCGCGGCGCGCGTGGGCGACCGAGCTCGGGCTGGATCCCACGCACGCGCGAAACAAGCGGCGCAAGCGGGAGCTGCTCCAGCGGCTGGAGGGCCTGTCCCCCGACGTGCAGCCCGCGGAGTTGGGCGCGCTGCTGCGGGAGATGTTCGGTCTCGGCGACCTGCTGTCCAATCCGCGGATCGTGCGCGCGCTCGCGCACGTGCGTCGCGCGGCCGGAGCGTTGACCGCCGACGACCTGGGCGAGACGGGTCGCAAGGACCGGCGCCGGCTCAAGGGGATCCAGAAGCTGCTGAACGGCGCACCCGCGGCGCCGGAACCCGCCGGCCGCGGCGTGGACGAGGAACCGCAGGATGCGGACGCCGGACCCGAGCCGGCGCGGCCCACCGACGTCGCGATCCTGAACGTCCAGCCGCACACGCGCGGCAAGCGCGCGCTGTTCGTCAGCAACCGGGACGATCCCGAGGTCGTGGACCGCTTGCGCGAGGCGTTCCAGTTCCGCGAGGTGTGCCACTGCCTCCCGTCGCCGCGCCGGGTGGAGGCGCACGCGCGGCGCGTCGGGAACGGCACGTTCGACCTCGTGCTGGCCGCGACGGGTTTCCTGCCCCACCAGGTCGACGCGCGGCTGAAACAGGCCTGCGTGGACGTCGGGATCCCCTACGTGCGGGTCAACCGCGGCCGGCCGCAGGCGTGCGCCAAGCACATCGCCCGGGAGCTGGGCGTTCCGACCGCCGTGTAGGGCTCGCGCGCGGCGTGCGGCGGCCGATTCGGGGTCCTGCGATTCGGGGTCCAGAGAAGTGGCGAGGGCGACGGGACTCGAACCCGCAACCACCGGCGTGACAGGCCGGTACTCTAACCGATTGAGCTACGCCCCCGCCTTTGGGGTGGAGGAGCATACCCACGCCGACCGGGGTGGGGAAGGCCCGACCCGACCTTCCCGGGGATGCTCGCGCGGCCCGCCCAGGGGCGGTCCGGAGGGGTGCTAGGGCGCGCGGACGGCGGCGACCGCGTTCGTGCGGTTCATCCGCGCGATGGGGTACAGCGCGGCGAGGAGCGCCAGCACGACCGACCCCGCGGGCACGATCCACAGCCACTCGCGCGGCCCGACGTCGGGCAGATCCAGGCCCGACAGCGCCTCGAGCGATCGCACGATCACCGGCGTGAGGCCGGCGCCCAGCGCCGTGCCCAGGAGCCCGCCGAACGCGCCGATCACCAGCGACTCGCACAGCACCATGCCTGCCACCTGGCGGCGCGTGACGCCCAGCGCCTTCAGGACGCCCAGTTCCTTGGCGCGTTCGATGCCCGCGAGCAGTTGCCCGTTCAGCACGCCGAGCGCCGCCAGCAGCGCGGTCAGGCCCAGGATGAAGTCGAACAGCCGGAAGTCGCGCTGCAGGTCGTCGAGGTGCTCCTGCCGCAGCCACGCGCCGGTCTCGATCGACAGCGGCGCGTCGGGCCAGCGCGCGCGCAGCGCCGTGCGCACGATCTCGGGGTCGGCGCCGTCCGCCAGCACCACCGCGCACTCGCTGATCGTCTCGACGTCCTGGCAGAACGCGCGGCGCAGGAACTGGTCGCCGACGACGCCGTACAGGCGCTCGTCGGGGCGCGGGAAGTAGCCGTAGGCGTCGCTGATCGCGATCACCTCCAGGTCCTTCACGCCGCCGGCGGTGCCGACGTGCACGCGGTCGCCGACGCGGTAGTTGAGGTGCCGCGCGAGCCGTTCGGACAGGATCACGGCGTCGCCGCGGTCGAAGCGCCGCAGGAGCTCGGGGTCGGACTGGCACGGGCCGTGCGCGTACAACTCGCGCGGGCGCACGCCCAAGAGCAGGAACGGCACCCACGAGCGCGCGCTGCCGTTCTCGATGGCCACGAAGCCTGGGTACTGCGCCAGCTCGTGCCGCAGCTCCTGGAACGGCACGTTCGGCAGGCGCTGCACGTACACCTTGTGCACCAGCGCGCGGCCGGCCCACTGGTCGATCTCGCCCGTCAGGCTGTTGGTCATGCCCTTCAGGCCGGTGAACGCCGCGGCGACCAGCGCGATGGCGGCGGAGCTCACCGCGATGCGCGCGGGGCTGGTGCGGATGCCCAGCGCCGCCATGCGGCCCGAGAAGGTCCACAGACGCTGCATCGGCCGCGCGATCCACTCGCAGACGCGCGAGAGCAGCGCCGGGACCAAGAGCGGCAGCACGACGAGCAGCGAGAGGAACCCGACGGCGGCGAGCACGGCGCCGACGAGCTGGCGCTGCGTCTCCCCCACCACCGGGACGATCGCGAAGTACAGGGCCGGCAGGAGTACGGTGAGCAGCAGCGCGGCGAACAGGTGGAAACCGCGCGCGACGCCGCTCCGGTGCAGCGCGTCGTCGCCGCGCAGCGCCGCGACGGTGCTGGTGCCGCGCGCGCGCGACAGCGGCCAGATCGCACCCATCAGCGCGATGCCCACGCCCAGCGCCGTCAGCCCCGACACCGCCGGCCAGGGCACGTCGAAGGTGCGGATGACGTGGCCCGTGCCCAGCGTCGTGATGCCGCGCACGAGCAGCAGCCGCGCGAGCAGGAGGCCCCCGCCCAGGCCCAGCGCGCCGGCGAGCAGCGCGAGCAGCGTGCCCTCGGCCAGGAAGATGCGCGCGATCTGGCCGCGGGTCGTGCCCAGGGCGTGCAGCGTCGCGACCTCGCGGATGCGCTCGACGAGCGACATCGAGAGCGTGTGGAAGATCACGTACAGCCCCAGCACCAGCGCGAACAGGCCCGCCATGCGCACGCCGTTGCGGAAGGCGCGCTCGTCGGCGGCGGCGCCGACCAGGACGGACTTGTTGAGCTCGTAGGAGAAGCTGGCGCCCAGGCTGGAGCGCAGCCGCTCCAGGTCGACGCTGGGATCCTGGCGCACCCAGTACACCGGATCGACGCGCACGCCGCGGTACAGCTCGGACGCGACGGCCGCGTCGGCGACCACGACCATGCCCTGCGAGCGCCGGCCCAGCTTCTCGCGCGCCAGCACGCCGGCGACGGTGAACGCGCGCTCGACCGGCACGTCGGCCGGCGCCTCCAGTTCGGGATCGAGCGCGCGGATCTCGCCGTCGATGCAGGCCTGCCGCGGCTGCCGCGCCGGGCGCGAAACCAGGATGCGGCCGCCGGCGCGCACGGCCAGCGCCTCGGCCAGCGCCTCGCCGATCAGGATCTCGGGCTCGGCCGCGCGGGCGTCGAGCACGCGCCCTTCCAGCACGCGCACGGCGTCGAGGCCCACGATCGAGGGCGCGTCGAGCGCGATCAGGCGCACGCGCTCGCCCGCGCCGCGGCGGCCGGCGTCCTCGACGCGGCGCACGAGCGCGTCGTTCTGGAAGAACTTGGAGAAGCCGGCCACGCCCGGCGTGTGCGCCAGTTCGCCCTCGGGGTCGAGGTTGCCGGCCGACGGGCGCACCTCCAGCGCCGGCTGCCACTCGCCGCCGCCCTTCATCGAGAGGCCCACGACCGTGTTGTGGTCGAGCGTGAAGACGCCGACGACGATGGCGATGCCCAGCGCGATGCCGAGCATCGAGAACAGCGCGCGACCCGGCTTGCGCAGGAGCCCCTGCAGGGCGATGGTGCGGACGAGCGTCATGCGCTCAGATGTGCAGCGCCGACAGGGCCTCGTGGATCGACTCGACCGCGAGGCCCGGGCCGCGCAGCTCGTGCCCCTTCGCCAGCTCGCCGTCCACGAGGAACAGCACGCGGTCCGCGAACGTCGCGTCGCGCGGGTTGTGCGTGACGAGCAGCACCGAGCGCCCGTCCTCGTCGACGATGCGCCGCAGGATCTGCATCACCTCCAGGCCCGCCTTCTGCGACAGGTTGCCGGTCGGCTCGTCGGCCAGGACCAGCGGCTGGCCGCCGGCCAGCGCGCGCGCGATCGAGACGCGCTGCATCTCGCCGCCCGAGAGCTGGTGCGGGAAGGCCTGCGCGCGCGCGGCGAGGCCCAGGCTCTCCAGCAGCTTCACGAGGCGCGCCTCCTCGCGCTCGGGGTGCGCGCCGGCGATCGCCAGCGGCAGGCCGACGTTCTGCAGCACGGTCAGGTTGGGCAGCAGGTTGAAGAACTGGAACACGTAACTGAGCGCCGCGCGCCGCTCGAGCGTGCGTTCGGCCTCGCTCAGCTTCGAAAGGTCCTTGCCGCGCAGCAGCACGCGTCCGGCCGAGGGCGCGTCCAGGCCCGAGAGCAGGTGCAGCAGCGTCGACTTGCCCGAACCGCTGGGGCCCATGATGCACGTGAACTGACCCTCGCCCACGGCGAAGGACACGCCGCGCAGGATCGCCAGCTTGTCGGTGCCCTGTCCGTGGAAACGGTACAGGTCGACCACCTCGACGAGCGCGGTCATGCCGGCCCCCTTCCCGCCGCGGCGTCGCGCTCGGCATCCTTGGCGGACTCCCAGGCGCGCATCATCTCGGCCAGCGTGCGCTGCGCGAGCGGCGTGCGCGACGCGGACTCCATCGCGCGGAAGCGCGACTCGAAGCGCCGCACGGCCTCGCGGCACAGCCGCTCGGGATCGAGGTCGAGGTACTGCGCCAGGAATGCCGCGGCGAGCAGCACGTCGCCCAGCTCGTGCGCGACCGCGGCGCGCTGATCGTCCGTCGCCCCGGGCAGGCCGTCGCGCGTGAGATCGACGAGCCGCAGCGCGGCCTCCAGCTCGCGCTGCTCCTCCGCCAGCTTCGCCGACGCGCCGGCCGGCGTTTCCCAGCGGAATCCGGCGGCAACGGCCTTGCCGCCGATCCGCCGTGCGCGCTGCAGCGCCGGCAGGGCCGCGGGCACGCCGGCCAGCGCGCTCGCGTCCTCCTGCTTGCCCTCGCGCTCGGCCTTCTTGATCGCCTCCCAGTTGGTCAGCACCTCGTCGGGCGTCTCCGCGCGCGCGTCGCCGAACACGTGCGGGTGCCGGCGCACCAGCTTCTCGGAGATGCTGTTCGCCGCGCGCGCGAGGTCGAAGCGCCCCTCGTCCTGGGCGATGCGGCACAGGAGCGCGACCACCATCAGCACGTCGCCGCACTCCTCGGCGGCGCCGGAGTCGTGACCCTGCTCGACGGCCTCGATCGCCTCGTGCGCCTCCTCGACGAGGTACGGCGCCATCGAGGCCAACGTCTGCTTCCTGTCCCAGGGACATCCGTCCGGCGCGCGCAGGCGATCGACGACCGCCAGCAGGCGCGCGAACGCCGTCGCGCGCGGATCGGTCGTCGCGGTCTCCAGCGCCGGTGCGGGCGCGCGTCGGGGCTCGCTCATGGTGCGCAGAGGTTACACGGCCCGGGGATCGCGGAGTACGGCCCTCCCGCGCGGACCGCTAGCATCGGGCGATGCGACGCCGCACCGTGCGCGGGATCCGCACGCATCCCGCCCCTTCGATGCGCCGGGACACGTGATCCGGAAGCTCTACAACTTCGCGGCGTTCCAGGCCGGCTGGTGCGCATGCGTGCTCGGCGCCGCCGCGGGCCGGGCGTGGATCGGTCCCTCGGCGGCGGTCCTGATCCTCCTCGTGCACGCGCGGCTGAGGCGCTGGCGCGCGGGCGAGCTGTGGTTCCTGGCCGCGTCGCTTCCGCTCGGCCTCGCGGTCAACACGCTCCTGCAGACCAGCGGCGCCGTGGTGGCGCCCGGACCCGCGACGGGCCCGCTGTGGCTGCTCGTGCTGTGGCCGCTCTTCGCCAGCCTGTTCCACGAGTCGATGAGCTGGATGCGCGGGCGCTACCTGGCGGGCGTCGCGTTCGCGGCGGTGGGGGCGCCGCTCTCCTACTTCGCCGGCGCGCGCGCCGGCGCGCTCGCCCTGCACGACGAACCGGCGGTGTGGATCGGCGCGGTCGTGGTCACGTGGGCCGCGGCGATGCTCGCCCTCTTGCGGCTCCAGCAGGTGCTCACGCCGGTCGACGCCCGCGACGGAGCGCGTGCTTCCTAGAGCGCGGCCGTCAGCACGAGGTGCTCGCGCTTGGACACGACCACGCCGCCCGGCGGCTCGAGCGTCACCGCGAACAGCGCGACCCGGCGCACGAGGAGCTTGGGGTCGATCGGCACGTCGGCCGAACCGTCGGGGCCGACGTCGAACACGCCGCCGTCGATCGGCTGCGCTTCCCAGTCGCCGCGCGTGGGGTCGAAGATCCAGAGCTGGTACTGGTTCCGGCCGGGATCGTTGGGCGCCAACCCGGCGAAGCGCATGTACCCCTCCTGCCGCGACGTGCTCCAGATCACCTCGCCGCTGGCGTTCCTTGCGAGCGGATCCTCGCCGCGCTGCCAGGGCACGCGCACCAGGTCCTCGGCACCGGCGACCAGCGCCGCGCGGCGCTCGTCCAGCCCCGGGGCCGGTTGCGCGCGCAGCCAGAAGGCGCAGAGGAGCGCGGCGGCGGCGAGCCACCCGGCGGCCGCGGTCCAGGCCGGCACGCCGCGCGGCGTCGAACGCGCGGCCCACGGCCCGGACCGCGCGCGAGCGGACGGCGCGACGAGGCCCAGCTCCCGCGCCGCATCGGCCTGCAGCTTGAGCATCAGGCCGGCCGGCGGCGCCTCGACGGGCCCCAGCGCCGCGACGTGCAGCTCCGCGCACGCGCGCTCGAACGCATCCAGGTCGGCGGCCGCCGCGCGTCGGTGCAGCTCGCGCAGTTCCGCCGCATCGAGGCCCTGCGTCACGTGATCGGCGGCGAGCGCGAGCGTGCGCTCCTCCCACTCGGCGAAGGCGGGGCTCATGCCTCTCCTCCCTCGGGTGCGCGCAGGAACTGCGCGGCCCGGTCGAGGCCGCGCCGGATGTGGCTCTTGACGGTGCCGAGCGGCAGACCGGTCGAAGCGGCGATCTCCTGGTGGGTCAGGCCGTCGACCACCGACATCAGGATCACGCGTCGCTGCTCCGGCCCCAGCCGCTGGAGCGCGCGGCGCGCCAGCGAGGCCTCGTCTCCCACGTCGACCTCCTCGAGGCCGGCGTCGTGCGCGCCC
This sequence comes from uncultured Planctomycetaceae bacterium, assembly GCA_964552795.1. GTDB lineage: Bacteria > Planctomycetota > UBA1135 > UBA1135 > JAEUHZ01. The sequence continues at coordinate 69,121 of CAZKIO010000005.1, forward strand.
ATCTCGGTCCGGACGGGCTCCAGGCTCTCCACTTCCCGGCTGCGCGCGCTGCGCCGGCGGCGGTCGATGACGCGGCGTCGCGCGATGGTGGCGATGAACGTGGCCTCGGAGGCCTGCGCGGGATCGTAGCGACCCGCGCTCTTCCAGACGTCGATGAAGATCTCCTGCACGAGGTCCTCGATCGCGTTGACGTCGCGGCACAGCTTGCGAGCCACCGACCACACCAGCGGGCCGTAGCGCGCGAGGCACTGGCTGACGGCCGCGGCGTCGCCGCGGGCGACGCGCGGCAGGAGCAGCGCTTCGATCTGTGCGGGATCCGCCGCGCGAGCGCCGGCCTGCGTGATGGCCAACCACCCGTCGGAAGCCGGCCGGATCAAGGACGGCATCGCGCGGCCCGGCGGCGGGATCGGAGCGCTACCCGCCAAGGCACCGTCGGGCCGGCGCGCCGATGGCAGCGCGCGGCGTCTGGCTAGGGTCGAAGCGCACAAGGTCTTGGTCCACGTCGGCGGATCCGTCCTCGCAACGGTCTTCGACGCGGAACCCCGCGCGGATGCAGCGCCCGGGCGCTAGTTCGTCCAGGCCACCTCGACGCCGTTCGTCAGGTTGAAGGTGCTGGGCGTGCAGAACTCCGCCGCGTTGCGGAACCAGACCTGGTACGTGCGCAGGCCCGGCGCCGCCACGAGGCCGCGCACCGAGACGCTGGGGTCGCCGGCGCCGGGGTACTGCGAGGCACCGCCCACGTTGGCCACGGTCTTCAGTCGGATGATCGTGCCGCCCGCGCAGCGCAGGCCGTCGCCGAACGCGGCGCCCGCGCCGCCCGCGAACTGGTTCGTGCCCTGGAAGTACAGCGCCGGGGCGTTGGGCATGTTCGAGCCCCGCAGGACGAGGGTGTCGTTGGAGAGACGCGCCAGGCCGCTGGTGCTCAGGTTCGCGCCGTTGGGGTCGAGGGAATGGCCGCAGCCGTTGCCCGGCGCGCCGTTGTTGCCGCACGGACACGCCGCGGCGCTGCCGTCGCCCGAGCAGAACGGCGTGGAGGAGGAACCGTTGGTCGCGGCGTACAGGAGCGCGTTGGAGAGCAGCGCGCCGCCGTCGGTGGTGCCGACCCAGAAGGAGGAGCTGGCCGCGTTGCTGGGCGGGTAGAAGCCCAGGTCCACGCGGCGCGCGTGCGTGCCGTGCGTCGCCACGAGCGGCTTGCCGTCGGACCAGGAGGCGATCAGGACCGACCCCGGGGTGCGTGCCGTCGTGACGGGCCGGAACGAGCTCGTGCCTCCGTCGAACGTGTTCACGTTGGTCATCAAGGGATGCCCCGGGACGTGGACCGTGCCGAGCGTCGCGCTGCCGGTCTGGGAACCGCCCTGAGAGACGACGATCTCGTAGCCGCCGCTGAGCCAGCGTCCCTGCAGGAAGCGGGCCGTGCTGGTGGACGTGTTGGCGAACACGGCGACCACCACGCCGCCGCCCGCGTCGACGTAGTCCGCGAGCACGTCGCCGAGCGCGGTCGCGTTCTGGTAGTTCACGTTGCTCCAGGTGATGACCGCGTCGTAGGCCTGCAGCTCGGCCAGGGTCGGGGTCGTCGTCGACGCATTGATGATGTCGACCGCGCCGAAGTATCCGGAAGCGATCAGGCGCGACTGCGGATCCGTGAACCAGGCCGACGTGCTGCTCGACATCGCCGCGGCGACGATCGCCACGTCGGGCGGTCCGCCTGCGGCCGCAGCGCCGGGCTGCGCCAGCGACAGGAGCGCGCCACCGAGGGCGAACAGGAAGAGACGCTCACGGGGGCAACGGGCCGGAACGAGTTCGGAGTTCATGACGGTTCTGGGGATGGGGGTCGAGGGCTGGAACGGCTCGCGATCCGCGCGGGCCGTGTGCGACCGTACACCCGCCGTTCGCTCGCGGGGATTGCGATTCGAGGATGTCGCGGGCGGTTCGGGCCGCGCGGCCCGCTGCGCCGTCCCGCCCCCCCTCCCTGCGGCGTCGGCCGTATGGGACTCGCCCGCACTTGGGAGAACAATGTTCCGGCGGAGGCCGGACCGCCGCCGCGGAGGAGTCGACCCATGAAAGCAGCCACGCACCCGATCCTGACCGCGTCCGACCTGATGCAGAAGAGCGTCGTGCGTCTCAACCCCGACACGACGGTCGAGGAGGCGGCGGCGTTGCTCGACGATGCCGGCATCAGCGGTGCGCCGGTGGTGGAGGTCTCGGGGAAGCTGATCGGCGTGTTCTCGCTGCGCGACGTGGCACAGCGCGCGCGCCTCGGGCCGCGCGAACCCGACGCGCGTCGCGGCTGGGACGTCGAGGAGATGGAGGCCGGCGACGTCGTCGAGGACGACATCTCGATGGCGGACGACTACAGCCCCGGGAACGCCGAGGTCGAGCGCGTCCGCCAGCACATGAGCGCCAGCGTCGTCACCGTGCCGCCCGCTCTTCCCGTGCGCGAGGTGGCCGCGCGCATGGTGAACGAGAGCATCCACAGGGTGTTCGTCGTGGACGGCAACAAGCTCCTCGGCGTGATTTCGACCTTCGATCTCGCACGCGCCGTCGCGGATGGCAGGATCGGGCGCGGATAGACGGCCGGTGGCGGGGTCGCTGGACGGCGCGCGTCCCCGGAAACGACGATGGCAACCACGAGCCACGAGGATCGGACACGGCTGGCCGCGGCCGCGGACGCCGCCGCCGGAGATCCAGCCGCCGGGCCCGGAACCGCGCGGGTGCGCGCGGCCACCGCGCTGACGATCGTCGCCCGCGCCGGCGGCGCAAGCCTGGCAGGGCGTTGAGGAACTCCCTGCTCCGGCGACGTCGGGCTCGCCGGAGCAGGCAGCTCCTCGAAGGCTGCTAGTTCGCGGATCCGCCCTTCTTCGGTGCCGCGTCCTGTCGGCGCCGGTGTTCTTCCATGAGTTCGCGCTCGCGCGCGGCGGCCGCGCGCAGGAGTTCGACCCAATCCGCGACCTGCGGTGCACGGCCGAGGACGAGCACCTGGTTCGAGTTGCCGATCGGCACGATCTGCTGCGTGCTGTTGTCGGTCAAGAGCGAGCGCAGGGAGTTCGCCAGGTGGCGCACGTCGATCGGATCGAGATCGACCACGGTCTGGACCAGGAGCGCGGAGTGCTCGCGCAGCGACGGGAGCGCGTCGGACTCCACGCGCAGCGCGTTCTGGCGCACGTCGTTGCGGCTGCGCCCGCCGACCGTCTCCAGCGCGAGCATGCGCGGCTCCTCGAGGTGCATGGGCAGGAGCACGAAGTCGTGCTGCGCGAGGATCGACTCGATCACCGGGTAGACGCGTGCCGCCGGGATCTCGAGCGGTCCCTGCAGGCCGCAGGGCGTCTGCGCGAGCGCGTTGCGCGCCGCGACGCCGATCACGAGGTGGATGCCGGTCGCGCGTTCGAACTCGGCGACGACGCGCTCCATCGTGGGGCCGCTGCCCTCGGCCGCCGGCAGCGAGATGCCGCTCCGCGGCTGCGGAAACAGGCCGGTCCTGGTGCCCTGGGCGAGGCCGACGAGCGTCGGACCGGTCGTGGGCGCGGCGGAGGCGAGGCATCCGGCCAGAACCATGCTTGCGAACGGAAGCAGTCTCTTCATCAGGGGATTCTCCTTGGGTGGGGCACGTCGATGGACGCCGCGGACCGGCCGGACCTTCCCCGCGAGCCCGAGAACTCCCGCGGTCTTCCCCGCGCGCCGCGTCCCTCGAATGGCCTGGGTGCGCGCGGGTCCCCCGCCCGCGAAATCGCCGCGCGGTCGACGGATCGCCCGGCACGGCCGTGCTCCCCGGACTTCGAACCCCGGACGTTCTTCCAGGATGGACCCGTTCCCACGCACGATCGCCGCCGCCACGCTGCTGTCCGGCGCGTTCTCAGCACCGCCCGCCAACGCACAGGCCACGCCGTCCTGCTTCGGCGACGGCATCCGCTGCGTGGACGACCCGTGCCGGGTGCAGCACGGCGTGCGCGTCCACATGGGCGGCACTTCGTTCGTGGGCGGCGCGCCCGGTTCCGCCGTTTCGCTGCAGGGCCGGAGGAACGTCGCGCCGATCGCGCCGGTCACGCGCGAAGACCGGCGCCGCTACCGCACACCCGCGGCGTTCCAGAGGACGAACGGCACGCGCGTCACGCGTCTGCCGGCGTACCGTGCCAGAGCACTTCCTGCGGAGTGCTCTGGCACGGTCCTTCGGGATCCTACAGGCGCGCGATCAGCGCCTCGTTCAGGCGCGTGTACTCGGCGCCCAGCGAGCCGCCGGCCTTCTTCGCCAGCTCCAGCGACTGCTGCGCGGCCGCCTTCGCGCCGGCCTTGTCGCCCATGCGCTCCAGGATCAGGCCCTTGCGGTGGATGATCCACAGGCCGTCGGGACGCTCCTTGATGGCCTCGTCGATCCACGCCAGCGCCTTCTTCAGGTCGAGGTTGTGGTTGTAGTAGAACATCGCGGCGGGGAAGTACGGCTTCTTGCCCTCGCCCGCCATCGCGGCCTCGATCTGCGGCACGAGCTGCGCGACCAGGTTGGTCTCGATCTTGACCGCGACGCGCGTCTTCTCCCACAGGATCGCGAGCGTCGCCGACTCGTCGCGCAGGTCGCCGATGCTGATCGTCATGGTCTCGACCGGCTCGGCCAGCACGGAGGGCTTGACCTTGACGCGCATCAGGTCGTCCTTCGCGTCGTAGGCGTAGGAACCCCACTGGCCGGTGACCTGGCTCAGGATCACGGTCCACTCGGCCGCGCCCGGGATGGTGAACAGCGCGTACGTCCCCGCGGGCACCGCCTCGCCGCCGATCGTCACGTCCGTGCTGAAGGTGAGCTTGGTCGCCGAGTTGGCGCCCGTGCGCCAGATCTCGCCGTAGGGCACGAGCTCGCCCATGATCTTGCGGCCCTTGACGCTCGGCCGCGAGTACTCGATCTCGATGTCGGTGAGTCCGACGCGCTGCTTCAGCGTGCAGGCCGGACTGGCCTGCGGGAATTCGACCGCGGGAGCCTGGGCGGCCCGCGTGGCCGCGATCGCGCTGACGGGGAGGAAGGCCGCGAGTGCCGCGATGCACGCGGCGGTGTAGGTGAGGTGCTTCATGGTGCGCGCATTCTAGGCACCGCCGGCCGCGGCGTCATGCGCGCGCCCGCGGCAGCCACGCCTGCAGCGCGAAAGCCAGCCCGACGACGATGGCCGGCGCGATCAGGTTGTACCAGAGGAATGCAATCTCGATGTCGGTGAAGTGGATCACCAGGATCGCCGCCTGGGCGATGAGCGCGGCCGCGAACACGGCGGTGCCCTGCACGGACCGGACGAAGAACGCCACCAGGAAAATGCCGAGGATCGTGCCGTAGAACAGCGAGCCCAGGATGTTGACCGCCTGGATCAGGTTCTCGAACAGGGAGAACAGCGCGGCGAACCCCAACGCCAGCAGGCCGAACGCGACGGTCGCGATCTGCGTGGCGCGCACCTGCGCCCGGTCGCCGCGCTCCGCGCTGAGCAGATCCACGGTGCTCGTCGTCGCCAGCGCGGACAGCTCGGCGCTGGTGCTGCTCATGCCGGCGCAGAAGATCATCGCCAGCAAGAGGCCGATGATCCCCACCGGCAGATGGTCCATGACGAACGTGATGAAGATGTAGTCCTTGTCGTTGACCTCGGCCGCGGGCGCCAGCTCGTGCAGGCGGTCGCGGAACTCCTGCTGCAGTTCCGCGGCCCGCAGCTCCGCGGTCTTCAGCTCCTCCAGCGAGGACGCTGCCAGCACGGCATCGCCCGCGCGCCACGCCCCCACGAGCTCCTCCGTGAGCCGCGCGCGACGCGCCATCGCCTCGGCGTGCTCCCCCTCCAGCTCGACCGTCCGCGACGTCCCGTCGAGATCGCGCGCCGCGTGCAGGTTCGCCTCGTTCCAGTGCAGCGGCGCGGGGTTGATCAGGTAGAACACGAACACCAGCACGCCCGTCAACAGGATCACGAACTGCATCGGGATCTTGAGCACGGCGTTCATCCACAGGCCCTGGCGCGCCTGCTGGATCGACTGGCCGCCCAGGTAGCGCTGCACCTGGCTCTGGTCGGTGCCGAAGTACGAGAGCTGCAGGAAGAAGCCGCCGATCAGCCCGCTCCACAGCGTGTATTTGTCGTCGGGGCTCCAGGACAGGTCGATCACGTCCAGCTTCCCGAGCGCGTCCGCGGTCCGCAGGCTCTCGCCGATGCTGAAGGAGCCGCCCAGGTAGTGCAGCGTCAGGCCGAACGCGGTCAGGATCCCCAGGAAGATCACCGCCATCTGCTGCTTGTGCGTGACCCCCACCGCGCGCGCCCCACCGGTGGTCGTGTACAGGATCACCAGCGCGCCGATGAACACGCAGGTCCACGACAGCGGCCAGTGCAGCACCTTGGAGAGGATGATGCTGGGCGCGTAGATCGTGATTCCCGCCGCCATGCTGCGCTGGATCAGGAACAGGCCCGCGGTCAGGAGGCGCGCGCGCCGGTCGAAGCGCCGGCCGATGAATTCGTACGCGGTGTAGACCTGCCACTTGTAGTAGAGCGGGATGAACACCGCGCCGATCACGATCATCGCCAGCGGCAGCCCGAAGTAGAACTGCAGGAACCCCATGCCGTCGAGGTAGCCCTGGCCCGGCGTGCTGAGGAACGTGACGGCGCTGGCCTGCGTGGCCATGACGCTGAGGCCCACGCTCCACCAGCGGTTCTGGCTGCCGCCGCGCAGGTAGTTCTCGCGCGTGTTGTCGCGCCGCGTCCGCCACACGCCGTAGCCGACGATGAAGCCCAGCGTCCCGAGCAGGATCACCCAGTCGATCGTGCTCATGCGCGTGGGCGGCCCGCTCCGGGCGACCGCGCGTTCATTCGCGCGCGCTCCGGCGCGCGATCAGGTTCGCCAGCAGCCGGTACGCTCCCGGCACCCCGGCCGGCAACTGCCGGAACAGGCTGATGCCCGTGTACACGTAGCGGCCCTTGCCGTGATCGCAGGCGAAGAGGCCGCCGTCGAGGGGCGCCTCCCCCGGGTCGTTCCAGGCGATCAGCGCCGTGTAGCGCGAATCGAGATCGCCGGCGAAGTACAGGCCGCGCTCCTGCACCCAGTCTTCGAAGTCCGCGGGGTCCAGACGATTCGGCGTCGTCAGCAGCGGATGCGCCGGCGCGAGGAACGTCGCGGGCGCTTCCTCCACGGTCACGCGTCCGCGCGTGAGCCGGAACGGGTGGGGCCCCAGCCGGCCGGCCTCCAGCACGAGATCGCTGCCGTTGGTGTTGTACTGCACGACCAGCGTGCCGCCCGCGGCGACGTAGTCGAGCAGCAGCGTCTGGAAGTGCGCGAGGGCGGGGACGGTGTTGTAAGCGCGGATGCCGGTGACGATCGCATCGCACTTCTCCAGGTCGTCCGCGCACGCGCCGGCAGGATCGATCCGCTCGACGGCGACGCCCAGGCGCCGCAACGCCCGCGGAACGTCGTCGCCCGCGCCGTCGATGTAGCCGACGGTCTTGACGTCGACCGCCACGTCCAGCGGCACGAGCCGCACCTCCGCGGGCGAGTACCACACCTGCGGCAGGATGTGCGGGTAGTCGATCACGTGCAGCGCGCGGTCGGCCGTGCCCTGCGGTCCGCGGAACGACAGGCGCGCGAGCCCCGGACGCGCGCCGGGCGCGCGGCGCAGGCCGATCTCGAGCGAGCGCCGCTCGCCGCGCTTCAACGCCCCGACGGCCGCCGGCGCGCTCTCGACCGACCAGCCCTCGGGCAACGCCACGCTCAACGCGCCGCTCAGTTCCTCGCACAGGGCCTCGACCTCGACGGCGATCCGCGCGCGCTCGCCCGTGACGATCGCGACGGGATCGACGACCTCGATCGACGCGACCGGCGTGATCACGACCTGGCGCGTGCGCTCGCCGGCGACGCGGTCCACCCAGGTGTGCATCAGGGGGCGTTCGGCGTGCACCTTCAGGCCGTCGTCCAGGCGCAGCGTGCCGCGGAACACGCTGCTGCTGCGCGACGCCGGTTCGATGCCCGTGTAGCCGCGATCCACCCGGAACAACCCGCCGTGCGGCGCGGCCAGCCAGTAGGGCTGATCGATCGCCACGGCGCCGTCGACCGCGTAGGGCTGCTCACGCACCAGCGCGCGGTTCCGCGGCATGGCCTGCTGCACGGCGACCTCGACGGCGCCGGGCCCGTTGTAGCGCTGGATCTCGATCGACGGTTCGCCGCTGCGCTGCATCGCGGACAGCGACACCACGAGCGTGTCGCCAGCCGCGGCGCGCGGCGCGCCCGCGGTGGCCTCGACCACGGCGCCGGCCGCCTGCAGGATCAGTTCCCGCGCCGCGTCCGCCTTGCGAACCACCCAGGCGCGATCGGGGCCGTCCACGGCCGAGAGTTCGTCCAGCACGCGCGCCAGCGCGGCGAGGCCCGGGATGCTGCGCTCCGGCGCGCGCGCGTCGTAGGCCGCCGCGATCGCGCGCACCTGCTCCCCCACGCGCGCACCGCCGTGCACGCGCGTCCAGCCGGTGTCGATGCCGTCGAACAGGTCCGGCGCGGCCAGCTTCGCGCCCAGGTCGAGGCGCAGGTACTCGGTCAGCTCGCCGCGCGTCTCGGCGGCGCCGAAGCCCTGGCTCTTGTGCTGGCTGCGGCTGCGCCCCGCGATCTCGGTGTAGCTCGCGCCCAGCAGCGGATCGAAGCCGCCGACGTCGACCGCCAGCCACCTGTCCGGGTCCTTCTGCGCGACCTCCGCGAGGTCGCGGCGCCACCACGTGCTGCCGTTGAAGAACAGGCGCTTGGGGCGCCAGGGCTCCAGCCCCTGCGCCAGGTGCTCGGGGAACGCGTCCGGATCGGCCGCGAGCTCGAACGCTTCGCGCGCCAGGATCGCCGAAGCCGTGTGGTGCCCGTGCCCGCCGCTGCCGTCGCTGTCGAAGCGTGTGATGATCACGTCCGGCCGGAACTCGCGCAGCACGCGCACGACGTCGCCCAGCACGGCCTCGCGCCCCCACTTCTCGAAGGTCTCGTCCGCGCTCTTGCTGTAGCCGAAGTCGACGGCGCGCGTGAAGTACTGCTCGCCGCCGTCGATGCGGCGCGCCTCGAGGAGCTCCTGCGTGCGCAGGATCCCCAGCGCGTCGCCCAGCTCCGGGCCGATCAGGTTCTGGCCGCCGTCACCGCGCGTCAGCGAGAGGTACGCCGTGCGCACCTTGCGGCCGTTCGAGAGGTAGCTGATGAGACGCGTGTTCTCGTCGTCGGGGTGCGCGGCGACGTACAGCACGCTGCCGAGGACGTCGAGCTTCCCGATCGCGTGCAGGATCGCGCCGCCGTCGAGCTGCGCGGGCGGGCGCTGCGCCGCTTGCGCGGCGCCTGCGAGCGCCAGTGCCAGCGCCGGGAGACCGCGCCTGGCGAGTCGGACGAGGTGCATCATCAAGAAGTCCACTGGTTCGGGCGGGCGCACGTCAATCGCCCACGATCTTGATCAGGATCCGCTTGCGACGCCGGCCGTCGAACTCGCCGTAGAAGATCTGCTCCCACGTGCCGAAGTCCAGCTTGCCGGCGGTGACCGCCACCACGACCTCGCGGCCCATGATCTGGCGCTTGAGATGGGCGTCGGCGTTGTCCTCGCCGGTGTCGTTGTGACGCCACTGCCCGGTCGGGGCGTGCGGGGCGAGCTCCTCCAGCCAGCGCGTGAAGTCGGCGTGCAGCCCGCGCTCGTCGTCGTTGACGAAGACGCTGGCCGAGATGTGCATCGGGTTCACGAGACACAGGCCCTCGCGCACGCCGCTCTTGTCGACGGCGGCCTGCACCTCCTCGGTGATGTTGACGAACGCGTAGCGCGTCTCCGTCTCGATCCACAGCTCCTCGCGGAACGACTTCATCCGCGCCCGGCCAGCGTCCGCTTGCGCTCGGCGGTGTAAGCCCACCAGGGCCTCGCCGGCGCGCCATCCATGAAACGCACCACCGAGAGGAACGTGTCGAGCACGCACGGGTCGTGGCGCCGGCCCGTGACGCGATTGAGCTTCGCGTAGAGCGCGTAGGGATCGCGGCCGGCGAGGCTCCGCGGCCGCTGGATCCCGATCCGCCGCAGGTCGCGCGCGATCGCGGGCCCGACGTTGGGCAGTTCCTCCAGTTCCGTCAGCTCCGAGCGGACGGGCTTCGCGCGCTTGCTCGCGGCCATGGGCGCGAGTCTACGTCACGGCGCGGGCGGCGGCCACGCGCGAACGCCGATGGCGGGCACGATCGGACCGAGCGGCGGGTCGCCGGCGTAGCTCACGCGCTCCAGGAACAGCCCGGCCGCCGGCGCGGTCCACTCGGACACCGCGCCGAGTCGCCGCGGCGCCTCGCCGCCCGCGAGCAGCGTCGCGAACTCGTGCTCGCTGAGCTCGCCCGTTCCCACCTTGACGATCGCCCCAGTCAGGCGCCGCACCATGCGCCACAAGTAGTGCGAGGCCTCGAGCCGCACGACGAGCAGCGGGCCGTGCTCCGCCAGCGCGGCGCGTTCGACGACGACCAGCGTGCTCTTCTGCGCCGGCGATTCCTGGCAGAAGGCGATGAAATCGTGCCTGCCGACGATCGTCGCCAGCACGCGCGACATCGCGGCGACGTCCAAGGGCACCGGCACCCACCACACGAAGCGCTTGCCGAACGCCGTCCGGCGCCGCGCGATCTGGTACAGGTACGCGCGCGACTGGGCGTCGTGGCGCGAGTGGAAGCGCGGGTGCGCGTTCTCGGCCGACAGCAGGTTGACGTCCGCCGGCAGCAGCGCGTTCACCTCGCGCAAGAGCCGCGCCGGATCGCAGGGCTCCGCGAGCCGCACGTGGGCCACCTGCGCCAGCGCATGCACGCCCGCGTCCGTCCGGCCCGAGCCGCCCAGCTCGAGCACGCCTCCCGCGACCTCCTCGATCGCGTGCTGCAGCACGCCGGCGACGGTGCGCGCGTTCAACTGCGCCTGCCAGCCCGCGTAGCGCGTGCCCTCGTACTCCACCACCAGCTTGATCGTCGTGGCGCGCGCGAGGCGCCCGCGCTCAAGCGGTCGCGGGTTCTTGTGCGGTCGCCGGTCCGGCTTCCTCGGCATGACGCCGCTCCTTCCATTGCACGCCCAGGCTGAGGACGACGGGGACCAGGAACAGCGTCAAGAGCGTGCTGAGCAGCAAGCCTCCGACGATCACGGCGGCCAGGCTCTGGTACAGCTCGGACCCGCTGCCGCTGCCGATCGCGAGCGGCAGCATGCCGGCGACGGTCGTGATCACGGTCATCAGGATCGGCCGCAGGCGTGTCCGGCACGAGCGCGCCAGCGCGTCCATGGCGCTCATGCCGTCGGCCTCGAAGTTGTTGGCCTGGTGCACGATCAGGATCGCGTTGTTGACCACGATGCCGGCCAGGATCGTGAACCCCAGCATCGCGATGACGTCGAAGGCCGCCTGCCCGCCCGACAGGTCGTTGGCGACGCGGATGCCCAGCAACCCGCCCGCGACGGAGAGCGGGATGGTCAGCAGGATCACGAACGGCTTGCTCCAGCTCGCGAAGAGCGCGACGAGCAGGAGGTAGATGATGATCGCCGACAGCCCGAAGCCCGCGGTCAGCGACGAGATCGTGGTCTTCAGCTTGTCGCCCGAGCCGCCGATCTTGAGCGTGTAGCTCGGTCCGAGCTTGGCGCCGAGCGCGGGGAACACGTCGTTCTCGACGTGCTGCACGACCTCCTCCAGCGGCGCGTCGGGCGCGATGTTGACGGTCAGCAGCACGTTGCGCTCGCGCTCCAGGCGCCGGATCGAGACCGGCCCGCCGGTGCGCTCGACGCGTGCCACGCTCGACAGAGCCACGGGTGTGCCGTCCGGCGCGAGGAACCGGATCGCGGCCAGGTCCTCCTGCGATTCGATGCGCGCCTGCGGGACGACGACGTTGACGTCCACCTCGCGACCGCCGTCGACGAGCTGCGTGACGCGCCGGCCAGCCACGAAGGTCTCGACGATCGTGCCGATCGCCTCGACGTCCAGGCCCAGGTCCTTGGCGCGCTGCTCGTCCACGACCACGCGCAGCTCGGGCTTGCCCGTCACCAGCGAGGAGCGCACGAACTGAACGCCGCGCACGGCCTGCAGGCTGCCCTGCAGTTCCTGCGAAGCCTGCGCCAGCGCGGCGAAATCCGGCCCCGACAGCTCGACCTCGAACTGCTTGCCCGGATCGTCGAACAGGCTCGAGCGCACCGGCACGAAGAACTGGAAGCCGGGCAGCATCATCGCCGGCCCGAACAGGCGCGTGTGGAACTCCGCGAGGTGCTGCGAGTCGGCGTACTCGCGCTTCAGGACCGCGCCGCCGCCGTTGAAGAACGGACCCGTGACCGCGAAGCTGCTCTCGACCTCGGGCTGCGCCAGCAGGAACTCGACGAAGGGCCGGAAGTTCTCGTGCACCGCCTCCGGCCGCGTGCCGGGGATCGGCGCGGCGAAGAAGAAGATCAGGTTCTGGTTGCCGCTCGGCAGGTACTCGGCGGCGGGCACGATTGCGACCGAGGTGAGGCACAGCGCCAGCACGCCCATCGAGAAACCGGCCTTGCCCGCCGTCGTCGACGCGTCGCGTTGCGCGAGCAAGCCGGTGAAGCGGCCGTAGGCGCGGCCGACGAAGCCCAGGCCCTCGCCCTCCTCCTCGACTTTCATCTGGGCGGCCGCGCGGCGGTAGAACAGCGACGTCAGCACCGGCACGACGCTGAGCGACACGGCCAGCGACAGCAGCACCGCCGCCGCGATGGCCAGCGCGATGTCGAGGAAGAGCTGGCTGGCCTCTTCGGCCTGCAACAGGATCGGCGCGAACACGGCGATGGTGGTCAGCGTCGACGCCAGGACGCCGCCCCACACCTCGCGCCCGCCGTCGATCGAGGCCTGCAATGCGTTCTTGCCGCGCTGCAGGTGACGGAACACGTTCTCGAGGACCACGATCGCGTTGTCCACGACCATCCCGCTCGCGAAGGCCAGGCCGGCCAGGCTGATCACGTTCAGCGTGCGGCCCGTGGCCCACAGCACCAGGAACACCGCCACCAGCGAGATCGGGATCGACAGCGCGATCACCAGCACGCTGCGCCAACTGCGCAGGAAGGCCAGCAGCACGACGGTCGCGAAGATCGCGCCCAGGTAGACGTTGCTCCGCACGAAGGCCAGGGCGGAATCGATGTACTCGGTCTCGCGGTAGACGGGCGCCAGCCGCAGGTCGAGCCCGCGGTTGGCGAAGGTCTCGTTCAGGTCCGCGATGACCGCCTCCACGCCGCGCACCAGCTCGACCACGTTGGCGCCGGCCATCCGGCGCACGCCGATCGCGACGCCCGGCGTGCCGTCGATGCTCACGAAGCCGTCGCTCTCGCGGTACGTGTCCAGCACGCGCGCCACGTCGCCCACGCGCACGCTGCCCGCGGGCGATTCCTTGACCACGAGGTCCGCTAGATCGCCGGGATCGAGCGGCCGGCCCACGGTGCGCACGGCGATCTGGCGCCCTTCGGTCTCGACGCCGCCGCCGCGCAGGTTGACGTTCCCGCGCGCCAGCGCGGCCAGCACGTCCTCGACCCGCACGCCGAAGCCGACCAGCCGGTCGGGATCGATGCGCACCTGCACTTCGCGCTCGGAACCGCCGACCACCAGGAGCGACGACACGCCCGGCGAACGCTCCAGGCGCGCGCGCGCGAAGTCCTCGATCAGGCGCCGCGCGTAGTTGGCGTCGTAGTGCGTGCGCACCGCCAGCCACATCGACGCGTTCTCCTGGTCGGCGTTGGCCAGCGAGATCGCGGGCTTGTCGGCTTCCAGCGGCAGGCGCTGGACGCGCGAGAGCTGGTTGGTGACGTCGATCGCGGACAGGCGCAGATCGGTGCCGAACTCGAACTCCATCGTGATCGTGGACACGCCCTCGGCTGAATCGCTCGAGAGCTCGAGCACGCCCTGGACGCTCTGCAGGACCTCCTCCAGCTCGCGCGTCACCTGCTCCTCGACCTCGGCCGCGCTCGCGCCGCGGAACGAGGTGGTGACCGTGACGACAGGCTTGTCCACGGTCGGCTTGAGCTGCACCGGGATGCGCTGCAGCGCCAGGAAGCTGAACAGCCCCAGCAGCAGCACCACCACCGCGACCGTGTACGGGTTGCGGACCGCGAACTGGATCGGGTTCAACGCGGCGCTCCGCCCCCCTGGGGGGCCGCGGGCGGATCGACGCGCGGCAGGAGCGGCGCGCCGGGGAACGCGATGTCCACGCCCGTCAGCACGACGGACTCTCCGGCAGCGATCGGCGGTCCGAGACTCTCGATCGCGCTCTTGCCGCCCGAGCTGGCGAGCACGCGCACGGGCACCCACTCCGCGCCGAACGGCGGCGCCGGCATCCCGCCGGGCGCGGGCTCGGCCGGCGGGTTGGGCTTGGCGCGCACGACGATCGGGCCGGCGTCGATCATGCGCACGCAGTCGGAGGGCACGACGAGCGCGCCGGCGATCGGCGCGAGGTCGACGGTCAGCCGCGCGAACACGCCCGGCGCCAGCACCAGATCCGGGTCGGCGCCCGGATCGACGTCCACCAGCGCGCGGAAGTTGCGGCTGCGCTCGTCGGCCGCGGGCACGAGCGCGCGCACGCGGGCGGCCAGCGCGAACTGCGGGGCCTCGTCCAGCCGGACGCGCACCGCGGCGCCCGCGCGCACCGACGGCGCCCAGCGCGACGGCACCTCGATCACGATCTCGCGCTGGTCGAGGTCGACGAGCTCCAGCACGACGTCGCCCACGTCGACGTGATCGCCTTCGGCGCGCTCGCGCGCCACGACCACACCGTTCCAGGGCGCGCGCAGCCCGGCCTTGGCGAGCTCTTCGCCCGCCGTCCGCACCGCCGTCTCCGCCACTGCCACGCGCGCGCGCGCGATCGCCAGGTCCTCGGCGCGCGTCCCCGCGCGCGCCTGGTCGAGCGCGGCCTGCGTCGCGGCCACGCGCGCCTCGGCCGCCAGGCGCTCCGCTTCCAGGCGCTCGACCTGGGCCTGCGACCCCACGTCCTGCTCGCGCAACGACTGCGCGCGCGAGAGGTCGGCCGCCGCGAACGCCGCGCGCGCACGCGCTTCGGCCAGGTCGGCCTCCAGGCGCCGCTTCTCCTCCTCGCGCGCCCCGGCTTCGAGCTTCTGCAGCTCGGTGCGGCTCAACGCCAGGTTCGCCTCGGCCGCGGCCAGCGCGAGGCGCAGGTCGTCGTCCTTGAGCCGCGCGAGCAGCGCACCGGCCTCCACGCGCTGCCCCTCGAGCGCCGGCAACGCGACGATGCGGCCCCTGGTCTCGAACGCCAGGCGCGCTGAACGGCGCGAGCGCACGCTGCCGGTGAGCTCGAGTTGCGCGCTGAAGTCGGCGCGTTCGATCGTCGCCAGCGTGACGGGCAGCACGTACGGCGGCATCCCCGGCGGCGCCGCACCCTCCGCCGGACCGCTCGTCACCTGGTGGATCGCGAACGCGAGCCCTCCGATCCCGAGCACGAGCAACACCCATCCGATCCGCATAACAGGCCTCCGCCGAACCGCAGAGGATGTCAAATGATCGACGCAGCGGGAACCCGCGGAGTCTCAGGCGTACCGGACGGGATCCTGGAGACCGGCCTCGGCGAAGCCCTTCAACCGCAGGCGGCAGGCGTCGCAGCGCCCGCAGGCCAGGACGCCGGCCGGACCGGGCGCGGGGTCGTAGCAGGTGTGGGTCAGCCCGAACTCCACGCCCAGC
This sequence comes from uncultured Planctomycetaceae bacterium, assembly GCA_964552795.1. Lineage (GTDB taxonomy): Bacteria > Planctomycetota > UBA1135 > UBA1135 > JAEUHZ01. Next base: position 84,738 of record CAZKIO010000005.1, read on the forward strand.
TCGTTCCCGCGGCGCACGATCCCGGCCTTGGTGAGCTCGAGCAGCGGCGCGTGCACGCGAAAGCGCGCCCCCTCCTCGGTTCCGGCCGCCGTCGCGACGCGCGCCAGCTCCTCGAAGGCGCGCAGGAACTCGGGGCGGCAATCGGGGTAGCCCGAGTAGTCGAGCGCGTTGACGCCCAGGAACAGGTCGCGCGCGCCGAGCACCTCGGCCCAGCCCAGCGCGACCGACAAGAACACGGTGTTGCGCGCGGGCACGTAGGTCGAGGGCACGCCTTGTCCGATCGCGTGCGCGGGTCGGTCGCGCGGGACGGGCACGTCGTCGGTCAGCGCCGAGCCGCCGATCGCGCGCAGGTCGAGCGCGACGACGCGGTGCTCCGCGGCGCCGAGGGCGCGCGCGACGTGGCGCGCGGCTTCGAGCTCGTGGCGATGGCGCTGTCCGTAGTCGAACGACAGCGCGTGGCAGACGAAGCCCTGGCGGCGCGCCTCCGCCAGCGCGACGGCGGAGTCCATGCCCCCCGAGACCAGGCAGACGGCGTGCGGCGCGGCCTTCGTCACGCCGAGAGCCTAGCGCGCGGACGCGCGCGTGCGCAGGAGCTACTGCCCGGAGCGATCGACGCGCAGGGTTGCGCGAGTGGGTCGAGGTCCTGCTGCGGGCGCGATCGGCGCCAGCCGGATGCGTTCCTCCGCTCGCAGCACGAGGACCGGGGCGCGGCCATCGCCGGGCACCTCGAGGACCCAGACCTCACGCTCGGGCACGCCGGGGCGGAACTCGGAACGCGACCAGACCCGGACTTCGCGCGGCGAGAGCGTCTGCGGCACGGCGCAGGCCGCGAAGGGCGCGATCACCACGTCCGGACAGGCCGCGCCGTGGCAGGGTTCGTCGAGCTCGAGCGCATGGCCCGCCAGGTAGCCGAGGAGCAACACCAGCGCTTGGAAGAATTCGTTCATGGGACACTCGCTCTCGTTGGACCGGACCGGCTCTCCTCCGGTCCGCGCGTACGTGCCCGTCGACGCCGCCGTGAGCGCCCTATTCCCCGTTGGCGCCCTTTCGGCGCCGTCCTCTGGTTGCGGGCGGCCACCCGGGGCCTACATTAGGCGGCTCGACCCAGGCCTCCAGCGCGTGAAGGTCCGTCGCGGAGCGCCCAGGAGGCGATCGAAGTGCCCGAAGTCACCAAGGAACAGATTCTCGACGCCCTGCGCGTCGTCCAGGACCCCGACCTGCACAAGGACATCGTGACGCTCGGGTTCGTGACCCAGTGCACGACCTGTGACGGCGCGGTGAAGGTGACCATCAACCTCACGACGCCCGCCTGTCCGGTGAAGGACCAGCTCAAGGCGCAGGCGGAGAGCGTGATCCGCGCGCTGCCCGGCGTGAAATCTGTGATCGTCGACATGACCGCGGTGCAGCGCCCCGCCGGGCCCGCGCGCAAGATCGCGCCCGACATCCGCCACATCGTGGCGGTCTCCAGCGGCAAGGGCGGCGTCGGCAAGAGCACGGTCGCCGTCAACCTGGCCTGCGCGCTGGCGAAGACCGGCGCGACCGTGGGCCTGGTCGACTGCGACGTCTACGGGCCCGACATCCCGATGATGATGGGCCTGAAGGGCGAGCCGGCCGCGCGCGACGGCAAGCTGGTGCCCAAGGAGCGCCACGGCGTGCGCACCATGTCGATCGGGTACCTCCTGGAGGAGGACAAGCCCGTCGTGTGGCGCGGCCCGATGGTCCACAAGCTGATCGAGCAGTTCCTGGCGGACGTCGATTGGGGCCCGCTCGACTACCTGCTCGTCGACATGCCGCCGGGCACCGGCGACGCGCAGCTCTCGCTCGCGCAGATCGTGCCGCTGACCGGCGCGGTGCTGGTGACCACGCCGCAGGCCGTGTCGACCTTCGACGTCAACAAGGCCGTGGCCATGTTCCGCCAGGTCAACGTGCCGATCCTGGGCATCGTCGAGAACATGAGCGGGTTCGCCGTGTCGGGCCTGGTCGAGGGCTCGAAGACGGGCACGCGCGTGCGCCTGCACGTTGGCGGCCAGGAAGTCGCGGCCACGACCGACATCGAGGGCCGTTTCTCGGCGGTGATCGACGTGTTCGGTTCGGGCGGCGCCGAGCGCCTGTCGCAGAAGCACGGCTTCCCGGTGCTCGGCCAGATCCCGCTGAACCCCGAGGTGCGCGCGGGCGGCGACGCCGGCGATCCGATCACGATCGCGCAACCCAAGGCGCTGATCGCGCAGCGTTTCGCCGAGATCGCCGGCCGCGTGGCGCAGCGCGTCGCGATCCAGGCGCACAAGGCCCTGCCGATCCTGCAGTAGCGGGGAGGCCGGGACCGGGGCGGCGGACGGGGCGCCGTACGCTATGCTCCGCGCCACCCGCCGCATGAACGCCGCCAGCACCTCTCCCCCGCCGCGCCGCGCCGCAGTCGCTACGCTCGGCATCGTCGGCGGCGGACAGCTCGCCAAGATGACGGCGCAGGCGGCGACGCAACTGGGCTGCGAGGTGGTCGTGCTGGAACGCGACCGCGAGTTCCCGGCGCAGGCGCTCGACACGCGCTGGGTGCACGGCGACCTGGACGATCCGCAGAAGCTCCTGGAGCTGGCGGCCGAGGTCGACGTGACGACGCTCGAGAACGAGTTCGTGCCGCCCGACGCGCTGGAACAGGTGGAGCGCGCGGGGCACGTGCTGCGGCCCTCGTCCAGGGCCATGCGCCTCGTGCAGGACAAGCTGGTCCAGAAGCGCACGTTCGAGGCGGCCGGGCTGCCGGTCCCGCGCTTCCAGCCGGTCGAGGCGCCGGACGAGGTCGCCGGCGCGGCCGCGCGGCTGGGCTGGCCGCTGGTCATGAAGCGCCGGACGTTGGGCTACGACGGCAAGGGCAACGCGACGCTGCGCTCCGCGGCCGACGTGGATGCTGCCTGGAAGCGCCTCGAAGGCGGCGGCGGGCGCCTGTACGTCGAGGAGTTCTGCGCGTTCGAGCGCGAGCTGGCTGCGATCGTCGTCCGCGCGCTCGACGGAACCGCCGCCGCGTACCCGATCGTCGAGACGGTCAACCGCGACCACGTCTGCCGCCTCGTGCGCGTGCCGCCGCCGATCCCCGCGCGCGTGGCGGCCGAGGCGGAGCGCATCGCGCGCGCCGCGGTGGAGGCCGTGGGCGGCGTCGGCGCGTTCGGCGTGGAGATGTTCCTGGCGCCCGACGGCTCGATCGCGATCAACGAGATCGCGCCGCGCGTGCACAACACGGGCCACTACACGATCGAGGCCTGCGCCTCGTCGCAGTTCGAGAACCACGTGCGCGCCGTGTTCGGCTGGCCGCTGGGATCGACCGCACTGCGCGCCGGCGCGGCGTGCATGGTGAACCTCCTGGGCGCGGGCCCGGGTCCCGGCACGCCGGTCGGGCTGGAGCGCGCGCTGCGCGTCGCGGGCGCGAGCATCCACGTCTACGGCAAGACCGAGAGCCGCAAGGGCCGCAAGATGGGGCACGTCACCGCGCTGGGCGCGACGCTGGAGGAGGCCGAGCGCCGCGCTCTGGAAGCCGCCGACGCGATCCGCTTCGGCCAACCCGAAGGAGGTGCCTGATGGCGGCCAAGTCAGCGTCGGACGCGCCGATCGTGGGCGTGATCATGGGCAGCGACTCGGACCTCGCGACGATGAAGCTCGCGGCCGACGCGCTGGCGGAGTTCGACGTGCCGCACGAGGTGCGCGTGGTCAGCGCGCACCGCACGCCCGAGGACATGGCGCGCTACGGAACCGACGCCGCGGGCCGCGGCCTGCGCGTGATCATCGCCGGCGCGGGCGGCGCCGCGCACCTGCCGGGGATGATCGCCAGCCACACCAGCCTGCCCGTGATCGGCGTGCCGATCGAGACGAAGGCGCTGCAGGGCCTGGACTCGCTGCTGTCGATCGTGCAGATGCCCGCCGGCGTGCCGGTCGCCACGGTCGGCATCGGCAACGGGCGCAACGCCGGGCTCCTCGCCGTGCGCCTCTTGGCGTCGCACGACGCGGCGCTGCGCGCGCGCTACGAGGCCTGGATGGCGACGCAGGCCGAGAGCTCGCGGCAGAAGAACCTGAAGCTGCCCGGCCTCCTGGGTCGGGACGCCGGGGCCTGAAGGCGCGCGGCGCTCAGTTCGGCCGCTTCCCGGCGGCCGCCGCCTCGTACTCGTCCAGCGCCGGCTTGAGGCGCGCGTCGAGCGCCACGGCCTTGCGCTGCTCCTCGATGGCCTTCGCCACGTCACCCTGCGCGAACCAGGCGCGCGCCAGCGTCTGGAGGCAGGCCGCGTCCTCGCCCTTGGTGATCTCGACGGCGCGCTGCGCCATCCGCAGCGCCAGGGCCGTGTCGCGGCGCGCGTACTTGCTGGCGGGGTCGACGATCCACCAGGCGATCCCGTTGAGGATGTCGTCGGAATCCTTGCACACGCCCCCCAGGATCTGTGCGCCCCAGGCGTAGGCCGCGTCGAGGTCCTCGGCGTAGCTCGCCAGGATCTGGAACTTGGCCGCCGCCGCGCCGATGAACTTCTCGCCGTCGAGCGCCAGCAGGTCGTCGCACACCTTGACGGCGGCGGCGAAGTCCTTGGCCCCCATCGTGCGGTTGAGGTCCTGCTGCAAGGCCAGCGCGCGCGCTTCGATCTCCTTGGCGCGCTTGGCCGCCTCGGCCATGGCCTTGAGGTCGTGCTTGCCCGCCAGCACCAGGTCGAGCGTCGCGTCGATCCGCGCGGGGTGCCCGATGTAGACGACGTGCCCCGTGCCGTCGACCAGGAACGAGCACGGAATGCCGCCCTGGCCGGCCGCGCGCATCCACGCGTCGCTCGTCTTGCGCTCGTCGTCCCAGGCGATCGTGTAGCCCATCTTGTCGCCCTTGTCCTTGACCATGTCCTCGACGCGCTCGAGCGTGTTCCCGCGCGTGTCGGCCGAGGTGACGCTGATCACCGTGAACCCCTTGTCCTTGTGCTTCTTCTGCAGCTCCGTGAGGTGCGGCATCGTCGCGATGCACGGCCCGCACCACGTGGCCCAGAACTCGACCATGTAGACCTTGCCCTTCTCGAAGGACGCGACCGGCGCGCCCTTGAGCCACTTCTGGATCGAGAGCGGCGGCGCGGGATCGCCGATGCCCAGCGTCTTCGTCGCCTCCACCTGGGTCGGAATCGCGGCGGCGTGGGCCGCGCCCGCGGACAAGAGCAGGGTCGATGCGAGACACAGGACGGAGATGCGGAACGACATGGAACCTCTGGGGTGCGGATGTGGGGCGGCCTGCCCGATCGGTGGATCGGCCGGCAGGCAGCCCAGGGTAGCGCCGGCGCGCGCCTGCAGGCGCGGCCTTACGAGCCTCGTGCGCGGCAATCGGCCCGGACTGCGAACTTTCTTCGTTCCCGCGGCTTTCGGGGCGGGTTTATCGTGGAACTGCCCGCCTCGAGAACGGGCTCACTACCTCCCGGTCCCCAACCAGCCCCTCCCCATGCGCCGACCCCTCTCCGTCCGCGGTCTGACCGCGGCCGCGGTCCTCCTTTCCTCCACCGCCTCGGCCCAGTTCGACCCGCACCTCTTCCGCACCGATCAGGTCACGGCGCCGGTGCCGCTGGCGGACTTCGACGCGCGCCTGGACGCCGATGGGCAGCCGGTCCCCGACGTGCTGTCGGCGCTGCGGCAGTCGCGTCCGGCGGCGGCGCTCCGCGCGCGCGAGCTGGCGCTGGGGCGGCTCTTGCAGGCGGTCCAGGGCGTGCGCGTGGACGACCACCACATGTTCGGCACGCCGCACTTCGTGCGCTCGACGCTGGCGTTCCTGACGCCGCCCGTCGCCGGCGGCAACGAGGAGGCGCACGCGATCGTGCGCGATTTCCTGGAGGAGTACCGCGGCCTGTTCGAGATCTCGCCGGGCGAGCTCGAGCGCGCGCGGCTCACGCGCGACTTCTTGACGACGCACAACGGGCTGCGGCACCTGACCTGGAAGCAGCAGATCGGCGAGGTCGAGCTGTTCGGTTGCGAGCTGCGCGCCAACGTGACGGCCGGCGGCGAGATCGTGAACGTCAGCTCGACGATGCTGCCGCGCCCCGACGGCGATTTTCGCGTCAGCCCGCGCATCGTGACGGATGCGCAGGCCGTGCTGCTGGCCGCGGCCAGCGTCGGCATCGACGTGAACGAAGTGCCCGGCCCCCTCGGCGCGCCCGCGGGAGCGGAACAGCGCCGTCACTGGGGCGGGTCGCCCGACTTCCGGGCCGACGAGCCGATCACGACGGTGCTCGTGTACTTCCCGCGCTCGCGCACGGACATCCGCAGCGCGTGGATGGTGACCGTGCCCGAGATCGGCATCGGGAACACCTACGACGTCACGATCGACGCCACGACGGGCGAGGTGCTGCGCCGCTGGAACCACCTGCACTTCGCGGCCGGCGGGACGCAGTCGGTCTCGATGCGCGTGTTCACCAGCGACTCGCCGGCCCCGGGCAGCCCCGGCACGCCGACTCCCAACGGCACGCAGTTCCCCACCGTGCCGCAGCAACTGGTCACCGTGGGCTCGGCCGAGTGGCTGCCCTGGTCGCCCAACGGCTGGATCGACGACGGCGGCAACGAGACGCTGGGCAACAACGTCGACGCGCACACGGACCTCGACGCGAACAACACGCCCGACCTGCCGCGCCCGGCCGGGTCGCCGGCGCGCGTGTTCGATTTCGCGGCCGACGTGACCCAGGCGCCGTCCACCTACCGCAACGCGGCGGTGACGCAGATCTTCTATCTCACGAACCGCTACCACGACATCCTCTACCGCTTCGGCTTCGACGAAGCCGCCAAGAACTTCCAGCAGACGAACTTCAGCGGCATGGGCGTCGGCGGCGACCGCGTGCAAGCGGATGCGCAGGACGGCTCGGGCACCAACAACGCGAACTTCGGCACGACCGGCACCGATGGCTCGACCGGCCGCATGCAGATGTACGTCTTCACCGGTCCCAACCCGGATCGCGACGGCGATTTCGACGCCAACATCGTCTACCACGAGCTCTCGCACGGCTTGTCGATCCGGCTGCTCGACGGGCAGGCCTCGGGCGAGCAGGCCGGCGGAATGGGCGAGGGCTGGGGCGACTTCTTCGGCCTCGCGCTGACGTCCGAACCGGGCGACGACCCCAACGCCGTGTACTGCACCGGCGGCTGGACCGTGCTCGAGCTCGCCGCGGGCTTCACGGACAACTACTACTTCGGCATCCGGCGCTTCCCGTGCTCGACGGACATGACGAAGAACCCGCAGACCTACGCCGACATCGACCCGGCGCAGCAGAGCTACCCGCCGTCGGTCCCGCGCAGCCCGGTGATCGGCAACACCGCCGACCAGGTCCACAACGTGGGCGAGGTCTGGTGCGTGACGCTGTGGGAGTGCCGCGCCAACCTGATCGCGGCGCACGGCTTCGCCGGCAACGACATGATCATGGACCTGGTCACCGACGGCCTGAAGCTGGCGCCGGGCACGCCCAACTTCCTGCAGTCGCGCGATTCGATCCTGCAGGCGGACCTGGTCGACAACGGCGGTGCCAACCTGGGCGCGTTGTGGGCGGGCTTCGCCAAGCGCGGGATGGGCGCGAGCGCCACCTCGCCCGCGGGCACGACCACGACCGGCATCGTCGAGGCTTTCGACATGCCGAACCTGATCCTGTTCGCGTATCCGAACGGCCGGCCGACGCAGCTCGTGCCGAACGCGCCGAACACGTTCCAGGTCCAGGTCGTCGGGCTGGGCTCGATGACGCCGACGCCGGGCTCGGGGCAACTGCACTACAGCGTCAACGGCGGCGGCTTCACCGCGATCGGCATGACGCAGACGTCGCCGAACAACTACGACGCGACGATCCCGGCGCAGGCCTGCCTGTCCAGCGTCCGCTACTACGTCAGCTCCGGCGCGACCGGCGGCACGCAGACCGATCCGAGCGGCGCGCCCGCCGCCAGCCACGTGGCGCTCGTCGCGACGGGGAACGCCGACGTGTACGCGGACGACTTCGAGACCGACCAGGGCTGGACGCCGGTCAACCTGGGCGCTTCGAGCGGCGATTGGCAGCGCGGCACGCCGGTGAACGATCCGGCCTGGGCCTACGATCCCACGGCCGACGGCGACGGCAGCGGGCAGTGCTGGCTGACGCAGAACGCAGCGGGCAACACCGACGTGGACAACGGCTCGGTGCAGCTCACGTCGAGCACGTTCGACTTCAGCTCGCCGCTGGGCAAGCTGGCCTACGAGTACTACCTGTACCTCACCAACACGAACGGCGACGACCGCCTGCTGGTCGAGATCAACACGAACGGCGGCGTCGGTCCCTGGACCGAGATCGCGCGCCACGACACGAGCGGCAGCACGAGCTGGCGGCATCACGAGGTCACCGCGGCCACGGTGCAGGGCCTGGGCGTGACGCTCACGGCGAACACGGTCGTCCGCTTCACGGCCAACGACGACGGCACGCAGAGCATCGTCGAAGCCGGCATCGACGGATTCGTCGTGAGCACGGTCGTCTGCGTCCCGCCGATCACCGCGTACTGCTTCGGCGACGGCAGCGGGACGGCGTGTCCGTGCGGCAACACGGGCGGGGCCGGCGAAGGCTGCCTCAACTCGATGGGCGTCGGCGGCGTGCTCGGCGCGACCGGCAGCGCCAGCGTCACGGCCGACACGCTCGTGCTGACCGGCACCGGCATGCCCAACGCCTCCGCGCTGTACTTCCAAGGCACGACGCAGGACAACGGCGGAGCCGGCAACCTGTTCGGCGACGGCCTGCGCTGCGCGTCGGGCACGATCATCCGCCTGGGCACCAAGACGAACGCCGGCGGCGGGTCGAGCTATCCGCAAGGCGGCGACCTCCCGGTGTCCGTGCGCGGCCTGGTGCCCGCCGCCGGCGGCGCGCGCAACTACCAGGTCTGGTACCGCAACGCGGTCGGCTTCTGCACGGCAGCGACGTTCAACCTGACGAACGGCGTGGCCGTGACGTGGCAGCCCTGACGGCTGCGTATCCCGGCAATGCCGTGCCAGAGCCTGGCACGGTGTTGCCGGGTTACGCGGACTTCCGGGTGCTGCGCCGCAGCAGCAGCGCGGCACCGGCCAGCAACGCCAGGCTCAGCACGGACTCCGTCGTGCCGTGCGTGACCGCCGGCGCGCGCCCGGCGCCCGTCGCGAACGCGTAGCCCGCGATCAGGACGCCGGCGAGGCCCTCGCCGGCGACGAATCCCGACGCGCACAGGATCCCGCCCTCGGTGTCCACGCGCTCCTTCGCGCGCGCATCGCACCAGCGGCGCACGCAGCCGCCCGCGAAGACCGCCGCCATGGTCGACAGCGGCAGGTAGATCCCGAGCGCGAAAGGCAGCGCGGGCAGGCCGGCCAGCACGCCGACGACCGACAGCGCGCCGCCCATGACCAGGAGATCCCAGGGCAGCTCCGCGCCCAGGACGGCCTCGATCATCGTCTTCATCAGGCGCGCTTGCGGCGCGGGCAATCCGCCTTCGCCGAAGCCCTCGCTGTGTCCCAGCGTGACGACGACCGCCGCGACCACCCAGCACGCCACGCCGGCGGCCAGCAGCTGGCCGTATTGCTGCAGGTACGGCGTGCCCTTCACGAGCCAGCCGGTCTTCAGGTCCTGCGAGATGTCGCCGGCCTTGCTCGCGGCGACGCACACCACGGTGCCGACGGTCAGGACGGCGGCTTGCGCGGCCACGCCCTTCCAGCCCAGCGTCAGGAAGATGCCCGCGGTCCCGGCCAGCGTGATCAACGCCATCGCGCTCGTCGGGTTCGACGACACGCCGATCACGCCGACGAGCCGCGACGACACCGGCACGAACAGGAAACCGAACACGGCCACGCCGATCGCCGCGACGATCCGGGCGCCGAGCGAGAGCTCGCCGGCGAAGATGTTCGGCACGAGCGCCATCGCCGCGATCAGCGCCGCGATCCCGCCCAGCAGCACGCCCGGCGGGAGGTCGCGGTCCTCGCGCTCGCCGGTCGCCGCGCCCGGACCAGAGCGCAAACCGCCCAGCACGGCGTTCAGCGACGCCAGCATGGTCGGTGCCGTGCGGAACACGGTGTACAACCCCGCCGCCGCGACGGCGCCCGCGCCGACGTACAGCAGGAACCGGTCCTTGATGGCGCCCGCGCCGAGCATGCGCGCGCTCTCCGCGCCCGAATCGATCCAGCCCGCGAGGTGCGCCTTCGTGACCAGCGGATAGAGCACGAGCGACGCGATCAGCGCACCCGACACCATCACCGCGGCGGCGCGGTAGCCGACGATGAAGCCCACGGCCAGCAGGGCCGGCGCCACCTTGATCGCGAGGCCGCCGTTGGGAAGGAACTCCGGCCGCCACGCGACGTCCTCGGGCAGCAGCTTCGCCGCGGAGAGCACCAGCTTGATCGCGCCGCCCAACGCGATGCCGATCAGGATCCAGCGCCCCGCCGAGCGGCTCTTCTGCGTGGCGTGCAGCACCTCCGCGCACGCACGGCCCTCGGGGTACGGCAACTCCGCGTCGGCCTGCACGATCAGGAGGCGCCGCAGCGGGACCATGGCGAGGATGCCGAGCACGCCTCCCGCGAACGCCAGCAAGCCGACCTGCCACACGGGCGGTGCGACGTCCCACAGGAAGAGCGCGGGGATCGTGAAGATCGTGCCCGACGCCAGCGAGCTCGACGCGCTGCCGATCGTCTGCGAGAGGTTCGCCTCCAGGATCGTGCCGCCGCGCAGGATCTGGAACGTCGCCGCCGACAGCACCGCGATCGGGATCGAGGTCGAGACGGTCAGCCCGGCCTTCAGGCCCAGGTAGGCGTTGGCTGCGCCGAACAGGCAGCCGAACACGAGTCCGCACAGGACGGCCTTGAGGGTCCACTCCGCGATGCGCGCGGTCGGGGGGGGCGAGGTCATGCGCAAAGCCTAGCGACGGCCGGCGTCGGAACGCAGTCAGGACAAGCGCCGGTCGACGAGCGACGACGCCGGCCAGTGGAGCACGAGGAACAGCACGATCAGGAACGCCCCCCACGTGAGCTCGGTCGTCACGAAGGCCCGCCCCTCGACCAGGTAGATGCCCAGCGCCAGGGCGAACACGTCCAGCATCGCGTAGTGCCGCACCCCGGCGAGGGCGCGAAGAATCCACCCCACCGTCCGGCCGCCGTGCGCGCGCCACAGGGCCAGGATCGAGAGCAGGCCCGACGCCACCGGCGCGGCCACCAGGAACGCGGCCATGACCAGCGCCAGCACCACCGCGCCCGACTGCCACAGGCTGTGGACCGAGCCCACGACGCTGATCGGCCGGTCGGAGAGGCGCCAGTCGTCGATCTCCAGGAAGGGCACCGCGATCCCCGCGACCAGCAGCGCGAGCAGCAGCACGTGACCTAGAGCCAGGATCGACGTCGCGTTCCGCCGCCCTGGCGGCTCGGGAGGCGCGGCGCGCAGGCGCTTCTGGATGCGCGAGCCGCTGATCATGCTGAGCAGGATCGCCAGGGTGAACAGCAGGATGCCCAGGCGCGGACGCGCGCCGACCATCCACTGGTCGCTGGCCAGGGTGATCATCAGGCACACCAGGAACACGTCGAGCATGGACCACTTGCCCAGGCGCCCGACGGCTTCCAGCCACGGCAGCCTGCGCCGCGGCCTCACGCGCCCGCACACGATCGCCGCCAGCACGCCCAGCTTCGCGAACGGGAAGAGGATCGAGAACGCCACGACCACGACGGCCAGCACGTAGAGCTCCGATTCCCACAGGAGCTGGACGGAGCGCGGCAGGCTGTACTCCTCGGTGGAGAACACCTTGCGCATGTCCATGAACGGCACCACCAGCGCCGCGACGTTCAGCGCCAGCGAGGCGAGCAGCATCCAGGGCACGACCCCGCGCCGCCAGCGCCGGACGGGCAGCCACGGTCTCCACGCTGCGCGCGGGGGCTTCACGCGCGCATGATGCGGCCTCGTCCGGCCGAGTTCAGCAGCGGATTCCGGACCGGCGGCTCAGTTCGCCCACAGGACGATCACGCCGTTCGTCAGGTTGAAGCCCGCCGGCGTGCAGAAGGGCGCCGTGTTGCGGTACCAGACCTGCAGGTAGCGCGTGTCGCCGGCCTGGACGCCGGTCCGCGCCGAGATCAGGGCCTCGCCGGGGCCGGGGTAGAAGGCGATGCCGCCGGTGCTGGCCTTGGCGCCCACGCGCACGACGTTGCCGCCCGCGCAGCGCAGTCCGTCGCCGAACGCGGACGCGATCGGCTGGGTGCCGCAGAAGAACAGCGCGCTCGCCGAGTCCGGCATGCCGGAAGCCACCAGCGCGAACGTCTCGGCGCCCAGGCGCGCCTGGCCGGTGCCCATGAGGCGCCCGGCGAGCCCGAGCGAGTTCATGCAGCCCGCGCGGTGCGCAGGCAGGCTCTGGTTGCCGCACGGGCAGGGCAGGCTCGAGCCGTCGCCGAAGCAGTACGGGACGCCGCCCTGGATCTCGCACTCGTCGGGGATCAGGTCGCCGTTCACGTCGGCGCTCGCGCCGCCGGTCACGTCGCAGCCGTCGGGCACGCCGTTGCCGTTGCAGTCGGGCGCGCCGGACGCGATCTCGCAGGCGTCGCCGCGGCCGTCGAGGTCGCAGTCGCCCTGCCCGGGGTTGGCGATCTGCGGGCAGTTGTCGAGCACGTCGTTGACGCCGTCGCCGTCGAGGTCGCCGAACACGGTCCACAGCTCGGTGCCCGACGCGGCCTCGTTGGCGGCGAAGTACAGCGTCGCGTTCACGACCGCGAACCCGCCCGGGTTCGAGCTCGCCGGGCCCGCGGCGATGTCCATGCGCTGCGGCGGCGCGAGCGCGTTGACGTCCGCGCGCCACAGCTCGACGCCCGCGAGGCCGTCGTCGGCGCGGAAGAACAGGTTGTTGAGGACGCCGACGAGCTGGTCGGGGTTCGACGAAGCCGGCCCGGGACGCAGGTCGGCGAACAGGTTCGTCCCCGCCGCGCTGCCGTCGCTGATCCACAGCTCCGTGCCGTTCGCCGGCGTCGTCGCACGGAAGCACACGCGGCCCTGGACGGCGACGAGCCCCGCCGGCGACGAGCCCGGGAGGCCCGGCACGATGTCGCGCACGAGGACCGTGCCCGCGGCGGTGCCGTCGCTGCGCCACAGCTCCGGGCCGGTGGCGCCGTCGTCGGCGGTGAAGAACAAGAGGCCCGCCGCCGCGGTCAGGGAGTTCGGCGAGGAGTCCGCCAGGCCCGGCGCGATGTCCTTGATGCGGTAGGTACCGACCTCCGTGCCGTCGCTGCGCCACAACTCGCGCCCGGCGGCGCCGTCGGCGGCGTGGAAGTAGAGGACGTCGCCCATCACCACGAGGCCCGACGGCCCCGAGGAGCCGGCGCCGGGCCAGATGTCGCGGACCATCATGGTCCCCGCCGCCGTGCCGTCGCTCTTCCACAGCTCGGTGCCCGAGGCCGCGGTGGTGACGGTGAAGAACAGTCTCTGGCCGACGGCCGTGAGCTGCGCGGGCGCCGACGACGCGTTGCCCGGCGCGAGGTCCGCCACGAGCTGCGTGCCGCCGCTCGTGCCGTCCGTGGACCACAGTTCGATCCCGAGCGCCGGCTGGAACGCCGTGAAGTACGCGCGCGTCGCCACGCGCGTCAGGGAGCCGATCGCCGATCCCGACGGGCCGGCGTGGATGTCCGCGACGAGGCTGGTCCCCGCGGCCGTGCCGTCGGTGCTCCACAACTCGTAGCCGTGGACGCCGTCGTCGGCGGCGAACAGCACGGCCCCGCCCAGCGCCACGAGCGACGAGGGATTGGAGGAACCGGGTCCGGGCAGGAGGTCCAGGACGCGCGCGGTCGTGGCCGGCGTGCCTGCGCTCGACCACAGCTCCCGGCCCGACGTGCCGTCGTTGGCCGCGAAAAGCACGAGGTCGCCGAGCGCAGTCATCGAGGCCGGCTGGGAGGAGCCGGCGCCGGGCAGCACGTCCTTCACGAGGTACGGCGTCTGCGCACCCGCGGTCGACGCGAGCGAGAGCGCGGCCAGGGAGGCGAGGCAGGGAGCGATGTGGCGATTCATGGCCGGGAAACAAGGGTCCAGCAGGTGCAGCGTGAGGATCGGTCAACGAAACCTATCCCGATCCGGCGCCGCGCGACCTGGAAACGATTTCCGCTACGCTGGCGCGATGCGGATCTCCCTCCTGGCGGCACTGTGCATCCTCGCGGCCTGCGCTCCCCTGCGCGACGGATCGCCGGACGCGCCAGGCGGCACGCATCCCGCGCGGCACGATCCGTCGCGGTTCCTGACGTCGCGCGCCAGCCCGATCCAACTGCCGCTCCCGAGCGAGGAGGACGCGTTCTTCTTCGTCGTCTTCGGCGACCGCACCGGCGGCCCGCCCGAGGGGGTGCAGGTGCTCGCGGAGGCGGTCGCCGACGTCAACCTGCTGCGGCCTGACCTGGTGATGACGGTCGGGGATCTCGTGCAGGGCTACAACGAGACGCCGCGCTGGTTGGAGCAGATGCGCGAGTTCAAGGACATCATGGGCCGGCTGGACTGCCCGTGGTTCCCCGTCGTCGGCAACCACGACCTGTACTGGCGCGGCCAGGGCACGCCGCCGGAGCGCGAGCACGAGGCCAACTACGAGGAGCACTTCGGACCCTTGTGGTACGCGTTCCGGCACAAGAACGCGTGGTTCCTCGCGCTGCACTCCGACGAGACGAACCCCGCGACGGGACTGAAGAAGTTCGACGATCCCGAGCACCAGCGCATGAGCCCCGAGCAGTTCGCGTGGCTGGCCGAGGCGCTGGAGAAGACGCGCGGCGCCGAGCACGTGTTCGTGTTCCTGCACCATCCGCGCTGGCTGCGCGGACAGTACGGCGACGACTGGGAGCGCGTGCACCAGCTCCTGGTGCGCGCCGGGAACGTCCACGCGGTGTTCGCCGGCCACATCCACCGCATGCGCTACGACGGCCTGCGCGACGGGATCGAGTACTTCACGCTGGCGACGGTCGGCGGCGTGCAGGACGGCTTCGCCGCTGAGGCCGGGTACCTGCACCAGTACCACGTCGTGACGGTGCGCAAGTCGGGGATCGCGGTCGCGGCCTTCCCCGTCGGCGCCGCCATGGATCCGCGCGCGATCACCGGCGCGGTGAGCGACGAGGTGCGCGCCCTGGCGCGCGCGCTCGCGCCGCGCTGGGAGGGTTCGGTGGGCTTCGCCGAGGACCTCTCGGCCGCGGGCGCCTGCCGCCTCCGGCTGCACAACCCCACGACGCGACCGGTCGAGATCACGTTGACCCCCGACAGCGACGACGCGCGCTGGAGCCTGCACCCCGACCACGCGCACGTCGTGCTGGAACCGGGCGCGCGAGAGGACGTGGAGATCCGCGCCGCGCGGCCGCCGGGCCTCCTGGACGCCGCGCTGCGTCCGCCGCAGGTGCTGGTCCAGGCCGACTACCTGGCCGAGGCGCTGCGCGTGCCCCTTCCGCCGCGCACGTGGGACCTGCCGCTCGACCTCGCGCACCTGCCGCTGCCCGCGCGTCCGGACGTCGAGCACGCGATGCAGTTCGACGGCGACGACGACGCGCTGCGGGTGGACGCGCGCCGCATCGAACTGCCCGACGGGCCGTTCACGATCGAGGGCTGGCTCTCGGCGCGCGAGTTCCGCAGCCGCCAGGGCTTCGTGTGCAAGACCGAGAGCTCGGAGTACGGGATCTTCGTCAACGACGGCGCGCCCGAGTTCAGC
The DNA here is from genome assembly GCA_964552795.1 of uncultured Planctomycetaceae bacterium. Taxonomy (GTDB): domain Bacteria; phylum Planctomycetota; class UBA1135; order UBA1135; genus JAEUHZ01. The sequence goes on from CAZKIO010000005.1 coordinate 100,374, forward strand.
GTGCACCTCGGCGGCCGCTACACGACGGCGGAGGCGCGCGAGCCGCTGCTCACGCCCGGCGCGTGGCATCACGTGGCCGGAGTGTTCGACGGCGAGGAGGTGCGGCTGTACGTCGACGGCGTCCTGGCCGCGTCGCGCAAGGGCGCGGGCAAGCGCACCACGAACGCGTTCCCGCTGGTGATCGGCGGCGACGTGGGCCAGGGCGGCGCGGCCAACTCATGGTTCCCGGGCGCGATCGACGAGGTGCGGCTGAGCCGCACGGCGCGCTACTCGGGCAGGCGCTTCGAACCCGCGCGCCGCTTCGAGGCGGACGCCGACACGCTGCTGCTCCTGCACATGGACGGCGAGGTGGGCCTGTGGTCGCCCGACGCTTCGGGCCGCGCTGCTCACTCGACGCGCGTCGGCCGGCCGCGCCTCGCGCCGGCGGACGGCTAGTCGCGGCGGACCGCGGCCAGGATCGAGCGCGTCGCGTGGCTCTTGTTGAGCGTGTAGAAGTGGATGCCCGGCGCGCCGCCCTCCAGCAGCTTGCGGCACTGGCGGATGGCGTGCTCGATGCCGGTCGCCATCACCAGCGCCGGGTCGTCCTTCACGCGGTCCAGGCGCGCCTTCAGCTCGGCCGGGATCGTCGCGCCGCACAAGCGCGTGAAGCGCTCGACCTGCGCCACGTTCGTGATCGGCATGATCCCCGGCACGATGGGCACCTTGATCCCGGCGGCGCGCACGCGGTCGACGTGGTCGAAGTAGTGCCGGTTGTCGAAGAAGAGCTGCGTGATCAGGAACTGCGCGCCGAGCTCGACCTTGCGCTTCGTCCAGCGCAGGTCCTCCTCCGTGCTGGGCGACTCGACGTGCTTCTCCGGGTAGCACGCGGCGCCGACCGAGACCGGCCAGCGCGATCCCAGGAACTCGATCAGATCGGTGGCGTGCGCCAGCCCGTCGGCGACCGGCGGCGGCGGCGAGCCGTCGCGCGGCGCGTCGCCGCGCAGGGCCAGCACGTTCTGCACGCCGGCCTCGACCAGCGTCTCCAGGATGCCGTCGATCTCGGCGTGCGTGGAGCCCAGGCACGCCACGTGCGCCATCGTGTTGATCCGCATCTCGCGCTGGAGCCGCGTGACCACGTCGATCGTACGGTCGCGCGTGCTGCCGCCCGCGCCGTAGGTGACCGACACGAAGTCGGGTTTCCAGGCTTCTTGAAGGTCGGCCACGGTGTTCAGCAGCGCCCGCGCGCCCTCGTCGGACTTGGGCGGGAAGAACTCGAAGCTGAACACCGGCCAGCCTCGGCCGTGCAGGTCGCGGATTCTCACGGTGGGGCCTCGCTCATGCCGGCGACTCGAGGATCGCCTCGAAACGCGCGCGGAACTCCGCGGGCATCTCCCGGCTCTTCATGGTGTCCAGCTCGGTGCACACGGTCGTCATGCGGGCGTCGACGCACAACTCGTCGTCCAGCAGGAAGCGGTAGCGCAAACCCAGCGAACTGCGCCCGATCTTGAAGCAGGTCACGCGCACGACCGGCCGATCGCCGAACCGCAGGGGCCGCCTGAAGTCCACCTCGCTGTGCACCAGCGGGAAACCGATGCGCTCCTCCAGGAGCAGCTTGTAGTAGCGCACGCCCACGTGCTGCTCCCACACCTCCTCGTACACGTCGTGGACGTAGTCGTAGATGCGCGGGAAGTAGGCGATCCCGGCCGGGTCGACGTGGCCGAAGCGCACCTGGATGATGGTCGTGAACGCGGACATCCGGCGCAGGATAGCTAGTGCGCGCCCCGCGTCGACCGGTCGAACAGGTCCGGCCAGGCCCCGCGGGCCGCCTCGACCGCCGCGTCCGACAGGCGCTGCAGCAGGTCGCGCCCCTCCGCGGCGCTGGCGGCGACGGGATCGCCGCAGTAGGCCCGGTCCGCGCCCGCCTCCTGGAAGGTGCGCACGCCGGCCTTCATCTTCGCGATCAGGTCGATCCGCACGGGCTCGAGCCGCGCGCGCTCCTCCTCGCGGATCGAGCCGGGATCGCTGGCGAGCACGAGGCTGGTCTCGTAGCGGCCGGCGTGGCAGTCGCCGCTCTTGAATTCATCTCCCAGGCGCTCGGCCACGCGCCGGCGCGTCACGTCGACCAGCACGGCGTGCGCGCGCTTCTCCCCGCGCTGCGCGTGGTCCAGCAGCACGCCGCGCAGCACCTCGACGTGCCCGGGCTCGAGGTGGCCGTTGACCACCAGCACGCGCTGGATGCCCTGGTGCGCCAGCGACACGATCACGTCGTCGACGATCTGCCACAGCGTCCCCGGCTGCAGCGAGATGCGCCCCGGAAACCCGCGCGTGTATTCCGTGACGCCGAACGGTATCGCCGGCAGCACCGCGGTCGCGATCCCGAGCTTCTCGAGGTCCTGCGCGGCCGCGCGCGCCATCGACACCGCGATGGTGACGTCCGTGTCGAGCGGCAGGTGCGGCCCGTGCGGCTCGATCGTGCCGACCGGCAGGACGGCGACCGTGTCCGGGCCGAACAGGCGGCGCGCCTCGGGCCAGGTGCACTTGGAGAGCTCGCTCACGCGCGCACGATAGCAGCGTCAGCGCCGCCGCGCCTCGACCTCGGCCTTCAACTCCTTGCGCGCGACCTTGCCGCGGTCGTTCTTCGGGAGCTGGTCGCGCCACTCGAACCAGCGCGGGTACTTGTAGGGCGCAAGCTGCGCCTTGACGTGCGCCTTGAGCGCGGCGGCGGTCTCGTCGCTCCCCTTCCAGCCCGGCTGCAGCACCACGAAGGCCAGCGGTTTCACCAGCGCCTGCTCGTCCTGTGCGCCGACCACGCACACCTCGGCCACGGACTCGTGCTCCAGGAGGCAGTTCTCGATCTCCAGCGGCGAGACCCAGATGCCCGACACCTTGAGCAGGTCGTCGTCGCGGCCCTCGTACCAGAAGAGGCCCTGCTCGTCGCGGCGGAAAATGTCGGCCGTCGTGCACCAATCGCCCTGGTAGGTGGCGACGGACTTCGCGCGGTCGCCCCAGTAGCAGATCGCCGTCGATCCGCCGCGCACGCGCAGGCGCCCGGGTTCGCCGTCCGCGACGGGGCGGCCTTCGGGATCGACGATCTCGGCGTCGTAGCCCGGAACGAGCTGGCCCAGGCTGCCGGGCACGACCTCGCCGATCCGGTTGGAGATGTAGATGTGGAACATCTCGGCCGAGCCGATGCCGTCCAGGATCTCGACGTCCGTGCGCTGCTTCCACTCCTGGTAGAGCGCGGGCGGCAGCGCCTCGCCGGCCGAGAGGCACACGCGCAGCGACGAGAGATCGGCGTCCGCCATGCGCGGCGAGCGCAGCATCGCGTTGATCATCGTCGGCACGCTGGTGAGCAGGGTCGGCCGGAAGCGCGCGATGTGGTCGAACACGACGTCCGCCGTGGCGCGCTCGGGGAAGACCACCGCGCTGCCGCCGAAGCGGAACGGGAACATCAGGTTCGTGCCGGTCGCGTAGCCGAAGAACAGCTTGGGCACCGAGAGGCACACGTCCTCCGGCCCGTACTTCACGATCTCCTGCGCGTAGGTCTGGGCGTTGAACGCGAAGTCGGCGTGCGAGTGCACGCAGGCCTTGGGCGTCCCGGTCGAACCCGACGTGAAGAGCCACCCCGCCAGGTCGTCGGGGCCGGTCGGCTCCGTTTCCGCCAGCGTCCCCTCCGGATCCTGTGCCTCCAGCAGGTCCTCCCAGGCGGTGAAGCCGCCGGCGTCGGGCCCCACGACGAAGGCCTCGCGGCACAGTCGCGAGGCGCGGATCGCCGGCGCGAGCTCCGGCAGCACGTCGGTGTGCGTGATCACGACGCGCGCCTTGGTGTAGTCGAGGTAGCCCGCGTACGCGTCGCGCGTGAGCAGCGGGTTGACCATCGCGAACACGCCGCCGGCGCGCAGCACGCCGAACCAGGCCTCGGCGAACTCCAGGCCGTCGGGCAGCACGATCAGGACGCGCTCCTCCGGCCGCACGCCCGCGCGCCGCAGCGCGCAAGCCACGCGCCGCGCGCGCTCCGCGATCTCGGCGTAGGTGCGGCGCGCGTCGCCGCAGGTGAGCGCGATCTTGCGCGCCCGCCCCTCGCGCAAGTTGCGGTCGAGGAAGTCGTCGCACAGGTTGAAGCGCTCGGGAAACGGAGGGACGGCGGCTCGCGGATCCATGGGGGGGCGGTGCGCGTACGCGCGGCCCCAGGCTACGGCAGCGGCGCCGGTCCGGCGAGCCTCGCCGTCCGAACGCGACCGCGAGCCATGGCGTGCTGTCGGACCCGGCCCCCAGCGAGCTTGGCGCGTCGCGGTCGGCGTGCGCGGATCAACGCGGCTTCGCGCCGGCGAGGTCGAGGTCCTCCAGGCACTCGGCCCACGCCTCCGGGCCCGGATCGAGCGTGAAGCTCTGCTCGCCGTCGATCTCGCGCACGCGGAACCGGAGCCCTTCGACATCCTCGATCGAAGCCCACTGGACGATGCCGCGCACGGTGCAGTGCAGCTCGAGGTTCGCGATCCAGCGTCCGGCAAACGGCAGATCGATCCACGCGACACCATCGTCGCTGACCGCGATGCGTTGGGTCCGCGCCTGCAGCCGATCCGGGATCTCCTCCGGCAGGCCGTGTCCGTCCAGGGCGCGCAACTCGAGCGCGCAAACCGTGCGCGCCGCGCGTGCCGGTTCCGGGAGCGTCAGCGTGATCCGCGTGGAGTGCGCGGGTCGGAGGACCAGCCGCGGATCGCGCAACGGGAGTTGGACACGCCCGACGCGAGCGCCCACGGACCACGCGAACACTTCGCCGATCGTGTCCGCGGGCAGCAGCGCACGACCCTCGGTCCACGTCGTGTGCTCCAGGCTGCCTTCGCGCGGATACCACAGCTCGCCGCGCGACACGGACGCGGCCCGCTCGTCGACGACCGCGAGTTCGAGGGTGCCGCCGCGCGCGCCGCCCGGCGCCGCGAGCAGGCCGCGCAGATCGATCGGATCGAGGCGCGGATCGCGCGTGACCTCGCCTGCCTCCACCAGCACGTCTTCCACCGTGAGGACGGGCACGGCCGCGGTGCTCGATGCGTCGAGCACCGCGATGGCACACCGACCCGCGGGGACGCCCGTGAATCGGAAACGCCAGCCCGGTCCTTCGCGCCACAGCCTCCAGAGCCCCGGGGACAACGGACCCTGAGTGAGCACGAGCGTCGGCGGCGCCGACAAGCGCGCTGCATCCACGAGCAACCGGCCTTCGACCCGCCCCGTGCGCGTCGCCGTCACCACGACGTCGCGCGTTCCACACGCGTACGTCCGCGCCGCCTGCACCGGGTCCTGTCTGTGGTCGGGATGCTCGAGCACGAGGCTCAGCGCGTGGCCGGTGCAAGGACCGTAGACCGCGAACCGCCCGTCCGCATCGGTGGCCCCGCCCTCGATCATCACGCTGAAGCGCCGGTTCCCGCTGCTGCGCGTGACGCGCACGCGGCCACCCGGCACCGGCCTTCCGCTCTCGTCGACGACGCGGCCGGCCAGCAACGGCTCGCTGGCCTGCAGCACCACATCCCCCGCTTCGACGATGCCGCCGCTGGTCGGCACGCGCAGTTCCGCCGCCAGGCGCGGCAAGTTCTCCATGTGCCAGCACAACTCGGCGCGCAGGCGCCAGGCCCGGTGCGCGCTCGGGTCGGGCGGTGGCAGCCTCAGCGAAGCGGCGAAGCGCCCTTCCGGATCGGTGCGCACCTCCAGAGGGGACATCTGCAGCACGCGATCCTCGTTCAGGTATTCGCGCACGGTCCTCAAGGTCAGGCTCGCGGACGCGATCGGCTGGGCCGTCGCATCGACGGCGCGCCCCACGAGCATCAGGAATGAATCGGGAACGGGGATCGCCACTTCGACCAGTTCGCCCGCGCGCCGCGGACCCTCGAAGTTCTCGCCGAAGGTGCCTCCGCCGGCCGGCGAGACGGTCACGTCGAACCGGCCGCCGATGCCCACGCCGGCAATCGTCGCTTCCCCATCGACGAGGGGCGTGACCGTGTCCACCTGATCCGCCGCGGCGATCAGCTCGCCCTGCACCGGCCGCCGTTCGACGCTGAGGAGGACGCGGCCCTGGACCGGTACCACCTGACCGCGAGCATCGACGACGCGCACGTGCATCCGGCCCGTCGCGGGCATCGACAGCTCGACCACTTCCGACGGCATGCGCCGCGGATCGATCCAGCGTTCGACCTGTGGATCGACGCCGATCTCGAGCCGCACGCTGAACGCGCTTTCCAGGTTCAGGCCGACGGTCCCCAGCAGCCATTCGACGTTGCGCACGACGAGCAGACCATGTTCATCCGTCGGGCGGCTCCAATCGCTCCAGGACTCGCCCGCGGGCCCGATCCCGACCGTGATGCCGGGCGCCGGGCGGCCGGCCTCGTCCACCACGCGCACCGTGAGGTCGTGCTGGACTCGCATCGCCAACGTCAGCGGTTCGTCCACTTCGGGCGCGACGATGATGTCCTGGCCGAACGAACTCCCCTTGCGCGCCGTCACCAGCAGGAGCTTCTTCGGATCGGAGACCAGCGCGAGCCCGAGTTCGTCCGTGAGCGTGTGCTCGCCGCGCTTCTCCATCCCCGCCTCGAGGTCGGTGCCGATCTCCTTGGAAATCCCGGGATCGCCCCACCACGTGAACCACGGCACTTCGAGCCAGCGGACGTCGGCGTCCGCGACCGGTTCCTGCGTCGCGGCGTCGACCACGAGGACTTCAAAGCGCCCGGGCGAAGCGTCGCGGATCCGGCGCGGGTCTTGCACGTCGCCCGCGGCCGCTGCGCGCTCCGCCGCAGAACGCGCCGGCTCGATCGCGTCGCCGCCCCCGGCCTGGATCCCGTCGAGCGCGCCGTCGGGCCGCGCGCTCGATCCCGCCGCGCTGGAGGCGTTCCCGAGTCCACCGCCTCGCTCGCCGAGCGCCCACGCCCACAGCACGAGGACGACGACCAGTGCGAAGAGCGCGAGGCCGACGAGGAGGCGCTTCTGGGTCATGGTGGCGGAGGGCGCGGCGCGCACCCTTCTACCGCCGCTCCGGTGGCCGTTACGGAATCCGTCGTCCTCGGCAGGTACGACCCGATCTCGCGCGGCCTACTTCGTCAGGCTCGCGCGAAAATCTGCTGCCGTGCGGTAGCGTTCGTTGCGGTCGGCCATCAGGCCCCCGGCGATGGCCTTCTCGAGCTTCTCGGGGACCGCGGCCTTGGGCGCCCGCGCGCGCATCGCCGGAGGCTGCTTGTTGAGCTTCTCCTGGAACACCTCGAGGAACGAGCGGCCCTTCCAGGGCAGCACGCCCGTCGCGGCCTCGTACAGCACCGTGGCCAGGTTGTAGAGGTCGGACTGCACGTCGGGCGAGTCGCCGCCGAACTGCTCGACGGGCGCGTAGAACGGCGTGCCGATCAGCGCGGTCTTGTCCCCCAGGTGCTTCGCCGTCCACAGCGCGGCGGTGATGCCGCCGTCGATCAAGGCGACGTGGCCGCCCGGGCCCTCGCGCAGGCGGATGTTCATGGGCTTGATGTCGCCGTGCACCAGCTTCTGGGCGTGGATCGCCGTCAGGCCGTCGAGCAGCTCGAGGCCCAGCCGCGCGACTTCGGCCGCGGGGAAGGCCCCTTTCTCCTTCAAGGCCTCGCGCAAGGAGCGCGCCGGCGGCAGGTCGGTGACGAACAGGATCGTGCCGTCTTCCAGTTCGTGCGTGTCGTGCGCACGCAGCACGGCCGGCGCATCCACGCGCGTCCAGGTCCGCATCACGCCGGCGAATTCCGAGCTCTGCTCGCGCCCCTCGAACAGCGAGGCAGGGAAGACCTGCAGTTCGCGCTCCTGCTTCTCGGCGAGGTCGGTGACCACGAAGGTCGTGGACATCCCGTCCCGCCGGTTTGCGCGCTCGATCCTGTAGCGCTCGGCGACGATCTTGCCGGGGATGAGATCGAACAGGGAGAGCGTCTTGGCTTGCATGGTTGCGCCACAGGCTACCGGCGCCGTCCCGGGCTGTCGAACCACGCCGGCCGCGGTCCGGCGACCGCGCCGGTCAGTACGCCGTCTTCGCCGCCAGGTGCTCGCGCCAGGCGCCCTTCTGGCGCAGATCCACCAGCGCCTCGACGAACTCGTCGATCTCGTCCTCCAGCGTGTAGAGGTGCGGACTGACGCGGATGCCCGCGCCGGGGCGGTGGTCGACCAGGATTCCGTTCTTGTCGAGGGCCTTCACGAAGGCCGGCCCGTTCTCGCCTTCCGCGAGGCCGATCGTGAGCGTGCCTCCGCGGCGCGCCGGATCCTCGGGGCTGTGGATGCGGAACCCCGCTCCCAGGAGTTGCGCGCGCAGGCGCTGCGTCAGGTGCACCGACCAGCGCCGCACGTTCTCGACGCCGCACTCCAGCAGCACTTCGTAGCCCGCCGTCGCGCACCAGAAGCTCGCGACCGCCGGCGAGCCGTGCAGCATGCGACGGATCCCCTTGGCATAGCGCTGCGCGCCCGTCTCGAACGCGAACGGCGCGGCGTGCGCGGCCCAGCCGGTGATGCGCGGTTCCAGCTTCTCCTGCAGGTCGGGCCGCACGTACAGGTAGCCGGCTCCCGGACCGCCGCACAGCCACTTCACGGATCCGCCGCACACCATGTCGACGCCCAGCGCCTGCACGTCGAGCGGCACCGTGCCGAGCGACTGGTAGGCGTCCAGCAGCACCAGCGCCCCGACCTCTTTCGCGCGCGCGCAGATCGCGGCCGCGTCCTGCAGGAAGTGGCTCTTGTAGGTGACGTGGCTGATCGGGACGATCAGCGTCTCCTCGTCGATCGCCTCGAGCAGGCGTGCGGTGTCGACGTGGATGCCGTCGGTCGGCACGGTGTGGATGCGCGCGCCGTGCTTGCGCAGTCCCTCCCACACGTACATCACCGTCGGGAAGTTCTGGTCGGTGTACACGACCTTGTTGCGCCGGCCCGAGAAGTCGAGGCAACTCGCCACGAGCGACTGCACGACGGAGACGTTCTGGTGCATCACCACCGAATCGGCCGGCGCGTTCATCAGCCTGCCGAGCACGTTTCCGGCGGCGACGGGCATGTCCCACCAGCCCTCGCCCCAGGCGCGCACGCCGCGCGTGGCCCACTGGTTGAGGAACTCCTCCATCTTGTCGCGCGCCCGGGCGGGCATCGCGCCCAGGCTGTGGTTCACGAGGTACGTCGTCCCGTCGAGGATCGGGAACTGGGTGCGCCAGCGCTCCGGATCGTGCGCGGGCCGGCGGTCAGGCGCGGACGCCATGTTTCGCTCCCGTGGGTTGGATCTCCAGTCCCAGCGACTCCGGATCGGGAGCCGCGAGCTGCGCGCCCATGCACCACTCCCGCGCGCCGTCGAGGAAGCGCTGCACGAGTTCCTCGACGCGCGCCGTGCGCAGGCCGAGCGCCACCGCGCGCTGGTCGCCCGCGGTGCGCGGGCGGCCGAACGCCACCAGCGCGATGGCCATCCAGCGATTGACGAACTGCTGCGCCGTCGGCCGGTTGCCGTGCTCGGCGCAGAACTCGCGCAACAGACCCTCCAGCATGCGCGTGCCGGGGCGCTCGAGCGTGTGCAGCCGCTGGGCGATCGCCGCCATGCCCGCGCTGCGGCTCTCCAGGTAGCTCGACGCGACGAGCACCTCGGCGCGGCCGACCAGGCCCAGGCACACGGCCAGCTCCAGGCGCGAGTACGGGTACGGGATCTTCTCCAGCGAATCGCGCACGGCCTGGATCAGGCTCTTGCCGTCGAGCTCGGCGTAGAGGCGCTCGATGGCGCGCAACACGTCGAGACCGGCGTCGAGGTCGCGGACGATGAGCGCCTTCTCCTCGACCTCGGGCAGGTACTTCAGCCCGTGGCCGCGGATGTTCGCGACCATGATCTGCCGGTAGGCGGTGCGCTCCAGGATCCGGCGCAGGAGCGCCTTGGACTCCTCGTCGAGAGCGGCGGTGCGGGGGCTGGCGCTCATGCTCCGGGGGCCTTTCCGGTCAACTGGTCATCGGGGATCACGAGGCGCTCGACCGGACGTCCGCCGAGCAGGTGCGACTGGATGATCTCGTCGACGTCCTCCGGCCGGACGCCTCCGTACCACACGGCCTCGGGGTACACGACCACGGTGCACCCGCGCTCGCACTGGTCGAGGCACAACGCCTTGTTGGGCCGCACGATGCGCTTCAGGCCGTGCTCGTGCAGCTTCTTCTTGAACGCGCTCGCCAGATCGTGACCGCCCTTGGAGCCGCAGTCGCCGCGCGGATCGTCCTTCTGGCGTTCGTTGACGCAGATGAACACGTGCCGCTGGAACTTCGCCATGCGCCCAGAGCCTAACCGAGGATCTCGCGCGCGAGCACCAGCTTCTGGACCTCGCTGGTGCCCTCGTAGATCCGCAGCGCGCGCACGTCGCGGTACAGCCGCTCGACCACCGTGCCGCGGCGCACGCCCAGGCCGCCGTGGGCCTGCACGGCCCGGTCGCAGATCCACCCGGCCGACTCCGTGGCGTAAAGCTTGGCGCGCGCCACGGCCGCAGCCGCCGGCTCGTCCGCGTCGACCAGGCGCGCCGCCTCGGCGGTCAGGAGCTGGGCCGCGCGCAGGCGCACGTCCATCTCGGCGACGTCGAAGCGCAGCGCCTGGAAGCTGGCCAGCGCGCGGCCGAACTGCTTGCGCGCCTTGAGGTGCCGCGTGGTCTCGTCGATCGCGCGCCGCGAGAAGCCGTTCGCCGCGGCGGCGACGGAGGTGCGGAAACGCGCCAGCGTGGCCAGCGCGATCTCCTGCCCGCCGCCCTCGGCGCCGAGCAGGTGCTCCTTGCCGATCTGGACGCCCTGGAACTTCACGGTGCCGATCGGATGCTCGCCCAGGACCTCGAAGCGCTCGACGGAGACGCCCGGCTCGGCGGCCGACACGAAGAACATCGACAACCCGCCCTTCGAACCGGGCTCGCCGGACGTGCGCGCCAGCACGCTGTAGAAGCTGGCGATCCCCGCGTTGGAGATGAACGTCTTCTCGCCGTCCAGCTTCCAGCCCTCCTTGGTGCGCACGGCCTGCGTCGCGACGTCGTCCAGGCTCGAGCCCGCACCGGTCTCAGTCAGCGCGAAGGCGGCCACGAAATGGTTCCGGCTCCTGGCGACGCGCGGCAGGATCAGCTCGCGCAGCTCGGGCTTGCCGCCCAGCGCGACCGGGAACGACCCCAGCCCCTGCATGACGAACATCACGTCGAGCAGCGGGTGGTGCCAGGCCAGCTCGTCGCGGACGGCGCACAGCGCGCGCACGCTGACGGTCTCGGCCTCGCACAGTCCCTTGGCCTTGGCGCCGCCGTCGCGCGCGGGCACCGTCCACGCGGTCAGGCCGGCTGCGCCCAGCGCCTCGATGCACTCCTGCGCGGCCCAGTCGACCTTCGCGCCCTCGATCTCGCGCGCCAGCCGCTCGCCGACCTCCCGGGCCTTGGCCGCGAGCTCCGCCAGGACCTTCTCGGGCGCGGTCATCGCTCGATCCGGCTGCCCGGCGTGAACTGTGTGAAATCCGCCGCGCGCTTCTCGACGAACGCGTGGTGCGCCTCCAGGTAGTCGGGGTGCGCCATGCACTCGGCCTGCACCCAGCCTTCGGCGCCCATGGCCTCCTCGAGCGTCATCGAGGCCTCGGCGTTCAGCATGCGCTTGGTGACCATCAGGCCCAGGCTCGGCCCTGCGGCCAGCTTGCGCGCGGCCTCCAGCGCCGCGGCGGGGAGCTCAGCGTCGGGCACGACGCGGTTGTAGAGCCCGATCCCGGCCGCGCGCCGCGCGTCGATCCACTCGCCCGTCATCAAGAGCTCGGTCGCGTGGCCCAGCCCCACGATGCGCGGCAGGAGCCACGCCGCGCCCATGTCGGCGCCCGAGAGGCCGACCTTGGTGAACAGGAACGCGATCTTGGCGCTCTCGGCCGCGATGCGCAGATCGCACGCGGCCGCGATCACCGCGCCCGCGCCGCAGGTCAGTCCGTTGACCCCGGCGACGACCGGCTTCTCCAACCGGCGGATGTTGGCGATCAGCTCGCAGGTCATGCGCGTGAACGCGTTGACCTCGTCGGGCGGCGCCTCCAGGAGGCGCGCGATGATGTCGCGCTGGTCGCCGCCCGAGCAGAACGCGCGCCCCGTGCCGGTGATCAGCACGGCGCGCACCGCGTCGCGCCGGCGCAGGTCGCGCAGCGTGTCGGCCAGCTCGCGGTAGGAGTCGAAGGTCAGCGCGTTGAGCCGCTCGGGCCGGTCGAGGCGCAGGACGGCCACGCCGCCCTCCTCGGAGTAGCGGAAATGCTGGGGAGTGCTCATCAGGGCGGAATGTTAGCCGGACGGCGCGCTCACGGCAGCGCCGCGGTCGCCTCGATCTCCACCAGGGCGCCGTCCTCGAGCAGATCCGCGACCTCCACGAGCGACATGGCCGGATAATGCCGGCCGAACAGCGCGCGCCAGCGCTCGCCGATGGCCTTCACGGCCGCGAGGTACTGGCGCTTGTCCGTGACGTACACGGTCATGCGCACCACGTGCTCCGGCTCGCCGCCGGCCGCGCGCACGCAGGCGACGACGTTCTCGAGCGCGCGGCCGAACTGCGCGCCCATGTCTCCGGCCCCGACGAGACGCTGGTCGGCATCCCAGGCGATCTGGCCGGCCACGAACACGAGGCGCGACGCGCCGTCGACGGCGACGGCGTTGACGTAGCCGCGCGGCGGCTTCCACCCCTCGGGCTGGATGGCGGCGAGGCGCATCACTCCCTCCAGACGACGGTCTCGGCGTCCGGCAGGATGCCGCGCCCGCCGACCAGCTCGGCGACCGCCGCGTTGCGCGAACCCTGCACGAGATCGATGACGACGCGCGCGACCTCGTCGGGCGCGATCAGGCTGCCGCCGGGGTTCTGCGCGGCCAGGAACGCGCGCGTCTCCTCTTCGCTCCGGCCGGTCTTCTTGATGATGCGCGCCACGGTCTCGTCGGTCATCGGCGTGTCGACGTAGTGCGGGCACACCGCGTTCATCGTCACGCCCTTCTTCTCCAGCTCGCGCGCGGCGCAACGCGTGTACCCGACGAGCGCGTGCTTGCTGGCGACGTAGGCCGCCGAGTAGCGGTAGCCGTGCAGCCCGGCCGAGCTGGCCAGGTTCACGATGCGGCCGTATCCGGCCTCGATCATGTTCGGCGCGAAGCGCTCGATCGCGCGCCGCGGCCCGTGGAAGTTCACGCGCATGTGGCGCTCGTACTGGTCGACGCCCAGGTCGCGGCCGTGCTTCAGGAACGGCGCCGTCTGCGCGATGCCGGCGTTGTTGATCAGCCAGTCCACCCGGGGCCAGGGCGCGAGCTCCTCGGCGAGCTCGGCCATGGCGTCGTCGTAGGTCTCCGGCTCGGTGACGTCGATGTACACGCCCCAGGCCACGCCGCCCGCGCCGCGGATCTCGTCGGCGACGCGCGTGCACGCCTCCTGGCTGCGCGCGGCGACGATCACGGCCGCGCCCGCTCCAGCCAGACCCCGGGCGATCGCCGCGCCGATGCCCTGCCCCGCGCCCGTGACCAACGCGAGCCGCCGACCGCCTGATCCGCTCATGCGGCCAAACGAGTACCATGCCGCGCCGGCTGGTTTCGAGCGTGCTGCTGCGGACGACCCTTCTCGGCCTCCTGTGCACGGCGTGCGCGGCGGGGCGCCCCCCCGAACTGGCCCACGCCGTCGACACGGAGTGGGGCCGCGTGCACGCCGCGCGCCGCGCCGACGCGGTGGAGGTCGCGGTGCTGGTCGAGGACATCGCGCCGCGGATCGCGGAACTCCTGCCCGCGGGCACGCAGGCGGCGCTCGACATCCGGCTGCTGCGCAAGCAGCGGCACGCGCACCTGGGCGGCGCGACGATCGCGACGCACGCCGCGCGCTGGATCGAGCTTCCCGCCCGGGGCCGCGACGCGGCCGCGCGCGCGATCCTGGCGCACGAGCTGGTCCACTACTGGCTGGGCGCGGAGTGGAGCACGCTGCCGCCGGTCCTCGAGGAGGGTCTCGCCATCCTGCTCAGTCACGCGGCCGTGCCCGAGGCGGCGCCGGAGGAGCGCGGCGGCCTGGCGTTGATGCTCGCGCTCTGGATCGACGGCGCGATCGCGTTCGAGGGACCGCGCATCGAGGTCGTCGCCGGCGGCCGGCGGCTGCTGGACTCGGAGGCGCGCTACACGCTGCGTTCCGACGGGCCGCTGCGCGGGCTGCCCCCGCTGACGGCTGCGCTCGACACGTCCCCCGAGGCCCTGGTGCGTGCGGAGGACCCGCGCGCGCGCGCCGCGCTCGACGGCCTCGCCTGCGTGCTCGTCGAGCGGATCGGCGTCGACTGGCTGCGCCAGTTGTGCGTGCAGGCGGCGACGCTGGGGCATGCGCGCATCCCCGCGGGCTGGATCTGGCGCGCGGCCGGCATCGATCCGGACGAGCCCTCCGCGCTGCGCGCGGCGGCGCGCGCGATGCTGGGGCCGACGGAGGTCCGGGCGCTGCTCTTGCGCGACGACATGCGCCTCGTCCCGGCCGCGGAGCCGCGCGGATGAGCGCGCAGCCGGTCGATCCGCGCCTCGAGCGCATCCCCGAGACGCGCTGGCCGACGCGCGGCGAGGCGCTCGAAAGCGTCTTGTTCTCGCCCGTCCGCGTCGGCGCGTTCACGTCGCGCACGCGCACGTGGGTGCCCGCGATGGTGCCGTGGCGCGCGCAGGAAGAAGGCTTCGTCACCGACGACGTCCTGGACTGGTACGGGCGCTTCGCGGACGGGCAGCCGGGCGTCCTGGTCGTCGAGGCCACCGGGATCCGCGACATCCCCAGCGGCCCCCTGCTGCGCATCGGACACGACCGGTTCGTGCCGGGGCTGCGGCAACTGGTCGAGGTCGTGCGCCGGCGCTCGCAGGGCCGCACGCGGCTGCTCATCCAGGTGCTCGATTTCCTGGCGGTGAAGCGCCGGCCCGAGAAGGCGACCTTCGTGCGCCGCTACCTGCGCATCTCCGACCGGCACCGCGAGCGGCTCGCCGCGATCGCCGGCCGGGAAGGCGCGGCGCGCGGCGACGACGAAGCCGTGCGCGCGGCGCTTCTGGAGATCCCCCACGACGACCTGCTCGCGCTGCTGGATCCGCGCGAGGCGCGCGACCTGGAGTACGGCTACCGCGAGAGCGTGACGGACGTGCATCTGCCGCACGTGCGCGACCTGCCGCGCATCCTGCCGGGTCTCTTCGCCGACGCGGCCGGGCGCGCGCGCGAGGCGGGCTTCGACGGCGTCGAGTTGCACTTCGCGCACGCCTACACGATGGCCGGCTTCCTCTCGCGCACCAACGATCGCGCGGACGGCTACGGCGGCGACCGCGCGGGTCGCGCGAGGCTCGCGCTGGAGGTGCTGAGCGCCGCGCGCGCGCGCGTCGGCGCGGACTGGACCGTCGGCTGCCGGATCCTGGGCGACGAGGTGATCGACGGCGGCAGCCGCGTCGACGACGCCGCGTTCCACGCCGCCGAGCTGGCGCGCGCCGGCATCGACTTCGTGTCGGTCAGCAAGGGCGGCAAGTTCGAGGACGCCAGGCAGCCGCGCATCGGCGAGGCGGTGTACCCCTACACCGGACCCAGCGGCCACGAGTGCATGCCCACGGTCAAGGTCGAGGGCGGACCGTTCGGACGGAACCTGCCGCTGTCACGCGCGATCCGCGCCGCGGTGCGCGCGGCCGGCGCGACGGCGCCGGTGGTCGGCGCCGGCGGGATGAACTCGTTCGAGCTGGCCGAGCGCGCGCTGCGCGACGGCGACTGCGACCTCGTCGGCGCGGCACGCCAGTCGCTGGCGGATCCCGACTGGTGGCTCAAGATGGAGCAGGGCCGCGGCGGCGAGGTCCGCCGCTGCATCTACACCAACTACTGCGAGGCGCTCGACCAGCGCCACCTGCAGGTGACCTGCCAGCGCTGGGACCGCGACTTCGGGACGCCCGACCCCGGCCGCGACGGGATCGTGCGCTCGCACGACGAGAAACGCCGACTGATCCCCCCGCCCTGGAAGTAGGGGGATCCCGCTCCCCTACTTCTTGGGTTCCTCGACGGGCGCTTCCTCGACCGTCACCGCGTACTCGACCTTGCCGGAGGACGCCGTGTACATGCGCATCGTCGAGCCCTGGCGCTCCATCTCCATGTTGGTCTCGGTCTTCACCGAGCCCTCGACCTCGAGCGCGACCGGACGCTGGGCCTGCTTGTCGATCCACAGCTTGCCCTCCAGCTTCGCGGTCCAGCTCATGGTGTTGGCGAACGCCGGCGGAGCGAACATGCGGCCGCCGCGGCCGCCGAAGGCCTCCATCTCGCGGTCTCCGGAGGTCTCGAACTGCAGCTCGATCACCGCGCAGGCGACGCCGTTCTTCTCCTCGTCCAGCGACACCAGCTTGGCCGTGCCCTTCCAGTCGGACGTCGCCAGCATGCTGTCGCTTCCGCCGCGGCCGCCGCCGCGACGCCCGCGACCGCGGCCGCCCTCGCCGCCGCCTTCCTCGCGCGCCGGCGGCGCGAAGAGCTTGGCCTGCATGTCCATGCGCAGCGCGCGCACGATCGCCGCCGACTCCAGGTCCCAGCTCGCGCCTTCCTTGACGTCGGCGGAGGGCAGCAGGCCGTCCAGGAACAGCTCCAGACGGTGGCCCTCCAGCGCGCCCTCGCCCTCGGGGTCGCGGCCCTCGACCACCTTGGCGTCCACGTGGCCCTCGGCGTCGGCGCTCAGCTCCAGCGTGATGCCCGAGAACGTGCTCTCCAGCTCGCGCTCGCGCGAGTTGTCGCCGAACTCGGTCAGCGACGTCCCGCCCAGCTCCGTGAAGTGGCGCCGCACCTTGGTCGGCTTGCCGTCCTCCACGGCCACGACCGTGTCGACGTGGACTTCCTCGCGATGGGTCTCCGACTTCGCGCCCACGTTGCCCGACTGCGTCTCGCCGTCGCGCTCGATTTCCGAGGCCGTGGTCTCGAAGCGCGCGGTCGATTCGACCGACACGCGCACGGCGGTCCCTGCCTTGTACTGGGTCGCGAGCTTCCCGTCCGCGGACAGGACCGTACCGAGGGCCGCGACGAGGATCAGACTGCGCATCGATGCATCCTGCGGCCGTCGGGCCGCGTTTGGGTTCAGCCGGTGCCGCGCGCGAACGCCTGGTCCACCTCGACCAGGCGCCCGCGGCGGTCGAACAGCAGGCTGACGCTGTTCGTGTGACGGGAGCGGAAGCCGTCCGACGCTGACGGTGCGGAATCGTGGTGGAAAGAGACGACTCCCGCTGTTTCGAAGAGTTCGACGGCGTCGAGCACCCAGCGGGCGTCCGGACGCGTCGGGAAGAACTCGGGGTTGGCGGCCAGGATCCCGCGCGCGAACCGCGCCAGGTCCTCGGCGCCGTGCGGCCCCGGACCGGCGGCAAGATCCAGCGCCGGCCCCAGCACGTTGCGCAGGACGCGGCGCGAACGCCCTTCGCCGTCGGCCTCGACACGGCTCTCGAACGCGACGATGCGCAGCCCGTCGGGCCCGGCCAGCCCGTGCGTGCACTGGCTCGTGCAGCGGCACTGCTGCAGGCACGGATCGCAGTCCTCGTAGCAGCCCGCGACGTAGCACGAGCCGCTCGCCAGCCAGCCGGCCAGCACGGGCGTCACGAGCCAGCTCGCCAGTCGTGCAGCTCGTCGTTGCGCGGTCGTGTGCATCTCCACTGCTCGCGCCGGGGAGCGGCGCCCCGGCGGGCGTGCGCGACCGTATCCGCGCCCCGGGAATTGGGCAAGCGCAGCACGCGGCGTCCTGCTCACGAGGGGCGCAACCGGCCCGTCCAGGGGGTGAACCGCCCGACCCGCGACGCGTAGGCGCGCCACACCGTCCCGTAAGCCTCGCGCAACCATGCTTCCTCGGCGGCGACCTGCAATCGGATGCCCAGGACGAGGCCGGCGCACGCCGCCCACACCCAGGTCCGGTCGAGCAGGAGCGCCAAGCCGGCCAGGATCAGGAACATCCCGAGGAAGATCGGGTTCCGCACGAACGCGAACAAGCCGTGCGTGACGAGGCCCGGCCGCGTGTCCGGGTCGATGCCGATGCGCCACGATGCTCCCAACTGCAGTTGCGCGACGATCATCAGCAGGATCCCGGCGCCGCCCAGCGCCGCGCCGGCCGCGCGCATCCACGGCTGCCCGGCCGGCGTCGCAGCGCCGGCGGCGGCCTGGAGCGCCGCGAACGTCGGGACGGACAGGAGCGCGAGCCCGCCGGCGGCCTTCCAGCGTTCGGCCGCGCCGCGCAGGCGAACCGCGCGGCCGCCGTACCGGCGCCGCTGCCGGGCGACGCGCCAGCGCACGACCGCCCCGGCGACGACCAGGACGAGCAGCGGCACGAAGCGCCACGCCATGGGCGCGATCGTAGCGCGTCCCGGGCTCGGCGGCGGCCGGCACGCGCGCTAGCCTGGGCAGCATGGGACAGGTCACGTTGCGGGTCGAGCACGCGCTGGGCCGCGCGGAGGCGCTGCGCCGCATCCAGGCGGCGGCCGAGAAGCTGCGCGAGCGCGCGGGCTCGGTCGTGCGCACGCTCGAGTGGACCGAAGCGGGCGCGGAGGTCGCGGGCGACGGGTTCGAGGGGACGCTGGCCGTCGGCGAGACCGACGTGACCGGCACGGTCGAACTGGGCTGGAAGCTGGCGTTCTTCCCGCTCAAGGTGCAGCGCGAAGGCGAGGCCTGGTTGCGCGACGTCTTGCAGTAGATGCGCCACCAGGACGTCCGCCCGCGCCTCTCCGGCGTGGTGCGCAACCTGGGTTGCGCGCTGCGCGGAGCGCTGAGGGACGGCTACGGGCGGCGCGACCTCGTGCGCGACGTCCTCGCGGGGCTCGTCGTCGGCATCGTCGCGCTGCCGCTGGCGATGGCGCTGGCGATCGCCTCGGGCGTGCCGCCGCAGTACGGGATCTACACTTCGATCGTCGCCGGCGCGGTGATCGCGCTGGCGGGCGGATCGTGCATCAGCGTGTCGGGCCCGACGGCGGCGTTCGTGGTGCTGCTCGCGCCGGTCGTCCACACGCACGGTGTCGGCGGGCTGATGACGGCGTCGCTGATGGCCGGCCTGATCCTGCTGTGCTTCGGCCTGCTGCGCCTGGGCCGATTCATCCAGTTCATCCCTCACCCGGTGACGACAGGCTTCACCGCCGGGATCGCGGTCGTGATCGCGGGCTTGCAGGTCCAGGACTTCTTCGGGCTGCGGGTGACGGCGATGCCCGGGCACTTCCCCGAGAAGATGAGCGCGCTGGCGCAGGCGGCCGGCACGTGGCGCTGGCCCGAGGCGGTGATCGGCGCGTTCACGCTCGGCGTCCTGATCGCGTGGCCGCGCATCACGCGCAGGGTGCCGGCGCCGCTCGTGGCGATCACCGCCGCGGCCGTGCTGGCGCACTTCCTGTCGGGATCGGTGGCGGGCTTCCAGGTGGACACCATCGCCAGCCGCTTCGTCGGCGGCATCCCGCGGCTGCCGCCGCAATTCGACTGGCCGTGGAACTTCCCGGGCGCGAACGGCGAGCCGCTGGGCCTGTCGCTCTCGACGCTGCGCGCGTTGATCGGGCCGGCGTTCGCGATCGCGGCCCTCGGTGCGATCGAGTCGCTTCTGTGCGCGGTCGTCGCCGACGGCATGGCGGGCACGCGGCACGACTCGGACGTCGAGCTCGCGGCGCAGGGCCTGGGCAACATCGTCGCGCCCTTCTTCGGCGGCTTCGCGGCGACGGGCGCGCTGGCGCGCACGGCGACCGGCGTCCGGGCCGGAGCGCGCACGCCGATCGCAGCGTTGATGCACGCGCTGTTCATGCTGGCGGCGGTCGTGGCGCTGGCGCCGCTGCTCGGCCACCTGCCGATGGCCGCGCTGGCCGCGCTCCTCCTGCTCGTGGCCTGGAACATGAGCGAGCTCCGCCACTTCGTGCACATCCTGCGCGTCGCGCCGCGCAGCGACGTCCTGGTGCTCTTGTCGTGCTTCGGCTTGACCGTGGTGTTCGACATGGTCGTCGCGGTCAGCGTCGGCATCGTGCTGGCGGCGCTGTTGTTCATGCAGCGCATGTCTGAGCTGTTCGAGGCGAAGCCCGCCGAGGCACGTCACGCGCACCTCACGGCCCCAGCGCTGGAGGGCGTCGTCGTCTACACGATCGCCGGGCCGCTGTTCTTCGGCGCCGCCGAAAAGGCCGCCAGCGCGCTCGGCCGCATCACGGGCAGGACGCGCGCCGTCATCCTGCAGATGGACGACGTCCCGGTCATGGACATCACGGGCCTCGTGGCCTTGGAGTCGGCGATCCAGAAGCTGCACGCGATGCACGTCTTCGTGGCGATCGCCGGCGTCCAGCCCGAGCCGCTTGCGATGCTGCGCAAGGCCGGCATCGGCTCGGACGCGCGCTGGACCGCCGTGTGCGAGGACGGCGAGCAGGCGGTCGCTGCCGTGCGCGAGCGCCTCGCGTCGCCGCGCGGTTGAGACGGTGCGCGCGCTCCGGGAAGCCCTCGATCAGCCGCGCGCAGCGGCCGGCAGTCCGGCGCGCAGGCGCCGAGCGCCCGTCCAGACCAGGTAGGCGGCCAGACCCAGGAGCGCCATCGCCGACAGCGCGTTGGCCAGCTTGACGTCGAAGCCCGCGCTGGCCCGCAGATTCACGAGCGCGATGTCGGCGAGCGCCCACACCGTGATCGCCAGCACGAACGCGGCCGGGACCAGGACGAACGCGCTGCGACGCCCCTCGCCGCGCAGCCACACGGCGATCGAGATCAGGGACAGCGCCGCCAGCAGTTGGTTGCTCGCGCCGAACAGCGCCCAGAAGCGCAGGTAGCTGCCTTCCCCGCTGTACGCGAGGAACAGCGCGGCCGGAAGGATCGTGATCAGCGTGCCCGCCATCGCACCGACGGCGCCGCGCCAGCCGGTCAATTCCTGGATCAGGTAGCGTCCGAGGCGCGTCGCCACGTCGAGCGTGTCGAACACGAAGGTCGAGAACGCCATCGCGCCGAACGTGATCGCGAAGGCCAGGTTCTCCTTGCCCACCAACAAGGTCAGGAACTGGCCGATGCCGTTGCCGTAGATCGATCCGGGCTTGAGCGGCTTGCCCGTGGCGTCGAGCAGTTGGTCCTGCGTGAAGATCACGACGGTCACGAGCGCGATCAGCGCCACGAAGGCCTCGGCCAGCATCGCGCCGTAGCCGACGGGTCGCGCGTGCGACTCGCGGTCGAGTTGCTTGCTGGTCGTGCCCGAGCACACCAGGCCGTGGAAGCCCGAGCACGCTCCGCAGGCGATCGTCACGAACAGGAACGGGAACAGCGCGCCGCCGGCCTTGCCGGTGTCCCAGGTCTTGAACGCCGGCTGGTGGATCTCGTAGCCGCCGAACAGGATGCCCAGCACGCCCAGCGTCAGCGCGGTGTACAGCACGAAGCCGCCCAGGTACCCGCGCGGCTGCAACAGCGACCACACCGGCAGCACCGACGCGACGACGCAGTAGGCCAGGATCAAGAGCCCCCACGTGACGTGGTCGAGGACCAGCCAGTCGGAGATGTGCGTGCCGAGCCACGCCAGCGCGAACGTCGCGGGCACGAAGATCGCCGTCACGAGCCACAGCGGCGGCTTCAGGTAGCGCTGGACGACGCCCAGGACCACCGACAACAAGAGGTAGAGCACGCTGGCCGCGGCCACCGCTCCGCCCGGGTGGAAGGTCGCGCCGCTGGTCTCGAGCTCCTCCGTGCCGCGCGCGAAGCTGCCGGCGGTGATGTCGGCGAACGCGACGATCACGTAGATCAGCGCCAGCCAGATGAACGCCATCATCGCGCGGCCGGCGGGCGAGCCCAGGCGTTCGCGCGCGATCTCGGCGATCGAGCAGCCGCCGTGCCGGATGCTGCCGATCAAGGTCGCGAAATCGTGCACGGCTCCGATGAACACGACGCCGAAGCCGATCCACAGGAGGCACGGCAGCCAGCCGAAGCTCTGGCACGCCAGGATCGGACCCGCGATCGGACCGGCGGCGGCGATGGCCGAGAAGTGCTGGCCGAACAGGTAGAAGGGCGGCGTGGGCTCGTAGTCCACGCCGTCGCGCTTCTGGTGAGCGGGCGTGGTGCGCTGGTCGTCGAGCCCCACCCGCGCGGCCACGAAGCGCCCGTACCAGCGGTAGCCGAGCGCGAGGAGTACGAGGAACGCGAGGGATAGGCCCGTCAGGGTCATGCGGGGGAGCCGTTGCGCCGGTGGACTGCGCTCGGGTGGCTACCGTAGCATCCCGGCCACGCCGACCGGCGCGCACGCATGACCGACGAAGGCAACGGCGTTCCCCTCCATCGCAAGATCATGTTCGGCCTCGTCGGCGGCGCCATCGCCGGCATCGCCGCGAACTGGCTCGGCGCGCAGGGCGAGCGCGCCCACCGCACGGTCGAGATCCTCGCCGACGGAGTCGCGCATCCCGTCGGCCAGGTGTTCCTGCGGATGCTGTTCCTGGTCGTCATCCCGCTGGTGTTCGCCTCGCTGGCCGTCGGCGTCGCGGGCCTGGGCGACCTGCGTCACGTCGGGCGCATCGGCGTGCGCACGCTGATCTTCTTCGTGGGCACCAGCGTTTTCTCTGCCGTGCTGGGCCTCGCGCTGGTCAACCTGTTCGAGCCCGGCGGCGGATTCGACGCCGCCACGCGCGACGGCCTGATGGAGGCCTTCGGCGGCGCCGCGGCCAAGCTGCAGGTGGCCGCCGACGCGAACCGCTCGGACACGCTGCTGGAAGCCGTCAACAAGTGGCTCGACATGGCGCTGCCGCGCAACGTGCTGGCAGCCGTGGTGGGCATGCAGATGCTGCCCCTGATCATCGCCGCGCTGCTGCTCGGCATGGCGCTGACCAGGATCGACGATCCGCGCCGCGCGGCGATGCTGGGCTGGCTCGAGACGCTGGGCGAGGCGATGGTGACGATCGTCGGCTTCGCGATGAAGCTGGCGCCGTACGCGGTCTTCTGCCTGATCTTCTCGGTGGTCGCCAAGTTCGGGGTGGACCTCCTGCAGAAGCTGGCGTTTTACGTCGTGCTCGTGCTGTGCGCCTACGCCGTGCAGATCTTCGGCCTCTACCCGCTCCTGCTGCGCGTGCTGGCCCGGCGCGCGCCGATCGATTTCATGCGCCGCGCCATCCCGATCGCGGTCACCGCGCTGTCGACCTCCTCGAGCAACGCGACGCTGCCGACCAGCCTGCGGATCGCGCAGAAGGACCTGGACATCCGGCCGCAGGTGGCCGGCTTCGTCCTGCCGCTGGGCGCGACCATGAACATGAACGGCACGGCGCTGTTCGAGGGCGCGCTGGTGCTGTTCCTGGCGCAGGTCTTCGGCGTGCCCCTCGAGCTCCACCAGCAGTTCCTGGTGGTGGTCCTCTCCGTGGTCTCGGCCATCGGCGCGGCGGGCATCCCCGGCGGATCGCTGCCGCTCATCATGGTGATCCTGGCGCAGGTCGGCGTGCCGCCCGACGGCATCGCGATCGTGATCGGCGTCGACCGGATCCTCGACATGGGCCGCACCGTCGTGAACGTGGCCGGCGACGTGGTGTGCGCCGCGTACATCGAAGCCGCCGAACGCCAGCGCGATCGCCGGAACCCGGCCTCGGCCTGACGACGCGCGGTCTACGCCGGCACGACGACCACGTTGCCGTCGCCGCCGACGATCGCGTCGCGCGACACGGATCCGCTCCACAGGCGCTCCAGGCCCTGGCGCTGGTGCGTGCCGATCACCAGCACGTCGGCGCCGTCCTCGGCCGCCAACTGGTTGAGGTGCGCGGAGACCCGCCCCATGCCGCCGATCAGGCGGATGCGCAACGCCGAGTGGTCGGCGTGGACGGTCCCTGCGCGCGCGCGCAGCTCCGATTCCAGCGCGGCCTCGACGTCGGGATCCGCCGCGCCGATGGCCAGGCCCTCCTTCTGGAACCGCTCGCGCACGTCGGGCGGCCAGAACACGTGCGCCCCCGTCAGCACGAGCGGGCCCGCCGAACGCAGCGTCAGCAGCCAGCGCAGCGCGGCATCGGAAGTTGGCGAAAGGTCCAGCCCGACCAGCACGCGCAGCGGCCGCGCGCCGCTGCTCCAGTCGCGGAACGGCCGCTCGTCGCGGACGACGAGCACCGGCATGCCGGCGCGCTGCGCGATGCGGTCGGCGGTGCGGCCCAGGAAGCGCGGCCGATCGCCGCGCCGTCCGACCGCGGAGATGCAGACCAGCTCGGCCGACCTGCGGGCCGCCTCCGCCAGCAGCACGTCGCCCGGCCGGCCGGCCAGCACGGCGCACTCGACCGGCGCGACGCCCTTCACGTGCGCCGCCTCCGCGGCCAGATCGGCGAGCAGGCGGCGCTCCTCCGATTCCAGGAACTCGGTGACCTTGGATTCGACGCGTTCCGCCAGCACCTCCGCCGCGCCGGGGATGTCGAGCACGTGGATCAAACGTACGCCGGTGCGGCGCATGCGCGCGACGTGCGCCGCGGCGACCAGCGCGCGGCGCGCGGCCGGTGAGAAGTCGGTTCCGCACAGGATGGTCATGGACGAGATTCCTCCTCACCGGGAGCGCCCGCACTGGCGGGCCGGAAACGCGCGCGGATGACCGAGGCGACGACGGCCAGAGTCAGGATGCCGCCCACGACCCCCAGCGCCACGGTGACGGGGATCTTGTGCTCCTCGGGGAGCAGCATCTTCACGCCGACGAAGACCAGGATCGCGGAGAGCCCGTGCTTGAGGTAGTGCAGGTAGCGCAAGAGCCCGCCGACCGCGAAGAACAGGCTGCGCAGCCCCAGGATCGCGAACAGGTTGGACGTGTAGACGACGAAGAGGTTCTGGGAGATGCCCAGCGCCGCGGGCACGGAGTCGACGGCGAACATGACGTCGGTGGCCTCGATCACCAGGAGCGCCAGGAACAGCGGGGTCGCCACGAGCTTGCCGCCCAGTCGCACGAAGAACCGCGATCCGTGGAACTCGTTGGTCACCGGCAGGAACCGGCGCGAGAGCCGCAGGATCAGGTTCTTCTCCGGGTCGACCTGGTCCTCGTCGCCCTGGAACGCCAGCTTGACGCCCGTGACGATCAGGAGCGCGCCGAGCACCCAGATCATCCAGTGGAAGCGCTCGATGGCCTGGATCCCGATCAAGAGGAACAGGCCGCGCATCACCATCGCGCCGAACACGCCCCAGAACAGCACCCGGTGCTGGCTCTCGGCCGGGATCGCGAAGAACCGGAAGATCACCAGGAAGACGAAGATGTTGTCGACCGAGAGCGCGTACTCCGTCAGGTAGCAAGTGAGGTACTCCAGCGACGGGCGGTGGTCGGCGCTGTTCGCGGGGTCGGCCAGGAACGCCGGATCGACGAACAGACGGATGGCGAGTGCGAACAAGAGGCCCAGCGTGACCCACACCGCGGTCCACGTCAGCGCCTCGCGCACCGTGACGACGTGGTCCTTGCGGTGGAAGACGCCCAGGTCCAGCGCCAGCATCACCAGCACGACGACGCCGAACACGATCCACAGGGTCAGGTTGCCGCTCTCCATGTTCGCTTCAGCCGTAGATGAGCAGGCGGATACCCGGCGGCAGTCGCTTGGTCAATCCGGCCAGCACGTGCCCGCGCAGCAGATGGTACATGCTGTTGCGCTGCGTCACGCCGATCATGATGGCCGACACCTCGAGCACTTCGGCCGCCCTGAGGATGCCTTCGACGGCGTTGTACGAGACGGTCCACACGGGGATCAGGGTCATGCCTTCGGCCTCGGCGGCCTGCGTGGCGCTGAGCAGCGCGCTGGCGCCCTCGGAGGTCGGCTTCCAGGCCCACTCGCGCACGAACAGCCCCGTGCGCTCCTCGACGTACAGCGCGTACAGGGTCTTGCCGCCCAGCCCCTTCTCGCGCGCGATGGCCTCGTTGACCAGGCCCGGATTCGGGCTGCGCATCGCGATCAGCGTGTGCGACGGATAGAGCTGCGAGACCGACTCGGCCTGCGCGAGGCTGCAGATCTCGAGCTGCTCGAGGAGTTCCAGGCCCTCCTCGGCCTGTTCGACGCGGCGCGGGAAGATCTTGGCGAGCAGCGGGATGTGGTAGAGCCAGTCCGCGAACCACTTGCGCCGCGTGCCGACGGTCAGGATCAGCCCCAGCGCGACCAGGATGGTGCCGTACAGCGTCGCGTCGCCCTCGATGCGCAGGGTGACGATCCAGGCCACGAGGATGACGCCGGTCGTCAGCACGCCGAGCCAGAACTGCCAGCCGAACTGGCGATCGCGCCAGCGCAGGACATCGAGTCCCGCGGAGCTGAGCACGAACGCGCCCAGCAGGCCGAAGGCGTACAGGCCCGCCAGCGTCTGCATGTCGCCGCCGCTGATGGCGATCACGAGGATCGGCACGAGCGTGGCCACGAGGATGGCGATCTGCGGCGTGCCGAACTGGCGGTTGCGGCTGGCGATCGCGGAGGGCATGAAGCCCTTCTCGGCCAGCGACAGGAACACGTGGTAGCAGCCGATGATCGCGGTGTTCGACGCCAGGAGCAGCAGCGACGAGGCGGTCAGGACGACGGCGATCTTGAGCGGCACGCCGCCCCACACGCCGGCCAGCTCGGAGATGAAGCGTTCGGTGTTGAGCTGCTTGAGTTCGTGCGGCAGGAGCGACACGGCCAGCAGCGTCAGCACGGGCGACGTCACGACCATCGTGATCACGACGAGACGCATGCCCTTCTTGGCCGTGCTGCGGATGGGGTCGCGCATCGCCGGGCTGAGCTGGCTGATGCTCTCCAGGCCCGAAAAGGCCAGCCAGGCCGTCGAGAAACCGACCAGGAACGTGTTGCGGTCGAGCGTGCGCGCCTGCGCCATGCTGCTCTCGATCATGGCCCTCTCGGGCGACCCGATGCCCCACAGCACGAATCCGATCACGCACACGTTGGCCACCACGGCCAGGACGGCCATGAAGAGCGCCAGCGACGCGCTCTCGCGGATGCCGATGGTGTTGATGATCGCCAGCAGGATCAGCGTGACCGAGGCCATCGCCACGACGTGCTCGTCGAGCGCGGGGATCAGGTCCGCCAGGTAGTGGATGCCCGACACGGCGGAGATCGCCGACGTCAGGAAGTACCCGATCGAGATCAAGAGGCCGCCGATCGCGCCGACCATCGGCGTGAAGGCCTTGCTGGCGATGCTGACCACTCCGCCGCCGTCGGGCGTGCGCCAGCAGATCTCGACGTACTTGGCAGCGAGCAGGATGAAGCCGGCGAGGCCGAGCCAGATGAAGAACGGCGCGACGTTGCCGACGCGCTCGTACAGGATCCCGGGGACGTAGTAGACCGACGTCCCGATGTCGCAGAAGACGACGGCCCACACCAGGAGCGGCGTGAGCTGGCGCAGGTTCGCCTCGGCCGGCTGTCCAGGTGGGCCCTGGACGGGGGTCGGTGGCGCGTTCACGCGGGATTCCGCGCGGGCGCGGAGGACCTGGAGGCCGGCCGGAGCGGCGCTCGCTGTCGAGGGGGCATGTGCGGGCGCGACGATAGCATCCGCGCCCGCCGCAACGCACGCGCTCCCCGGGCGCCGCGGGGTGCGAACCGCCCGGCGGCGGCCGTGCCCGCGCCCCCGTCAGGCCCGCGCGCTCAGTCCGTTGCGAGGAACCTCAGCGTCGCGTTGTGGATCGCGCCGATGCACGCCCCCTGGTCGAACCCGTCGTAGTTGTCGAACAGGTAGTGGATGCCGCCGAACATGCGCGAGACAGCGGCGTCCGACGCCGCCGCATGGAAGCTGGCAAAGTTCCGATCGGCGTACAGCGCGCCGTCCGGACCGGTCAACAACTCCGGATTCAGGCGCGAGTGCGTCGTGTCGGTGTAGGCGTGCGGACCGAAGAAGCCGGTGAGCACCGTCGCCGCGGCACCGGACTGCGTCGAGTGCCCGGACGTGTACGTCGGGAAGTTCGGCGTGCCGATGAACGGGTCCCAGGCCGCGTCGATGTTGGCGCGGATGTAGGTCGCGGGGCGCTGGAGGTAGTACTGGTACTTCGTCTCCCAGCAGGTGACGAACGCGTCGTGCACGACCATGCCGACGCGCGCGAACAACTCCGCGGCGGCGTCGAGCGCGAGGCCCTCCTCGGCGGAGACCTGACAGCACGTCGCGATCCAGTGGCCGGGGGGCGTGCCCGTCGCGACGGGGTTGTCGGCCCAGAACGCGGCGATCGCCTTCTCGTCGTCGGTCAGGTTCGCGCCGGCGTCGCCGGTCGTGTTGTAGACCAGCAGTGCATGCGCGTACCACGGCGACCCCGCTCCGGTCGAGAAGGGCGGCGGGCCGATCGCGGCGCACGAATCGGAGGCCGGCACGACGAAGGTGCGCACGTCGCCCCAGCAGGGCAGGAGCGGCGCGGCCGCGCCGGAGACCTGCGTCCACGCGCCCTCGGAGGGCTCGTCGTACTCAGGCGGCGGGACGTAGGCCGCGCCGCAGGCATCGACGCCGGCGATGCCGTCCGTCGCGGCCCAGGCCAGGATCGCGTTGCCCACGTCCTCGCCCCACTGGACCGAACGCGCGAGAACCGACGCGCTGACCTCCGTGGTGTAGACGTCGAGGAACTGCTGCTCGAGCGCGTCGAACTCCGCCGCCGAGCCGCTGATCAGGCCTCCGGCCACGACCGCCAGCGCGCGGTTGGCCGCCGCCGGCCAGTGGTGCACGCGATTCGCCGGCACGGGCAGCGTGGCCGCGGGAAAACCGTTGAGCTGCCCCTGCAGCGTTTGGTGCGCGCTCATGCCCGGCACCACGGTCTCGTAGAGCGCGAGGCCGGCGTAGCCGAAGATGCGCGCCGCGCGCGGCGGCGGGATCCCGCCCGCCTTGACGCGCAGGTAGAGGAGCTCGTGCCACTCGACCGCCACGTCCGAGGTGAACGTGGAGGCCGGCGGGGAGGACGCCAGGCCCGGCGGCCCGGAACCGTCGCCATCGCCGCTCGAGCAGGCCGCGAGAAGGAGGAGCAGGCCGGCGGGCAGGGCGCGCCGGCGGTGGGTGGTCACTGCGTGATTCATGATGTGTGTGCCTCGCGAGAATCCGGTCCTGCGCTCGCCGATCCGCGAGCGCGGGTTCATCTCATGTCCGTTGGCGGGATGATCCATGTCGTGGGTGCCGCGACTTGCCTCACAGGCGGAGCACGATCCCCGCGCCCAGGCTGTCCGCGTCGCCGGTGTTGCGCCCGTCGAGCGTCGTGCGCCACAGTCCGGTGAGGCCGACGTGTTCCGTGATCCGCAGGTACGCGCCCACGCCCACGCGCTCGTACTCCTCGCGCGTGCCGGGGAACGGCCCGCCGCCGATGTCGTAGCCGCCCAGGCTGAACACCTGCGAGTAGAAGGGCGTGATCGTCAGCATGTCGAAGAAGGTCGCGCCCAGCGTGACGTTCAGCGGCACTTCGTCGCTGGGCTCGCCGTTGCGGCGGTCGTAGCCCGACTCGATCGAGGCGAACGCGCCGCTGTCGTGGCGCCAGTGCAGGATCGCGCGCCCGCGCAGATCGACCTGGCCGTCGCCGATCACGGTCACGGCGTTCGCCTCGTAGTCGCTGAGCGGCACCTTCACGGACGGCGCAAAAAGGAACGAGAACTCGCTCGCCCCGGCGCGCTGCGACCATGCGCGCCACTTCACGCCGCCCACGGCGTCCTGCAGGTCGTCGCGATCGGCGAAGTCGGGGTTGCCCAGGCCCGCCTGCACGCCGTCGGACTCGGCGCTGACCTGCGAGCCGGAAGCGAACAGGTCGATGTCGTCGGTGAGCCCGTACGCGACGTACAGCGTGAGAGCCTCGCGCGTGATCTCGCCGACGTCGGCCGGCCCGACCTTCTGCTTGCCCGCCCAGAACTCGTCGTAGCTGTCGCGCGTCCAGGAGAACACGGCGTCGACGCGTCCCGCGCCGCGCAGGAATCCGGTCTCGCCCTGCGCGAACGCCGCGCCGGACAGGGACGGAATCAGGAGGAGCAGCAGTCTCGTTCGCCTGGACATGCGATCGTCTCGGTGGGATCGGAGTTGAGCGCAGCCTTCGTCGTCACCGCGCGCGTTCGATCTTGTGCGCAGTTCGGGTGCCCGCAAGACGTCGTAGCGAATGCGATGGCGCGCGTAGTTCCTACGAGCGCGCCGGCGACGCAGCCGCGGCCGCCCGCGCGTCCGCCCGCAGGCGCCGGAACACGATCACGTGCCCGAACAGCGCGAGCTGCACGAGGAAGCACGGCAGCCACACGAACGGGAAGGTGCTGGGAAGCAGGTTCGGGGGCCCGTCCGGGAAGGCCCGCAGCGCCGTGGGGGTGGACAGCACCGCCACGCCGACGATGTTCACGAGCAACCCCAGGCCCAGCAGGTTCCAGGCGAAGACCAGGGGCCGCGGCAGCCGCGGCCGGCGCAGGAGCAGCGCGCCGAGCAGCGCCGCTGTCGCCCCGCTCGCGACGTCCAGGTTGAGCCCCGACCAGGTCATCTGCACCGGGACGATCCCCTCGGCGTGCCAGCGGTGCAGCACCCACTCCACGGGGACGCGGAACGCCTGGAAGCCCACGAGCACGGCCAGGGGCAGCGCCGCGACGACGCGCTCGCCGACGGACGACATCGCGACGCACACCGTGAGCACGCCCAGGCCCAGGAGGAGCAGCAGCGCGGGAGGCGGAGGCGGATCGTAGCGGTCCAGGGCGCCCGACCCCGCGAGCCCCGCGGGCAGCGCGAGATACGCGAGGACGAACACCGCGATCGACAGCACGCGCGCGCGTCCGCCGGGACAGGCCCGCGCCAGGGCCCGCGCGACGAGACCCGCCATGAGCAGGACGAGGAACAGGAACGCGATGCTCGT
This sequence comes from uncultured Planctomycetaceae bacterium, assembly GCA_964552795.1. Lineage (GTDB taxonomy): Bacteria > Planctomycetota > UBA1135 > UBA1135 > JAEUHZ01. The sequence goes on from CAZKIO010000005.1 coordinate 131,014, forward strand.
GGAACTGAGAGGGCCGCTCACTCGAAACCTCCCGTCGGCCGGCCGCGCGACCCGCGGCCGTGGTGGGCCCCGCAGGACTCGAACCTGCGACCGAGCGATTATGAGTCGCCTGCTCTAACCGACTGAGCTAGGGGCCCGCGAACTCCGATCGTAGCGTCGCGTGCCCCGGGCGGCGCGTGGGTAGACTCCTGCCGCCCGCCCCACCCCAGCCCCCCCGCGCGTCCATGCTCCGATCGACCGTCCTCTTCGCGTTCCTGGTCGCCGCATCGTCCTGTGCCGGCAACGGCCCGCGCTCCGAAGCGGCGCCGTCACGGCGGACCGAGCCACCTCTGGCCCGGGACTCCGCGCCGGCGGCGCGCGCGGACGCGGCACCGTCGCGCCTGCCGGCGGGTTCGCTCGCCTTCGGGGACAGCGGCGCGGGCGCGCCCCTCGACCCGATCTTCCCGGGCACCACCTACGACGCGACGATCCCCCACCCCGACCGGATCCTGCGGCAGCCGCTGGGCACCTTCACGGCGCACCACGCCGAGATCGTGTCCGCCCTGCGTGCGATGGCGGCGGAGAGCGATCGCATGCGCATCGTCCCGATCGGCCGCACGCACGAGGGGCGCGAGCTGATCAGCGTCGTCATCGCCAGCCCCGGGAACCTGCGGCGCATCGATGCGATCCGCGCCGCCATCGGCCAGCTCGCCGATCCGCGCGGGGTGCCCGACGCCGAGATCGAACGCCTCGTGCGCGAGACGCCGGCCGTCGCGTGGCTCGGCTACAGCATCCACGGCGACGAGACCTCGGGTTCGGACGCGTCGCTGGCGGTCGCGCACCACCTCGCCGCGGGCACGAGCGAGGACGTGCTGTCGCTGCTGCGCGAAGTCGTCGTCGTGATCGATCCGTGCCAGAACCCCGACGGGCGCGAGCGCATCCTGGCGCTGTTCGAGCAGGGCACGGGCTACGTCCCGAACCTCGACGCCTACAGCATGAGCCGCGGCCGCTGGCCCTACGGGCGCGGCAACCACTACCTGTTCGACATGAACCGCGACTGGATGTGGGGCACGCAGCCGGAGACGCGCGCGCGCTGGGCCGCGATCGCGGGCTGGCACCCGCAGCTCCTGGTCGACGCGCACGAGATGGGCTCGTCGGACACGTTCCTGTTCTACCCGGCCAACGATCCGCTCACGCCGCGCTTCCCGGCCTTCACGCGCACGTGGTGGCAGCGCTACGCCTCCGACCAGGCCGCGGCGTTCGACCGCCACGGCTGGAGCTACTACACGCGCGAGTGGGCCGACTCGTGGTACCCGGGCTACACCGATTCGTGGGCCACGTTCCAGGGCGCGTGCGGCATCCTGTACGAGCAGGCGCGCTACGCAGGAGCGGCGCTGCGGCAGCCGTCGGGCGAGATCGTCACCTACCGCGACGCCGTGCGGCGCCAGGCCGTCAGCAGCCTCACCAACGTCGCGACGCTCGCGGCGAACCGCGAGGCGGTGCTGCGCGACTACGTGGCCGAGAAGCAGCGCAACGTCTCGGCGGACGCGCCGGGCAACGATCGCGCGTGGGTGCTCGTGCCGGGCCGCGACGCCGGACGCGAGCAGCACCTGATCGAGGGCCTGCTGGCGCAGGGCGTCGAGGTGTTCCGCGCCGATGCGGCGTTCACTGCGCGGGCCGTGGACACGGTGTTCGACGGCCGGCGGGACGAGCGCGAGATCGGCGCGGGCGCCTGGATCGTGCCCGCGCGGCAGCCGCTCTCGCCGCTGGTGCAGGCCTTCCTCGACTTCGATCCGCGCTACGAGCAGGCCGCGCTCGACCGCGAGCGCCAGGAGCTCGAGCGCAAGGGGCGATCCAGGGCCTACGACGTCACGGCCTGGTCGCCGGCGCACGCCTACGACCTCGACGCCGTGTGGTGCGACGCGCCGGAGGTCGCTAGCAGCGCCGTCACCGCGGTCGAGAGCGCGCCGGGCGGCGTGGTGGCGCTGCCGGACGCGGAGCAGCCGGTGTACGGCTGGATCGTCGACGGCCAGGCCGACGCGTCGGTCGCGTTCGCGGCGCGCGCGCTGGAGGCGGGCCTCGCGGTGCGCGTGTCCGATGAGTCGTTCCGCGCGGCGGGCCGCGCGTTCGTGCGCGGATCGCTGCTCGTGCGCCGGCACGAGAACGCCGCGGACGCGGTCGAGCGCGTCGCGCGCGCGGCCGCCTCCGCCGGCGTGCAGGCGTTCGCCACGCCGACGGCACGCAGCCGCGACGACGGACCCGACCTGGGCGGCCGGCACTTCGATCTCCTGGCGCGGCCGCGCGTGGCGCTGCTGTCGAACTCGCCGGTGGACACGGATGCGTTCGGGCACGTGTGGCACCTGCTCGATGCCGAGGTCGGCGTGCCGTGCTCGCTGATCGACGCGCAGGACTTCGGCGGCACGGACCTGCGGCGCTACAACGTCCTGGTCGTGCCCGACGGCGGCGGCTCCGTGCTGGCCGAGAACGCCGGTGCGCTGCGCACGTGGATCCAGGCCGGCGGCACGCTGATCGCGCTGGGCAGCGCGGCGTCGGCGGCCTGCGATCCCGATGCGAACCTGAGCGCGGTGCGCCGCCGCTCCGACGTGCTCGACGATCTGGCGCCCTACCGCCGCGCGGTCGAGCGCGAACGCGCCGCCGGACGCACGCCGGTCGATGCGGCCGCGCTGTGGGACGGTGCCACGACGGACACGGCCGGCGGCGGCGAGGACAAGGAGCCGCCCGCCAAGCCGGGCAAGCACGGCTCGGAGCTGAAGGGCGACGAAGCCAAGGAACACGACCGCTGGCTGGCGACCTTCTCGCCGCAGGGCGCGATCCTGCGCGCTGCGGCCAATCCGGACGCGTGGATCACCGCCGGCTGCCGCGAGGACCTGCCCGTGTACTTCGAGGGCCGCGGCGTCCTGCTCGCGCGTCCGCCGGTGCGGACCGCGGTGCGCCTCGCGCCGGCCGAGCGCCTGCGTCTCTCCGGCCTCGTGTGGCCCGAGGCCCGCGAACGCATCGGCGACGCCGCGTGGTGCACCGTCGAGCGCCGCGGCGCGGGTCAGGTGATCCTGTTCGCGGCGCCGCCGACCTTCCGCGGCTGGTTCCGCGCCAATGCACGCCTCCTGTCCAACGCGGTCGTCTACGGACCCGGCGCGGGAGCCAGCCTGCCGACGGCCTGGTGAAGCGGCCCGCTGCGCGGGAGGGGTCGAGGCGCGCCGCGCGGGGTCCGCGGTGACTCGGGGCGGGTCGATCGGTTACGGTCCCCGACTTGGAAGGCCCACCATGCAGCAACGAACCATCCCGACCCGCACGCGGCGCGGAGCGCGCCGCTGGCTCCCGATCGCACTCGCCTTCGCCGCGCTGGCCCTGCCGACCGCAGCGCAGACCGCGGCGGATCCCGCCGCGGAGCCGCCGGCGGCGGCCGCTCCCGAGCAGCCCGCGCAGGATGCCTCCGGCGACGTGGAGGCCGAGCGCGCGCCGGCGGACAAGTGGAACCGCGGCACGCCGCGCAGCACGGTGCTGGGCTACCTGCTGGCCGGACGCGAGACGCGCTGGGCCGACGCGGCCCAGTTCCTGGACCTGTCGCAGGTTCCCGAGGCGGAACGCGACGAGCAGGGTCCCAGGCTCGCCCGCCAGCTCAAGTTCGTCCTCGACCAGAAGCTGTGGGTCGACCTCGACAAGCTGAGCGACGATCCGGCCGGAAACCGCGGCGACAAGCTGGCGCAGCGCCGCGAGCTGGTGGGGACGGTCGCCCACTCGCACGGCGACTTCGAGGTGTTCCTCGACCGCGTGCCGCGCGACGACGGCGTGCTGATCTGGAAGTTCGCGGCGAGCACCGTGGCACGCGTGCCCGAGCTGTACGACGAGATCGGGCTGGGGCCGATCGTCGAGAACCTGCCGCCCGCGCTGACCGAGACGCGGTTCCTGGAGATCGCGCTGTGGCAGTGGATCGGCCTGATGCTGCTGGTCGTCGCGGCCTGGGTCGCCGCCTGGCTGCTGACCAGCATCATCGTCCGCATCGTCAAGCCGCTGACGGCGAAGTCGGAGACCGACATCGACGACAAGCTGCTCGACCTGGTCGTGGGGCCGCTGCGCCTGCTGGTGACGATCGGCACGTTCAACGCGGCGTTGCATACGCTGCTCCTGTCCGTACCGGCCAACAACTTCGCGCGCGAGGTCTCCAAGTTCCTGGTGATCGCGGGCGTCGCCTGGCTGGTGTTCCGGGTGATCGACCTGTTCGCCGCCGTGACGAAGGAGAACTTCGCCAAGCGCGGGCAGGCCGGAGCGGTGCACCTCGTGCCGCTGGGCGCGCGCGCGATCAAGATCGCGGTCGGTGCCATGACCGTGCTGGCGACGCTCGACACCTTCGGGTTCGACATCACGGCGATCATCGCCGGCCTGGGCGTGGGCGGCCTGGCGGTGGCCCTGGCCGCGCAGAAGACCGTCGAGAACATCTTCGGCGGCGTCTCGGTCCTGATCGACCAGCCGGTGCGGCCCGGCGACTTCTGCAAGTTCGGCGACAAGACGGGCACGGTCGAGGACATCGGCGTGCGTTCCACGCGCATCCGGACCCTGGACCGCACGGTGGTCTCGATCCCCAACGCCGAGTTCTCGACGATGCAACTCGAGAACTTCGCGCTGCGCGACCGGATCCGCCTGTTCACCACGCTCGGTCTGCGCTACGAGACCACGCCGGACCAGTTGCGCCACGTGATCGCGGGGCTGCGCAGGCTGCTCCTGTCGCACCCCAAAGTGCTGCCCGAGCCGCTGCGCGTGCGCTTCGCGGGATTCGGAGCCTACTCGCTCGACATCGAGATGTTCGCCTACGTCGAGACGCAGGACATCAACGAGTTCCAGGGCGTGCGGGAGGACATCTTCCTGCGCGTCATGCAGATCGTCGCCGACAGCGGCACGGGCTTCGCCTTCCCCTCGAGCACGACCTACCTGGCGCGCGACGGCGGCCTGGACGCCGAACGCACCAAGGCGGCCGAGGCCCAGGTCAAGCAGTGGCGCGAGGCCGGGAAGCTGATGTTCCCGAACTACTCGCCGCAGGAAATCCAGGAGATGGATGACACGCTCGACTGGCCGCCCAAGGGGTCGGCCGTCGGTGTGGAGAAGTCGTGAGGGCGCGCGGCGGGTACTGTCCCAGTCGAATGCACCTTTCCGCCTGAGCACCCGCAACCCTCCC
>CAZKIO010000006.1:0-135375 GCA_964552795.1 uncultured Planctomycetaceae bacterium
CCGGCCGACCTGCGCTCGCTGACGGAGTGGCTGCGGGCGAACCTGCCGGAGTAGGGGACCGCGTCGCGCGACCAGGCCGGAGTCCCGGCGACGGGATGGCCCACGGCAGGACGGATCCGCGGCGGCATCCGGTTTCCGCCGCAGGCGGTAGGCGCCGCGCGGGGCTCGGATAGGAACGCGGCGGCGAGACGACCCGGCGCGAACCCGTCCGCGTCCCGCGAACGCGCGCGCTGCTCTCCCAGGCGAAGACCATGGACCTGAAGCTGCTCCTCTCGGCTGTCACCCTCGGCCTGTGTTGCGCGTGCGCGGCGTCCGGCGCACGCGAAGCTCCAGCCGCGGGGAGCGAGCGGCCGGCGCCCGCGCTGGCCGAGAGGCACGCGCGGATCCACGCCGCGAGGTTGGCGCACAACGAGCGGGAACAGCTCATCTTCGCCAGTCTGCGAGCCGATCCGGATGAGCAGGTCCAGCGGGCGCTGCTCGAGTCCCGCGCCGGCAGTCAGCGGCAGCTGATCGACGCGCTGTGGCCGATCGTGGAGGAGGATCTTGCGGACGATGCCTCCGCGAGCGCGCTCCAGTCGATCGCGACCATGCACCACTCCGAAGCCGATCGGGACCGCGCGATCGCGCTGCTCGCCCGGCACCACGTGAAGACGGCGCGCATGGCCGACTTCGCCTTCCTGTTCGAGGACTTCGTGGACGAGATCGACGGCGTGCGGGCCCTGCTCGAGCGGGTGGCGGCCGAGAACCCCGCCGTCGACGCACGCGGCCAGGCGGCGTTCGCGCTCGCCCTGGCCGACGCTGCCCGGGCGCACGACGAGGCATCGATCGCGGCGTGTGTCGAGCGGCTGCGGTCGGTCGCGGCCGCGTACCCGCAGGCGGAGTCCGGCAACTCCACCGTCGCCCAGCGCGCCGAAGAGGAGATCGGGAAGCTGGAGGCCCACGGCATCGGCCGGCTCGCGCCCCAGATCGAGGGCGTCGGCGTCGACGGCGAGCCGCTGCGGCTCAGCGCGTACCGCGGCAAGGTCGTGATGCTCAGCTTCTGGGGCCACTGGTGAGGCCCGTGCCGGGGGCTGTACCCCTACGAGCGGTCGCTCGTGAAGCGCCTCGCCGCGGAGCCCTTCGCGCTGGTCGGGGTGAACTCGGATCGTGAGCGTGCGGAGGCCGCCGAGGCGATGCGCGCGAACGGCCTCGTCTGGCCCTCGTTCCACGACGGGCAGGGTGGACCGATCGCACGCGCCTGGCGGATCCGGGGATGGCCGACGATCGTCCTGATCGACGCCGACGGAATCATCCGTTTCCGCAGCGTGGGCGCCGACGAGTCCGTGATCGAGCACGCGCTCGCAGCGCTGATCGCGGCAGCCAAGGCCGGGCCGCGATCGGCAAGGCGCTGACCGCCCGGACTCACGATTGCCACGTGACCGTCATCGCATTGGTCAAGTTGAAGGTCCCGCTCGTGCAGAACGCGGCAGCGTTGCGGTACCAGACCTGATACAGGCGCATTCCCGGTGCCGCCACCTGACCAACCTGGGAGACCGGAGGATCACCGGCGAGCGGATAGCCGCAGGCTCCGGAGACGTTCAGGCGCGTGGCCAAGCGAATCACGCTGCCGCCGGCACAGCGCAATCCGTCGCCGAACACACTGCCGAGCCCGCCGTTCACCGGCCCTGTTCCCTGGAACAGCAATGCGGAGGAGTTCGGCATCTGTGTCGCCACCAGCCGGAACGAGTCCGCCTGCAGGCTGGGCGTGCCCTCGCTCACAAGTCTTCCGCCCGCGCCTAGCGAGTTGAGGCAGCCCGTTGCCGCGCCGGGCAGGCTGAAGTTCCCGCAGGGGCACGCCGTTGCGGATCCATCTCCCAGGCAACTCGGCGATCCGCTCGCGCCCGACCCCAGCCAGGCGCCGAGAAACGCCGAAGCGACGGGCTGCTCGTGCGGAGCCACGGACGGCGCATCGACCCCGACGAAATCGCCGCCCGCGAACAGCACGGGCCGGCCCACGGTCGGATCCACGTACGGTCGCAGCGCTGAGATCGGCCCCGCACGTGTGTACCCGCCGCAAGGGAGCCAGCCGCTACCTCCCCATCGCCAGAGACGAGCTGGCGATCCCTCCGCTGCGTACAACTCGGCCCCGTGGAAGCCGTCGTCGAACACGCACAGTGCCGTTACGCCACCGAACGCGCCGCCGAGCGGGGACAGCGACTGGCCGTCCCACACGTGGACGCCGATCCCGTCGTACGCCACGCACAAGCGGGCCGGGTCCGGTCCGGCACCGTCGAAATCGAACACCGCGAGGTCGATCACCTCGAAGGTCGTCACGAGGCCACCCACCAACGACCAGGCCGTTCCGTTCCAGCGCACAAGGTTGTTCTTGGACTGCACTCCGCTCCCCGGCCAGGGCGTGGACGCGTACTGGATGTTGCCCCCCAGGAACAGCGCAGGCGGGACGGGACCCGGCCCGTCTTCGTCGAAGACCTCGAGCGCTCGCACCGGGATCGTGTTTCCGAAGGGCGAGACGCCTCCGCTCACCGGTTCGAACGTCGACCCGTTCCAGCGCGCGATGTGTTCGGCGCTGCCCGGCAGATCGAGCCAGCCGCCAGCGAAGAGCTGCGGGCCTGCACCGTGCCCCTCGTCGAAGACCGCGAAGTCGTGGATCGTGCTGAAGTTCCCGATCCCGGAGTTGACCGCCTGAAGTGTGGTGCCGTCCCACGTGCCGACGGCCGGGGCCGCGGTGGATCCGCCCATGCCGATCCAGAGCACCTCGGGTGCGCCGCCCGGCCCGTCCGCATCGAAGGGCAGCATGGCCCGCGGGCCGTTCATGAGAGCGAATGACGGATCGAGCGGCCTCCAGTCGTAGCCGTCCCAGCGCGCGACGCGACCGGCGAGCACGTCGCCCGCGAGCGTGAAATCGCCGCCGGCGAACAACTCCGCGGGATGCGGTCCCGGGCCGTCGTCGTCCCAGGTCGCGAGCACCTGAACCGGTCCGTTCATGCCCCGTCCCAGGGCGCGCCAGCGTGAGCCGGTCCACTCCAGCGCGTTGGGCTCGCCGTTGATCGACGGATAGTGGCCGAGGCCGCCAGCGCACCAGACGCGCGCGCCGGTCCCGGCGTCGAACGATCCGAACGCGCGCACATCGCCGACGGGGCTTGCGGGCAGCGCCGACCAAGTCGTGCCGTCCCACAAGGCGGTGCGCGGTGCCGGGTGCTGCCCTCCCAGCGCATCGTCGTACCCGCCGAAGCTGCCTCCGACGAAGAGCGCGGATGCCGTGGGACCGGGGCCGTCGAAGTCGAAGGGCAAGAGCGCGCGCACGCCGTCCGTGCCGCCGACGGTCAGGCCGTAGGCGAGCTGAGACCAGGCGCTGCCGTTCCAGCGTGCGACGTATCCAGCGGGAGCGCCGCCGGCGCCCGTGAAGCCGCCGCCGGCGACCAGCACCCGCGGCCCGTTGTTCTCGTTGTAGGCAGCGAGCGCCCGGACCTCGCCGTTCACTCCCGCACCAAGGGGCAGCCACATGTTCCCGTTCCAGCGCGCGATGTTGGCGGCCGCGACCCCGCCGATCTGGCTGAAGCTGCCGCCGGCGTGCAGCACCGTCGTCCCCTGGCCGAGGTCGTATTCGGCCAGGGCGTACACCTGCGCCTGACCGGTCGAGGAGTCCGGCGGGCCGACCGGAGTCCACGTGGTTCCATCGCGGCGCAGGACATAGGCGATCTGGCCCGCAGCGATCGTGAAACGGCCACCGGCGTACAAGCGCGCGATTCCGCTGGCGTCGGCGTGCACGATCAGAGTGTTCACGATGTCGGTCGGCAACAGTCCGGGAACGGCGGACCAAGCCTGCCCGTCGAAGCGCGCCAGACACGGCGTCGCGATCGTCGAGGTGCCGAGACCGACGCTGTTGAAGGTGCCGCCGACGTACAGCGCTTCGCGTCCCGGCCCGATCCCATCGTCATCGAACACCGCGAGTGCGGTGATCGTTCCATTGAACTCGCCGGAGACGAACGACCAGCGGTCCCCGTCCCAGTACGGCAGCCGGCTGTCTGCCCCCGGCATCGAGTAGTCGAAGAGACGGGCCGCGTACATCCGGTGACGCAGTGGTCCGCCTCCGTCGGGATCGAACGATTCGAACGGACCCTCCACCTGATGGCGACTGGGAGAGAACCAATGGCCCGACCAAGTCAGGGCCTGTGCCGTCGCGGTCTGGATCGCCAGCGTGGCGACGAGGGGAGTCCAGGCAGCCAGCGAGATGGGACGCATGCGAGCCTCCGGTGCCGGCGTGAACAGGATCTCCGTGCGCGATGTGCGCGGGGGGGCGCCGGCGGGGGAGATGCTAGCGCCGCCGTGTCACTTCGGGCTGTGTCATGAACCGGAACCATGCGGAGCCCGAGCCGCGCGGGGCGCGTCGGGGCAACGGCACCCGGCGGCTGGTCGAGCCGGCCCTCACGGCGGGAGATCACACGAGAGGCCAGGGGAGTGGGCAGCCCCGCCGCTGACAGTTGCTCGGGCTGGCGGCCGCGGATTCAAATCAGGATGGCCGTTGTGAGCCCGGCTACGAGCAGCAAGACGCCCGCGCCGCAGCCGCCGCGCTTGGCTTCGAGCTTCAGCGGGACCGAGTCGACCAGCTCCTTCGCGTCCTTCAGGCTCATGCCCGTGCGTTCGCGCAGGCGCTTCACGGCTTCGATCGCGTGGCCCGTCGACGCAAGCTGGCGCACGTCCTCGGGGAGTTCGCGCGCCGTGCCGCGCTCGAACGGCGGCAGCGGCTCGCCGGCTTCGAGCCGCTCGACCGCCGACTTCGCCTCGGCGAGGCCCATGCCGGTCAGCTCGCGCAGCAGCTTGATCGCCTCGATCTTGCGCCCCTGCGCCATCATTTCCGCGACACGCTGAGCGTCCGGGTGCATGCGGTCCTGCGCGCCTAGTCGAAGCTGATCGTGATCTTGCGCTCGCCCGTGCGCGAGAGGGTCACGGGCTTCGACTCGCTCCGCCCGTCCTGCAGCGTCGCGACCACGCGGTACTTCCCGGGCGCGAACGGGCCGAACTTCTGCTCCTCGAAGTCGAAGCCGCCGCTCTGGAAGCGCTCCATGATCTCGGACAGGCCGATCTGCCCGGCGATCTCGTGGCCGTCGGGATCGTAGACCTGGATCGATGCGACCAGCGGCTCCTTCTCGGCGCCCAGCACCTTCACGTGCAGCATCGAGCCCTTCTCCAGCACGATCCGGACGGCCGCCTTGCCGCCCTCCTCCAGGCGCACCGGCGCACTCTCGCTGCTCGACAGCGTGCCGGTGCGCGCGCGGAACGTGTAGCTGCCCGGTCCCAGACCCAGGTAGTTCGCCGTGCCCGTGCCGTCGGAGGTCACGAACGAGAACTGGTCGACCTTGCGCCCGTCGCCGTCGCGCGCGAACACCACCGCGCCCGTGACGGGCTTGCCCGCGTCGTCCACGATCGTGACCTCGATCGAACCTGGCGCCGTGAGCCGCAGGTCCAGGTCGCGCAGCCACTCGCCCTTCTCCAGTCGCACGCCGCCGCGGCTCGTGCGTCCGTTGGCGGGGCTGGCGCCGCCGCCGAGCATCCCGACCAGCTCCGAACCGCCGGCGGAGACGGTGTACGTGCCGGCCTCGAGCCCCTGCGCGTCGTAGTTGCCCTCCGCGTCGGTGCGCAGCTCGTGGAACTGCCCGCCCCAGAACGTGCCGGGCCGGCCCGCGTCCTCGCGCGCGATCGAGACGCGCGTGCTGGCGGCGGGCTTGCCGTCGGGGCCGCGGACGAAACCGCTGATGCGGCCTTCGGGCAGCGCCACGTCCACCTCGTGGTGCGCGACCTTGGGAACGTCGACGCGCACCTCGTACACGCTCTGCGCGTCCATCTGCGGGCTCATGCGCTGGACCGAGACGTTGTGCGGCCCCGGCGCATCGAGCGTCAGCGCGAACGAGCCGTCCTTCTTCGTCTGCGCGGGCTTCAGGCCCGACAAGCCCTTGCCGCCGCTCGCCGGCGTGAACATCACCGTCGCGCCCGCGACCGGCACGCCGGCATGCAGCACGCGCCCGCTGATCTGCACCGGGTCCTCGGGCGGAGCACCGAGCACGACGTGGGACTCGGTCCCGTCGGTGATCTCGGCCGTCGCCATCTTGAGCTTCGACATCATCGCCATCGGGTCGGGCTCCTCGCCGTCGCCGAACAGCCCGTCGCCCTTGGCCGGCATCGCGACGACCTGGTACGTGCCCGGATCGAGGTGCTCGAACTCGAAGCGGCCCTTGTTGTCCGAGAAGCCGATGTTCTGGCCGAAGCGCTTCATGTCCTGCACCTGGACCATCATCCCGGGCGCGGGCTTGCCGTCCTGGAACACCTCGCCGGTCAGCTTGCCGCCGACCAGGAGGCGCAGGACGAGGTCGCCGGCTTCCTGGCCGGCGACGAACTCCAGCGCCAGCTCGGGGCTGCGCGCGTACTCCTTGTGGTCGGCGACCAGCGCCACCTTGCCGGGCTTGAGGTTCTTCAACTCGAATCGGCCGCCGGCGTCCGTCGTCGCCTTGGGCACCGCGGCGCTGCTCAGCGCGCGGGCCCAGGCCGGCTGCCCGTCGTCGACCTCGACTTCGGCACCCACGACCGGCGTGCCCGCCGGGCTCAGCACGACCCCGCGCGCGGTGCACGCGCGCTGCAGCCGGTACGTGACCGGTTCGGCGTCGTCCGCGAGCGGCAGCGAGAGCTCCAGCGGATCGGACTCGGCGAAGCCCTCCGCGTTCGCGCGCAGCTTCCATTTGCCGTCGTGCAGGCCGGACAGCAGGAAGGTGCCGTCCTCCGTGTCGAACGATTCGGACCGCTGTTCCTGTCCCACCTCGGCCAGCATCCCGGTGCCCACCGAGTTGCCGGCGATCGTGAACTTCGCGATCGGCTGGTCGAGCGCGTCGATCACGCGTCCGCGCACGCCGGTCGGCGGCCTCAGCACGAGCGCCAGCTCGCTGCCCGGCTTGACGCCGTCGGCGCGCGCGCGGTGTTCGTGCCGCCGCTGGACGGCGCGTTTCTCGTCCTTGAGCCGCTCCTCGTCCTTTGGTGCGAGGGCGCTGGCCTGCACCGTGAACGGGCCCGCGCCCAGGCCGCGCACCTGGAACCTGCCGTCGGCGCCCGTCTCGCCCTGGCCGCGCGCGCCGCGCAACGCGTTGAACGCGCCCATTCCGCCCAGTTGCGAGCGGTCGAACGTGACGTCGACCTCGATGCCGGCGGCGGGCCGCCCGTCCGGCCAGTGCAGCGTCCCGGTGATCGCCGCGCCGCGCGAGAGCTCGAGCACGACGTCCGTGACCACGCCCCCGTCCTGCAGATCCACCTTCGAGCCGGCGCTCTCCAGCCAGTCGTCCGCCTGCGCCTTGACCTCGGCCGGGCCGGGCATCACGCCCACGAGCTCGAACGAACCGTCCGCGGCCGTCTTCGCGCTGCGGACGGTGCGGTCGTCGAAGCCGAACCAACTGCCCTTGCGCTTGGCCATCACCTCGGCGCCCGGGATCGGTGCGCCGTCGTCGCCGCGCACCGTGCCGCGCACCGTGCCGCCGACCTTGAACTCCAGCGTGACCGGGCTCCCGCGGCCCGCGACGAGCTCGATCTCGCCGACCTCGACGTTCGCCAGCTTCTCCGGCGCGGCGCGCAGGTCGACCGCCGCCGTCGCGGGCAGCGCGCGGAACTCGAACGCGCCGCCGGCGATGGCGGCGCGGCGCCGCGAGCGGCCGATGTTCATGAACTGGTTGTCCATCGCCTGGACGTTGGTCTCCAGCGTGACCTCCAGGCCCTCGATCTCGGCGAGCTCGCGGCCCGCCGGCACGCGCGCGTCGCCGGTGATCCACGCGCCGCACTCGGTCTGCAGCTCGATGCGCTGCGCTGCGTCCCGGGGGTCGAACTCGCGGCTGTCGGACTGGAACCAGGAGCGTCCGATCGCGATCAGGTGGACCTTCTCGAGCGACTCGGGGACTTCGACACGGAAGCGCCCGTCGGCCCCTGCGCGCACCATTCCGGCGAGGCGCACCGGCGCGGCGGCCACGTCGTCCAGGTCGAAACCGAAGGGATCGCGACCGCGTTCGCGGGCGCGGTTCTCGCTGCGCAATCCACGCAAGGCATCGTCGATGTCGCAGGCGCGGTTCACGGCCAGCACGTCGACCTCCTCGTCGGGGTTGCAGCCCGCCGGCGGCAGCACACGACCCTCGACCGCGACCTTCGGCTCGTCCGGTTTCGCCGAGGTGCGTTCGCCGGCGGCCGCGGTCGCCGCGGCGTCGGGAGCGGCGAGGTCGGCCGCAGCGGCGTCCGACTGGTCGCGCAGCGCGACGCCGTCGCGTTCCCCGGCCGGGGCGGAGGCGCCTCCCGGACGCGCCGCGCCGGGAGTCGAGCCGTCCAGCACCAGCCAGGCGAAGAGGCCGACGAAAGCGGCCGCCATGACGGCCAACAGACACGCGAGGAGGAGGGGTCGTTTCATGGGGGCTCCCGAAGCGTCGGGCGCGGATCACGCGCGGGGGAGTGGATGCTACGGCTTGCAAGCGCGGATCTTCGACCGGGTGTCCGCGTTTCCTCCCCGAAGCCGCGGCGGGACGCGCCGCGGCCGCGCCGCTAGAATGCCACGCCCGCCGAACGGCCGGCGCACGATGACCCAGGAGCAGACTCCCAGCGAGACGCGGCCCGCCCGCCCCAAGGCCGCGCCGCCGGCAGCCGCGGATCCGGAGACGTGGAAGCGCACGGTCCACGGACCCTTCGTGGCGCGCAGTCCCGAGCGGCGCGAGCGCTTCGTCACGAGTTCGGGCGTGCCGCTCGAACCCGTCTACGGCGGCGCGGCCGACGGCGGCCTGCCCGGGTGCTACCCGTACACGCGCGGCGTGCGGCCCAGCATGTACCGCGGGCAGTTCTGGACCATGCGGCAGTACGCCGGGTTCACCAGCGCGCGCGAGACGAACGCGCGCTTCAAGCTGCTGCTGGGGAGCGGGCAGACCGGCCTGTCGACGGCCTTCGACCTGCCGACGCAGATCGGCTACGACTCCGACCATCCGCTGGCGCGCGCCGAGTGCGGGCGCGTGGGCGTGCCGATCAACTCGCTGCGCGACGTCGAGCTGCTGCTGGCCGACATCCCGCTCGAGTCGGTCTCGACGTCGATGACGATCAACGCCACGGCGCCGGTGCTGCTGGCCTTGTACTGCGCGCTGGCGAAGAAGCGCGGCGTGCCGCTCGCGGACCTGCGCGGGACCGTGCAGAACGACATCCTGAAGGAGTACGCGGCGCGCGGGAACTACCGCTTCCCGGCCGGGCCTTCGCTGCGACTGACGACGGACCTGATGGCGTTCTGCGCGCGCGAGGTCCCGCAGTGGAACACGATCTCGATCAGCGGCTACCACATCCGCGAGGCCGGCTCGACGGCGGCGCAGGAGCTGGCGTTCACGCTGGCCAACGGCCGCGCCTACGTGCAGGCGGCGATCGCGGCGGGCCTCGCCGTCGACGCCTTCGCGCCGCGCCTCTCGTTCTTCTTCAACGCGCACAACAACGTGTTCGAGGAGGTCGCGAAGTTCCGCGCCGCGCGCCGCATGTGGGCCAGGATCATGCGCGAGGAGTTCGGCGCGCGCGACGAGCGCTCGTGGATGCTGCGCTTCCATGCGCAGACCGCCGGATCGATGCTGACCAGCCAGCAGCCCGAGAACAACGTCGTGCGGGTCGCGCTGCAGGCGCTGGCTGCGGTCCTCGGCGGCACGCAGTCGCTGCACACCAACGGGATGGACGAGGCGCTGTCGCTGCCGACCGAAAAGTCGGCGCGCCTCGCGCTGCGCACGCAGCAGATCCTGGCCTTCGAGAGCGGCGTGGCCGACGTGGTCGATCCTCTCGGCGGCGCGCCGTTCGTCGAGACGTTGACGGACGAGCTGGAGGCGCGCGCGCGGGCGCTGATGGCCGAGATCGACCGGCGCGGCGGTGCGGTGGCGGCGATCGAGAGCGGCTGGATGCAGCGCGAGATCCAGAAGAGCGCGATGGCCTGGCTGCGCGCCGTCGAGGGCGGCGACGAGGTCGTCGTGGGCGTCAACCGCTACGAGGTCGAGGAGGAGGAGCCCGAGCTGTTCCAGCCCAGCGAGGAGGCGCGCGCACAGGTGCTGCAGGACCTCGCCGAGGTGCGCGCCGAGCGCGACGGCGCCCGCGTCGAGGCCGCGCTCGCGGCCCTGGAGCGCGCCGCGCGCGGGACGGAGAACCTGATGCTCCCGATCCTCGCCGCGGTCGAGGTCTACGCCACGCTCGGCGAGATCTGCGCCGTGCTGGAGCGGCAGTTCGGGAAGTACAAGCCGCCGGAGGTGCTCTAGATGTCGACGCTGCACGTTCCGCACGCGATCCAGGGCGTTGTCAAGGGCCTGCACCACGTGGCGATCGCGGTGAAGAGCCTGGCCGAGGCGCGCCCCGCGTACGAACTGGCGCTGGGCCTCGTGGCGACCGAACCCGAGCACGTGCCGGACCAGAAGGTCAACGTCCTCGTCCTGTTCGCCGGTGCTCAGCGCATCGAGCTGGTCGAGCCCGCGTCGGCGGATTCGCCGATCACGAAGTTCCTCGAGAAGCACGGCGGGGGGATCCACCACCTGGCGTGGAAGGTCGACGACGTGGCCGCGGCGATCGCGCACCTGAAGCAGCACGGCGTGCGCCTGATCGACGAGGCGCCGCGGCCCGGCGCGCACGGCACGACGATCGCGTTCGTGCACCCCAAGGCGACCGGCGGCGTGCTGATGGAGCTGGTGCAGGAGCCGCGCGGAGCGAAGGATGGACGTCCATGACCGAACGCGCCCCGCAATGCACGCGCTGCCGCACGGAGATGGAGACGGGCTACATGCTCGACCGCGGCCACGGGAACTCCCCGAACCTCGCGCAGTGGGTCGAAGGCGCGCCCGAGAAGCACCGCGTCCTGGGCCTCTGGTTCGGCCTGAAGACCAAGGATCGCGACGTCCTCGAGGTGAGCACCTGGCGCTGCCCGCGCTGCGGACTGCTCGAGAGCTACGCGCGCTGAACCGCCCCCCCCGAAAGCACATGACCACGAAGAACCCCAAACCCAGCGCACCTACCGCCAAGCCGACCGAGACCCCGCTCGAACGCCTGCAGCGCAAGCGCGAGGAGACGCTGCTCGGCGGCGGACCCGACCGCATCGCGGCGCAGCACAAGAAGGGCAAGCTCACGGCGCGCGAGCGCCTCGACTTCCTGGTCGACGAGGGCAGCTTCGTCGAGCTCGACCGCTTCGTGACGCACCGCTGCACCGACTTCGGCATGCAGGAGCAAGAGGTCGCCGGCGACGGCGTCGTCACCGGGCACGCGCTGATCGACGGCCGCCCCGTGTACCTGTTCAGCCAGGACTTCACCGTGCTGGGCGGGTCGCTGGGCGAGATGCACGCCGCCAAGATCTGCAAGGTCATGGACATGGCGCTGCGCGTCGGCGTCCCCGTGATCGGGCTCAACGACTCGGGCGGCGCGCGCATCCAGGAGGGCGTCGACTCGCTCGGCGGCTACGCCGAGATCTTCTGGCGCAACACGCAGGCCTCGGGCGTCGTGCCGCAGATCAGCGCGATCCTGGGGCCCTGCGCCGGCGGCGCGGTGTACAGCCCGGCGATCACGGACTTCATCCTGATGGTCGAGGGCACCTCGTACATGCACATCACGGGGCCCGACGTGGTCAAGACCGTGACGCACGAGGAGGTCACCAGCGAGGACCTGGGCGGCGCGACCGTGCACGCCGGGCGCTCGGGCGTGGCGCACTTCACGGCGCCCAGCGACAAGAGCGCGATGATGCTCTTGCGGCGGCTGCTCTCGTACCTGCCGCTCAACAACGCCGAGGATCCGCCGTTCGTCCCGACCGACGACCCGCACGACCGCCAGGACGCCGAGCTGGAGACGATCGTCCCGGCCGATCCGGGCAAGCCCTACGACATGAAGCGCGTGATCGAGTGCGTCGTCGACCGCGGCTCGTGGCTCGAGGTGCAGCCGGCCTGGGCGCAGAACCTGATCGTCGGCTTCGCGCGCCTGGGCGGCCGCGTGGTCGGCATCGTCGCCAACCAGCCGGCGGTGCTGGCCGGGTGCCTGGACATCGAGGCCTCGACCAAGGGCGCGCGATTCCTGCGCTTCTGCGACGCGTTCAACGTGCCGATCGTGACCTTCGAGGACGTGCCCGGCTTCCTGCCCGGCACGGCGCAGGAGTACGGCGGCATCATCCGCCACGGCGCGAAGCTCCTGTATGCGTATTGCGAGGCGACCGTGCCCAAGCTGACGGTGATCACGCGCAAGGCCTACGGCGGCGCGTACGACGTCATGGGCAGCAAGCACGTGCGCGCCGACCTGAACCTGGCCTGGCCGGGCGCGATGGCGGCCGTGATGGGCGCCGCGGGCGCGGCGAAGATCATCTACCGGCGCGAGATCGAGAAGGCCGCCGACAAGGCCGCCTTCGAGGCCGAGAAGACGGCCGAGTACGAGCGGCTGTTCAACAACCCCTACAAGGCCGCCGCGCGCGGCTTCATCGACGACGTGATCGAGGCCGGCCGCACGCGGCCGATGCTGATCCGCGCGCTCGAGCTCCTGAAGACCAAGCACGAGAACCGGCCGGTGCGCAAGCACGGCAACATCCCGCTCTGAAGAGGGGCGTGCACGGCGCGCGCGGACCGGTTCCCGCGCGCCGTCAGCGCACCGGCGGCACCGCCAGCACGTCGGTGGGCGCCGCGCGCAGCGCGTAGTCGGCCACGCTGCCCAGGAGGAAGCGCTCGACGCCCTTGCGCGCGCGGGTGCCCATCGCGACGAGGTCCACTCCGCGGCGTCGCGCCTGGCGCAGGATGCCCTCGCGCGGCTCGTCCTCGACGACCTCGACCTTGCAACGCGTCTTGCGCAGGCGCGCGGCCTTCACCAGCTTGTCGAGCGTGGCCTTCAGGGCCTCGAGCCGCTCCATCCGCTCCGGATCGCGCGTGTCGGGCACGCCCGCGAAGTGCACGACGTGGTACTTGGCGCGCGGCGCGAACTCCTCGACCGCCGCCAGCACGCGCAGCCCGACGTCGGTGAGGTCGAGCGGGATCAGCACCTCCTTGTAGGGGCCCTTGACGCCCTGGCGCGCGAGCAGCACGGGCTGGGTGCCCGTGCGCAGCAGGCGCTCGGCCGTCGAGCCCAGGAGGAAGGACTCGATGCTGGCCCTGGGTCGATGCACCCCGGCCACGAGCAGGCGCGCGCGTTCGCGCTTGGCGACCGTGAGCAGCGAGCGGTGCGCCGGCCCGACGAGCACGCGGCGCTTGTCGGGTGCGATGCCGGCGCGCCCGATCCAGGTGTCGAGCTTGCTGGTGGCCTGCGCCGCGGAGGCACTCAGCGCCCGGCGGCCGTCGGTCACAGCCGGGCCGCCCAGGTGCGTGCCCCAGCCGGGGTGCACGGGCGCGCTGGCGCCGACCGTGCTGAAGTCGCCGGCGACGTGCACCAGCACGAGCGGCGCGCCGAGTTGCTGCGCGAGCTGAGCCGCGCGCTGCGCCGCGATGCGGGACGGCGTCGACAGGTCGGTGCCGACGACGATCGGGGGGTGCTTCACCAAGGGGGCCTCCTGATGCGTGGGGCCGGATCGCACGGATCCGGCGGGAAGAGCGGGGATTCCACCCGACCCTAGTCCGATCCGCGCCGCACTTCGACCCATTCTCGGGCGCAGATGACCGCATCCGGAGTGCGCAGGCCGCCGCGCGGCGGGCCTCCGGCGACCCGCTGTGGCGACCGGCGTGGCGCTGTGCTTCCATGTCGCCCCTATGATCCGACGCATCCTGGTCGCCAACCGCGGCGAGATCGCGCTGCGCGTCATCCGCAGCGCGCGCGAGATGGGCCTCGAGACGGTCGCCGTCTACTCGGACTGGGACCAGAAGGCCCTGCACACGCGCATGGCGCACGTGGCCGTGCCGCTCGCGGGCACGCGTCCCTCCGACACGTACCTGCGCGCGGACAAGATCCTGGCGGCGGCGCGCGAGCACGGCGCGGACGCGATCCACCCCGGCTACGGCTTCCTCTCCGAGAACGCGGGCTTCGCGCGCGCGGTGAGGGAGGCGGGCCTCGTGTGGATCGGTCCGCCGCCCGAGGCGATCGAGGCCATGGGCGACAAGATCAAGTCGCGCCGCGCGATGAAGGCCGCCGGCGTGCCGGTCGTGCCGGGCATCGTCGACCCGGTCGACGACGCGGCGGCGGCGCGCAAGGAGGCCGAGGCGATCGGCTATCCGATCGCGCTCAAGGCCGCGGCCGGCGGCGGCGGCAAGGGCATCCGCATCGTGCGCTCCGCGTCGGAGATGGACAGCGCGTTCCGCAACGCCTCGGGCGAGGCCAAGGCCTCGTTCGGCGACGGCCGCCTCTACCTCGAGCGCTACCTCGACCAGCCGCGGCACATCGAAGTGCAGCTCCTGTTCGACCACCAGGGCAACGGCGTGCACTACGGCGTGCGCGAGTGCTCGATCCAGCGGCGCCACCAGAAGCTGATCGAGGAGTGCCCGTCGGTCGTGATCGACGACCAGACGCGCGACGCGATGGGGGCGACCGCGCTGCGCGCGGGGCAGGCCGTCGGCTACCAGAACGCGGGCACGGTCGAGTTCCTGTGGTCCAAGGGCGAGTTCTACTTCCTGGAGATGAACACGCGCCTGCAGGTCGAGCACCCCGTGACCGAGATGGTCACGGGCACCGACCTCGTGCGCGAGCAGATCCGCGTCGCGGGCGGCGAGCCGCTGGGCTACGGCCAGGACGCCGTGCGCTGGAACGGCTGGGCGATCGAGGTGCGCATCAACGCCGAGGATTCGCGCCACGGGTTCGTGCCGTCGATCGGGACGATCTCCAACCTGCGCATGCCGGGCGGGCCCTTCGTGCGCCTCGACCTCGGGATGTACCGCGGCATGGAGGTCGGCATGGACTACGACCCGATGCTCGGCAAGCTGATCGTGTGGGGCGCGACGCGCGACCAGGCCATCGACCGCCTGCGGCGCGCGCTGCAGGAGATCAACGTCGGCGGCGTGCGCACCAGCCTGACCGCCGCGCTGCGCGTGATCGAGGACCCGCGCTTCCGCGCCGGCCAGTTCGACACGCACTTCCTGGAGGGCCTCGACTTGTCGCAGGGCGTGCTCGAGTACGCGGACCTCGTCGCGGCCGCGTCCGCGGTGCACCGCCACCACGCGGCGCGCCGCGTGGCGCTCGCCACCGAGTCCGGCCAACGTTCGGGTTGGCTGGCGCGCAGCCGCCAGGGCCTGGCGGCGCACACGAGCCGCGCGAGCCGCGCACAGGTGAAGCCGTGAAGTACTTCGTGACCGTGAACGGCGCGCTGAACGAGGTCGAGGTGGTCGAGCGCCTGGGCCAGCTCGAGGTGCGCGTCGCCGGGAAGCCCTACGACTTCTCGTACACCGAGGTCGACGACCTGGGCCAGGTCGTGGTGATGCACGACGGCCAGACCTACGGCCTGTCGATCGAGGGCGGCGAGACGAAGGCCACGGTCACGCTGGCCGGCCACCGCTACGACGTCGAGATGGAGGACGAGCGCGAGCGCGCGGCGCACGCCGCCGAGCGCGCGGCCGGCGGCGGGGGAGGCGTGGTGACCGCCGTGATGCCGGGCGTCGTGGTCGAGCTCCTGGTCAAGAAGGGCGACGTCGTCGCCAAGGGCACGCCGCTCTTGATCCTGACGGCCATGAAGATGCAGAACGAGATCGCCGCGGTCGCGGACGGCACCGTGCAGGAGCTGCACGTCGCGGCGGGTCAGGCCGTCGCGGCCGGTGCCAAGCTGGCCACGATCACCCCGCTCCCGCCCGCGTGAGCTAGGCTTGGGGCGGGCCACGCCCCGACCCCCGCATGCTCCGCCGCATCGCCTCCTCCCTGTGCGCCGTCCTCGTACTGGCGACCGCCGCGCGCGCGACCTGGTCGATCGTCGTCGTCAACCAGCGCACCGGCGAGGTCTGCGTGGCCTCGGCCACGTGCCTGAGCTCCTTCGACCTCAAGCGCGCGCTGTGCGTGCTGCGCGTGGGCGAGGGCGGCGCCGCGGCGCAGTCGGTGGTCGACACGACCGGCGCCAACCGCCAGCTCGTGTGGAACGAGCTCGCGAACGGCACGCCGCCGGACCAGATCCTGCAACTGCTCGCCCAGCAGGACACGCAGCACCAGCGGCGCCAGTACGGCATCGTCAGCCTGAGCGGCGGCGCGGCGACGTTCACGGGGACGTTGGCCGGCCAGGCGCGCCACGGCGTGACCGGCCAGAGCGGCGACCTCGTCTACGCGATCCAGGGCAACCTCCTGACGGGCGCGGCCGTCGTGACCGCCGCCGAGGCCGCGTTCCTGTCGGCGACCGGCGACCTGCCCGCGCGCGTGATGACCGCGATGGTCGCGGCGCAGGCGCTGGGCGGCGACGGCCGCTGCTCGTGCCATCCCAGCCTGCCGACGTCCTGCGGCGTCCCGCCGCCGGCCTTCACGCTGTCCAGCGCGACGGCGTTCCTGGTCGTCGCACGCCTGGGCGACACCAACGGCACGTGTGACGGCACCGTCGGCTGCGCCAACGGCTCGTACTGGTGCGATCTGCGCGAGATGAGCACGACCTTCGGCGACCCCGTGCTGCGCATCGCGAACACGCTGCTGCCCCTGTGGCGCGATTCGATCGCGGAATACGCCGATCAACTGCTGACCCAGGTGCGGCCGGGCGCGACCGCGATCCCCGCCGACGGCATCGCGGCCGTCGACGTCGAGGTCGAGTTCCGCGACTCGCGCGGCATGCCCGTCGACACCACGTTCTTCAGCGGGGACCTGCTCGTCGAGGCGCTCGATCCGGGCGTTTCCGTCGCGGTCGCCGGCCCGGTCGCGAGCCTGGGTGCGGGACGCTACCGCTTCACGCTGACGTCCACCGGCAACGTCGGCCTGGGACGCTGGCGCCTCCACGCCGACTACCCGGGAGACCGGCGCATTCGCCTCTGGCCCGACCTCGAGCTGCGCGCGGATCCCGTGACGCCGCTGCACTGCGGCGTCGACGCGATCGGCGCGAGCACCGGCGGCACCGCGCCGCTGACGTTGAACGCCGGCGCGGCTTCGGCCGGCGCGCCGTACCTGGTCCTGGGCTCGTCCTCGGGGACGGCCCCGGGCATCACGTTCGGACAGCAGCACCTGCCGCTCAACCGCGACCGGTTCCTGATGCACAGCTTCCATCAGGCCGGATCGGCCGCGTTCCCCGCGACCAGCGGCGTGCTCGACGCCAACGGGCGCGCGCTGGCGGCATTCGCAGCCGCGCCGGGGCACCTCTCCGCGCTGGTGGGGCGGCGCATCGACTGGGCCGCGATCGTGCGCGGGCCCGCGGCGTTCGTCACGAACGTCGCCGGGTTCGACGTCGCGCCGTAGCGCTACTTCAGGCCCAGCTTCTCGCGGCCGAGCGCCTCGAGCCGTTGCACGCCCTGCTCGTCGCCCAGCTCGCGCCCCAGCGCCAGCGCGGCGTCGAGCGCCGCCTTGGCGCGTTCCGTGGCCTTCATGTCGGCCGCGAGGCGCGCGACGGCGGCGCTGGCCTCGTACTCGTCGCCGACAAGCGAGAGCGCGCGCGCCACGAGGCGCACGCGGCTCCACGCGGCGAGAGCCGCCTCCTTCTCGCCCAGAACGTCGCGCGCGCGCGCCTCGGCCTCCCAGCCCATCTGCGCGCCCCACCAGTCGCCCAGCGGCGCGGCCAGCTCGCGGCAGCGCCGCGCGCTCTCGAGCGCGGCCCGCGCATCGCCCTTCTCGAGCGCCCCGCGCGCCTCGCGGTAGGCCTTCTGGCCGGCGCGGAAATCGGCGCGCTGGCGCTCGTCCCAGGCCACGAAGCTCGCGGCGTAGTCGAGGACGAAGGCGTGCCCGCAGGCGTCGGCCTGACGCGCGCCCCACAGCGCGCGCGCGTGCATCGAGGCGATCTTCTGCTCCTCCTGGGCGGTCAGCGCGCGCGCGCCGGCGTCCTCGCGCACCTTGAGGCTGCCTTCGAGGTCGGCGTCGATCACGGGCAGGACCGCTCCGCGCTGCGCGCGCCACAGCCCGCGGCACGCGGCCTCGTCCTGCGCCGCGGCGGCGGCGACGAAGGCCTTGCGCGCGTCCTCCACGGGCCGGGGCGCGAGGGTCGGGAGCAGCGTCGTGAGCGTCAGCGCGATGGTGGTCAGCATGGCCCACGATGTACCATCGCGCCGATGTCCCGTCTCGTCTCGAACGTCAAGGACTGGGTCGCGATTCCGTCGGTCACCGGAGCGGAGTCCGACTACGGCGACGCGCTGGCCCGCGAATGCGAGCGCATCGGCCTCGCGGTGGAGCGCCAGGAGCTCGCGCCGGGCCGTTTCAACGTGCTGGCGCGCGGCGCGCGGCCGCGCGTGGTGCTGTGCACGCACATCGACACCGTGCCGGGCGATCTGGGCGTGCGCGAGGACCGCGAGCACGTGTTCGGCCGGGGCTCGTGCGACGCGAAGGGCCCGGCCGCGGCGATGCTCGCCGCCGTCGAGCGCCTGCTGGCCGCCGGCGAGGACCGCATCGGTTGCCTGTTCACGGTGGGCGAGGAGACCGACAGCGCCGGCGCCGCGCTCGCCAACGCGCGCCTCGCCGAGCCCTGGGAGCCGGCGTTCACCGTGATCGGCGAGCCGACCGGCAACCGGTTCGTCGAGGCCGGCAAGGGCATCTACAAGGTGCGCCTCACCGCGCGCGGCGAGGCCGGCCACAGCTCGCAGACGGTGGGACCGTCGGCGATCCACGAGCTGGTCGTGTGCGCGCACCGCCTGCTCGGCGAGCGCTGGGGCGAGCACCCGGTGCTGGGGCCGGGCACGCTGAACATCGGCATGATCCACGGCGGCGTCGCGCCGAACGTGGTCGCCGAGCACGCCGAGTGCGAAGTGCTCGTGCGCGCCGTCGAGCCGCCCGAGCGCGTCGCCGAACGCTTCGAACGCTGCCTCGGTCCCAACGTGCGCATCGAGAAGACGCACAAGGGCTTCGGGCCGGTCGAGTTCGTGCTGCCGCGCGGCGAGGAGGGGATCCCGGTCGCGTTCGGCACGGACGCGCCGCACATGCCGCGCTGGGGGCGCCCGCTGTTGTACGGTCCCGGTTCGATCCTCGACGCGCACACGGACCACGAGAAGGTCGGGAAGCGCGCGCTGGAGGAGGCCGCGGCGCGCTACGAGTCCGTGGCGCGCGAACTGATCGCGCGCCTCGGCGGCTAGCGACCCGGCCTTGCGGCCCGGAGCCCCGTGGGTAGGCTGAACCACAGGAGGCTCTCGCATGCAACGGTTCCAAGGTCGGGCATCCACCTCGGTCGGTTCGGCGATCCTTGCGCTCGCGGCGCTCTCGTCCGGCACTCCAGCGCACGCTCAGCTCGTGCACACGCGCCTGGCGCGCATGGAAGGCGCGCAGGAAGTGCCGCCGGTCGTGACCACGGCCCGCGGCCTGTGCGCGTTCACGATCGACACGGTCGCCAACACGATCCAGTACCGGACCGAGCATCTCTTCCTCAGCGCGCCCGAGACCGCCGCGCACATCCACGGTTTCGCAGCGCGCGGCGCGACCGCCGCACCACTGTTCTCCCTGCCGCCTGGGCCGGACAAGTGTGGAGTGCTGACCTTCACGGACGCGGAGGAGCCGGGCATCCTGGCCGGACTCGCCTACGTGAACATCCACTCGACGGCATTCCCCGGCGGCGAGATCCGCGGCCAGATCGACGACATGCCGGCGCACCAGCAACTGTGCTTCGGCGACGGCACGGGCCAGGTGTGCCCGTGCGGCAACTACAGCCCGGCGGGCGAGGAAGAGGGCTGCCTGAACTCCCTCGGAACCGGCGGCCGCCTGCGCGCCTACGGCGAGGCCCGGTTCTCGGCGGACACGCTCGTCCTGCACCACTCGCGCGGGCCGGACAGCATGGTGCTCCTGTTCTCGGGTTCGACGGCGATCAACTCCGGCGGCGGCTCGGCGTTCGGCGATGGCAAGCGCTGCGTCACCGGTGGCGTCACGCGCCTGGGCATCAAGGCGGCGTGCGCGGGAATGGCGTACTGGCCGGGCCCGAACGAACCCGGGCTGAGTGGCTTCGTCAATTTCTCGTGGATCACCACCTACTACCAGGCCTGGTACCGCAACCCGGCCAACTTCTGCACGGCGAGCACGTTCAACTACTCGAACGCGATCGGCGTCGTCTGGGGGACCTAGACCGGATCGCTCGCAGCCGCCGGGGGCACAGTCCCGCCGCCTACCTTGCGGCCCAGACGAGCGCGGATAGTGTGGTGCGCAGGAGAGTCCACCATGCAACGATTCCAATCCCTCGTCCCCACCTCACTGGGCGCCGCGATCCTCGCGCTCGCGGCGTTCTCGTCCTTCACCCCCGCGCAGGCGCAACTCGTGCACACGCGCCTGGCCCGTGCCACCGGCGCGGCAGAGGTGCCGCCCGTCCCCTCGCCCGGACGCGGACTGGGGGCCTTCACCATCGACACGGTGGCGAAGACCATCCACTACCGCTTCTCGTTCGCCGGATTGACGTCCGCGGAGACCGCAGCGCACATCCACGGATTCGCGCCCCCCGGCGCCAACGCCGGCGTCCTGTTCGCCCTGCCCGCGGGCTCGCCCAAGTGCGGCGTGCTCACCTACACCGCCGCGCAGGAAGCGAACATCCTGGCGGGGCTCTCCTACGTGAACGTCCACAGCGTGACGTTCGGAGGCGGCGAGATCCGCGGCCAGATCAACGAGACGCCCGGACACCAGAACCTGTGCTTCGGCGACGGCTCGGGCGCGGCCTGCCCGTGCGGCAACTTCAGCGTCGTTGGCGAGGCCGAGGGCTGCCTCAACTCGCTGGGGACCGGCGGCCGCCTGCGCGCCTACGGCGTCGCGCAGGTCTCCGCCGACACGCTGGTGATGCACCACTCGCGCGGACCCGACAGCACGGTGCTGCTGTTCCAGGGGACGATGCCGGTCGGTGCCGGCGGCAGCCCGTTCGGCGACGGCCTGCGCTGCGTCGGCGGTGCCGTCATCCGCCTGGGCCTGAAGACGGCCTGCGCGGGCACCGCGTACTGGCCGGACCTCGGCGAGCCGTCGCTGGGCGGGTTCATCCCAGGGCCGACGAACATCTACTACCAGACCTGGTACCGCAACGCCGCCGCGTTCTGCACGCCGAGCACGTTCAACCTGTCGAACGCGGTCGCCGTGCTCTGGATGCCATAGCTGCGCCGTGCCAACCGGTCTCGCGGCGCGGGTCGGCCCTCGTGGCCGGCCCGCGCCTGCATGCGGAGCGTGCCCGCGCTAGAGTGCGCGCGATGAAGACACCCACCAAGCCGGCCGGCGAAGCGCTGCTCGATGCGCTGGAGCGTGGCGAAGTGCGCGCCGCGGAGCGCGGCGACGACGGACGCTGGCACGCCAACGCCTGGGTCAAGGAGGCGATCCTCGACGTGTTCCGCTCGTCCCCGGTCGCTGCCGCGGGCTTCGAGAGCGCGCCGGCGACACCCGGCGTGTTCCGCGACAAGGCCGCCTTCCCGGTGCGGCGCTTCGACGAGCAGAGCGGCGTGCGCGTCGTGCCCGGCGGCTCGTCGGTCCGGCGCGGCGCGTTCCTCGCGCCGGGCGTCGTGTGCATGCCGCCGATGTACGTCAACGTCGGCGCGTGGGTCGGTGCGGGCACGATGATCGACAGCCACGCGCTGGTCGGTTCGTGCGCGCAGGTCGGCGCGCGCTGCCACGTCTCGGCCGCGGCGCAGATCGGCGGCGTGCTGGAGCCCGCCGGCGCGCGTCCCGTGATCCTGGAGGACGATGTGTTCGTCGGCGGCAACTGCGGCGTCTACGAGGGCGTGCTGGTGCGCGAGCGCGTAGTGCTGGCGTCGGGCGTGGTGCTGACGGCCAGCACGCCGGTGTTCGACTGCGTGAACGAGGCCGAATTGCGCGGAACCCGCGACGAGCCGCTGGAGATCCCGGCGGGCGCGGTTCTGGTGCCCGGCACGCGGCCGCTCGCCTCGGAGTGGGCGCGCGCGCGCGGGCTGTCCAGCGCCTGCGCGCTGATCGTGAAGTACCGCGACGCGAAGACCGATCGCGCGACGGCGCTGGAGCAGGCGCTGCGCTGACAAGGAGTCAGGACGACCATCACACGTCGCGCAACACGCGCGATACGCGGAAGCGCCGCGTATCGCGCGTGTTGCGCAACGTGTGATGGTTGTCCTGACTCCGGACTACGGCTGCCAGTTGACCTCCAACCCGTTCGTCAGGTTGAAGGTCGCGCTGGTGCAGAACGGCGGCGCGTTGCGGTACCAGACCTGGTACACGCGCAACCCCGGCGCGAGCACCATGCCCTGCACCGACACGGCCGGGTCCCCGCCTTCGGGGTACTGGGACGCGCCGCCGGCAGCGAACTTGATGCCCAGGCGGATGACCGCTCCGCCCGCGCAGCGCAGACCGTCGCCGAAGGGGTTGCCCAGGCCGCCGTTGATCCGGGCCGTGCCCTGGAAGTACAGGCCCGGTCCGTTCGCGGACATCTGCGAGCCCAGGAGAACGAGGCCGTCGCTGCCCAGGCTCGCCGCCCCGGTCGCGCGCAGCCGTCCGCCCTGTCCCTGCGAGTTCAGGCAGCCGTCGCCGCTGCCCGGCAGGCTGTGGTTCCCGCAAGGACACGGTGTGCCCGGCTCGCCGGTGCAGATCACGACCCCCGGCGCGCAACTCTGGTTCGCGTTGCCAGGCGAGGCCGGGTGCGGCCCCGGGACGCCCGGATCGAAGTCGAGGAACGCCGGCGCCCAGTCGAAGGTCTCGTCGGAGCAGCGGTAGATGCCGCTGGGCAGGAACGTGCCGTCCGGACCGAACACCGGCGCTTCGTCGTACACCGTGTCCGTTGCCGGATAGCCGCCGTCGACGAGCGCGAAGTGGTCGATGATGTCGCCCCACGTCGGGATCATCGTCGCCGAACCCGACAGGACGACGTTCGTGCCCAGCGCGGCCAGCACCACGCTCGGCTGGCCGGCCTCGATCAGGTAGATCGTCTCCGTGCCGTTCTCGATCGTGTCGCTGGTGCCCAGGACGAAGTCGGGCGGAGGCACGACGCCCGCGTCGCCCAGCACGAAGATCCCGCTGCCCGGGTAGCTGAAGCCGGTGAGGTCCCACACGCGATCCAGCGTGCCGGCGCTCGTGCCGTCGCCCTCGACGATCAGCACCATGTGGCCGTCGAGAGGCTCGCCGGGAGGCCCGGTCAGCTCGATGAACTCGCGGTTGTCCGTGCCGGCGTGGCTGGCGTAGATCTCGTTGACCTGCAGGCCGTGCGTGCGCTTCTGCGGATTCTGGCCGCGCGTCGTGGCGCTGCCGTTGGCCTTGACCCACTCGAACGCCTCGCTCTGCGAAACGTCGGTGCCGGCGTCGGGTCCGTCGGCGGCGGGGTTGGCCCAGCAGGCGATGAAGTCCTCCACGAAGTAGGAGTTGCCGTCGGTGCCCGCGTGGTTGACCCAGTAGTAGGAGTCCTTGGCTGCGTCGGTCGCCGCGATGCTGACGCCGGTCTTGCCGGCCAGCTTCGTCTTGATCTCGTCCAGCAGGCTCCCGCTCTTGCACGACTCGATCGTGATGCAGATGTTCTGCGCCATGAGCTTCTGCAGCTCGCAGGCCAGCTCGGTGGCCGTGTACCAGCGGTCGTCGAACTGGATCCGGTCGACTGCCCCGTGCGATCCGATGTGCACGAACACCTTGCGCCAGCCGGCGTTGTTGGCGTCGGTGATGAAGCCCTTCAGGTCCGCCATCGTGGCGTCGACCTTCTTCTTGATGTTGCCCGCCGGGACGCCGCCCTGGGCCTGCATGGCGCCGTCGAGGTCCATGATGTCGCCCTCGAACTCCTTGCCGGCCGATCCGCTGACGAGGATCGCGCCCTTCGTGTTGCTCTCGGGCCCCGCGGGTCCGCTGGGCGCCGGGGGCGGCGGCAACACGCGGCCGTCGGGCGGGGAGTTGTGGAAGCGGTCGGCGCTGGTGACGCGCTCGAGCGAGTCGGAGTAGAAGCTCGTGCCGTTGATCACCGGCCACCACTCGGCGGGCGTGACCACGATCCCGCCGTTGCCGACCGTCGGAGACGGGTTGTTGGCGTCGACGAACACGAAGCGGGTCGGGTGCGTGAACTTGCGGCTGGGGTGGTCGTCGATCCACACGAACCAGGTCATGGAGCCGATCGGGTAGCTGATCGAGGCCAGGGGGCTCGTGGGGTCGTCCCAGGGCCTGACCACGTCGCCGGCCTGCAGCGCGATCTGCGGCGCGTAGGCGACGAGCGTGCCCGCGTTGGGGTCAGGCAGGATGACCTCGCTGGTGACGGCGCTGATCGCCTGGGCGCGCGTGATCTGCGCACGCGCCGGGGAAGCGAGCAGGATCGCGAGGAAGAGGAGGCTGCAGGCGCGGAGCGCGTGCACGAGGAATCGCGCGCGGACCGGATGCAACCGAACGGGTGAATGCATCATGACGGTTTCTCCTGCCGCGGAGCCGCGAGTTGTGTTCCGGATGGCTCCGGGGCAGGGACCAGTCTCGACGCTGCGTCCGCGTCGTCAACGGTGCGCGCACGATTCCCAGATCATGGAATCGCGTGCAGTGCGCTCGTCACGCGCCCCAGGTGATCTGCACGCCGTTCGTCAGGTTGAACGTGCTGGGCGTGCAGAACGCGGCGGCGTTGCGGTACCAGACCTGGTACGTGCGCGTGTCGCCGGCGATCACGTTGCCGCGCACGGACACGGAGAGATCCGCGCCGGTGGGGTAGCTCGACGCTCCCGCCACGTTGGTCTTGGTGCCCAGGCGCACGATGGTGCCGCCCGCGCAGCGCAGTCCGTCGCCGAAGGCCACGCCCGCGCCGCCCGACTGCTGCGACGTGCCCTGGAAGTACAGCGCCGACGAATCCGGCATCCCGTCTCCCACGAGCGCGACCGTGTCGCCGCCCACGGAAGCGACGCCCTGCACGAGCAGGCGACCCCCGTTGGCGTTCACCGAGTTCGCGCAACCGCGCCCGGGCGCGCCGGAATTGCCGCACGGGCAGGCCGCGGCGGTCCCGTCGCCGAAACAGAAGCCGTTCGGGCCGCTGTCCTGCACGAACTGGAATCCGTTGATCGAGCCCGCGTTGCCGTTCTCGCCCTCGACCTGGATCGTCAGCGAGTTGCCGCTGACCGTCACGTGGTGCAGCGCGTAGGTCGTCCCCAGGACGTGCGTGCCGCCGCTCCACAGCCCGCCCACGCTCTGCGCCGGATCGGTCGAGCCCGGCACCGTCACGCGCGTCGTGTGGCCGTTGTTCTCCGGCGCCCAGGCGTAGGTGTACAGGCGGTAGCTGCCGTCCTGCAGTCCGCTGAAGGTCCAGAACCACGGGCCGCCGATCGCGGGCAGGTTCTGGATGTCGACCATGAACGCGCGGTCGACGCCCGTCAGGGTGCTCGGGAAGTAGCTGTACGAGGACGACGACGTGCTGCTCGTCGTGACGCCGCTGGCCGAACCGTCGAGGTTGAGCAGCGTCGTGTTGTACGGGTGGCTGCTGGCGGTCCAGGCGCCGGTCTGGCCCGCGGCGGCGCCGTAGCTGCCCGGCGGCACGGGGTACAGGACCGTGTTGTCGCCGACGTCGATGTTGAAGGACTGCGCCGCAGCGGGCGCGCACAGGAGGAGGAGGGCGAGGGTGCGCATGCCCACACTCTACCAGGACCGTCCGCGCGCGGGGCTCAGTAGGCCTTCGGGAGGCCGTTGATGATCGTCAGCGCCTCCTCGCAGTTGAATCCGACGAGCTGCGCGTACTCGCGGATCGACGGGAAGCGCGGTTTGGAGTACTCGGCGGCCTTCGCCAGGGCCTGCTCGCGCGTCAGGTGCTCCTCGCGGATCATGTTCGAGAGCATCACCTCGTCCTCGGACCAGCCCAGCACCGTCTGGTAGACGTAGTTGTAGAACGCCGCCGACCCGTCGCCGATGCGCCACGTGCTGGTCGTGTCCGTCGCGACCTCCCAGTCGTACTCGCGCCGGATCGTGCCGACGATCTCCTCCTCGCGCCACGGCAGGTAGTGGAACAGGTACAGGAAGTCGTCCTTGACGACGAACGTGCACCAGTAGGCGTAGAGCGTGTCCCAGACCGATTCGTTGAAGTACGCCGGGTTCTTCAGGTAGTTCTTCGCGAAGTACCACAGGAGCGCCATCTCGTTGCGGAACGAGAGACCCGTCAGCGTCATCCCGTGGTCGTCCTCGCGGATCCCGCACAGGCCCGTCTTGTAGGGCGTGTCCTCGATCATGTTGCCCGTGCTGAACACCACCAGCTTGATGCCGGTCTCCTTCCGCAACTGGCGCGCGTGGCTGTAGAACTCCTTGTCGCCGGCGGTGAACAGCGTGACCATGCCCAGCTCGGGCTTCTTCAGCCAGGCCTCGACGTTCTTGCGGATGTAGCGCCGCTTCGCCTGGATGTCGGCCGAGCGCAGGATGTGCTCGATGCCGAGCTTGCCGCAGATGCGCGCCTGGTTGCGCCGCGCAAGGTCGGTCACCATGCCCCAGTCGTAGGTGAACGCGACCGGGTTCATCTTCAGCTCGGTCTTGATGTAGTGCAGGCCGTAGCTGGAGTCGCGGCCGCCCGAGAAGGCCACGATCACGTCCGGGGAGCCGTCCTTGCTGCGGTAGGGCTCGACCACTTCCTCCAGCGCGCGCCGTCCCTTGGGCTGGATGCGGCGCCAGTGGCGGCAGTAGCGGCACACGCCCTGCGCGTCGAAGTCGACGAACGGGTAGGTCTCGGGCAGCAGGCAGCGCGTGCAGCGCTTCAGGTCGGACGCGCTGCGGCTGTGTAGCACGATCGGGGTCTTGCGCGCGCGGCGCGCGGGCCGCAGCGTGGCCTTCTCGTCGGCCGCGTTCTGCGGCACGCAGGCGAACGCCTGTTGCGACAGGTCGCGCAGGCTGATGAGCAGGCCGCCGAAGGCCGGCACCTGCCGGATCGAGACCGGGCCCAGCGTGCGCGCGAGGTCGAGCTTCTCGGACAGGCTCTGCAGGATGAAGCGCTCCGATGCGAACGCCAGGAACCGCCGGCGCTCGTCGGTCAGGAGGTGCAGCGAGCCGGTGTTGGTGGCCAGCAGGAGCTCGTCCAGGTCGTCGAACAAGAAGGCGATCGACGCCGCGCCCTGGATCTCGCGGTAGGCCTGCTGCGCGGCCCAGGAGAGGTCGCCGCGTTCGTCGAAGTACTTGCGCAGCAGGCGGACCAGGACCTCCGTGTCGACGTCGCTCCGGCGGGTGAGCTCCGTGTGCCGCGCCCACAGACCGGCGTCGTTGACGATGATCCCGTTGTGGATGCCGACGGTGCCGGCGGCGACCACGGGCTGGTTGTTCTCCTCGTTGGACTGGAAGCCGTTGGTGACCAGGCGCGTGTGCCCGGTCATCGCCAGGCCGATCGCGTCGGCGCCGCCGCGGTTGCGCACGTACAGCTCCGCGCCGCGGTGCACCAGCTCGTGGAACCTGGGCGCCGACAGGAAGCGCTCGACCGAACCGGCCTGCTTGAACACGTCGATCGTTTCGCCGTTCGCCACGCACAGCCCGGCGGCCTCGCTGCCGCGCGTCTGCGAGTAGTGGTACAGCTTCTCGAGGACGTTGCGCACGAAGGCGCCCTCGAAGGCTCCCTCCCGCGCGAACACGGCTCCGAAGATCCCGCACATGCTGGTGGCTTCGCGCTCAGTTCGCCGCCGGCGCGCGCCGGAGCGGGGGGAACAAGGGCGCGCGCGGCACGCCCTGGATGTCGAGCGCCACCGCCTGCAACAGGAGCTGCACGCCCAGGATGATCGGCATGGCCGCCAGCATCACGATTCCGGCCGAGGCGTACTGGCCCGTGCGCTGCAGCAGGAACCACTGCCACGCGCCGAAGCCGGCGCCGAACAGCACCATCGGCAGGCCCAGCAGCAGGAAGACGGAGACGGCCGTGAAGTCGTGGACGAAGTAGCGCCAGAAAACGCGCCGTGCGAAGCCCCACAGGAGGCGCGGGGGGAACTCCAGCAGCACGCGCAGCGGCGAGAGCGAGCTGTGTTCCTCGGCGTAGCGCGCGGGAATGGCGACGTCCTGCACCACGGCGCGCTGGATGCCCAGCTCGATCAGCAGGCCGCTCTCGAAGAAGTAGCGCTCGGGGAGCGACTCGACGTCCATGCGCTCGATCAGCCCCGTCCGCAGTGCGATGTAGCCGTTGGCCGGATCGAACATGTTCCAGTAGCCCGAAGCCAGCTTGACCAGGAACGTCAGCCCGCCGTTGCCCAGCACGCGCACCAGCGGCATCCCGCGCAGCGACTTGAGGCTCGTGTAGCGGTTGGCCTTGACCACGTCCGCGCGGCCGTCCACCAGCGGCTGGACCAGCGAGGCGAGGTGCGCCGGGTCCATCTGGTCGTCGCCGTCCATCTTGACGGCGATGTCGAGGCCCTGGCGCAGCGCCTCGGCGAAGGCGGTCTTCATCGCGCCGCCCACGCCGCGGTTCTGCGGGTGCCGCAGCAGCGTCACGCGCGGGTCCGCCAGTCGCGCGACGATCCCGGCGGTCTCGTCCGGGCTGGCGTCCTCGACGACGATCACGCTCTCGATCCAGGGCGGCAGGCCGGCGATCACGCGCTCGATCTGCGCGGCCACGCGGTAGGCCGGGATCACGACGCCCACGCGCGCGCCGCGCAACTCCGGTGCGCGCGACGCCGCGGCGCGCGCGCCCGGCTCGGGCGCGGTGCGTCCGTCGCCCGTGGAGGGGGGGGTCATGGCGGACAAGCGGGACACGCGGTCGGAAGAATCTTCGGTCGTGGCGGCGCCCCGGGTTGAGCGCGCCGCGCATTCCTTTCCGGCCCAGAGCCTCGCACGCGCGCGGTCAGGACTCCACCGCGAAGGCGATCCGCGCGTCCGGCGCCATCCAGGGCTGGGGCGGCAGGCCGTACAGCGACAGGATCGTGGGGGCCACGTCGGTCACGCGCACCACGTCCGCCCGCCGCTCGACCCGCGCGCCCCGGCACCAGGCGAGGAGCCAGCCCGAGTCCTTGTGGTGGCCGGTCGACTGGTCGGGCGTGCCGTGCTCCTCGATGTGGCGCGCGAACTCGGCGCGGAAGCCCGCGATCTCGCGGTGCCGGATCTCGAAGGCCTGCCCGTCGAACGCGCGGCGCGGCATGTTCAGTTCGCAGAAGACCTGCGCGCCGCGGCGCTGCACGGCGAAGAGCGGCTCGTCCGCGACCGCGAACAGGCCGCCGATCCGCTGCTCGCCCGTGCGCGCGGCCGCCTCGTCGGGGAAATTGACGGTCACGTCCGGGTTCATCTGGTGCAGCACGGAGCAGTCCGCGAGGCCCAGCGCATCGAACATCTCGCGCTCGCGCACCAGGCGCACGACCGGGTTGTGGATGTCCGTGACCGGATCGAACGGCCGCTGGCCCAGCGCGGTGCCGACCAGGATCACCGTGCGGTCGTCGGCCAGCTCCATCAACTCGCCCAGGAAGCGGTCGCTGTACGCGAAGCTGCGCTCGATCCAGGGCGCCAGCCGGCGCTCGTAGGCCTCGCGCTGGCGCACGCTCCGGAAGAAGCGGCGATCGGTCGGCGACAGGTCGGCCTCGAAGCGCTCGGGCTCCGCGGCACGCCAGTAGCGGTGCTGCATGTAGGCCACGTGGTTCATGTGCACGCTGGCGTAGGCCGGCCGCAGCCGTGCGTAGAGATCCACGAAGGCGTCGCGCGTCAGGTAGCTGTGCAGCATCGCGCGTTCCGGCGCGCGCGCAGCCCCGCGCAGCACCTCGGAGGGCACCTGCGACAGCGTGCGCAGCATGGTCGCGGCGCGCACGCCGCTGTGGCGCGTGCGGGCCAGGAGGCGCACGGCGCGCGCCGCGCCGAGCGCGAAGTTGCCGCTGTAGTTGCGCGCGCCGTACAGGCAGAACTCCTGCAGCGGGCGCAGTTCGTCGGGGAAGCAGTCGGGATCGTCGGCCAGCGACTCGGGCACGTAGAACGAGGCCGCGCCGGAGGTGCGCGGCGGGTGGCTCATCAGGCTGCCGAGCACGCCCACGGAGACGCCGTGCGCGTCGAGCACGTCCCAGACGCAGCGCCCGCGGATCGAGGACGGGTCCTGTCCGAACCCGACGAGCCCGTGCTCGTCGGGGGCGAGACCGGTGTAGACGGAAGGCCAGATGATCCACGGGCTGATGTGGCGCCAGGCCTTGTCGCGCCCCGCATCCCAGCCCGGCACGCGCGTGCGCACGACCGCCCCGCCCTCGAGCGCACGCGCGAAGTTGGGCAGCTTCCCCTCGGCCACGAACCGGTCGAGGAAGTGGCGCTCGGCCTCGTTGAGCTCGAAGAAGATCGTCCGGATCGGCGGTGACGTGCGCGGCTGGATCATGCGGGGGCGGCGGCCGCCGGGTGCGCGGTGGCGCGTCGCGTCCAGGCTTTCGGCTACTGCGCCTCTCGCGCTGCAGGAATGCGGCCGATGCACGTCCACGGGCCGCCGTCCCGGTTCGTCCGCCGGGGACCGGCCCCCGCCCGTTCGAGTACGCTGCCCGCGAACGATGCCCACCCAGCCGAGCGATCCCGCGCCCAGCGACACCGCGCCCGGAACACCGCCGCGAGCCGGACGCGGCACGTGGCTGGTCCTGTGCGCCGTGATCGCGCTGGCGTTCGGCCTGCGCCTCCAGGGCCTGGGCTTCCTGCTGCCGCACCTGGGCGAACCGGACGGCCTGGTGATCGACTACCAGGTGCGCGCCCTGGAGAGCGCCGAGCCGGAGCGCAGGCTCCATCCGCTGTTCGCCTACTACCCGCACCTCGTCGCGCGCACGGCGACGCTGGTGCCCGCCGCGTGCGTGGCGCCGTCCGCGCCCCAGACGCTGGACGAGCACCTGCGCGCGGCGTCGGCGACGCGCCTGCGCGCGCGGCTCGCCGTGGCCTTGCTCTCGCTCCTGGCGCTGCCGGTCACGTGGTGGCTCGCGCGGCGCTTCCTGCCCGACCCGTGGCCGCTGGCGGCCGCCGCGTTCGCCGGCAGCAGCCTCCTGACGCTGTGGTTCGCGCAGCAGGCGCGACCGCACGCCGCGGCGGCGGCGCTCGCCGTGCTGGCCGTGGGCGCGGCGGTGCGCCTGCGCGAGCGCGGCGGCTGGGCCGGCTACGTGATGGCGGGCCTGGGCGCGGGCCTGGCCGTCGGCGCGCTGCAGAGCGGCCTGGCGGTGCTGCCCGCGCTCCTCGTCGCGGCGCTCCTGCGCTGGCGCGCGGACCGCTGGCGCAGCCTCGTCGGGGCGGGCCTCGCGTTCGTCGTCGCCGCGGTGTGCGTGCCGGTGCTCTACCCGTTCCTGTTCGTGCGCGCCGAGCACGGCGCGAAGCTCCAGGACGGCGGCGGCACGCTGGCCCTGTCGCACCACCGCGTGTTCCTCGACCTGTTCAACGGCCGGGGCTTCGCCACCGTGTGGCGCTCGCTCGCCGAATACGATCCGTTGCTCACCGGGCTCGCGCTGCTCGGCCTCGTGACGGCCGGGGTCCTGCTCGTCACGCGCGCGCGGGCGCTGGGTACGCGGCGCGCGGGCGACCTCGTGATCGTGCTCGCGCACGCGCTGCCGTACCTGGTCGCGATCGGGCTGTACCAGCGCACGTACCAGCGCTTCGCGCTGCCGCTCGTGCCGTACCTCTCGATCCTCGCGGCGCTGGGCCTGTGGGGGGCGTACCGGCTCGCGCGGCGCGCGGGACGGCCGGCGCGCACGCTGGCCGCGACGCTCGCGCTGGCCTGCGTCGGTGCGCAGCTCGCGTGGGCCTGGCGGCTGGGCGATCTGCGCTCGCGCGGCGACACGATCGAGGAGGCGGCCGACTGGATCGCGGCGAACGCCGAGCCCGCCGCCGACCGCATCGACGTGATGCCGGGCATCGATCTGCCGCTGGCGCAGACTCCGGCCGCGCTGCAGTCGAGCTGGGCGTTCCGCGGCGAGGAGTCGATGCCCTGGTTCCGCTACCAGGCCGAGCTGCTGCCGGGCACGATCGACGCGCCGCGCCATGACCTGCGGCTGATGGAGCTCGTGACCTTCGCCGAGCGCCAGGCCGCGCACGCGGACGCGTACGCCTTCGCGCGCCGGCTGACGGGCCGCTTCGCGGTCGTGATCTCCTGGCCGCCCCGGCAGCGCGACGCGCTGCGCGCGGTGCGCGAGGGCTTGCGCGGCCAGTTCCCGCTCGTCGCGCGCTTCGCGCCGGACGAACCCGACGTGGGCGAGGACCTGCCGCTCGCGCACCAGGACGACGAGTACCCGTACACGCTGCCGTGGGCCGCGCGCATCCTGTCGGCGCGCCGCGTGGGACCGGCGATCGAGATCTACCAGTTGCGCTGAGCACGCGTCACAGCGCGAAGCCCAGCCGCAGGCGCACGAACAGGCGCAGGAGGATCACGTTGATCCCCATCGAGATCGCCGTCGCCGCCGCCGCGCCGCTCAGCCCGTGGATCGGGATCAGCACCGCGTTCAGCACGACGTTCGACACGACCGTGAGTCCCATCAGCGCCGTGTGCCAGGCGGGCAGGCCGCCCATCAGCAGGATCTGGCCGAACGGCAGGTAGCCCGAGGCCAGCACGATGCCGCCGATCAGGATGCCGAACGGCACGTGGCTGGCCAGGAACTCGGGCCGCACTCCGAGGAACTCCAGCGCCAGCGGATACACGAGGACCGCCACCGCGCCGACGCCCAGCATGCCGAGCCACGTCCATTTGCGCGCGCGGCGCACCACCGCGCGCAGCTCGTCGCGCTCGCCCAGCGCCATGTGGCGCGCGACGATCGGGTTGAACACGTTCTGCAGCACCACCAGGGCCTGGAACACGCCTTCCGCGACCATGGCGGCGTAGGTGTAGACGCCCACGGCAGCGTCGGCGAGGTGCACGCCGATCATCCACACGTCGACCTTGGCGTTCAGCTCGAGCAGCACGCCCGACAGCGCGCTCTTGGCGCCGTACACGACGTGCCCGCGCACCGCGCGGCCCCAGCCGGCCGGCGCCGGCCGCAACAGACGCAGGACGTCGGCGCCGGCGGCCAGGAACAGGACGCCCTCGGCCACGCTGAACACGTAGGCCAGCCGGTCGCCGTCGAACTCGAGCCACATCGCCGCGAACAGCGCCAGCAGGATCAGGACGTAGCGCAGCGACTGGTACACGGCGAACGCGCGCATGCGCCGCTGTCCGTTGACCACGCCGAGCAGCACCTTGTTGATCGCGAAGAAGAACAGCCCCGGCGCGCTGGCCTCGATCGCGCGCGCCACGCCCGCGCTCTCCAGGACCGCCGCGATCGGCCAGCGCGCCAGCCAGTACAGGAGCGCGACGACGGCCGACAAGAGCACGGTGGGCGCCAGCGCCGCCAGCGCGGCGGTGGCGGCGCGCCCGCGGTCCTCGCCGGCCTCGGCCACGGCGCGCAGCGCGGAACGGTCGATGCCGCCCACCGCGGCCATCGAGAAGAACGTGTAGGCCGCCAGCGCCTGGTTGAACACGCCCAGCGCCGACTCGTCCCAGTGCTCGCCGATCAGGACGTTCAGCGCGAGGCCCGCGACGCCCAGGATCGCCAGGCTGCCGACGTTCCACAGGACGTCGCTCTGGAGCTTGCGCGCGCCGGGCATGGGCCGAGAGGGTGCGCGGCGCGCGCGCCGGACTCAAGGGGCCCGCCGATCGCGTTCAGCGGCCGGCCGCGACGGGTCCGCCCGACCAGGCGAAGCGCGCGGCGCCGCCGGGGCGCGCGGAGACGTCGGGCTCGATCGCGATCCGAGCCAGCTTGGCCGCGATCTCCGCGTCGCCGACGCTCTCCGCCCAGCGCATCAACCCGCCGCGGAACGGCGGGAAGCCCATGCCGAACACGGTCGCCAGGTCGATGGCGCGCGCGTCGGCGACGACCTCCTCGCAGAGGGCGCGCCGCGCCTCGGCCAGCATCGCGAGGACCGGGCGCTCCGCCAGCGCGGCGTCGTCCTGGTCGCGGACCTTGAGGCCGCCGGGCTTCACCAGCTTCGCGAGGTCCGGATCCAGGTGCGGACGCTCCCCGGCGTGCCGGTAGAAACCGTGGCCGCTCTTCTTGCCGAGCCTTCCGGCGCCGACGAAGGCGTCGAGCGCGTCGGACGGCGTCATGCGCTCGCCGTAGGCCGCGTGCAAGGAGCGCGCGGCGTGCTGCGCGACGTCGAAGCCGACCTCGTCGAGCAGCGCCAGCGGTCCCATCGGCATGCCGAAGTCCTTCAGCGCGCGTTCGAGGCGCGCGGCATCGACGCCGCCGGCCAGCATGCGCAGCGCCTCGTCGAGGTACGGACCGAGCAGCCGGTTCACCAGGAAGCCGGCGCAGTCGGCCGTGACGACCGGCGTCTTGCCCAGGCGCAGGGCCAGCGCGGCGGCCTCGGCCACGGTGCGCGCGCTGGTCTCTGGCCCGCGCACGATCTCGACGAGCGGCATCTTCCGCACGGGGTTGAAGAAGTGCAGGCCGACGACGCGCTCGGGGTGAGGCAGGTCGGCGGCGATCTCGGCGACCGAGAGCGACGACGTGTTCGTCGCCAGGATCGTGTCCTGCGCCACCTCGCGCGCCAGCGCGCCGAAGACCGCGCGCTTCACGTCGAGCCGCTCGGCGACGGCTTCGATCACGATCTGCGCACGACCGAAGCCGCCCGGTGCGCGCGCGGCGTCGAGCCGGTCGACCGCCGCCACGGCCTCGTTCGCGGCGAGGCGCCGCTTGGCACGGCGCGCGTCGATCTCGGCGCGGTGCTCCAGGAGCGCCGTGTCCAGTGCTGCAGGGGACGTGTCGTGGAGGCGCGTCCACAGCCCGCGTTCGGCGCACAGGCTGGCGATGCCGCGGCCCATCACGCCCGCGCCGATGATGCCGGCGCGCTCGAAGGTCCGCACGTTCGAGCCGTCGGCGGCCTTGCGCAGCTTCTTGGCGTCCTCGCTGAGACGGAAGATCGCGATCAGGTTCTTGGCGATCGGTCCCACGGCCAACTCGCCCGCCGCGCGGGCCTCGGCCTCGAAGCTGGCGGCCTGGCGCGTGTACGCGGCGCGCGCGGCGACGTCGAGTGCGGCGAGCGGCGCCGGGTAGCGCCCGCGCGTCCTCTCGAGCACCTGCTTGCGCGCCTGGCCGGCGACGATCGCCACCGCCAGCGGGTTGCGGTCGACGAGCCAGCGCGCGACGGCGCCGCGCCCGCGGAGCGCGCAGGGGATCCGGCGCAGCGCGATGCCGTCGGCGATGCGCACGAGATCCTCGGGCGCGGCGAGGCGGTCGGCCAGCCCGCGCCGCAGGGCGTCGCGCGCGGAGTACAGCCGCCCGGTGAGGATCGCATCGAGCGCGGAAGGCACGCCGACGCGGCGCGGCAGGCGCGTCGCGCCGCCCCACGCGGGCAGGATGCCGAGCTGCGTCTCCGGGAGGCCGATGCGCGTCTCGGGTCCGTTCGACAGCACGATGCGGTCGCAGGCCAGCGCCAGCTCGCACGCGCCGCCCGGGACGGCCCCGCCCGCGGCTGCGACGCTGCGGAAGCGGCGCCGCTCGCGCGACAGCCCGGCGACGCGGTCCCACAGCCGCTGTCCGATGCCGACGAAGCGCCGGACGGCGTCAGCGTCGGTGATCGCGGCCAGTGCGTCCAGGTCCGCGCCCGCCGCGAACGTGCGCGCGTCGCGGCCCGTGATCACCAGCCCGATCAGGTCGCGGTCGGCCTCGACCTCCTCCAGCACGAGGTCGAAGTCGCGCAGCAGCGGCAGGTCGAACACGGGCAGCGAGCGGTGCGGCGGGTCGAGCACGATCCGCGCCAGTCCCGGCGCCGGCCGCTCCAGGCGCACGCAGGCGCCGGGCATCGGCGCGCTCTCGGGGAACGCGAGACCGCTGAAGTCGATCATGCCCCGACCCTCTCCAGCACGAACGCGCCGCCCTGGCCGCCGCCGATGCACAGGGTCGCCAGTGCCAGTTCGGTGTCCATCGCCGCCAACTCGTGCGCGGCGGTCAGCAGGAGGCGCGCGCCGGTGCAGCCCACCGGGTGTCCCAGCGCGATCGCGCCGCCGTTGCGGTTCGTGCGCGCCGGATCGAGCGTGCCCAGGCGCGCCTTGCGCCCGAGCTTCTCGCGTGCGAACGCGTCGCTCTCGAAGGCCTTGGCGCAGGCCAGCACCTGCGCGGCGAAGGCCTCGTTGATCTCGATCGGTCCGACGTCGGCGAGCGTGACGCCCGCGGCGTCGAGCGCCTTGGCGCTGGCGTGCACGGGGCCCAGGCCCATGCGCGCCGGGTCGAGCCCGGCCCAGGCCCAGCCGCGCAGCGCCGCCAGCGGCCGCAGTCCCAGCTCGCGCGCGCGCGCCGCGCTCGTGACGAGCAGCGCGCAGGCCGCGTCGGTGATGCCGCAGGAGTTGCCCACGGTCACGCGGCCGTCGGGCTTCTCGAAGTAGGGCCGCAGCTTGCCGAGCTGCTCGATCGTCTGGCCGTCGCGGATCGAGTCGTCGTGCTCCAGCGCGCGGGCGCCGGCCGCGGCGCCCAGCGGCAGGTGGGGGACGATCTCGCGCGCCAGGCGACCGGCGTCGCGCGCGGCCTGCGCGCGGCGGTGGCTCTCCAGCGCGAACGCGTCGGCCTCCTCGCGCGTGATCGCGAACTCGCGCGCCAGGAGCTCGGCGGTGCTGCCCATGATCAGGCCGCTGATCGGATCCGTGAGACCCTCCATCAAGCCGATGCGCGGGCTGAGCAGCATCCTCGGCCGGAATCCGAGCAGCGCGCCGAGGCGTTGCAGGCCGCCGCGCGCGCGGGACACGCGCTCGAACTGGCGCGTCGCGGCCTCGTTGTAGAGGAGCGGAAAGCGGCTCATCACCTCGACGCCGACGCACACGAAGAGGTCGCCGCGGCCGGCCTCGATCGAGGCCGCGGCAGAGGCCACGGCCTCCATGCCGCTGGCGCAGTTGCGCGCCACCGTGCGCGCGGGGACGTGCTCGGGGAGGCCGGCGCGCAGGCCGATGACGCGTGCGACGTTGGCCTGGTCGTGCGGCGGGCCGGCGCACCCGGCGATCAGCTCGTCGACCGCGGAGCCGGCGACCCCGCTCTGCGCCAGGAGCTCGCGCGTCACGGCGGCCCCCAGGTGGCCCGCGTCCTCGCGCGCGAACGCGCCGCCGGCGCGGACCATCGGCGTGCGCAGGCCTGCGGCCAGCACGACTTTGCGGCGATCGTCCGGGGCGCTCCTCGTCATCTGCTGAGGGCGGAGGCTACGCACCCGGAGGCGGGGATGGAACCTCCGCCCCGGCCCGACCGGCGGCGCGCGGGGCCCCGGGACATGGACCTGGGCGCCGTCTGGCGTACACTCGCGGCCCGTGCCGGGCTCGCGGCCAGCTCGCGGATCCGGTGCGCTCGCGCGCTCTCTCCAACCCGCACAGCCTGCGCGTTCCTCCCGGGGTGTTCGCCAGCACGCCCGGGACGCGCGACTCCACTTGCGCGTTGGGGCGGCGTCCCAGCCCTCCCGTTCCCTCGATCCTTCGAACCCACGAGTCCGACACCATGAGTTCCATCCTGCGCTCCTCCGCCACGTGTCTCGTCGTCGCCATCGCCGGCAACCTCGCCGCCGGCCAGTCGTCGGTCCCGGCGGCGCGCGCCGCGACCTCGCAAGCCCTGCCTCCCGGGACCTCGTCGCTCGTCGGCGGCGCCAACGACTGCGCCGCAGCCGAGGCCATCACGGGTCAGGGCGCGTTCGCGTTCGATCTCACGGGTGCGACCACAGGCGCCCAGGGCCAGTCCAACGCCATCTGCCTCTTCGTCGGACAGACGGGGATCGCCAATGACGTGTGGTTCGACTGGACGGCTCCGGCGACGGGGACGGCGCGCGTGACCACCTGCGGTTTCGCGTCGATCGACACCAAGATCGCGGTCTACGCCGGTTCGGGCTGTCCGGCGGGAGGGCCGCTGGTGTGCAACGACGACGCCTGCGGACTGCGCTCCTCGGTCACGTTCCCGTGCGTCGCGGGGAGCCACTACACGATCCAGCTGGGGGTGTTCCCGGGCTCTGGCGTCGGGACGGGCTCGTTCACGATCACCCTGCCGTCGGCTGACACTTGCGGCAGTCCCCAGGCGATCAGCGGCTTCGGCCCGTTCGCGTTCGAGCTCAACAGCGCCACCACGGGCGCGGAAGGACAACTCGATGGTCTGTGCCTGGCCACGGGAACGACCGGCATCGCGAACGACGTGTGGTACGACTGGACCGCGCCTGCGACGGGGGTCGCGCGCGTGTCGACGTGCGGCAGCGCGGCGATCGACACCAAGGTGGCGGTTTACGCCGGCGCCGGCTGCCCCGGCGGGCCGGCGCTTGCTTGCAACGACGATACCTGCGGCCTGCAGTCCGTGGTCACGTTCAACTGCACGGCGGGCAGCCACTACACGATCCAGCTGGGGGTCTTCCCCGGTTCGACCACGGGCACGGGCACCTTCGCCGTGTTCCCGATCGTGCCGCCGGCGAACGACTCCTGTGCGACTCCGACGGCGATCGCCGGCGAGAACACGTTCCCGTTCGCCAACAACCTGGCGACGACGGGGATCGAGGGCCAGGCCGAAGCCTTGTGCTTCGCCGTCGGCACGAGCGGCATCGCCGCGGACGTCTGGTTCGACTGGACGGCGCCCGCGACGGGGATGGCGACGCTCCAGACCTGCAGCGGCGCGGCCTTCGACACCAAGCTGGCCGTCTACGCCGGCGCCGGCTGTCCGGCAGGCCCCGCGCTTGCGTGCAATGACGACGCCTGCGGCCTGCAATCGAGCCTGCGCTTCGCCTGCGTGGCGGGGGAACACTACACGCTGCAGATCGGGAGCTTCCCGGGAGCCGCGGTCGGTGCCGGCAACTTCCGCATCTCGGTGGCCGAACCCTGCCCCCTGGAGATCGTGAGCGATCCGGCGGGCGTGATGGAAGGCAACGGGCCCGCGCGCTTCCCGGCGCTGTCGTTCGACGGCACGTTCGTGGCCTTCGAGAGCGCGGCCTCGAACCTGGTCCTGCCCGACACGGTCGGGAGCTGGGACGTGTTCGTGCGCAACCGCGGAACGGGCGCGATCGAGATGATCAGCCGCGCGTTCGGCGGCGGCCAGGCCAACGGCAACTCGCACTTCCCCGACATCTCGACCACCGGCCGCTACGTCGTGTTCGAGTCCCTCGCCAACAACCTGGCCGGGACCGATCTCAACAACGTGTCGGACATCTACCGCTACGACCGCACGCTGGGCTCGATGCTGCACGTCAGCGAGGGCGGCAACCAGCCCTCCTACAAGCCCGTGATCTCCGACGACGGCCGCTACGTGGCGTTCGAGAGCTACGCGACCTTCGGCGTGGAAGTGCCGGACAACAACCGCTTCGACGTGTTCGTGAAGGACCTGGTGACCAACACGGTCGTC
The DNA here is from genome assembly GCA_964552795.1 of uncultured Planctomycetaceae bacterium. Classification (GTDB taxonomy): domain Bacteria; phylum Planctomycetota; class UBA1135; order UBA1135; genus JAEUHZ01. The sequence continues at coordinate 39,171 of CAZKIO010000006.1, forward strand.
CTGTGCAGCCGGCCCAACGCCGGCGGCGTCTCCAACGGCGAGAGCCGCAACCCCGCCATCTCCGGCAACGGCCGCTTCATCGCCTTCGAGAGCCGCGCGACCAACCTGACCGGCGACACGACGTCGAACGAGGACGACATCTACATCTTCGACCGGCTGGCGCCGGCGGGTTCGCAGCTGCGGCACGTCAAGGCGCCGTCCGGGGACCCGCTCAACGGCCGCGCCCTGAAGCCGTCCCTGTCCTACGACGGGAACTGGCTGGCGTTCGACACCACCGCGACCAACCTGCCTTCGCCGGCCGTGCTGGGCGGCGGCATCGCGCAGGTGTTCCTGCTGAACCGCAGCACGCTGGAGTTCACGCACGTCTCGCGCGTGCTGCTGCCGGCGCCGATCACCTTCATTCCGACCTGGTTCAAGGGCAACGCCGACTCGCGCAACGCCGTGCTGAGCGCGGACGGCAACCGCATGGCGTTCTACAGCTTCGCGGAGAACCTGCTGCCGGGCGATCTGAACCTGCAGAGCGACGTGTTCACGTGGGAGCGCGCGACCGCGACGATCGACCGGATCACGCACGGCCCGCTCAACGTCCAGAGCGACGCGAACGCGGCGGGCACGGCGATCTCCGGCACGGGCACGGTCGTCGGCTGGTTCACGGCGGCCTCCACGCTGCTCCCGGCCGGCACGGACACGAACACCTTCGAGGACGTCTACGTGCAGAACTGCGCCGGCACATTCGCCGGGTTCTGCTTCGGCGACGGCTCGAGCCTGCCGTGCCCCTGCTCGCCGGCGCCGGTGGCGCACGGGGCGCCGGGCAACGGCTGCCCGAACTCGCTCAACCCCGCCGGCGCCAGCCTGACCGCGGCGGGCGTGCCCAGCCTGCTCGTCGACACGGTCGTGCTGCAGTCCAGCGGTACGCCCGGCGGGTTCGCGCTGTTCTTCCAGGGCACCGCGCAAGCCGGCATCGGCGGCGCGGGAACGGCCTTCGGGGACGGCAAGCGCTGCGCCACCGGGACGGTCACGCGCCTGGGCCTCAAGGCGATCAGCGGCGGATTGGCCCGCTACCCCGGCACGGGCGACGCTCCGGTGTCGGTGGTCGGCAACGTCCTCGCGCCGACGACCCTCTACTACCAGTGCTGGTACCGCAACCCGGCGTCGTTCTGCACGCCCGAGGGCTTCAACCTGACGAACGGCCTCACGATCGTCTGGGTGATGTAGGCGCGCGGCGGTCGAGGAAGCGCTTCTCCTTGAGCTCCGTCTCCATGCCCAGGAGCTCCAGCAGCCTGGGCGTGGAGTGGAACTCGACCACGTTGGGCGAGACCTCGACGCCTTCGAGCAGGACCTGCCGCACCTCTTTCTCGTAGGCGGCCGTGTCGATCCCGTCGCGGACCGAGAGCCGCAGCACGAGCTCGTCGAGCTCGTGCGGGTCGTCGTCTTTCTTCTGCAGGACGACCTGCCACTCCTCGACCTCCGGCAGGTTCGAGATGGCCGCGCCCATCGACGACAGGTCGACCAGCGTGCCCTTGATCTTGGTAAGGTTCATCGAGCGCTGGTCGCTGACGCGCCGCAGCTCGCTGGCAATGCGCGGAAGTGTGCGCCCGCACCAGCGGCACGGTTCCCACGTGATGCCGCCGATCGCCAGGTCGCCCGTCCGGTAGCGGCACAGCACGGTGCCGTGCCCGTCGATCGGCGTGTAGACCAGCTCGCCCGTCTCGCCTTCGCCGAGCACGCGGCCGTTCTCGGGGTCGATCACCTCGAACACGCACAGGTCGGGGTGGAAGTGGTAGCCGGGGGACTCCTCGTGCTTCGCCGGGCACTCGCCGAAGGCCATGCGCGCCTCGGTGAACCCGTACGTGCCCGAGATCACGACGTCCGGCGAACCCATGCTCTCCAGGGCCTCGGCCATCTTCTGCTTGAGCCCCGGCGTGACCTTCTCCGCGCCCAGCACGACGGACTTCACGCCCGTCAGCCTGACCCCGGCGCCCGCGCCCTCGCGCAGCATGTGGTACACGAAACCCGGCGTGCCGATCAGCATCGCCGGCTGCATCCGCTCGGCGAGGCGCAGGTTGCCCGACGTCCCCATCACCTTGCCGCCGCCGGTGGACAGGATCAGGCGTCCGGTCTCGAACCCGGCCCAGGCGGTGGCCCAGAACGCCAGGTGCGGCGCGAAGGGGAACAGGTTCACGATGCGCGCATCGGGGTCCTTCAACCCGAGCACCTGGAGCAGCCGCCCGCCCGTCTTCGCCAAGAGGTCGAGATCGTAGGGCGTGTAGGTGAACACGACCGGGTCGGCGGACCGGCCGGTCGTGAACGTCACGAAGTTGGGCGTGTAGGCGCGGCGCAGCGCCTCGCGCGCGTCGTCCCCGCCCAGGAGGAGCTTCAGCTTGGCCGCCAGGGGCCAGTGCGCGCGAATGGACTCGGGCGTGGGGATCAGCACGAAGTCGCGCTTGCGCGCGGGATCGGACTGCGCCGCGATCAGATCCTGTTTGGTCGTGAACGGCAGGCGCGCGAGGTCCGCCACCCCGCGGATGTCGCCCGGCCGCACGCCGGCCTGGTCGAACACGCGCCGGTACTGCGCCGAGAACGGGTAGAGCTGCTCGCGCACGTGGCGCGCGAGGCGTTCGTCCTGCAGGCGCGCGAGCGCGGCGCGGGGCAGGCGCGCGAGCTCTTCGAATTCACGACGGTTCTGCGCGGGATCCATGGGCGGGATATCAACCTCCGGGCCCCAGGCTGCACGCCACGGCGCGCCTCCTCAAGCACCAACCGCCATCGCCGCGTCGACGCGCTCCACCGGCACCTCGCGGCAGGACGCCGCGGCGGCGATCCCGGCGGACTCCTTGAAGAACACGCGCGGCTCCCGCAGGCTGACGCATCCGATCGCCAGTTCCCGGGCGCGCTCCACGTTTCCGTGCAGCCGGTCAGGTCGTCCTCCGTCGCAGGTTCAAGCTCCGCTGCCGGGCGGCCGAAACACGTGGACACGCGCTCCCCCCGCCGACGCCGACCGTCCATGGATCAAGATCGTTCCGCCGCCCCCGGCAGTCCCGCCCACCGGCTCCTGCGCAACTCGGGGCGTCCGCGCACCGTGCTGATCCTCGGCGGAGGCGGCATGCGCGGCATGGCGCACATCGGCGTGCTGCGCGCGCTGCGCACGCTCGGCATCCAGTACGACGCGATCGTCGGCACCAGCATCGGCTCGCTCGTCGGCGCGATGTCCGCCGGCGGCTATCCGGTCGAGAAGATCGAGGACATGGTCGCGGCCGTGCAGAAGGAGGACTACTTCCGCCTCAACTTCGTGAAGATGCTGCTGAAGGGCGTGCGCACGACCAGCGTCTACCACGGCGAGACCTTCCGCCAGAGCCTGCGCCGCATCCTGCCGCCGGTGACCTTCGCGCAGATGAAGGTGCCGTTCTACTGCAACGCGGTGCGCCTGGAGACCGGCGGCTCGGTGTTCTGGGGCACGCCCGGGATGGACGACATCTCGATCGTCGACGCGGTCTACAGCTCGTGCGCGCTGCCGGGCATCTTCGAGCCGCACCAGCACAACGGCTACAACTACATGGACGGCGGGATGGTGGACTCGCTGCCGCTGCGCTTCGCCAAGACGCTGGGCGCCGAGCTGATCATCGCCGTCGACCTGTCCGTCAAGGGCACCTTCAAGGCGCCGGACTACAAGAACCGCCTGCTCAGCACGCTCTACCGCACATTCGAGATCGTGGAGGAGGTGCTGGTCGAGCAGATGCTGCACATGCACGCCGACTTCCGCGTGGCCCTGATCCAGCCCAAGGTGGCCGAGGCCAGCCGCTTCGACTTCGCGCGTCTCTCCGAGGTCATCCGCGCCGGGGAGGAGGAGTCGATCAAGGTCCTGACCTCGCACGCCGCCACGCGCGAGCTGGTCCAGCCGGTCATCGTGCCGGGTCTCGCCTGCCCCGTCACCCCGCGCGACTTCGTCTCCGTGCGGATCGACCCCGAGCGCTGCATCGGCTGCGGCCAGTGCGAGGCCGTCTGCGAGACCGACGCCTTCTGGGCGCGCGGCGAGAAGGCGACCGTGCGCAAGCTCTCCAACTACGAGTGCACGCGCGACCACGCCTGCGCCCGCAACTGCCCGACCGACGCGATCAGCCTGGGCAACCTGTAGTCTCTGCGCCGATGCCGCCGCGGAGCGAGGACGGGGACGGCGGTCCGCTGACGCCGCGGGCCGCGGCGGCGTTGCTGGCGCTGCTGACGGCGCTGGCGCTGGGCGCACGCCTGCTGGGCCTGGGCTTCCAGCTTCCGCACGCCTGGGAGCCGGACGCGCTGGTGCTCGTGCGGCAGGCCGAGTACCTCGAGGCCGGCATCACCGACGCGGAGAGCGACGTGTTCTCCGGCTACTACCCCCAGCTCATCGCGCGTCTGTGCCTGGTGCTGCCGCGCCCGGCGCCGGCGGCGGAGGCGAGCACGCTGCAGGAGCACCTCGATGCCGCGGGCGCCGCGCGGCTGCGCGTGCGGCGCACGATCGCGCTGCTCTCGGTCCTGCTGGTGCCGGCGACCTACCTCCTGGCGCGCTTCTTCCTGGCGCGGCCAGAGGCCCTGTGCGCGGCGGGCCTGGCGGCGTTCAGCCTGCTGCACATGTGGTTCTCGCAGCAGACCCGCCCGCACGCCGTGTCGGCGCCGCTGGCCGTCCTGGGCGTCGTGGGGGCGCTGGCGCTGCAGCGCCGCGGCGATCTCGCCGGTTATGCCGCCGCGGGTCTGGGCGCGGCGCTCGCGGTCGGATCGCTGCAGAGCGGCGCGGCGGTGCTGGGCGCGACGCTGGCGGCGCACCTCCTGCGCCGGCGCGGCGGAACACGGCACCCGCACCTCTTGTTCCTCGGCGTGCTCGCGGCCTGCGCGCTCGCCGTGCGCGTGTACTACCCGTTCCTGTTCGCGCCCAGCCGGGGCGCGGACGCGGCCGCGCTGGGCCTGGAGGCCAGGGGCCTGAACCTCTCGGGACACGTCGTGCGCCTCGACGCGTTCGACGGGCGCGGATTCGCCGTCGTGTTCGACTCGTTGCGCACCTACGAGCCGCTGCTCGCCGCGCTGTCGATCGCCGGCTCGGTGCTGGCGTTGTGGAGCGCGCGCGGCGCGGGCGGCGCGCGCGCCTGGATCGCGGGGCGCGAGGGGCTGCTCGTCGTGCTGGCCTACGCCGTCCCGTACCTCGTGGCGATCGGGCTCTACGCGCACACGTACCAGCGCTTCGTGCTGCCGCTGGTGCCGTTCCTCGCGTGCCTCGCCGCGTACGGCCTGTTCCGCGCGGCGCGCCTGTGGGTCGACGCGCGCGGTCCGGTCGCCGGCGGTTTCGCGCCGGGCCGCGCGGCGGCCGTGCTCCTGGTGAGCGCCCAGTGCGTCGCGGTGTTCCAGCTCGGGTGGATCCGCTCGCGCGCCGACACGTCGGAGGAAGCCACGGCGTGGATCGCGCGCGAGGTCCCGCCCGGGGAGGCGCTGCTCCTGACGCCCAGCCTCGACCTGCCGCTGGCGCGCACGCGCGCGGCGCTGGAGCGCGTGCCGCCGAGCCTGGGCGACACGTGGCCGTGGCTCGCCTATCAGAAGGGACTGCGCGCGCCGATCGAGTCCACGACGCCGCGCGATCTCGTCCCGCTGCCGGTCTTCGAGGGCGCGGCGCGCGACGAACTGCGCGACGATCCGGCGGCGTGGTTCCGGCGCTCGGACGTGCGCTGGGCCGTGCTCGACGCCTCGCGCGGTCCGCTCCGGCCGGGCTTCGCCGAGGCGCTGCGCGGAGCCCGCGCGACGGGTCGGCTGGTCGCGCGGTTCTCGCCCCAGGGCGGCGGCGATGCCTGGCCGCTCGGCTTCCAGGACGACTACTTCGACGAGCGCCCGGTCTGGTGGTGGCGGACGCTGTCCTCCCGCCGCACGGGCCGCGTCATCGAGATCTACCGCATCGGTCCGGACCCGCGCTGAGGCGCGGCTCGCGGCGCGGTCCCGGGGCGCAGGCCGGGCCTGGAGAATGACCGCGCGCCCCGTAGGATCGTCGCGTGCCGACCGATCCCGACGACGGTTTCCAGCGTCTCTCCGCGGACGACGGCGAGGCGGCGCGCGCCCGCGCGGTCCGCTCGACCGAGCGCGTGTCGCACGAGCGGCCCGAACTGCGGCCGCGCGGCGTCGGCGAACTGCTCGACATCGGATTGGACGCGCTGCGGACGCGCTTCGCCGCCTGCGTCGGCGTGTGCATCGTGCTGTGGCTCGCGCCGGCCTGGATGATGGCCTTCCTGCCGCCCGAGGAGTGGGGCGCGGCGCTGGGGTTCGAGAGCCAGGAGGAGCAGGCCCTGTGGGCGCTCGCCGGGATCATGGTGAACTCCCTGACGCAGATGGTCGTGCAGGTGCTGGGCTCGATGGTCGTGGCGCTGATCGTGCGCGGCGAGTTCGCCGGCGAGCCGCTGAGCCTGGGCGCGGCGCTGGGCATCATGCTGCGCAGGTTCCTGCCGATCCTCCTGTGCATCGTGCTGATCACGCTGATCTCGATCGCCGGCATGATCGCCTGCATCCTGCCGTACTTCTTCTTCCTGTGGCGGCTCTCGACCGCGGCGCTGGTGTGCGCCAGCGAGGAACTCGGCCCGGCGCAGAGCCTGAGCCGCAGCTTCTGGCTGACGCGCGGCAGCTTCCTGCGCTGGCTGGGCGTGACGTTCGTCAGCGGCCTCCTGCTGGCACCGCTCACGATGTTCGCGGGCGCGGCCACCACCGAGGAGTTGCGCGAGGTGGCGCTCGAGAACCTGGCCATCGATCCCACCCTCTACAGGTTCGGCCTGTGGCTGGCGGGGACGCTGTTCTTCGGCGTGGCGACCGCCGCCGGCGGCGCCTTCACGACGGCCTACTACTTCGATTGCCGCGTGCGGCGCGAGGCGCTCGACCTGCACGAGCGCGTCGCCGCGCTGGCCGCCGCGCCGCGGAGCGCGCCGTGACCGCCGCCTCGCAAGCCGCGCGACCGGCGATCCCGCCCGAGGAAGTGCGCACTTCCATCGACACGGTGCTGGCGCTGCCCGAGTTCCGGCCGCGGACGAACCACCTGGATCAGTTCCTCGATCGCGTCGTCGACTGGCTGGGCGACCTCCTGCCCGACTGGATGGTGCCGAGCGCCGGCACGTTCGCCTGGCTGCTGCAGGCGTCCGTGTGGATCCTGCTCGGCGCGGTCCTCGCGCTGGCGGCGGTCCTCGTCTGGCGGCGTGCGGCCCGACGCGGACCGGCGGGGGCCGCGGCGCGCGATCCGGCGGCGCGGCGGCGCGAGCGCGTCGCCGACCTGCGCGCGCGCGCACGCGAGGCGGCGGCGCGCGGGGATCACCTCCTGGCGCTGCGCCTGGAGTTCACCGCACTGGTCGTGGGCCTGGGCGAGCAGGGCGACCTCGAGTACCGCGACGGCTACACCAACCGCGAACTGCTCGAACGCGGCCGGCCCGGTCCCGCGGCCCTGGGCGTCTTGCAGCCGCTCGTGCCGGTGCTCGACCGCAAGAGCTTCGGCGGCGAGCCCGCCGGCCCCGAGGACGTCGCGCGGATCGCGTCCTTGTGCGATCGGCTGCTGGGAGGCGCGCGCGCATGAAGGCGCGCAAGCTCGAAGCCTGGCTCGGCGGGCTGATCCTGGGCGCGATCGTCCTGCTGGCCTTGTTCACGCAGCTCGGTCCGCGCCCCGGCGCTGCCCTGCGCGGTTCGATCGGCTCGGTCGAGCCCGAGGGTCGGCGCGCGCTGGCGCTCTTGTTCGACCGGCTCGGCCTGGGCGCGGAAGGCTGGCGGCAGGTGCCCGCGGCCCTGCCCCCGGGCGCGCACGTCGTGTGGCTCGCGCGACCGCCGGGCCGTGACGTGTTCCGCCGCGACGAGCCCGACGAGCCGAGCGAGAACCGCGTCGGCATCCACGCCCTGGAGCACTACGCGGCGTTCGTGCGGCAGGGCGGCACGCTCGTGGTCGCGGGCGAAGACGGCCTGTGCTTCCTGCGCGACGACCTGGGGTTCGCCGCGGCCGAGGAGCTGGAGATCGAGTCGCACGGCGAGGAGCTGCGGGACGCGCTTCTCTCCACGGGCGAGGTCGTGAGCGTGCGCGCGTCGCACGCGTTCGCGCGTCTGGACCCCGGCGGGCAGGCGCGCGAGATCGCGACGTTCGTGCCGGAAGGCAGCGCGGCGCAGGCGCCGTTCGCCGTCGAACTGCCCGAGGGCGCCGGCCGCGCGATCGTGCTGGCCGAGGGCGAGTTCCTCGACAACGCGCGGATCGGCCTCGCGGACCACGCGCTCTTCGCCGCGCGCGTGTGCGAGACGGCGTCGCGCGGCGGCCGCCTGCTGCTGGACGAGTACGCCCTGGGCCTGTGGACGAGCGGAACCGCGTTCACGGTGGCGCGCAGCCCGCAGATGCTGCTCGTCAGCCTGCATGCGCTGGCGCTCGTCCTCCTGTGGGCCTGGATGCACGGCGTGCCGCGCGCCTTTCCGCGCGATCCCGAACCTCTGGAGAGTTTCTCGCCGGTGCTGCGCGCGCGCGCGCAGGCGCGGCTCCTGGAGCGCGCCGGCCGCGTCCGGCTGCTCGCGCCGCCGTTGCGCAGCGCCGCGCTGGAGCGTGTCGCGCGCCGACTCCGCTTGCGGCTGCCCGCGGCGTCGTCCGGCGCCCGCTCCGGCGAGCAGGTCGCCGCCTGGCTCGCGTCGCGCGTCGCGCCGGCCGAGCGCGAACAGGTCCTGGACCTCTTCAGCCGCCGCGAGGTCCGCACGCGCGCCGACCTGGAGCGCCTGGGCCGCGACCTCGCGGCGTTCGATCCCGGCGTTCGCGGCCCCGCGCGCCGGGACCAGAGCAGCCGGCGCGGCCGTGCCGGTCGCGGGTTGTCCGTTGAGATCGTGCGGGACCCTTGAGAACGTAGCTGCGATGGAGACCCAGACCCTGGATGCAGCCGCGCTCGCGCGCAGCGTGACGGAGGCCGCGCGCCGCGTCGTGGTCGGCATGGAGGCGCCGATCGAAGCCTGCCTCACGGCGCTGCTCGCCGGCGGACACGTGCTGCTCGAAGGTCCGCCCGGCGTCGCCAAGACCCTGCTCGTGCGCACGCTGGCGACGGCGCTCGGCGGTCGGTTCGGACGCATCCAGTTCACGCCGGACCTGATGCCCGCGGACGTCACCGGCACGAGCGTGTTCCATCCGGCCGAGGGCGCCTTCCGATTCCAGCCGGGCCCGATCTTCGCGCAGGTGCTCTTGTGCGACGAGATCAACCGCGCGCCGGCCAAGACGCAGTCGGCGCTGCTGGAGGCCATGCAGGAAGGCTCGATCACGGCGGACGGCCGGCGCCACGCCCTGCCCGAGCCCTTCACCGTGTTCGCGACGCAGAACCCCATCGAACACGAGGGCACGTACCCGCTGCCCGAGGCGCAACTCGACCGCTTCCTGTTCAAGGTCCTCGTCGGCTACCCGCCGGCGGAGGTCGAGGCGCGCCTCGTTTCCGAGTCGCACGCGCGCGCCGAGACGGCCACGCCCGCCGACCTGGGCGTCGCGGCGGTCGCGACGCCCGCGGACGTGCTGCGCCTGCGCGCCGAAGTGGCGGCGGTCGCCGTGCGCGAGGACCTGCCGGCCTACGTGGTGCGCCTGCTGCGCGCGACGCGCGAGGCCGGCACGCTGGTGCTGGGCGCGAGCCCGCGCGCCGGCGTGCAGCTCCTGCGCGCCGCCAAGGCGCGCGCGGCGATCCAGGGCCGCGCGTTCGTGCTCCCGGACGACGTCAAGGCGGTCGCGCCCGCGGCGCTGCGGCACCGCGTCGTCCTGGATCCGGCCGAGGAGATCGAGGGCACGACCACCGACGACGCGCTGGCGCGCATCCTCGACGGCGTGGAGGTCCCGCGCTGATCCCCACGCGCCGCACGCTGGCCGTCACGGCGCTGCTCCTCGCGCTGTCGGCCGCCGGTGCGTTCCATGCGCCCGTCCGCGCGGCGGTCGTGGTCCTCGACGCCCTGTTCGTCGCGCTGCTCGTCGCGGACTTCGCGCGCACGCCGCGGCCCGACCGGCTCGACGTGCGCCGCCGCGCGCCCGCGCGCGCCGGACAGGGGCGCGACCTCGCGCGCACGCTGCGCGTCGACGCCGGCGCGCTGCCGGCGGCGGTCGGCCTGTGCCTGGAGGTCGACGAGCAGTTCCCGCCGTCGTTCTCGGTGGGCGCGCGCACACGCCTCGTGCCCGGCGAGGCACACGCGCGCGCGCGCGAGGACCTGCCCGCGGCCCTGGTCGCGCCGCGCCGGGACGATCCCAGCGGCGGAGCCGACGCCGCGCTCCTGCCGGCCGGGCCGATCGACCTCGTGCGCGTGTACCGCGGCAACCTGCGCGGCCTGCACGCCCTCGGCGACCTGCGCCTCCGCCTGCGCGGCCGCCTCGGCCTCGTCGTGCGGACCGCGCGTCTGCGCGGCGCGCACGCGATCGCGATCGAACCCGCTCTCGCCGGGCTGCGCCGCAACCTGGAGCTGGCGGCCCAGGAGCGCTGGCGCGAACTCGGCGCGCGTCCCTCGCGGCGCCGCGGCGGGCTGCAGGAGTTCGACGCGCTGCGCGACCACGTGCACGGCGACGACGTCCGGCTCGTGGACTGGAAGGCCTTCGCGCGCCGCGGCCGGCCGATCGTGCGCTCCTACCGCGAGGAGCGCGGCCAGGAGCTGATCGTCGTCGTCGACTGCGGGAGGCGCATGGCCGCGACGACCGCCGAGGAACTGCCGCGCCGCGGCCGGCAGCCGACCGTCGCGCGCGGGATGACCAAGCTCGACCACGCACTCGACGCCGCGCTGCAGCTCACCGCGGTCGCGCTGCAGCACGGCGACCGCGTCGGCGCGCTGGCCTTCGACGCCGGCGTGCGCGCCTGGATCCCGCCCGCGCGCGGCCGCGCGCAGATGGGGCGCGTGCGCGAGGCGCTGTTCGCCCTCGAGCCCAGCGCGCGCGAATCCGACCCCGTGCGCGCCCTGCGCGAGCTGGCCGTCCGTCACCGCCGCCGCGCGCTGGTGCTGGTGCTCTCGGACGTCGCCGACCCGCTCTCGATCGACCGCCAGGGCCGCGCGCTGCGCTCCGGCTCCGGCCGGCACCGCGTGATCTTCGTGGGCCTGGACGACCCCGCGCTCCGGGCGCTGTCCGAGGGGCGGCTGGTGGGGGACGCGCTCCTGGCAGCCAGCGCGGCGCAACTGGGGGCCGAACGCCGCGACGGTTTGCGGCGGCTGGCGCGGGGCGGCGTGCGAGTGCTGGACGCCGTTCCCGCGGAGGCGGCGGCGCCGGCGATCGCGGCCTGGCTGGAGGCCCGCCGGTCCCACTGAGGGAACTGTCCCCATCCGCTGCACCCGGCGCCCCGGAGGGCCCCGGAGGGGGGTACCCCCCCGGCCCACGCCCCTCCGGGGCGCCGGGTGCAGCGGATGGGGACAGCACCCCCCCGGGGCGCTGCCGGGACGGTGGGCGGGGACAGGCTGCCGCTCCGCGCGCCTCCCGCTCATCCATCGCGAGGTTCCGGCCGATACAGGTCAGCACCCCCCTCCCTGCCATGCTGGGTTCCACCATCCTCCGTGCGCTCAAGCGCCTCTTCAGTCCTCCCAAGGCGACGGAGACGCCGCGCCGGACCAAGGCCGCGGCCCGTCCCGAGGCCAAGGGGCCCAAGGCGCCGCTGCCGTCGCCGCCGCGCGCGGCGACCGAGTCCAAGGGCTCCGCGGCCCCGACTGCTCCCTCGGCGCCGGGCGGTGCCGCCAGCAGCCCCGCCGCGGGCCTGCTGTCGCACCCCGTGTACAAGCACTCCGCGCTGCTGACGCAACTGGACGGCGGCGGGTACCTCGATCAGCAACTCGACGAGCGCGGCGCGGCGCTGCTCGCGGAGATCGGCCAGTGCGTCGAGGCGGGCGAGCTGTCGCTGCCGCTCCTGCCGGCGACGAGCGTGACGGCGATGGACCTCTCGGCGCATCCGTCCGTCGAGATCGCCGAGCTCGTCGAGGCGATCGCCACCGATCCGGTGATGGCCAGCGAACTGCTGAAGACCGCCAACTCGGCGCTCTACGGCGGACACGCGCCGTGCGAGACGCTGCACCAGGCGGTCGTGCGCATGGGGCTGCGCGCCGTGCGGTCGATGATCTTCTCCATCTCCATGCGCGGCGTGGTCCTGCAGGGCAAGAGCCTGTCGGCGTACGCGACGGAGGTCTGGCGGCAGTCGCACACGGTGGCCACGATCGCGCGCGCGATCGCGCGGCCGCTGGGATTCGACGCGGACCGCGCGTTCCTGCTCGGGCTCCTGCACGACATCGGCAAGGTGGCGTTGCTCGAGACCATCCGGCGCCGCGCGCCCGCGAACTACGAGATCAAGCCGGCGCTGCTCGGCCGCGCCTTCGGATTCCACCACGAGAAGGCCGGCGCGGCAGTCGCGCGCGCCTGGAAGCTGCCCGAGGAGATCGTCTCGGTCGCCGGTCAGCACCACTGGTTCGCCGAGAACCCCGACCACCCGCGCGGCGCGGCGCTGGTCAGCCTGGCGCACGGCCTCGACCTGCACTTCTCGCTGGGCTACGCGGCCGAGGGTCTCGACGCGATGTTCGAGTTCCTGAAGGTCGACCCGCAGGGCCGCGCCGAGATGATGGCCACCGCGAAGCAGGCCTTCGAGGCCAGCCTCGAGCAGGGCCACGGCTGAGCGGGGCGCGTCCGCGCGTCAGGCGGGATCGCCGGCCGCGCGTCCGCGCCCGCCGAGAAGGATCCACGCGAGCAGCGCGACGCCCGTGAGCGCCGCGACCGCGAGGCGCGCCGGCAGGTCGGCGTGCGGGCTGACGAAGCCTTCGATCAGCCCCGCCAGGAACAGCACCGGGAACACCGGTGCCAGCAGGCGCCAGGCGCGCACCGCGCCCAGCCGCAGCGCGTGGCGGCGCGACCACGGGCCGGGGATCAGCGCGCCGCGCGCCAGGACCAGCCCGGCCGCACCGGCGAGCACCAGCGCCTGGATCTCCAGCACGCCGTGGCACCACAGGATCGACGAGATCTCGAAGCCCTGGTTCCAGTGCGTCGCGACGCCGGTGTAGGTGCCCAGCATCAGGCCGTTGCTCATCAGGACGAAGGCGTACAGCGGCGGCACGAGCCCGGAGGCGAAGAAGACCACGCCGACGTACATGTTGTGCGCCATGATCCAGCCCGACGTGAGCGACGACTGGCCCAGTCCGAACGTGAAGTTGCCGCGGAACGGCTCGCCCTCCGCCGTGGCCTGCAACTGCGCGATCTCGTTCGCGACCGTGGCCGGGTCGAACAGCGACCAGGCCAGGTCGAGGTCGGCGCGCACCGCCAGGAACGCGGCGGCCGCCACGCCGTACACGATCGCGAACGAGACCAGGATCGGGCGCCACTCGCTGCGGATCGTGCGCGGCACCTCGGACACGAGGAAGTGCGCGGCGCGCGTCAGGAACCCGCGCTGCTCGGCCGCGAGGTCGCGGAACAGGACGGCGTGCGCGCCCGCGAGGATCGCGCGCAGGCGCTGGGCCTGCGCCGGGTCGCGCCCGGAGGTCTCGACGCGCGCCAGCAGCGTCGCCGCGTAGCGGTACTGTCGCAACAGGCCGGCCGCGGCCTCGTCGCTCAGCGCGCGCGGCCCGCCGCGCCGCGCCAGCGCGACGGACTCCGCGAGCCGTTGCAGGTGCTCGTCGGCGCCGGGTGCGGGGTCCACGCGCGGATCCTGACATGCGCGGCCGCCGCGTCGCCACCCCGGATCGGCGGCGGCGCGCCGGGACGCGGCCGGTTCCTTCGGGCGCGCAGCCGCTCTATCCTGCGGGCATGGCCACGCTGATCGTCCAGACGCCCGAGGGCGTCGAGCTGCGGCAGGAACTGGCCGGCGCGGGCGGCCGATTCGCGGCGGCGCTGCTGGACCTGCTGCTGTTCGCGCTGGTCGCGGCGCTGCTCGGCCTCGTCGTGATCGGCGTCGTCGCTGCGACCTCGGTCTCCAGCGGCGGGTTCGTCGCCGGCCTGTACCTGGGCGGCATCGTGCTGCTGGGCCTGGCGTATCCGTTCGTGTTCCACGTGTGGTGGAACGGCGAGACTCCGGGCAAGCGCATGCTGCGGCTGCGGGTCGTGTCGGCCGACGGGAGCCCGGCGACCGTGGTGCAGCACTTGTTGCGCTCGCTGCTCCTGCTGGCCGACATCCTGCCGCTGCCGATCCCGCTGGGCTTGCTGCTGATGGCGGCGCTCCCGCGGCCCCTGCGGCTGGGCGACCTGGCGGCGGGCACCGTCGTGCTGCGCGCGCCCGAACCGGTTCCGGTGCGGGAGCCGTGGCCGGGCGCGACGTGGGAGAGCCTCGCGGAGAAGCGTCTCTTGCTGGGACCGGCGGCAGCGGCGCGGCTCGCGCCGGCGGACCGCGCGCTGCTGCGCAACGTCGCGGCGCGCGAGGACGTCGAGGATGCGGTGCGCGAGAACCTCGTCGTCGAGACGATGAAGACGTACGCGCGGCGGCTGGGATTCGCGGAGCCGAGCGGGCCGGCCGAGGCGCGCGAGGCGTTGCGCGAGCTGTACGTGTTCGCGCGCGACCACGGCTGAGTCGAGGAGGGGGAGGGGGGAGCGGGCGAGGGCGCGTCCGGGGTGACGGCGGCGCGCTACACGTCCTTGTCGAGCTGCTTCAACGACCCGCGGAACTTCTCGAGCCGCTCGATGTCCTGCGTCGCGTAGCCCGTTCGCGGCCCGTCGTCCGGCGCGGGCGGCGGCTCGCGGAACCCCGCGGCGGCCGCGCGCGCGAACTCGCCGAACGCATCCAGCGGGCTCTGGCGCGCGTGGCGCGCGCGCACCTGCGCCAGCTCGTTGGAACCCATCCACCACAGCCACAGCGCCAGGATCGGCAGCATCCAGCTCTGCAGCGCGAACCCGACGATGCAGAGGAGCACCGCCATCACGCGGCCCACGCGCACCGCGCCTTCCGTCGCGCGCAACCAGTCCTGCTTGCGCGCCAGCCACGCGCGCAGGATGCGGCCGCCGTCGGTCGGGAACGCGGGCAGCAGGTTGAAGCCGCCCATCAGGACGTTGATCGCGACGAAGTAGAACGCGAGTTGCGCGGCGACGGCTTGCGGCCCGACCCAGGCCGAGAGCGCGAACCACAGCGGCAGGCCCAGGACCGCGAGCGCGAAGTTCACCGCCGGACCGGCCACGGCGATCCAGCCCTCGACGCGGCTGGACTCGGGGATGTGCGACAGCCGCGCGAGGCCTCCCAACGGCCACAGCGTGATGTCGATGACGCGCACGCCGAAGCGCCGCGCCATCAGGGAATGACCGAGCTCGTGCAGCACCACGATCGCGGCCAGCATGGCGAACGCGGCGGCCTCGACCGCGCCGGTGCCGGGGGCGAACACGAGGAACGCCACGAGGACCAGGAACAACACGTGGATCCGGATCGGGATCCCGAGCACGGTGCCGATGGGGATGGAGCCGAACATGGCGGGCGGGGCGGGCGAATGTCGCCCGCTGCGACCCCGCGTGGAAGGGCCGGGGCGACGGAAAGCAGGCCGGGCGCACTACCATGCGCGGGATGGCCGCCGAATCCAGCGCCGCGCGAGCACCCACCGTGCTCGAAGTCGACCTCGACCGACTCGCGGCCGGCGGTGACGCGGCGCTGACGCGCCGCGCCTGGAGCAGCGCCGACCCCGCGGTCGCGCGCATCGGGAGCTGGGGCGGCTCGGCGCTGGCGCTGGCGTTGCACTGGGAAGCGCGCGACGAGGCGATCCCGCCGCTCGTGCTGGCGGTCGCCGACGGCGTCGCGCGCGGGTTGCCGACGGCCGCGCGCGCGTGCGTCGCGGCGCGCGCGCCGTTGTCGCAGCGCTACGCGGACGGACACGTCGGCGGCGGCCTGGCGCGCCGCCTCGCGGAGCTGGGATCGGCGCTCGTGCTGCGCGGCGCCGTGCGCGGCACGCGCGGCGTGCTGCGCATCGGGAGCGACGGCGGCGTCGCGCTGGAGTCGATCGCCGGACTGGAGGCCGCGGGCCTGCGCGGGCGGCAGGCGCTGCTGCGCGCGCGTTTTCCCGGCGCCGCGTGGCTCGCGACCGGTCCGGCCGGCGACGCCCAGGTGCCCTTCGCCAGCCTGGCCAACGAGTCCGATCCGCCCAGCTTCGTCGGGCGCGGCGGCCTCGGCGCGGTGCTGGGACGTTGCGGCCTCCTCGCGCTCGTGATCGAAGCGCGGCGCGGTGCGGCGCGCGTGCCCGACGCGCCCGCACGGCCGGCAGCGCACGCGCTGGCGCGCACGTTGTCCGCTTCGCCGCGCCTGCGCGCGCGCGCGGAGGGCGGCACGCTCGAGATGGCGGACGCGTTCGCGGCGCGCGGCGATCCGCTGGGCGCGGGCCTGCGCGGGGCGCAGGACCACGCGCCCGCCGAGCGCAAGGGCTGCGCCGGCTGTCCCACGCCGTGCGGCTGGGTGTTCGAACGCCCGGCGGGCGCGCAGGGCGCGCGCTTCGGCGCGCTGACGGCGCTCGGCGACGCGCTCGGCCTGGGCGGGCTCGAGGGGCCGCTCGCGCTGCTCGAACGCTGCGACGAACTCGGTCTCGACGCCAAGGAGGCGGGCGCGGCCCTTGCGCTCCTGTGCCGCGCGGCGGAGACCGGGCGCTGGCACGGCGCGAGCGCGCGCGGCGACCTTGCGACGCTCGCGGCCTGGCTCGACGCGATCCCCGCGCGGCGCGGCCCCGGCGCCCTGCTCGCGCTCGGCACCGCCGCGCTCGCCGCGCGCCTCGCGCTCGAGGCGCCGACCGTGCGCGGCCAGAGCGCGCGGCGCGAGCGCGATCTCGCGTCGCTCCTGGGCCAATGCGTTTCCACGCGCGGCGCCGATCCGATGCGCACCTTCGCGTTCCTCTCGGGGGACGTGGCGGACCGTGCGCGCCTGGAACGGCTGCTCGCGCCCTGGGGCGCGCCGCCGGGCATCGAGGATCCTTCGACGCCGGTCGGCAAGGGCCGGCTGGTCGCCTGGCACGAGGCCTTCCTCGCCGCGGTCGACGCCAGCGGCTTCTGCGCGTTCTCGGCCGCGGCGCTCCTGGCCGACGGCCTCGCCGATCTCGACTCGCTCGCGGAGTGGATCCAGCCGGTGGCCGCGCGCGCGGACCTCGGCGCGGACGGTCGCGCGCTGCTGGCCGCAGGCGCGTCGCTCGCGCTCCTGCAGCGCGCGCTGGCGCGCGCCCACGGCGCGACCGCGGACGACGACCTCCCGGCCTTCGCGCGCGAGCTCTTGCTGCAGCCGGGCATGTGGCCCGAGTACGCGCGCCTGCGCGGTCTCGCCGCCGATGGGGGACCGAACGCGGAGGCCTGGGCCGGCCTCGCGACGCGAGCCGCGATCGTCGAGGAGAGCGCGGCGGCGCCAGCCGCGCCGGCCGCGCCGGCCGCGCCGGTTGCCGGCGCGCCGGACGCGCGGCGCACGCGCGGCAAGATCCGCGTGCAGGCGGGCGGACCGCTCGGCCGGGCGCTCGGCGCGCCGCTCGAACTCGAGGTCGAGACGCCCGCGCCGCTCGCCGACGTGCTGGAGCGCCTCTCCGCGCTGCGGCCGGGTGCCCGGGACCTGCTGTGGCGCGCAGGCGGCCCGATCCCGACCTGCTGGCGCGCGGGGCGGCGCGTGGGGCCGGACGAGCCCGTCCGGGACGGCGACGAACTGCACCTCTTGATCGCGCTCAGCGGTGGTTGATCTCGCGGCCCGCGGTTGCCGATGGAGGAGGGCTCTGCTGGAGTGCCGCGCACCGTGAACCCCGTCCTGATCCTGAAGACCGCGGCCCTGGGCGACGTTCTGCGCACGACCTCGGTCCTGCCGGGCCTCGCCGCGACGCTGCCAAACCTCGCGGTCACGTGGGTCACGGCGCCGGGCGCGGTCGACCTGGTGCGTCTGCACCCCCTGGTGCGCGAGGTCGTGCCGTTCGACGTGCGCGATCCGTCGGCCTTGGAACGCGCGCTGGCGCGCTTGGGATCCGTGCGCTGGACGCGCGTCTTGTCGCTCGACGACGAGGAGCCGCTGTGCGCGCTCGCCACGCGCGTGGCGTGCGAGAGCCTCTCGGGCGCGCACCTCACGGCGGAGGGGCGCCGCGCCTACACCGCCGACGTCGCGCCGTGGTTCGACATGGGGCTGCTGTCGGTCCATGGCAAGGCGGCGGCGGACCGCCTGAAGATCGAGAACCGCCGCAGTCATCCGGAGATCTACGCGTCGATGCTCGGGATCCCCATGGGGCGTCCGGAGCTCCACCTCACGGAAGCTGCGCGCTCCGCGGCGCACGCGTTCGCCCGGCGGCACGACCTCGCGCGGCGCGGCCCCGTGATCGGCCTCAACACGGGCGCGGGCGGCCGCTGGGTGTCCAAGCAGCTCCCGGTCGAGCGCACGGTCGAGCTTGCGCGGCGCCTCGCGGCCGACCTGGGGCCGCGCGCAGTGTTCCTCGTGCTGGGCGGCGCGCCCGAAGCCGAGCGCAACCGCGCGATCGCGGCCGGAATCGCCGCGGCGGGCCTCGCTTCGCAGGTCGTCGATGCGGGGGCGGACCACGGGCTCCTCGAGTTCGCGGCCATCGTGGCGCTGTCGGACGTGCTGGTCACGAGCGACAGCCTCGCGCTGCACGTGGCGGTCGCGCTGGGCACGCGCGTGGTGGCGTTCTTCGCGCCGACCTCGGCGGCCGAGATCGAGCTGTACGGCCTGGGTGACAAGATCGTCAGCACCGCTGCGGACTACTGCTCCTACCGGCCCGACGCGGACAACGAGAGCCTGACGCCCGAGCGGATCGCGGCGGCCGTCGTGCGCCAGTTGCCCGCCCGTTGACCCCGAGGATTTCGGGACGGCCGGGTCTCGCGCCCGCGCCCCGGCGGTTAGGCTCGGAGGCAACCCGGGCGCGCGTCGCCCCTTCGCCACCTGCCATGATCCGTAGCCGATTCGTCGTCGCGTCGTCCTCCGCCCTCGTCGTCCTGCTCGCTGGCGGCACCGCCGTCGCGCAGCAGATGCCGCGCAACACCACGGATGTCCCCAGCAGCAGCGGGTCGACCGAGAACGTCGATTTCGGCGACGTCGACAACGACGGCGACTGGGACGTCGTGTTCGCGGACGGCGGCGACGCGGGCAACGACCAGAACAAGATCTGGATCAACGCCTTCAACGTCGGCGATCCGGTCGGCCGGTTCACCAACCGCACGAGCGCGCAGTTCCCGGCGGTGCTGGACGACAGCCGCGACATCGAGTTCGTGGACTTCGAGGCCGACGGCGACATCGACCTGTACATCTCGAACACGGCCCAGATCACCAACCAGACCAACCGCTGGTGGACGAACATGGGCGGCACGCAGGGCGGCACGATCGGCTTCTACCAGGACCAGACCGCGGCGCGCTGGAGCGGCCTCGCGGGTGCCGGCTCGTCGATCCCGTCCAACCTCCTGATCGGCGGCGGCTTCGTCGACTTCTCCTGCGACTGCGACTTCGGCGACCTGGACAACGACGGCGACATCGACCTGTTCCACTCGACCTACGGCGGCGCCTTCAACGGCAACGCGCCGTCGCGCATCTTCCTGAACAACGGCGCGGGCGTGTTCTCCGAGTTCAATCCGTCGGGCTTCCAGCTCACGGGCATCAACATCGCGAACGGCAACCCGGGCCTGTGGTGCCAGGGCACGCAGTCGGCCAACACGACCAACAGCACGGGCGCGAGCTGCGACGTGGCCTCCAGCGCCCTGGACATCGACCTGGGCGACATCGACGGCGACTTCGACCTGGACGTGCTGCACGGCGCGCGCCAGGAGCTTCCGCGCATGTTCCAGAACCGCCACACAGAGGACGGCGTGCTGGGCTTCCGCGACATCACCGGCACGGCCATGCCCGCGGGCTACTCGACCGGCGGCGGCAACTACGAGCAGGAGATGGGCGACCAGGACGGCGACGGCCTGATCGACCTGTACGGCCTGAACTGGATCGGCCTCAGCGACGCCGTGTACCGCAACCTGGGCGGCGCGACCTTCGCCAGCGGAGTCCTGCTCTCGAACTCCGGCTCGGACGACAACGAAGGCGACTTCATGGACTACGACAACGACGGCGACCTGGACCTGTTCATCGCCAACTTCTCGGGCCAGGAGCGCATGTACCAGAACAACGGCGCTGGCTCGTACACCTACATGGCGACGGGCACCGTGCTGCCGAGCGACGGAACGATCTCGCTGGATGCCGACGCCTGCGACGTCGACAGCGACGGCGACTACGACGTGATCGTGGCCAACGACAACGGCACGTCGCAGTGGTACCTGAAGAACTCGACGCTGGCGAACGACACGACCGCGCCGTCCATCCCGCTGGTGGAGCAGGCGCCCAACCGCGCCGCCGGCGCCGCGCCGACCGTCGTGCGGGCGATCGTGCACGACAACGCGCCGTACTACATCACCTGGTACAACGCGACGCGCGTGGACGTCACCGTCAACGGCGGGCCCGTCACGAGCCATGCGGCGCGGACGACGCAGGGCAACACGTTCAGGGCCGAGATCCCCGGCAGCCTGTCCGGGACGGTCTGCTACCGGTTCGTGTCGATCGACCAGTACGGCAACACCGGCACGTCGGTGCAGAAGTGCTTCACTGCCACCGGCGTCCCGGCCGGCACGCCGTTCTGCTTCGGCGACGGCAGCGGCAACGCCTGCCCGTGCGGCAACTCCGGCGCCGCCGGCAACGGTTGCGCGAACTCGGTCAACGCGGCGGGCGGCAACCTGGCGGCCTCGGGCGCGGCGAGCATCTCGGCGGACACGCTGTCGCTGAACGGCAGCGGGATGCCGAACAGCTCGGCCTTGTACTTCCAGGGCACGACGCAGCAGAGCGGCGGCCTGGGCGCGGCGTTCGGCGACGGCCTGCGCTGCGCGGGCGGGTCGGTGATCCGCCTGGGCACGAAGGTCAACGCGGCCGGTGCCTCGAGCTACCCGACGGGCGGCGACCTCTCGATCAGCGTGCGGGGCGCGGTGCCCGGCGCGGGGTCGGTGCGCACCTACCAGTGCTGGTACCGCAACGCCGCGGCCTTCTGCACGGCGGACACGTTCAACCTGACGAACGGCGTCTCCGTGACCTGGGGCGCGTAGCGCGCGACGCGCGGCGCCGAACGAAGGTTCCGCGCGGCGCGTCAGTTCGGCGTAAGGACGTCGGATCGGCCGCCGATCGCAGGCGCGGAAGTTCCTTGGCCGGGCGCGGCGGGAGGCGGGACGCCGCGGGAAACCCGCGCTGCAACCCTCCCGAGGGCCGCTTTGGCGGGGTACAGTTGGCGACGAGAACTTGTCCCCTGGACCGGGTGCACCCGGTCCCCACGGCGGGCGGTCCTCCCTCTCTCTCTCGTCCGGACCCCCGCGCGGCTCGTCGAGCGCTGACCCGCCGCGCATTCTCTTCTAGGAACGCACCCGCACATGAAACCTTTTCTGATCGTCAAGGCGCCCACCGCGGCAGGCCTGGCCATGTTGGCGCTGGGGACGGCGGCCAGCGCCCAGCAGATGCCGCGCAACACCACCGACATCCCCTCGAGCAGCGGGTCGACCGAGAACGTCGACTTCGCGGACGTGGACAACGACGGCGACTGGGACGCCGTGTTCGCGGACGGCGGTGATGCTGGCAACGATCAGAACAAGATCTGGATCAACGCGTTCAACGGCGGCGACCCGATCGGCCGCTTCACGAACCGGACGGCCGCGCAGTTCCCGGCCTTCTCGGACGACAGCCGCGACATCGAGTTCGTGGACTTCGACGCGGACGGCGACCACGACCTGTACATCTCGAACACGGCGCAGCTCTCCAACCAGTCCAACCGCTGGTGGACCAACATGGGCGGCGTGCAGGGCGGATCGATCGGCTTCTACCAGGACCAGACGGCGGCCCGCTGGAGCGGACTGGCCGGCGCGGGCTCCTCGATTGCGCCCTCGCAGCTCATCGCGGGCGGGTTCATCGACTTCTCCTGCGACTGCGACTTCGGCGACCTGGACAACGACGGCGACCTGGACCTGGTCCACTCGAGCTACGGCGGCGCCTTCGGCGGCAACACGCCCACGCGCCTCTTCCTGAACAACGGCGCGGGCGTGTTCACCGAGTTCAACCCGTCGGGCTTCCAGCTCACGGGCCAGAACATCGTCAACGGCAACCCCGGCCTGTGGTGCCAGGGCACGCAGTCGGCCAACACGACCAACACCACCGGCGCCAGCTGCGACGTCGCGTCCAGCGCGCTGGACATCGACCTGGGCGACATCGACGGCGACTTTGACCTCGACATGCTGCACGGCGCGCGCCAGGAGCTGCCGCGGATGTTCCAGAACCGCCACAGCGAGCAGGGCACGCTGGCGTTCCGCGACGTCACCGGCTCGGCCTTCCCCGCGGGCTACTCGACGGGCGACGGCCACTACGAGCAGGAGATGGCCGACCAGGACGGCGACGGCGACCTCGACATCTACGGCCTGAACTGGCTCGTCGGCGGGTTCAGCTTCAACGACACCGTGATGAAGAACCAGGGCAACGGCGTCTACAACAACATGGTCACGCTGACCAACTCGACGCCCGACGACAACGAAGGCGACTACATCGACTACGACAACGACGGCGACCTGGACCTGTTCGTGTGCAACTTCTCCGGCCAGGAGCGGATGTACCAGAACAACGGCGCGGGCACGTACACCTACCAGTCCACCGGGGTCGTGGTGCCCAGCGACAGCACCATCAGCCTGGACGCCGACGCCTGCGACGTCGACAACGACGGCGACTACGACCTGTTCGTGGCCAACGACAACGGCGTCTCCGAGTGGTACCTGAAGAACTCCACGCTGGCGAACGACACGTTCGCGCCCACGTTCCCGTCGGTGGAGCAGGCCGCGAACCGCGCCGCCGGAGCCACGCCGACGGTGGTGCGTGCCGCGGTGCGCGACAACGCGCCGTACTACATCACCTGGTACAACGTCACGCGCGTCGACGTGACCGTCAACGGCGGGCCCGTCACGAGCTACCCGGCACGCACGATGCAGGGCGACCTGTTCCGCGCGGAGATCCCGGGGACCCTGGTGGGCAACGTCTGCTACCGGTTCGTGTCGATCGACCAGTACGGCAACACCGGCACGTCGGTGCAGAAGTGCTTCACTGCCACCGGCGTCCCGGCCGGCACGCCGTTCTGCTTCGGCGACGGCAGCGGCAACGCCTGCCCGTGCGGCAACTCCGGCGCCGCCGGCAACGGTTGCGCGAACTCGGTCAACGCGGCGGGCGGCAACCTGGCGGCCTCGGGCGCGGCGAGCATCTCGGCGGACACGCTGTCGCTGAACGGCAGCGGGATGCCGAACAGCTCGGCCTTGTACTTCCAGGGCACGACGCAGCAGAGCGGCGGCCTGGGCGCGGCGTTCGGCGACGGCCTGCGCTGCGCGGGCGGGTCGGTGATCCGCCTGGGCACGAAGGTCAACGCGGCCGGTGCCTCGAGCTACCCGACGGGCGGCGACCTCTCGATCAGCGTGCGGGGCGCGGTGCCCGGCGCGGGGTCGGTGCGCACCTACCAGTGCTGGTACCGCAACGCCGCGGCCTTCTGCACGGCGGACACGTTCAACCTGACGAACGGCGTCTCCGTGACCTGGGGCGCGTAAGCGGTCCACGGCGTCTCTTCGCGCGGCGCGCCCGGGTTCGCCCCAGGCGCGCCGCGCTCGTTGGCGGGTTCCGCTGCTCAACCCGTAGAATCGAAGTCGTCTTGAACGCGTTGGGCTACCTCAAGTTCGCGCGCCGCGGCCTCGTCCGGGGCGGCGCCCCGATCCACCTCACGCTGTTCGTGACGGGTCGCTGCAACCTGCGCTGCCGCCACTGCTTCCACTGGCGCGAGGTCGAGCAGGGCGCGCCGGGGCCGAGCCTCGCGCAGATCCGGTCGCTGGCCGACTCGGCCGCGCGCATGGGGCCGCTCCTGTGGGTCTCCTTCGGGGGCGGAGAGCCGTTCCTGCGCAACGATCTCGCCGACCTCGCCGCGGCCTTCGCGCGGCACGGCCTGCGCCACCTCACGATCCCCACCAACGGCCTGCTCCCCGAGCGCGCTGAGGAGTTCGCGACCGTGGTGCTGGACCGCCACCCGGACCTGCACCTGTCGCTGTCGGTCTCCTTCGACGGCCCGCCCCCGATCCACGACGCGATCCGGCAGGTTCCGGGAGGGCACGCGCGTTCGATGGAGTGCGTGCGGCGCCTCAAGCGGCTGCAGCAGCGGCTGCCGCGCCTGGGAGTCGGGGTCCTGGTGTGCGTGACCTCCGAGAACCAGGAGGTCCTGGCCGGCCACGTGCGCGAGCTCGTCGGCGAGCTGCGTCCCGACAACGTGACCGTGAACCTCGCGCGCGGCGACGCGCTGGACACGGCGCTGCTGAACGTGGACATCGACCGCTACGAGGAGGTCGTGGCCGCGAAGCGCGCGCTGCAGGCGAGCGGCGCGCTGCCCTACTTCGACATCCCGCTCGGACGCGTCGCCCAGGCGCGGGACGACCTGATGTACGAGCACGTGGCGCGCGTGGCGCGCGACGAACGTGGCCGCCGGCACCTTCCCTGCACGGCCGGCACGCTGTCGGCCGTGATCTTCGAGAACGGCGACGTGCGGCCGTGCGAGATCCTGGGCGACAGCCTGGGCAACCTGAACGCGCACGGCTGGGACCTGGAGCACGTCTGGAAGGGCGCCGCCGCGGACGCCCTGCGCGCGCGCATCGA
Source organism: uncultured Planctomycetaceae bacterium (assembly GCA_964552795.1). Classification (GTDB taxonomy): domain Bacteria; phylum Planctomycetota; class UBA1135; order UBA1135; genus JAEUHZ01. The sequence goes on from CAZKIO010000006.1 coordinate 63,755, forward strand.
GAGCACGCGCTGCGCCTGCACCTGGGAGTGCGCGCAGGCCGACAACGTGCTGTTCTCGCCCCGCATGTGGCCGGCGCTGGCCCTGCGCGCCGCGCAATCGTGAAGCTGGGCGTGCTGATCCCGTGCCGCGACGAGGCGGCGGTCGTGGAGCGCAAGCTGCGCAACCTCGCGCTGTGCGCGTGGCCCGCGGAGCGTGCCGGCCACCGCATCGTGATCGTCGACGACGGTTCGACGGACGGCACGGCCGCGATCGCGCGCGCCGCGGCCGCGCCGCTGACGGCGGACGGCGCGCTGCCGCGCGTCGACGTGATCGCGAACGCGGACCGTCCGGGCAAACCCGGCGCGCTGCGCACCGGCCTGGCGGCGCTCGCGGGAAGCGCCGATCTCGTGGTCCTTTCCGACGCCGACGTGGTGCTGGAGCCGGACGCGCTCGTCGCCCTGTTGCAGGCCTTCGAGGCCGATGCGCGGCTGGCGATGGCCTCCGGATCGCAGCGCTTCGTCCGCGACCTCGCCGGCGACGGGAGCTGCCGCGCCGCGGACGGCGGCGAGCCGGTCGCTGCCGGCTCGACCTTCGATCGCTGGACGGCGCGCGTGCGCGCGCTGGAATCGCGCGCCGGCGTGCTCTTCAGCGTGCATGGCCAGCTCCTCGCGTGGCGCACCGACCTGGGCCTCGTCCCGGCGCTCGGCGTCGCGGCCGACGACCTCGACCTGCGCTTCCAGGTCAAGGCGCGCGCACGGGAGCCGCGCCGCGTCGAGCGCGTGCCGGCGGCGCGCTTCCTCGAGATCAAGACGCCGGCGGGCGACGTCGCGCGCGAGCAGGCGATGCGCCGCGCGCGCGCCTGGTTCCAGGCGCTGGACCGCGGGCACGTTCCCGCGCGCGGTCTGCTCGAGCGCGTGCAGGCCGCCGCGTATCGCCACCTGCCGCGCCACGCACTGGCGCTGACGCACGCGGTTCCGGTGCTGGCCGCGGGCGCGGCGTTGGCATGGCTCGGGCCGTGGTGGGTCCCGCTTCCGCTGGCGCTGGCGATCGGATTCCATCTGAGCCCGCTGGGCCGCCGCTGGGTGGCGCTGGCGACGCTGATCGCGGCCGCGCGCGCGAGGGAGCGACGCGAGCCGCTGGCCGAACGTTGGGAGATGACGCGCACGTGACGGCGCGCGCGTCTCCCGCGGCGGGGCCCCGGCGCCGGGATCTCCTGATCCTCGCGGCGATCGGCGCCGTGTCGTGGGTGCTGCACCTCGCGACGGTGCTGGTCTACGAGCTCGCGCACCCCAACGCGCTGGTCCCCGTGATCGACGAGCGCAGCTACGACCGCTGGGCGCGCGCCATCGCGGGCGGCGATTGGATGGGCCGGGAAGTGTTCTTCCAGGAGCCGCTGTATCCCTACGTGCTGGGGGCCTTGTACAGCCTGTTCGGACCCAGCGCGCTGGTCGCGCGCGTCGCGCAGGCGGGCCTGTGGGCCGCGGCGACCGTGCTCGCGGGCCTGCTCGCGCGCCGGCTGTTCGGACGCGCGGCGGGGTTCACGGCGGCGGCCTTGATGACCGTGTACTGGCCGGGCCTCCTGTTCCCGGCGCTCCTGCTCAAGGAGAACCTGCTGCTCCCGATCCTCCTCTGCCTTGCGCTCCTGCTGGTCGCCACGCGCAACGTCGAGGGACGCGCCGCGGCGCTGCGCTGGGCCGGCGTCGGCGTGATGGGCGGCCTGGGTGCGCTGTTGCGAGGCAACGTCCTCGTGCTGCTGCCGGTGCTCGTGCTCTGGCCGATCGCGCGCCGGGCGTGCTGCCGCGAGCGCGTTGCAGCCGCGCTGCCGCATGCCGCACTCGTGCTGCTGGGCGTCGCCTGCGTCCTCCTGCCCGTCGCCTGGCGCAACTGGCACGTCGGCGGCGTGTTCGCGCTGACGACCAGCGGCGCGGGCACCAACGTGTACGGCGGCAACAACCTGGAGAACCCCTACGGCCGCGCGACCGAGTTCTCGTTCATCCGCGGCATCCCCGAGCACGAAGCCGGCGACTGGCGCCGCGAAGCCCAGCGGCGCGCCGGCCGGGAGCTCGACGCCGGCGAGGTCAGCGCGTTCTGGATGGGGGAGGCGCTGCGCTCCGTGCGCGAGCACCCGGGCGAGCACGCGCGCATCCTGTGGAACAAGCTGCGGCTCTCGCTCGGCGCGTACGAGGTCCCCGACAACCACAATCTCGCGTGGGACGCGCAGTACGTGCCGCTCGTCCGTGGCCCTTGGCCGGGCTTCGGCGTGGTCGGCGCGCTGGGGCTCGCCGGGCTTCTCGCCTGGGCCTGGCTGCGCGCGCGGCGCGGCGCGGACGGCGTGCCGTGCCCGGGCGGGGCGGACGAACTGGCCGTGCTGTTCGTGCTGTACCTGGGCACCATCGTGCTGACGGTGACCAGCGATCGCGCGCGTCTCCCGCTGATCGTCGCGCTGATCCCGTTCGCGGCCTGGTTCGTCACCGCGCTTCCCGGCTGGGTGCGCGAGCGTGCCGCGTCGCGGCTCGTTCCGGCGCTCCTCGCGCTGGGCGGCGCGGTCCTCGTCGTGCACGTCCCCGCGCTGCCGGCCGAGGACGTCGCCGAGGACTGGGACGAGCGCGACTTCAACCTGTCGGTGCAGTGGATCGACGATTCGTCGAAGTCCGACGATGGCCGCGCCCTGGCGGAGAAGCTCGCGCAGAAGCACCCGCGCTCCGCGCGCGTGCGCACGCTCGTCGCCGAGTACGACCACCGCCGCGGCGCACGCCTGATGCGCGAGGAGACCGAGGTCGCGCAGCGCGCGGGACGCGACCTCCTGGAGGACGTGCTGCGCCGCGCGCAGGCGGTCGCCGACGATGCCGGCGTGTTCCCGCGCGAACGGTTCCGCGCCCAGTGCCTCGCGGCCTGGACGGCGCTCGACCTGGGGGCGTTCGCGGAGGCGGCGGCGCGCTTTGCCGCCGCACGTGCCTTCGACGGCGACGCGGTCGGCCTGATCGAGGGCGCGGCCCGGGCCGAACTCGGCCTCGCGCGCCGGGACTTCGAGGCCGGTCGCGCGGGCCTGGAAGCGGATCCGGCGGACTCCGCCGGTCGCGCCCGCGCGCAGGCCGCCGTCGAGAGCGCTCTCGACCGGCTGCAGGCGCTGGCGGGCGACGGCGCCGTGCCGCGGGCGCGGCGCGGAGAGGCGCGCCTCCTCGCGGGCTGGATCCAGCTCTGGCTGAAGCGTCTGCCGAACGCCGAGCGCCACTTCCGCGCCGCCATCGACCTTCACCGCGGAGTCGATACGCGCATCGGCCTCGCGTCGGTGCTCCTCGCCCGGGCGGAGCTCCTGTCGCCCGGCCAGGAGCGCGACGGAGTGCTGCGCGAGTGCGGCGAACTGCTCGCCGACCTGGGCACCCTCGCACCGGACTCGCCGGCCGCAGCCGAGCTGCGCGCGCGGGCCGCCGCGCTCAAGTAGCGGCGCGCGGCAGGCGCCCGAGCCCGGCCAGCGCGCGCGCGGTGCGCGGACACGGCTCGCCGTCCGGCCGGATCGAGCGCGCCAGCTCGGCGAGATCGGCCGCGTCGTCGACGTCCCGCAGCTCGTCGAGCAGCGCCAGTTCGAGCCCGCCGTTCCGGGCGCGCTCGCGCGTCTCTGCGAGGACGTCCGGCGTGCTCCAGGCGATGCCCTCGAACAGCGCGGGCGCCGGCGCGTCGAGCCCGACGAGGTAGTAGCCGCCGTCGGTGGCGGGACCGAGCACCACGCGCGCCGCGTCCAGGCGCGCGAACGCGGCCTCGATCCGTTCCGCGGGGAGGTGCGGCGTGTCGCTGCCGATCATGACGACGCGCGCGGGACCGGACTCGAAGGCGGCAGCGAACGCTGCGCGCATGCGCGCGCCGAGGTCGCCCGCGACCTGCGCGAGGATGCGCGCGCGCGGCGCCCAGGCGGCGAAGCGCGCCGCGGAGTCCGGCGGTGCATGGCACACCCAGACCTCCGCGTCCGCCACCTGCTGCGCCGTCCGCAGCGTGTCGTGCACGAACGCCTCGGCGAGATCCGCCGTCTGCGCCGCGGTCAGGCCCGCGCTGGCGGCGAGGCGCGTCTTCGACCCGCCGGCGCGCGGGTCCTTGGCCATCACGATCACGCAGCGACGCGCGCTCACGCGCTGGGCACCTCCTCGCGGAACTGCAGGCGGTGCAGGCGCGCGTAGATGCCGTCGGCGCGGAGGAGTTCCTCGTGCGTGCCCGACTCGCGCAGCCGGCCGCGGTGCATCACCAGGATGCGGTCGGCACGCCGCACCGTCGAGAGGCGGTGCGCGACGACCAGCGCGCTGCGGCCCTCGAGCAGGCGGCTGGTCGCGCGCTCGATGCGCGCCTCGGTGTTCGAGTCGACGCTGGCCGTGGCCTCGTCGAGGATCACGATGCGCGGGCGGCCGGCCAGCGCGCGCGCCATGGCCAGCAGCTGGCGCTCGCCGGTCGAGAAGGTCACGCCGCGCTCGGCGACGGGAGCGGAGAGCCCGCCGGGCAGGCGCGCGACCAGCTCGTTCGCGCGGCTGGCGTCGAGCGCCAGCTCCAGCGCGTCCTCGTCCACCTCTGCGCGGTCCATCACGAGGTTCTCGCGCAAGGAGCCGGCGAACAGGAAGTCCTCCTGCAGCACGAGGCCGAACAGGGAACGCAGGCGCTCCAGTTCCAGTTCCCGCAGGTCGACGCCGTCGAGCGTGATGCGACCCGCGGTCGGGTCGTAGAAGCGCAGGAGCAGGTTGACCAGCGTGGACTTGCCCGCGCCGGTGGCGCCGACCACGGCGACGGTCTCGCCGGGACGGATCTCGAAGGAGACGTCGGCCACGACCTCGGTCGTGCCGTCGTAGCTGAACGACACGTGCTCGAAGCACAGGTGCCCGCGCACGGCGTCGGGCGCGATGCCGCGCGCGCCGTCCGCGACCGCCGTGCGCGTGTCGAGCACCTGGAAGATGCGCTCCGACGACGCGAACGCGCTCTGCAGGATGTTGTAGCGCTCGCCCAGCTCGCGGATCGGGGAGACGAGCATGGCCACGTAGAACCAGAACTGGATGAACTCGCCGTAGGTCAGCTCGCGGCCGACGATCGAGATGCCCCCGACCCACAGCGTCGTGGCCTGGATGCCGGTGACCGCGAAGTCGATGGCCGGGAAGAACAGCGCGAACAGGAAGATCGTGCGCAGGTTCGCCGAGAGGTAGCCGGCGAGGTGCCCGGCGAAACGCGCGCCGACCTGCCGCTCGCGCCGGAACACCTGCACGACGCGCATGCCCTGCAGCACCTCCTGCAGGTAGCCGTTGAGGCGCGCGAGGCGCGCGCGCACGAGCCGGTGCGCGTCGCGGGCGCCCCCGCGGAACACCAGGCTGATGCCGATCAGCACCGGCGTGCCGGCCAGCACCACCAGTGCCAGGCCCCAGTCCAGCCAGAAGAGCAGCGCGAGCAGCAGGACGACCTTCACCAGGTCGAACAGCAGCACGACCAGGCCCGACGTGAACATCTCGTTCAGGTTCTCGACGTCGCTGGTGACGCGCGTCACCAGCGAACCCGTGGGCCGCTTGTCGAAGAACGAGAGGTCCAGCGACTGGATGTGGCGGAAGAGCTGCGTGCGCAGGTCGGCGATGACGACCTGGCCCGTGCGGTTGAGCTGCGAGACCTCCAGGTAGCGCAGCGTGATCGCGCCGGCCATCAGCGCGGCGTAGAGGCCGACCCACCACCAGAACGCGTGCAGGTACGGCGCGAGGTCGGCGGTCGTCCCGGCGGCCTCGGCCGCGGCGCGCGCCTCGACCGCGCCCAGGATCGGGCCGTCGAGCGCGTTGCGCCAGACCCACGGGCCCAGCACGTCGAGCGCGAAGAGCGCCGCCAGGATCAGGAAGCTCGTGGCGAACAGTCGCGCGTGCGGGCGCACGAAACGCAGCAGACGCTGCAGGAGCCGCCGGTCCCAGGCCTTGCCCGCGAAGACCTCGTCGTGCGGATCGACGTCGTCGGGCTTCTTGCGCGCGCGCTTCATAGCACCGACAACTCGTCGCGGGCCTGCTGGCGCGCCCACGTCTCCTGGTACCAGCCGGGTCGCGCGACCAGGTCCGCGTGGCGGCCCTGGGCCTCGACGCGGCCGTCGGGCGCCAGGACCACGATGGTGTCGGCGCGCGTGACCGAGCTGAGCCGGTGCGCGGCGATGACCACGGTGCGGCCGCGCCCGGCGGCCCGCAGGTTGTGGATCAGGCGCGCCTCGGTCTCCGTGTCGACGGCGCTCAAGGCGTCGTCCAGCACCAGGATCCGCGGATCGCAAGCCAGCGCGCGCGCGATGCAGGTGCGCTGGCGCTGGCCTCCGGACAGCGTCACGCCGCGTTCGCCGATCAACTGGTCGAAGCCCTGCGGGAAGCGCGCCACCTCGTCGGTCATGCACACGAGCTCGGCCAGTTCGACCAGACGCGCGTCGGCGAGCGAGCCCTCGGTCCCGAACGACACGTTCTCGCGCCAGGTCTCGCTGAACAGGAAGCTGTCTTGCGGCACGTAGCCCAGGGATCCGCGCACGTCCTCGATGGCGAGGCGGCGCAGGTCGGTGCCGTCGAGGCGCACCTCGCCGCGCGTGGGATCCATCAGGCGGCCCAGCAGGAGCAGCAGCGTGGTCTTGCCCGATCCGGTCGGACCCACGATGCCCAGCACGCTGCCCGCCGGCACCTCGACCGTGACGCCCTGCACGGCCGGGCGCTCGGCGCCGGCGTAGGTGAAGCCGACGTCCGCGAGCGACAGCGCGCCGCGCGGCTCGGCGAGCGGCAGCGGATCCGCGGGCTCGGGCAGGTCCGAGGCGCGCGCCAGGAGCTCGTCGATGCGCACCGCGCTGGCCAGCGCGCGCGGGTACATGCCGGCGATCCAGCCCACGGCGATGATCGGCCAGAACACCTTGAACGTGAGGTCGATGAACTTGAACAGGTCCCCGGCCGGCAGCGAGCGGTCGATCATCGCCAGGCCCCCGACGCACAGGATCACCACGAACGTGAAGTCGTTGGCGGCGTGCGTGACGGCATGCACCAGGGCGCGCGCGCGGCCCAGCTTGATCTGGTTCTCGCGGTTGGCCAGCGAGGCGCGGTCGAAGCGCGCGACCTGCTGCTCCTCGCGGCCGTAGCCCTTGACCACGCGGATGCCCGAGAAGTTCTCCTGCGCGCGGTGGCCGATGTCCGCCAGCGACTCCTGGACGAGCTGGCTGTAGCGGTGGATGCGCGGCGAGAAGGACTTGATCCCCAGGCCCATGAGGAACAGCGGGATCAGCATGGTCGAGGCCAGCGCCGCGTCCAGCGAGAACAGGAGACCCAGGCTGACCGGCACCATCACGACCGCGCCGAGCGTGTACATCATGCCCGGCCCGAGGAACATGCGGATGTTCTCGACGTCGCTGGTGACGCGGCTGACGACGTCGCCCGAGCGGGTCGAGGCGTGGAAGGACATCGGCAGCGACGTCAGCTTGTCGAACAGGTCCTGCTTGAGCTGGTTCTCGACGTAGCGCGAGACGGCGACGATCCACCAGCGCTGGAGGTAGCGGAACACGCCGCGCACCAGCGAGAGGCCCATCACGATCGCGACGACGCCCAGCAGGAACCCGGTGTCCGTCGCGGTCCGCAACCGGTCGAGCGTGTCGCCGATGACGACGGTGATGGCGACGTCGAGGAGCTGCGCGGCGGGGATGCACAGGAAGCCCGCGACGAGCTGCCGCTTGTGGCGCAGGAAGCGCCGGAAAAAGCTCCACAGTCGGTTCACGCGCGCCTCACCCGCCGGCCGCGGCCGCGCGCAGCGCCGCGAGGCGCCCGGCGATGGCCCGGCGCGCGCGCGCAAGGCCGGCGGCGTCGCCGGCCGCCGCGCGCAGCGTGGGGAACGTCTCCGAGCCGTAGCCGTCCTCGAGACCCGGCGTCCACAGCACGTTGCGGAACCACTCGCGCCCGGGGATGCCCGCGGGATCGGAGAGCGCGCGCAGGAACCGCGCGCCGCGTTGCGGGACGCCGGCCAGCACGTCGGCCGTCGCGCGCAGGTCCGCCGCGAGCTCGCGCGCGGCCTGCGCCAACTCCGCGCCCGCTCCCGGTTCCGCGGCCAGCGCGTCGGCCTCGCCGGCCAGCGCGCGCGCCGCCTCCGGGCCGTCGAACGCCGCGTGGCCGCGCGCGGCGAACTCGACCATCAGCTCCTCGATCATGCGCGCGCACAGTTCGTGGCCCACGTAGCCCGGATCGAGGTGGCGTTCCACGATCGCGACGTCGTCGAACGCGGTGTGGTACTGCCCGCCGCCGTTGCCGGAGAGGCCCAGGTCGAGCACGGGCACCGAGAGGTGGTGCAGGAACGCCGCGAAGTCGGAGCCCGAGCCGGGCAGGCCCAGGCCCGGCTCGCGGCCCGCGGGGAGGTGCGCCAGCCAATCGTCCCACAGGGTCGCCGGCGCGCCCGCGTCGCGCGGCTCGGGCGTCGGCACGCGGCGCAGCACGTCCGCGGCCGTGCCGAGCAGGCCCGGCGAGCCCGACAAGCCGCGCAGGCGCGTGCCCGACACCGCGACGTCGCAGTTGAGGTAGGCCGTGCAGAGCTGCTCGATCTCGCGCGCGTGCGCCTCGGCCCACTCGGTGCTGCCGATCAGGCCGAATTCCTCGGCGTCCCAGAACGCGACGCGCAGCGTGCGCGGCGGCGTCCAGCCGTCGCGGACGCGCTGCCCCAGGCGTTGCGCCGCGCGCAGCACGGCGACCGTGCCCGATCCGGCATCGTTCGCGCCGCGCACCCACGCGTCGCGGTGCGCGCCGGCCAGCACGAACTCGTCGCTCGCGCCCGGCAGCGTGCCGATCACGTTCCAGATCGTGCGCAGTTCGCGCGGCGAGTGGATCGCGAGGCGCACCTCGACGGGCCCCGGCCCGGTCGCCTGCTCGAGCGGCTGACCGTCCTTGTCGAGGAAGCCGCGCGGCGCGAGGCGCGCACGCAGCAGATCCGCCTCCGCCGCGCCGATCGGCAGGCACAGGATGCGCGGCAGCGCCGCCTCGAGCTCCGCGCCCGTGACGCGCGGCGCGCCCTCGCCCGGCCGCGGCGAGGCCCAGCCGGGCGTCGACGGATCGCCCGGCACGCGGCCGATCGGCGAGATCGAGCCGCGCTGCGCCTCGTAGGGGTTCTTCCACGGTCCCGCGGGCCACGTCGGTCCGCGTCCGGCGCCGTCGCTCGCGGGATCGCTCCACAAGAGCACCGCGGCGCAGCCGTACTGCGCGGCGAGGTCCACCTTGACGCCGCGGTAGCTGCCGCCGTAGCGGCACAGCGCGACCGTGCCCGCGAGGTCGACGCCCGCCGCGCGCAGGCGCTCGAAGTCGGGGCGCAAGCCGCGCCCGGCGTCGACGACGCGGCCGCGCACGCTGCCGCTGGCCGACCAGGCGTTGTAGATCGGCACGTCGCCGGGCGGGATCGCGTCGGGATCGAAGGACTCGACGCGCTCGCGCAGCGGCGGCGCGCCGGCGCCGTCGTGGATCGCGAACTCGATCCGTCGCGGGTAGCTCAGCAGCACCTCGCGCGGCTCGATCTCGGCGCGCCAGCCGGCCTCCTCCAGCCGCCGAGCGACGTTGCGCGCGCCGACGTAGGCGCCGGTCGTCCCGGCGAGCCGCGCCGTCTCGGTCAGCTCGCGCAGGAGCTCGCGCGAGGGCGGTCCGTCCCCTTGGACCGCCGCGGTCCGCGGGGCGAGCGACACGAGGAGAACCCAGATGCAGGTTGCGGCGCGGAGGGGCACGGGCGCCTAGATTAGCCTGCGCCGCGCCGCCGCGCAGGCGCGAGACCACGATGACCGCCATGCCGCTCTTGTTCGACGCCGTCCTGTTCGACCTCGACGGCACCCTGGTCGCCACCGACCGCTTCTGGGTCGACGCGGCGCGGGCCGGCGCGCGGCGCGCGTTCGAGGAGCTCGGCATCGCGCGCGAGATGCCCAGCGCGCAGGAGTGGATGTCGATGGTCGGCCTGCCGCTGGCGCAGGGCTTCGAGCGCGTCTTCGCCGACCTCGCTCCCGACGCGCGCGCGCTCGTGATGCGCCTGTGCGAGGAGGAGGAACACCAGGCGCTGCGCTCGGGCCACGCGGCGCTCCTGCCGGGCGTGGCCGCGACGCTCGACGATCTCACCCGGCGCGGCGTGCGCCTCGGCATCGCCAGCAACTGCGGGCAGGGCTACCTCGACGCGATGCTGGGCGACCTGGGCCTGGCCCGCTGGGTGCAGGAAGCGCGCTGCCTGGACTCCAAGGGCGTCCGCAACAAGGCCGACATGCTGGCCGATCTGCTCGCCACGTTCGGCACGCGCTCGGCCGTGATGGTGGGGGACCGCCTCGGAGACCGCGACGCGGCCTGGGAGAACGGCTTGCCTCACGTGCACCTCGCGCGCGGCTTCGCGCAGCCGGGCGAGGAGGTCGAGGCCGAGGCGGTGATCGAGACGATGGCCGATCTCGTGCCGCGGCTCCTGGGCCGCACGCGCTGGATCGAGGGCGCTCTGGAAACGTTGGGCTTCACGCGCGGCGACGCGCCGCGCGTGCTCGGCGTGACCGGCGCCCCGGGCTCGGGCAAGCAGCTCGTCGCGCGCGACGCCGCGCGCCTCTTGGCCGAACGCGGTCTCGACGTGCAGGTCCTCGACCTCGAGCAGTTCCTGCGCGTCGGCGCCGGCCCCGATCTCGCCTCGACCGCGTTCGTCGCGGCGCAGAAGCCGCTCGACCTCCTGCCGCAGGGCTACGACCTCGCGTCCTTGGGCCTGCGCCTCGCGGCCGTGCCGCCCGGCGAGGTCGCGGTGCTGCACGGCCCGTTCCTGCTGCACCCCTTGCTGCGGCCCAGGCTCGCGCGCGTTCTGCACCTGGAAGCCGACGACGCGGTGTGCCTGCGGCGGCTGGCGGGCCGCGACGCGCGCGCGTCGGGGCCGGAGATCCTCATGAAGGTGCGGCGCCAGCTCCTGCCCGCGAGCCGCGGCTTCGACGCCCTGGTGCCGCCGCGCGAGCACGCGGACCTCGTGCTGGACGGCGGCCAGCCGCTGGGGGCCTGAGGGGCGCTGCGAGGCCGCAACCCCGGCCCCGGAGCCGGGTTCCGGCGGCCGGCGTTGACGCTGGCGACCCCCCGGCGGTACCTTGCCCGACTGCGCCCAACCCGCCGGGCGCCCGAAACAGCCTATGGACGTCTCCCTGCCCCAGCGTCTCCAGAAGTCCGTCTCCGGCTCCTTCAACAAGACCGCGCTGCTGCAGAAGCGCGTGCGCGAGCTGATCCGCGGTTCCGCGCCGCTGATCGAGACGCGCGAGGTCAACCCGATCAAGATCGCCTTCCTCGAGATGGAGCGCGGCCTGATCGAGTTGATGCCCGAGGAAGAGTCGCCCGCCGCGCTGTAGCTTCGCGGGCCGCGCGGCGGCGCTTCCTGGCCCTGGAACCCGCCATGCCCAGCCACGAACGCATCGACGTCGCCGGCGGCGTCCCGATCAAGGCCTGGGTGCGCGGCGTTGCCGTCGAGCCCGAGGCGCGCGCGCAGCTCGAGAACGTCGCGCGCCTGCCGTTCGTGCATCGCTGGATCGCGGCGATGCCCGATGTGCACTGGGGGATCGGCGCGACCGTCGGCAGCGTGATCCCCACCGTCGCCGCCATCGTGCCGGCCGCGGTGGGCGTCGACATCGGCTGCGGCATGGCGGCGGTGCGCACCAGCCTCGCCGCGCGCCACCTGCCCGACGACTTGGGGCCGCTGCGCAGCGCGATCGAGGCCGCCGTGCCGCACGGACGCACGGTCGGGCGCAAGCGGCGCGACCAGGGCTCGTGGAATCATCCGCCGCGCGGCGTGCTCGACGCGTGGAGTGCGTTCGAGCCGGTGCACCGGCGGCTGGTGGCGCGACACAGGGCGCTCGAGCAGGCGCGCACCGTTGAGCACCTGGGCACGCTGGGCTCGGGCAACCACTTCATCGAGGTGTGCGTCGACGAGGCCGAGGCCGTGTGGTTCCTGCTGCACTCGGGCAGCCGCGGCATCGGGAACCGCATCGGGACGTACTTCATCGAACTGGCCAAGAAGGACATGCGCGCGCAGCTCGGCGACCTGCCCGACGCGGACCTGGCCTACTTCCGCGAGGGCGCGCGGCACTTCGATGACTACGTCGAGGCCGTCGAGTGGGCGCAGCGCTTCGCGGCCGCCAACCGCCGGCTGATGATGGAGGCGGTCGTCGCCGCGGCGCGCGGCCTGGGCACGCTGCCGGCCTTCGACGCGCGCGTGCTGGCGGTCGATTGCCACCACAACTACGTGGCGCGCGAGCGGCACTACGGCGCCGACGTGTTCGTGACGCGCAAGGGCGCGGTGCGCGCGGGCTCCGGGGAATTGGGCATCATCCCGGGCAGCATGGGCGCGGCGAGCTACATCGTGCGCGGGAAGGGCAACCCGGAGAGCTTCGAGAGCTGCAGCCACGGGGCCGGGCGCGCGATGTCGCGCACGAAGGCGCGCGCGACGTTCAGCCTGTCCGACCACGCGCGCGCCACGGCGCACGTCGAGTGCCGCAAGGACGACGGCGTTCTCGACGAGACGCCCGGGGCCTACAAGCCGATCGACGCCGTGATGGCCGCGCAGGCGGACCTGGTCGAGGTCGTGCACACGCTGCGGCAGGTCGTGTGCGTGAAGGGCTGAGAGGGGCCGCTTGGTAGGCTCTCCGGCACCGCATCCCGCTCCATGACCTCGAAGAACGACGAACCCGTCCGGTCGCGCACCGCGCCCACCGACTGGACGCGGCGCCTCGCGCGCCGCGGCGGGGGCATCGAGCTCCTGCACGCGCCGGCCGTGCTGTTCGGCGGCATCGTGCGCGCGCGCCGCGCGCTGTTCGACCTGGGCCTGCTCCCCGTCGCGCGCCTGCCGGTCCCGGTCGTCTCGATCGGCAACCTGACGGCCGGCGGCACGGGCAAGACGCCGACGGCGGCCTGGGTCGTGCGCGAACTCGTGCGCCGATCGCGCCGTCCGGGGATCCTGTCGCGCGGCTACGGCGCCGTGGAGGGCGGTCCCAACGACGAGGCCAGCCTGCTCTCGCGCCTGTGCCCCGGCGTGCCGCACGTGCAGGATCCCAAGCGCGCGCGCGGCGGCGCGCAGCTCGTCGGTCACGGCGTCGACGTGGTCGTGCTCGACGACGGCTTCCAGCACCGCTGGCTGGCGCGCGATCTCGACCTCGTGCTGGTCGATGCACTCCGGCCGTGGGGCCTGCCGCGCGTCGAGGGTGCCGCCGCGGTGCGCGCGCTCTTGCCGCGCGGCCTCCTGCGCGAGCCGCCCAGCTCGCTCGAACGGGCTGACGCGATCGTGATCACGCGCTCCGACCAGGTGCCGGCCGCCGAGATCGAGCGCCTGGAGGCGGAGGTCGCGCGCCTCGCGCCCGGCCGTCCGCTGGCGCGCGCGGTGCACACGCCGCGCGCGTGGCGCACGGAGGCGGGCGAGGAGCATCCGCTCGCATCGCTGGCCGACAAGAAGGTCGACGTCCTCACGGCGTTGGGCAACCCCGACGCGTTCGAGGCCACGCTGCGCGGCCTGGGTCTCGCGGTGCGCGAGCACCGCGCGCTGCCCGACCACCACCGCTTCACCGCGGCGGACCTCGAGGGCCTGGGCAAGGGCCGGCCGCTGGTCGTCAGCGGCAAGGACGCGGTCAAGCTCGATGCGCTCGGCGCCGCCTACTGGTGCCTGGAGATCGACCTCTCGGTCACGTCCGGCGCGGCGCCGCTGCAGGCCCTGCTCGACGCGCTTCCGCAGTCCGAAGGAGAACGGCGGCGCGACGCGCTGCACGAGGGCCTGCATGGCTGAGCCGGCGGCGACGCACGCGTCCGCGCTCCCCGCCGACGCCTGGCCCGTGCCGCGCCAGGACGTCCTGGGGAACCGCGGCGGACTCCTGGCGTGGATCGAGTACGCCGCCGCGCGCGGACTGCTCGGCACGTTGTCGCGACTGCCCGAGGCGCCGCGCGAGGCCCTGGTGTCGGCCTTCGCGCGCCTCGCGCACGCGGCGGACCGCTCGCACTCCGACGCCGCGCGCACGTTCCTGCGCCAGGCGCTGGGCGACGATCTCTCCGACGAGGACGTCGAGGCGCGCGTGCGCCAGTCGTGGCGTCACTTCCTGCGCGTGACGATCGAGAACGCCGGCTTCCCGCACCGCGTGGACCTCGCGCACCTCGACCGGCACCTGGAGTCGGTCGAGCTGCACCCCGACGTCGAGCGCGTGCGGCGCGAGCGGACCGGGTGCCTGTTCGTGACCGGCCACATCGGCGACTGGGAGGCCGGCTCGGCGGTGCTCGCGTGGCTCGGTTTCCGACCGCTGTACGTGGTGGCGAAGCCGCCGCGCAACCGGCCGCTGTCGCGGCACCTGCAGGACGTGCGCGAGGAGCGCAACCTGCGCGTGCTGCCGCGGCGCGGCGCGATGCAGCACGCGGGGCCGATCCTGCGCGCGGGCGGCGCGCTGGCGCTGGTGCTCGACCAGCGCTCGCAGATGCGCGCCGTGATGGCGCCGTTCTTCGGGCGGCTCGCGCGCTGCGACCGCAGCGCCGGCGTGCTGGTGCGGCGGCTGCGCGTGCCGGTCATCGTGGGCGCGTGCTACCGCGCGGGTCCCTGGCGCTGGCGCATGCGCCTCCCGTGCGTGATCCAGCCCGAGGACTTCGCCGGCGCGAGCCCGGAGGCGGTCGCCACGCGCATCAACCGCGAGCTGGAGACGCTGATCCGGGCCGCGCCCGAGCAGTACTTCTGGCTGCACGACCGCTACCGCGGGGCGGGGGCGGTCGTGGACGAGGCGGACGGGGAGGACCCGACCGAGGACCCGGGCACGTGAACCCGGGCGCGCCGCGGCTGACAAGCCCGCCTGCCGCCCGTAACCTCCTCGCATGGTCGACCTTCAGCAAGGCCGCGTCCTGGTCACGGGCGGCGCCGGGTTCATCGGCAGCGCGCTCGTCTGGGCGCTCAACCAGCGCGGCGTCGAGGACATCCTGGTCGCGGATTTCCTGGGCGAGACCGACAAGTGGCGCAACCTCGCCGCGCTGCGCTACGCCGACTACCTGGAGGCGGACGACCTCCTGTCGCTCGTGCGCGCCGATTCGGGGCGCCTGCGCGGCGTGCGCTGCGTGCTCCACATGGGCGCGTGCAGCACGACGACCGAGAAGGACGCCGCCTACCTCGTGCGCAACAACTACGAGTACACGCAGGAGCTCGCGGCGTGGGCGCTGGCGCACGGCGCGCGCTTCGTCTACGCCAGCTCGGCGGCGACCTACGGCGACGGCTCGGCGGGCATGTCGGACGGCGCGGTGCTCGAGACGCTGCGGCCGCTGAACATGTACGGCTACTCGAAGCACATGTTCGACCAGTTCGCGCGGCGGCAGGGCTTCCTGGACCGCGTCGTGGGCCTCAAGTTCTTCAACGTGTACGGGCCCAACGAGGACCACAAGGGCGACATGCGCAGCCTGGTCCACAAGGCCTACCACCAGATCCAGGCGGAGGGCGTCATCCGCCTGTTCAAGAGCTACCGGCCGGACTTCAAGGACGGCGAGCAGAAGCGCGACTTCCTGTACGTGAAGGACGCCGTCGCGATGACGCTGCACCTGGCCGGGAACGACCGCGCGGGCGGCCTCTACAACGTGGGCAGCGGCCGCGCGGCGACCTGGAACCAGCTCGCGGCGGCCGTGTTCGGCGCGCTGGAGCGCCCGCCGCGCATCGAGTACGTGGAGATGCCCGCGGACCTGCGCGGCAAGTACCAGTACTTCACCGAGGCGGACATCGGCCGCCTGCGCGCCGCGGGGTACGATCGACCCGTGACGAGCCTCGTCGACGCGGTGAAGGACTACGTGCGCGAGTACCTGGTGCCCGACCGGCGCCTGGGCGACGGCGAGCGGAGGACGGCGTGAACGCGCGCGAGCTGGAGGCCGTGCTCGCGGCGCGCGGCACGCCGCGCGTCCTGATCGTGGGCGACCTGATCCTCGACCGCTACGTGTCGGGCGACGTGTCGCGCATCTCCCCCGAGGCGCCGATCCCGGTGCTGGCCGCGCGCCGGGCCGAGGAGAAGCTGGGTGGCGCGGGCAACGTCGCCGCCAACCTCGTGGCGATGGGGGCGAAGGTCGACGTCGTCGGCGTGCTGGGCGAGGACGGCTGGGGCCGCGCGCTGCGCCAACTCCTGGAGGACCTGGGCGTCGCGACCGACGGCTGCGTGATCGATGCCGCGCGCCCGACCGTGCAGAAGACGCGCCTCATGAGCGGCCCCCAGCAGATGCTGCGCGTCGACTGGGAGGACGCGCGCGCCGTCGCCGGCGCGGCGCGCGACGCGCTGCTCGCCGCCCTGCCGGCGCGCGTGAAGGGCGCGCAGGCGGTCGTGCTCTCCGACTACGGCAAGGGCGTGCTCGTGCCCGAGGTCGTCGCGGCGGTGATCGCCGCCGCGCGCGCGGCGCGCGTGCCGGTGCTCGTCGATCCCAAGGGCGACGACTACCGGCGCTACAAGGGCGCGACGCTCGTCACGCCCAACCGCAAGGAGGCCGAGCAGGCGATCGGCCGAAAGATTCCTCGTCTGGAGGACTTGCCGGCGGCGGCGGACGACCTGCTCGAGACGGCGGAACTCGACGCGGCGGTGATCACGCTGGGCGCCGACGGCATCTACTTCCAGGACCGGCGCGGCGCGAGCGGGCACGTGCCCGCGCGCGCGCGCCAGGTCTTCGACGTGACCGGCGCGGGCGACACGGTCGTCGCGCAGCTCGCGTTCCACCTCGCGGACGGCGTTCCGCTGGCGCAAGCGGTCGAGCTGGCGAACCAGGCCGCGGCGATCACGGTGGCGCGCCTGGGCACGCACGCCGTGTCGCGCGCGGAGCTCCTGGCGCACCTGGCGGAGAGCCATGCGAAGGCCGGCAAGGTGGTGCTGGGCGCGGAGCTCGACCAGCTCCTGGCGCAGTGGCGCAAGGCCGGCAAGCGCATCGTGTTCACCAACGGCTGCTTCGACGTGCTGCACGTCGGCCACGTGACCTACCTGCGCTTCGCCAAGGAGCGCGGCGACGTGCTGCTCGTGGGCGTCAACGACGACGCCAGCGTGCGGCGCCTGAAGGGCGAGGGCCGGCCCGTCAACCCGGTGGGGGACCGCATGGAGATGCTGGCGGCCCTCGAGATGGTCGACGCCGTCACGAGCTTCGGCGAGGACACGCCGGCCCGGATCGTCGAGCGCGTGACGCCCAACGTCCTGGTCAAGGGCCAGGACTGGGCCGACAAGGGCGTCGTCGGCCGCGAGTGGGTCGAGGCGCACGGCGGCAGCGTGCACCTCGCGCCGATGGTGCCCGGTCGCTCGACGACGAGCATCCTGGAGCGCGCGCGCGAGGGCGACGCGGCGCGGCCGGGCTTCTAGGGCCGATGTGCGGCGGGAGCATGTTTTTCACAGCCTGACCCGGCTGGGCGAGAGGGCACGCAGCACTCTCCACAAGCCGATGGGTCCTAGAAGAGGGGCGGGGAACCCAACCAGCTGGCAATGCGAAGGCCTCGGCCAGCAACGATCTGCCCGAGCGAGGTCAGAGGAGGGAGGGTACTCCCATTTGTAGGACTGAAGCCGATTCCCGACAGCAGTCTGCTCGTCGAGAACCCCGCCTGGTAGGATCAAAGACGCTCCTACGCGAGTGCGGCCCTGACGAGTAGGGCCGCCGGTCCATTCATCAACCCCTAAGGAGATGCCAATGATGAGTCCTCGATTCGCATCCATCGTCCTAGTGAGTTCGACTGTCGCCCTCCTGTTTCTCCTGGTGACGTCCGCAACCCAAATCGGGACACCCAAGAAATGCCGCGCAAGTACAGGCGCATTCTGCAGGCTCGTCTTCGCGGATTGTGATGGAAATGCGGGGGATTGCTTTCGTTGCACCTCGATCTCGCGTCACGATAGCTGTGATGGCACGCCGGCAACCTGCAGTACTCAGCAGGCAGCTACTGGGTGCGGTAAGTACGAGTTCGCAGACTGCTGCGCAGGTGAATGCTGCAATTGGTGGACTGCAAGCACTGACTGCAACCGCACGGAGTGCCAGTAGCTCCGCAGCGTGGAACACCCTTGTTCCAAAGAATGCCGCTCATGCTCCTCGCATCCGCAGTTACTGTGCCGCTGCTTGTCCAGTTGGCATCGGCCTCCGTACTCAAATCTGGATCAAGTGAACGAGTTGATGGCGGACACCTGAGGGTAGTGCAAGACAACATTCGCAAGCGTGAACTAATCCTCCGCCGCTACGAGGTCTATTATTCAGAAGCGCTGACGGAAGTCGGAGCAACCAACCCGCCGAGTTGTACGTTAGGTGTCTACTGCCAGAATGAGGCCATAGAGAAATGGGTTAAGTACAGAGGCGCGAACCTTGCTCCTGATCGCTGCAGCGGAGATCCCCTCGAACTCTTCGAAGCCATTCGCGATAGTGTGTCCCCATCCGTGTTTCTATGTGATGGGGTGAGAACAGCGCTCTATGGACCAAGGACCGGCGGGCTCGGGGCATGGGACGGCATCCTCACTTCCAAAGTGGACAATAGCATTCGCAGTGGTGGAATGAACTGCTGCATGCTGTTTGGGGAGCGGTGGTTCTCCGAGTTTCTGGATGACTGCCGTCTTATTGGCGTTACCGGGACGGGAAACAAGTTGGAGTACACCGTCGTCGCAGGTGAGGGAGCCCAGCAATCAGTTATCCGCTTTGTCGCAGATAATACAGGTTTCATATACTCTCTTGAGTGGAGCAAGCAGGGGCGTGTCAGGATGCTCGCTACTGTGCTTGAAGCAATCAGTCTGGGTTCCGCAGTCTACCCACTTGCTGGTAACATTAAGTACAACTATGGGCCGGGAGCGTCACTGGACACGAGGTATGCCTATGTCGAACGCAGTGAAGGTGTTCCAGTAGAAACGTCGCTCCTTTCATTGCCTTCCGAGTTGGTGAATCGAAACGCTGTCGTCATCATGTCCGACGAGGCCTCAGGATCAAGATTCCAGCTTGATAGGAATGGTATTGCTTCGCTTGACTTGATATCGGGTACGACTGGAGAGGACACCGGGGCACCTGATTCAAGAGTTCCAGAAGCATCGGACAGCGCAAACGCGAATGGTGGCGGTGTACTGCGGTTCGTAATGGCCGCACTCGCTGTTGTAATGGTTCTGAGTGGATCCGCCGTGATATGGACTCGACGCCGAGCTGCGCAGCGTTCATGAGCGTTGCAGTGAATGCCTATGCTGCCGCTTTGGCCTGCATCATATTCTTGCAGGCTTGTGGCAATCGTCCCATCCTCATCGAAGTGGCCCCATCAGCAAGTCAGCACGTGGTAGTGTCAAAGCGAAATACATGCAGGCCAATTGTGTTCTTGCTGACAAATAAGAGCCCACATTCCTGCTTGATGGATGTGGCCGATAAGAGTTGCGGGGCGATTGCTGTAGAACTGTCAACTGCTGTATTATTACCGGGTGGCACTACGCCCGTGTCTATCCGGGCTGGTGTGCCGCATACCGGTGCTGATAATGGTTGGGTGACCGTTAACGTGACAGACCCAGAGACCGTCGAAACGCGACAGATTACTCTGACTTATCACATTGAGCGCATGTGGGTCTCACGGTTAGAGGTTCAACCACCTATGGCATACCTCTCGAATAATGAACTGCGAAAGCCACGGGAGATTCTCGTGAGTCTAAATGTCTCCTCTTCAACGGCTCCAGTGCTGGTCAGTGTATCAGAAGGGCAGGATATGCTCGAGGTTGTGGTGTTATCGCCGTGGATCCGCTCTAGCCCCCTCTGCTATTCCACCATTCTGAGGGTCGTGGTGCCCGTGATCGATAGTCCGAGCACCTCCCGTTGCATCGACATCGAGGTGACATGTGGGGGCGAAGCCCTGAACGGAACTCTCGAACTTGTGCAGTCCAAGACTGAGGCTCGCCAGTGAACCATGGCGAATGGAACTTCGGTGATCAGCAGAGCAAGGAAAGTGCAGAGAGGGAGCGTTCGATGGCAGCACGGCTCGAATCAGGACCAATCAACCGTCTCTTGACCGTGGCCTGTGGAGGGCTGGGGTTAGTAGTAACTCTACTGTGGGTATCGGTTCTAGGTGAGCGCAATACTAGCTCAATGGTCCCTGGTGGCACACGACCACAGCCAAGTGGCGAGCTCTCAGGACAGGAAAGCGGTATCGACAACTCAAGCCGAGCGCCAGGGGCACACGACCCTGGTGACCTGTCAACGCTAATCCCGCTCGGTCAGCAGGAGGGTGCAACTGTTCTCGGCGTTGTGCAGGATGATGACGGAGCTCCTCTGGGTGGGATTCGGCTGATTCTGCGCGCAACGCAGGGAAAGCACGTAATCAAGGTGCTGACGGCCAGGACTAATGTGGTCGATGGTACGTTCATATTCCCGCTCCTGACCGCTCCTGATCCCTGCGATGTGACGGTCGACGTCCAGGCACAGGGTGACGGCGACTATTGGGTATTGTCAGAGCCGACCAGGATATCCGTGGTCGATGGTCGCCGGTACTACTTTATTCTGACGGGCACGAGGCACGTAATCCAGATTGAGGGTTTGATTCTCGATGGGTATGGTGCCGGAGTGCCCGGAGCTGAGGTGACGGCCAGGGGCGCCCCATCCGTTACGACAGATGATCAAGGCCGGTTTGCCATCGCCGTGCCCCTTTGGTCCGACTCAGTCATGCTGGAGTGCTCGGCACTGCTAGAGCATGGTAGGCAGTCGACGAGAAAGCAGGTGATTATCACCAGCGAATGGCGTAATGCAGGACGCCTCTCCGGCGTCATCATCGGGTTTCCAGTACTTGATAATGTGCTAAGTATCTACGTTCGAGACGAGGGCGGTACTCCACTTCACTCCGCGCGCATTTCGAACCCAGTCGCGGGTGTTGAACGGCTTACGGGTACGGATGGGAGCGCAGTTGTGCCTGTCTCCGGGAGTGACGGAGCAAGCCTCGTGGTTGGGGCGGACGGATACTCAACAAGAGTGGTGTTTGTCGCTCCTGACTCTACCGATGCTGTCATCATCATGTGTGCTGATGTCCTCTTGAGAGGTGTAGTTGTCGATGGTGATGGCCAAGCCGTCGCACGGGCAGTTGTTCAAGTGTCTGATCGAACGGACGGCGCCGGGAACATTGCGCTAGCAATCACCGATTCCTTGGGTGGCTTTTCGTTTCGAGCCAGAAAGGTAGGCACTCCGCTATTCTTTGAGGTGAGTGCTAGCGACGGAAGGAGGGGTCGGTCCCAGAAATCACCCCAGTGGAGAGGTGATGTTGTTGAGATTCGTGTCACACCAGTGACTGCTGTGCGTGGATTCGTCATTGACTCCGGCGGAGTTCCACAGGCTCGCGTCTTGGTGCGTGCCGATTACGCTCGTGGTGTGTCGCATACCGACTCGGTTGCGGAATCTAGTGTACTGGGGGAGTTTGAGGTACTTGTCAATGCTGAGGACTGCAGCAGAGTGGTGTTCAGCAAGGAAGGCTTCTCTGTTACTGAGGTAGAGTGCAATGCTGTGAATGGCCGAACCATCGTACTCAGGCCCGCTGGCGTCTTGGCCTTCTATGTTGTCGACAATCTCGGTGCTCCGTACGGACCGATTGAGGCAGAGCTATTCAGGCATCGTCCTGGTCTCGAGGACGAACGAGTGGCTTCGAAGTGCTACTCTCCGAATGGCGTCATGACGATTCGGCCTGCTGGCATGGAGCCCGGCGAGGTGTGCATCCTCAAGATCTACGACTCTCAGGGAAAAACCATGCGTCGTGAGGCGCGATTGGCCAAGGCTGGTGATCCGCGTACGATCATTCAATGGCGCCCTCAATAGACGGGGGGTTGCTGCCATGGGGAATGAAGGGCAGGTGGCCCTCCGCTACCTCCACCCCGCCGTGGGTGCCCGGCAGGCCCCGCTCAATGTCCGCAAGCTGAACTGTAGAACGGCTCTCACGTTCGAGTGTGAGTCGTCCGGTATCGTGACGGACTGGGACCGCACTCTCAGTGTCGGAGTCGCTGCATTGAAGCACGCATCAGCGTGCGCCAGTGCAGCGCCTGCTGCGGGTCGACGACGCCGTGCCGCTGGCGGCCGTAGAGCATCAGCTCGAACGGTTTCCCGGCCTTCTGCAGCGCGTAGGCGAGCTGCGTCGTGTTCGCGGGGTGCACGTTGTCGTCCATGGCACCGTGCACCAGCACCAGGTGCCCGGTGAGGTTCCCGGCCGCCTTGACCACCGACGTGCGCTCGTAGCCGTCCTTGTTGTTCGCCGGCGTGCGCATGTAGCGCTCGGTGTAGATGGAGTCGTAGCTCCTCCAGTCGGTCACCGACCCGCCCGCCACGCCCAGCGCGAACTTCTTCGAGTGCGTCAGCGCGTACGCCGTCATGAACCCGCCGTAGCTCCAGCCGGTGATGCCCACGCGCGCGGGATCGACGAAGCCCTGCCCGACGAGCCAGTCGATGCTGTCCTCGATGTCCGCGAGCTCGCTCTCGCCCATGCGCTGGTAGCAGGCCCAGGTCGACACCGCGCCCTTGCCGCTGGCGCTGCGGTTGTCGCAGCTCCACACCACGAAGCCCTGCTGCGCCAGCATCTGCTGGAACATCCCGCCGGTACCCCCCCAGGAATTGCGCACCGTCTGCGCGTGCGGACCGGAGTACACGAACATCATCGCCGGGTACTTCTTCGCGGGGTCGAAGTCGAGCGGCTTGATCAGCATGGCCTCCATCACGAAGCCGTCGCGCGTCTTGACCTGCAGGAGCTCGGGCACCGAGCGCGCGTACTCGCGCACCGCCGGGACGTCGTTGGCGTCGATCGTGCGCACCTCGAAGCCGTCGCTCGCGCGGTGCAGGCGCACCTGCGGCGGCGTGTGGATGTCGCTCCACGTGTCGAGGAAGCGCGTGAAGGTCGGGTTGAATTTGACCGAGTGCGTGCCCGCGCGCTGCGACAGGCGCCGCAGCCCGCGGCCGTCGAGGCCGATCAGGTAGACATCGCTCCCGATGTGCGAGCGCTCCGTTCCGCTGAAGTAGACCAGGCTGCGTGCCTCGTCGACCCCGTGCAGGTCGCGGACCTCCCACTCGCCCTGGGTCACGGGGCCCAGGCAGGTCGCGCCGCGGTAGCGGTACAGGTGCTTCCAGCCGCTGCGCTCGCTGAACCACAGGAAGGTGCCGTCCGCCAGCCACGTCGGGCTGTCGGTGCGCTCGACCCAGGCCGGCGTCGTCTCGCGCACGAGCAGCGTGTCGCCGCTCGCGTCCGCGGCGCACAGGCGCAGCTCGAGCCAGACCTGCTCACGGTCCTGGACCTGGTACACGAGCCGGTTGTCCGGACTCCACGAGACGTCCACGACCAGAGGCTCGAACTGCGCGTAGGCCGTGAGATCCACGTCGCGCACCTCCCCCGACGATGCGCCCGCGATGCGCAGCCGCACCGACGGATTGGTCTCGCCCGGGCGCGGGTACGGCGACGTCTCGACCTTGAAGTCGTGGCGCGTGTCGTCGACCAGCGTGTAGAGCGGCACGCCCGTCTGGTCCAGGCGCAGGAACGCGATGTTCCGCGAATCCGGGCTCCACCAGAACGAGCGGAACGTGCCGCGGCCGTAGATCTCCTCCTGGTAGATCCAGTCCAGCTTGCCGTTCAGCACGTTCTCGGAGCCGTCGTTCGTGAGCCGCGTGGCGCCGCCCGCCACCGCGTCGCCCACGAACAGGTCGTTGTCGGCGACGAAGGCCACGCGCTTGCCGTCGGGGCTGAACGCCGCTTCCTCCTCGTCGACCTCGGGGGTCGACGTGATGCGCAGCGCGGTCTCGGAGTCGAAGCGCACGACCCACAGGTCGCGCGCGATCGTGACGAGCAGCGCGTCTCGCGCCGGGCTCAGGCGCTCGGCGTCCGGCGAAAGGAGGCGCGCGACGCGCCCTTCGTCGACCCCCGGGATCGCGGCGATCGCCTTCTTCGCCTTGCTCGTGTCGAGGAACGGCTGCATCGCGCCCGTGTCGGCCTCGACCAGCACCCACTCGGTCTCGCGCGTGTCGGGATTGCGGCGCGACTGGAGGTAGCGGCCGGCGTCGATCCACCTCAGGTTGGTCGGCGGGCGCCCGCTGAAATCGACCTTCTGGTCGGGGTGGTAGAGGTCCTCCAGGGTGAGGCGCTTGCCGGGGGCGGCCGGCTTGGCCGCGGGGGCGCGTTCCGGGGTGGCTGCGCAGGCGCACAGCGGCAGGATGGCGCAGAGGCTGAGGATCGTGCTTCGTTTCATCGCGGCCCGTCGTTGGGGGTGGGGGGGGGCGGGAGAGCTTAGCGGGCGTCGCCGCGAATCGGGCCCGGTTCCCTGTCCGGCCGGTCGGTCAGAAGCCGGTCCCCCGCCCGGACTGCTAGACTCGGAGCCCGGTTGCGCGCCCATTCCGCGCGCGGGAGACACACACGATGAAGACCGGTCGATTCAGCCTGCCTGCCCTGGCGCTCGCGATGCTTGCCGGCATCGCCACCGCGGGCGGAGTCGGGTCGAGCCTGCCGCCGGTGGAGCTCGAAGGGTTCACGCAGACCAAGGCGTCCTCCTTCGACGACTTCCTCGGCCGGGCCGTCCTGCTCGAGTTCTTCGCCTACTGGTGAGGCCCCTGCAAGACGTCCGTCCCTCACCTGAACGAGCTCGATGCGTCGTTCGGACCGAAGGGGCTGACGGTTCTCGGCGTGACCGATGAACCCAAGAAGGACACGGAAGCGTTCGTCGAGAAGACGGGCGCGAAGTACGCCTACGCGTACGACAAGGGCGGCAAGCTGAAGTCGTACTTCGGCATCAGCGGCATCCCGCACGCCGTGCTGGTCGATCCGACGGGCACCGTGGTTTGGGAAGGCCATCCCGGCGGCCTCGACGCGGCGACGATCCAGAAGCACCTCGCGGGCGCGCTGGAGAAGCCGCTGTGGGAGTGGGGGCCGAGCGCGAAGGACACGAAGTCGGCGCTCCTGAAGCGCAAGTACGGCGAGGCTCTGGAGTCAGCGGCGAAGATCAGCGAGGAGGACGGCGGCCCGGCGATCAAGTCGGCCATCGAGCGCCTCGTGAAGTCGCGCGTCGAGGCCATGAAGAGCGCGCTCGCCGAGGGCAACTTCCTCACGGCGCAGGATCTGGGCACCGAGCTCAGCAAGGCGCTCGACGGACTGCCCGAGGAGGCCGACGCGCAGCAGGTGCTGGCCGACATCAAGGCCAACAAGGACGCGGACAAGGTGATGAAGGTCCAGAAGACCATCCGCGGCCTGAAGGCCCAGCGCCTGGGCAAGCGCAAGGAGCTCGAGAAGGCCATCGTGGACCTCAAGAAGATCCAGAAGGACTTCGCCGGGACGTACGCGGCCAAGGAGGCCGAGGCGTTCCAGACCGAGCTCGAGGCGCGCAAGCGCAAGGAATGAGCGCACGCCTCCGGGCGTGACTCACCGGGGTCCTCGCGATGCGGCGCACGGCCGCCGCGCGGGGACCTTGGACGTTCGTGCGCACGGCCGTACCTTGGGGCCCCTTCGAACGAGGTCCGATCCGCGGACGCGCTCCGACGGACACGACCTCCACGAACCTGGAGGCACCCGATGCTCACGTTGATCCTGGCCGCCGCGCCGGTCCTCGCCCAGTCCCATCCGTTCTCGATCCACGACATGCTGGCCATGCGTCGCGTGTCGGACCCCGAGGTGTCGCCGGACGGACGCCACGTCCTGTTCACCGTGCGCGACACGGACCTGGAGGCGAACCGCGGGCGCACCGACGTCTGGTTGGCGCCGGTCGACGGCGGCACGCCGCGGCGCATGACGTCGCACGAGGCCGGTGATTCCAGCGCGCGCTGGATGCCCGACGGCAAGAGCTTCGTGTTCCTCTCGACGCGCAGCGGCTCGTCGCAGGTCTGGCGCCAGAACGTCGACGGCGGCGAGGCCGAGCGCGTCACCGACCTTCCGCTCGACGTCGGGATGGTGCAGCCGTTCGCCGACGGCCGGCGGCTCCTGATCGCTCTCGAGGTCTACCCCGAACTCGCCGCGGACCAGGCGATCGCCGGGACGGTGGAGCGCGACGCCGCGCGCGAGAAGAGCAAGGTCAAGGCGCGCATCTACGAGTCGCTGCTCTTCCGCCACTGGGACACCTGGGAGGACGGCAAGCGCTCGCACCTGTTCGTGTGGGAGCCGGGGCAGCCGCCGCGCAGCCTGATGGCCGGATTCGAGGGCGACGTCCCGACCAAGCCCTTCGGCGGGCCGGACGACGTGGCGCTCTCGCCCGACGGCCGCACCGTCGTGTTCGCCTGCCTGCGCGCGACGCGCGACGCGGCCTGGACCTACGACGTGAACCTGTACTCGGTCGCCACGGCGGGCGGCGCGGCGCCCGTGTGCATCACCGCCTCCAACCCGGCTCACGACGGCTCGCCGGCCTTCTCGCCCGACGGCAAGACGCTGGCCTGGCTGCGCATGGCGCGCGCGGGGTTCGAGTCGGATCGCCAGCGCGTCGCGGTGGTCGGCTGGACCGCCAACGGCCCCGCCGGCGAGCCGCGCATCCTGACCGAGGATTGGGACCGTTCGCCCGGCGAGATCCGCTGGACGGGCGACGGGCGCACGATCCTGTGCAGCGCCGACGACGTCGGACAGCACGCGCTGTTCGCGGTCGACGCGGCCAGCGGCGCGGTGCGCAAGCTCGTCGCCAGCGGCTACAACGCCAGCCCGCGCCCGGCCGGCGACCGCATCCTGTTCGCGCAGGACACGCTGGCCGCGCCGATGGAGCTGTTCACCTGCGCGCGCGACGGCGCGGACGTGCGGCGCGTGACGGACCTGAACGCGGCGCGGCGCGCGGCGGCGCGCACCGGCGAGTTCGAGCAGTTCGCGTTCACCGGCTGGAACGGCGAGGCCGTGTACGGCTACCTCGTGAAGCCGGTCGATTTCGACGCCGGCCGCAAGTACCCGGTGGCCTTCCTGATCCACGGCGGCCCGCAGGGCAGCTTCGGCAACCACTTCCACTACCGCTGGAACCCGCAGGCCTACGCGGGCGCCGGCTACGCCGCGGTGATGATCGACTTCCACGGCTCGACCGGCTACGGGCAGGCCTTCACCGACTCGATCCGCGACGACTGGGGCGGCAAGCCCTACGAGGACCTGATGAAGGGCCTCGACGCCGCGCTCGCGCGCTACCCGTTCCTCGACGGCGCGCGCGTCGCGGCGCTGGGCGCGTCGTACGGCGGCTACATGATCAACTGGATCGCGGGCCAGACCGACCGCTTCCGCTGCCTCGTGAACCACGACGGCAACCTCGACGAGCGCATGGCGTACTACGACACCGAGGAGTTGTGGTTCCCCGAGTGGGAGCGCGGCGGACCGCCGTGGGAGCACCCCGAGGCCTACGCGCGCCACAACCCGATCGACCACGTCGAGAAGTGGTCCACGCCGATGCTGGTGATCCACGGCGCGCTCGACTTCCGCGTGGTCGACACGCAGGGCATGAGCACGTTCACCGCGCTGCAGCGCCGCGGGATCCCCTCGAAGTTCCTGTGGTTCCCCGACGAGAACCACTGGGTGCTGAAGCCGCAGAACTCGATCCTGTGGCACGAGACCGTGCTGGGCTGGCTCGACCGGTGGACCGGCAACGAGCGCGGCGCCGCCGTGCCGGCCGGTTCGGGCCGCTGACGCGCGCCGAGCCGCCGCTCAGGTACCGCCCGCGCCGGCGAACATCGCGTCGACGGGCGTGATCGTCACGTCCTCGGCGCGGATGCCGAGCGGCCAGGCCGCGATGGTCTCGTCCTCGGCGCGGATCTCGGCGCTCTTCTCGATGCCCGGCGGGTAGTGGACGGGCGTGGCCGCGCCCGACGTCAGCGCGGTCTTGAGGCCCTCGGCGTCCTCGGTCACGGCGGCGATCACCAGGTCGTCGACCTTCATGTACTTGCGGATCGCGGCGTTGACCTCGTCGTGCGTGATCTCGCCGAGCTGTCTGCGGAACGACGCCAGGTGCCCGTCCAGGCCGTAGAAGCGGTCGTCGATCGCGTAGCCCAGCCGGTCGTGCGTCGACTCGGCGAAGTGCGCCGAGTAGCCCTTCAGGAAGTCGCGCGTGAACTCGAACTGCTCGCGCGAGAGACCGTCCCTCACCAGCGTCTCGACCTCGCGCAGCGCGGCCTTGATGGCGAACGGCGCGTTCTCGGTGGGCAGCGTGCGGATCCACAGCTCGAAGATCTGCTGGCGTCGTCCGACGCCGGTCGGCGGCATCGAGCGGCGGCCGCCGTTGGGGAAGGCCTCGATGTACGAGTAGTCGCCGTAGTTCAGGCCGCGCGCCTCACGGATGACCTGGTACAGGTGGCTGGAGCTGTTGCGATGCTCGCCCAGCCACGAGTTGGCGATCCACAGCGCGCAGAACTCGCGCGTGCCGCGCTTCGCGCCGATCGGAACGCCCATGCTGATGGACGTGCCGATCGCGCTCGGGTTCTGGACCAGCGTCACCTGGCGTCCGCGGACGGGTGCCGGAGCGGGCGCGGCCGCCCGTACCGGTTCGCCCGCGGCCAGCTTGGCGGCCAGCGCCGACGAGACGAGGTCGGGGAGGCCGGCGGGATACGCGCCGCCCAGCCCCAGCACGATCCGGTCGCGCGTCCAGCGGCTCTTGTGGAAGGCGCGCACGTCCTCGACGGTCAATCGCTTCAGCGCGGCCACCGTGCCGGTCTCGACGTGCGCGTACGGCGTGCCGGAGAACACCCGCTCGTACAACGCCGCCTTGCCCAGCTCCTCGCCCGAGGCGTAGCGCAGGTCGTTCTCGATCGACGACACCGCCTGGTCGCGCAGGCGCTGGAAGTCCTCGTCCGTGAACGCGGGCTCGGCCAGCGCCTCGGCGAAGAGCCGCGCGAACGTGCTCACGTGGTCGCGGTGCACGCGGCCGCCGACGATCGTCATCTCGCGGTCGACGCGGGCGGAGTAGCCGGCGGCCATCGGGAACAGCGCCTTCAGGATCTCGTCGTAGGAGCGCTGGCGCGTCGCGCCGTCGCTCACCAGGGCGGCGGTGATCGCCGCCAGCCCCTCCTTGCCCGGCGGATCGTCCTGGCTGCCGACCTGCACCCAGGCCTGGAACGAGACGGTCGGATCGGCGGGGACCGGCAGCAGCACGGACGCCTGCGCGAGGCGCGCGGCGCCGGCCGTCGCGAGCGGCTCGACCGGACGCACGCCCGACGAGCGCGCCAGTCCCGCGGCCTTCTGCGCCTCGCCCTTGGCCGGCGGGATCTCCTGGTCGCGCGTGTGAACCGTCGCGACCGTGCAGCCGTCGCGCCTCAGCCAGCGTGCCGCCGCCGCGCGCACGTCCTTGGGCGTCACGCCCGCGAGCGTCGCGTACATCGTGTCCACGCACTCGATGCCGCCGGTGATCGCGATGTAGCGCGCGAGCGACGAGGACACGCCGTCGGGCGTCGTCAGGTCGCTCAGGAACTCGTAGCGGCGGTTGGAACGCACCGCGTCGAGGCGATCTTGCGCGATCTCGACGCCGCCGATCTCGTCGACGACGGCCCACAGCTCGTTCTCGACCGCGCGCACGTCGGCGGGATCCTTGACCACCGCGTACACGGCCCACAGGTTCGGATCGCGGTTGGGCTCGAACATGGCGCCGAGCTGCTCGACGCGCTGTTCGTCGAGCACGAGCCGCTTGTAGATCGGCGAGGTCGCGCCGAAGGCCAGCTCGCCGGCGAGGCTGCCGGCCATGGCCAGGCGGTCGCCGGGCGCGTAGGCCGGGCTCTTGAACGCCAGCACCAGGATCGGGAGCGTCTGGCCGTCGAAGGGCACGTCGACGCGCCGCAGCGCGGTCTGCCGGGGCTCGACCGGGACCTTCGGCGCCTGGTAGCCGCGCTTCCAGGGCCCGTACTTCCTGCGGATCTCGGCCAGCGTCGCCGCGGCGTCGAAGTCGCCCGTCACGAGGACCGTGACGTTCTCGGGCCGGTAGAAGCGCTGGAAGAAGCCGCGCGAGTAGTCGAATTGCTCGGGCATGGCCTTGATGTCGGCCTCGAACCCGATGGTCGTGTGCTTGTAGGTGTGGACGTCGAAGGCCGTCTCCTGCAGCTTCTCGAACATCACCTGGAAGGGGCTCGAGCGGCCCTTCCTGTACTCGCCGTACACCGCGCCGGCCTCGGTGCGGAATTCCGCCTCGGAGTACTTGAGGTTCTGGAAGCGGTCCGACTCGATGTCGATCACCGTCGGCAGGTCGTCGCGGCTGACCGACATGTGGTAGGCGGTGTAGTCGTCCGTCGTGTAGGCGTTCGCGTCGGCGCCCATCCCGGTCACGATGCGATCGTAGACCTTGCCGGGATGGCGCTCCGTCCCGCGGAACATCATGTGCTCGAAGAAGTGCGCGAACCCCGTGACGCCGGGCTCGATCTCGTCGCGCGAGCCGGTGCGCACGATCGACCAGTACGAGACCAGACCGTCGCTGGGCATCGGGACCAGCAGCACGTTCAGGCCGTTCTCTAGCGTCGCGCGCTGCACGGCGTAGGGGAACGTCGCCGCGGCGCGGTCGCCGCCGCGCGCTTCCGAGGCGGTCGTCGTCAGGCTGTTCTCGGTCATCGACGAGCAGCCGGCGCACAGCGCCAGGCCCAGGAGCGTGGGGGGAGCTTTGAACATCGTTTCTCCAAGCGTTGCGGTGATCCGTGGCGTGAAGCACAGAGGTTAGCCCGCCGCCGCGGGTCCGGCCACCGGACCGCCCGGATCAGTACCAGGAGCGCGCGAGACCGGTCATGAAGCCGCGCGCGCCGGGCGCGAGGTTGCGCAGCAGGTACCCGCCCTCCTGCACGACCAGCGTCGGGAGCTTCAGCGCTCCGAGCTCGGTGCCGACGCGCTCCAGGCCGGGCGCCGTGAGCGTGAAGGTGCCGGTCGGATCGCCGCGCAGGATGTCGAGGCCCAGGCTGAGCACCAGGAACCGGGGCTGGAACCCCTCGATCGCGCGCATCGCGCGGCGCAACACGCGCAGGTAGCCCTCGTCGTCGACGCCCTCGGGCAGGGGGTGGTTGATGTTGAAGCCCTCGCCCGCGCCCTCGCCGCGCTCGTCCTCGAAGCCCGAGAAGTACGGGTACGAGTGGCGCGGGTGGCCGTGGATCGACTGGAACAGGACGTCGTCGCGCTTGTAGAAGATGTCCTGCGATCCGTTGCCGTGGTGGTAGTCGATGTCGAGGAATGCCACCTTGCCGTGCGGCGACAGTCGGTGCGCCGCGATCGCCGCGTTGTTGAAGTAGCAGAAGCCGCCGAAGCTGCGGCGCTCGGCGTGGTGGCCCGGCGGGCGGCACAGCGCGTACACCAGGCGGTCGCCGGCCAGGATGCGGTCGGCGCCCGTCACCGCGCAGTCGACGGCGGAGCGCGCCGCGCGCAGCGCGCCCTGCGACAGCGGCGTGAACGTGTCGATGCAGTAGTAGCCCGCCTGCACCGAGCGGTCGAGCGGCTTGCGGTCGGGCCGCCGGATCGGGAACACGTACGGGTACAGCGCCTCCTTGGGCCCGAGGGAGGTGCACACCTTGGTCAGGTAGGTCACGAAATCCCCGTCGTGCACCGCGCGGATCGGCGCCTCGGAGTGGCGCACGACCTCGCGCCGCTCGTGCGGGAACGACTTGAGGCCGCGCAGGATGGCGTCGATGCGCACCGGCCGCTGGACGTAGCCGCGCTCGCGCACGTGGTGGAACTCGTGGTGCTCCGCGACCAGCAGGGTCAGCGGGCGCAGGCGGCCCTCGGGCACGCTCGCGTCCTCCTCCTTGACGTAGCGCGCGGCGCGCAGGCGCACGGGGTCGTCCTGGATCGAGGCCACGATGCGCTTCACGTACGGGTGGTCGGGGTCCCAGCCGTAGCGCAGTTCGAAGATCGCGCTGACCGCCTTGCGCGCGGCGGCCTTCGACAGGGTCTCGTCGTGCCCCAGGGGGTCGAGCACGAGGTGCGGCGGATCGTAGTCCGCGGCCGGGTCCCACTTCTCCTGGTAGGCCGTGCCGTCGATCGGGCGCGCGCCGTAGCGTTCGTAGAAGCGCAGGCGCGCGCGGTTGGGCGCTAGGCGCGCCGGATCGGACACGAGCTCCGCCTGGTCGGGCGGCACGTCCATCAGGAGCGCGCGCGCGCCCTTGCGCAGCATGTGCTCGCGCACCGCCTCGTACAGCGCGCTGCCCAGGCCGCGCGACTTCACGTCGGGATCGACGGCGATGTAGTCGAGGTATGCCGTCGCGATCGGCTTGTAGTAGTGGATCAGCGCGAAGCCCCGCACCTTGTCGCGCGCGTCGAGCGCCACCAGGAGCACCACGTCGAAGCCGACGTCCTCGCGCTGCTCCAGCATGCGCGCCAGCTTCGCGGGGCCGTCGGGCACGTCCGGGAACGACTTCCTGAAGATCTCCTGCACCGCCGCCAGGCGGCTCTGCTCGGCGCGGGTGACGTGGTCGAAGATGCGGGTGAAGCGGATCACGGGGGGATTCGGCTCAGCGGAGTCGGCGCAGCACGGCCTCTGCCAGCCGGTCGAGGGCCGGCGCGTGCTGCTGCAGGAACAGCGAGGGTTCGACGAGTTCGACCTCCATGACGCGCGGCGCGCCGGACGCGTCGCGCGCCACGTCGACGCGCGCGTACACGAGGTCGCGCGCGAACGGTGCCAGGGCGCGCTCGGCCACGGCGCGTTCGTCGGCTTCGATCGGCAGGCTGGGGGACACCGACTCGTCGTCGCCGCTGAAGCGCGGCGACTTGCGCACCGCGTGCGTGAACGCGCCGTCGATCCACACCAGCGCGCGCTCGCCCCAGCCGTCGACGGAGGGCTCGTAGCGCTGCACGAGCACGTCGTGACCGGCGAGCAGGGCGTCGAGGTGCGCCTGTCCGTCCACGAAGCGTCCGGCAGAGAAGCGCCGCGTGCCGAACGACGCGGCCGAGACCGCGGGCTTCACGACCAGCTCCGCCCAGCCGCGCTCGCGCGCGAGGTCCGCGAGCGACGTGCGCGTCGCGCGCGGCACCAGCGCCGTCGGCACGATCGGCACGCCACGCCGCTCCAGCTCCAGGAGGTAGCGCTTGTGCACGTTGCCGCGCACGATGCGCGCGGGGTTCCACAGCGGCGCGGCGCGCTCGACGCGGTCGATCCACGCCAGGAACGCGTCGAGGTGGTGGACGTAGTCCCAGGTCGAGCGGATCAGGGTCGGCACGCGCTCGTCCCAGCGCTCCGCGGGATCGTTCCAGGCCGCGACGCGCGCGTCGACGCCGCACGCTCCCAGCGCCGCGAGGAGGAGCGCCTCGTCGGGGTCGGGCTCGGGCAGCGGTCGGCAGGTCGCGATGCACAGGCGCATCCCCGCAGAGTACCCAGCCGGCGCGGCGATCTCCCGCGCCCGCCGGCGGCAACCGGTTTGGGCTGGCGGCGGCGCCGCGCGCGGATCAGGATGCGCGCCTCGAACCCCGCGCGGCGGCGCAGTCCCCGAACCCGCCCGCGGCCGGAGGATCGACATGACCCAGCCGACCTGTCTCGCCTGCGGTTCCGCGCTGCCCGCCGCGGCCGCGCGCTGTCCCGGTTGCGGCGCGGCCGCGGGCGCGGCGACCACGCACACGACGCCGAAGTGGATCTGGTGGGCGGCCGGGATCGGCTGCGGCTGCCTGGTCCTGGTCGTGGTGCTCGGCGTCCTCGCGACGCTGTTCGTGCCGAACGTGGTCGAGCGGCTGGAGCTCGCGCGGCAGGCCAAGGTGGCGAGCGACCTCACCCGGATCGCGGCGGCGCTGGAGGAGTACGCGGCCAACAACGGCGCGCGCTACCCCGAGGATCTCGAGGCGCTCGTCCTGCTCGACGCGAACGGCGCGAGCTACCTGAACACCCCGGGCGTGCCCCGCGACCCGTGGGGGCGCGAGTACCTGTACGAGCCGCCCGGCCCCGACCGCCCCGCGCCGCGCGTCTTCACGCTCGGCAAGGACGGCGCGCCGGGCGGCGAGGGCGAGGACGAGGACCTCGACAGCACGCAGCTGCGCGAGCCGCGCTAGCGGCCTCGGCCGCTCACGGCCGCCAGTGGATGGCGAGGCCGTTGCTGAGGTTGAAGGTCGACGGCGTGCAGAAGTCGGCCGCGTTGCGGTACCACACCTGGTAGGTGCGCATGCCGCCGGCGGCCGGGATCAGGCCGAGTTGCGCGATGGTCGGCTGGCCCGCGCCCGGGATCTGCGCGGCGTTCCCCGCCGCCAGCACCGACTTCAGCCGAACCGTAGCGCCGCCCGCGCAGCGCAGGCCGTCGCCGAACGTCGCCCCGATACCGAACGCGTGGCGCGTCGTCCCCTGGAAGAACGTGACGACCGAGTTCGAGACCGCCTCGACCGCGAGCTGCGTCGTGTCGGCGGAAACACGCGCGGCGCCGGTGCCCGAGAGCCTCGCGCCCGAGGCGAAGATCGAGGTCGCGCAGCCGTGCGCGGGCGCACCATAGTTGCCGCACGGGCAATCGGCCGCCGAGCCGTCGCCAGAGCAGAACGCGACCCCGTTCGCGGTCGAGGTCTCGACCACGATCTGGTCGAGGTACCAGCCCATGTAGTCGTTGAGCGCGACGTCCCAGCCTTGGAAACGGAACTTGAGTTTCACGCTCTGCCCGGCCCAGGGCGTGAGATCGAAGCCGTGGGATGCCCAGTCGGAGTTCCACACCTGTCCGATCTGCGTCCAGGATGCGCCGCCGTTGGCGGAGATCAGGATCAGCCGCTCGTCGTACCCCGAGTCGTCCTCGCCTTCCGACTTGCTCCAGAAGCGCAGATGGATCGATCCCGCACCAGCGGGCAGTGCGATCGGCGCGGCCGTGATCATCGAGCAGTCCGGGACGTCGAAGATGTTGGGTGGCGCGTAGGTGCACTGGCCGGGGATGCCGAAGCGGCCCGCATGGCTGCCCTCGGGAAACGGCGCAGCCCACGGCGAGCAAGGATCGCTGTCCGCGGCATCCCACCACGAGCCGACGCAGGCGCCGGATCCGTGGCCCCAGAAGCACGTGGGGCTGTCCGGTCCCACGTTCCAGGCGGACATGCCCGATTCGAAGCCCTCGTAGAACAGAACGCCCTGCGCGGACGTGGGTGCGGCGAGGAGTGCGGCGAGGATCAGGGTTCTCATGCGTGGCTCCTTCGGCCGGCGGGACGGCCGGCCCGGGCTGCGAGCGACAACGTGCAGGCTATCAGCTTGGGCGGGAAGGTGGTGGGAGGGCGTCCCCGCAGGCCCCAAGCTGGTCGGATGCGGGTCGAACTCGTGCCGGACCCGCGCAGCAGGCCTGGGCCGGATGGACGTTGTGGGCTCCCTTGCAGGAGCGTCGCCACCGCCCCGGCGGGTTTCACGCGCGAGGGGGAACCCTCGACGGCGGTACCCTGTGCGCAGAGTGCCACGCTCCGCGGACGTCGCGAGGGCGCCGCGCAACGCAGGCCAGCTTCCGCGGTCACCGGATCGGATCGTCGGTGCTCGTCCAGGTCGGAGGCCTCGTCGCGGCGCGCGCCGTGGCCGATCAGGGCCAAGACCCGCGCGGCCGTCCGCGCCGCCGCGTCGGTACCGCGTGATCGTGCCAGGCCCGGACATCGGCAGGGCCGCAGGGTCCCACAGCTGGCGCTCGGCATCCCGGCCAGCGGTTGTCCTGCGGGCGGCACGACCTCGACTCCGGCGGCGTGATCCTCGCCCTGTACCGGCGGGCCGGCGACGGCGACGAGCCGATCGCGAGACCGCTACCCGGGCCCGTCGACTTCACGGTCCACGACCTCGAGGCCGTCTTCGCGCGCGCGCGAAGTCGCACGGCGGGCTCTCGACCGGGACGGGCAATGGTGCGCTGCCGATGGGCCCGATCGCCGCGCGTCCGTGGCGCGAGCGCCCCTTCTGCATGCACGATCCGTTCGGCAGCCCGTTGTGCTTCGTGGACGGCACGACCCTGTCCACCGGGTGCTGAGGGTCCCGGGGGGTGCACGCGGCCCGACCACGTGCGTCGGGCCCGCGCGCCGCGCTGGGGACCCCGTTTCACGCTCGGCGCGAACAGGAGGCGCGCAGGCCGTCTGGGGCGCAGCGCCCCGGCTCGGGGAGGTTGCCCGGCGATCGTCTGCCCTTCCAAGTCGCGCCGCGGCGGGCCTGGGGTGCGGCCGCGGTGTATGCTCCGCGCCCCGAGGCCGGCCGTGCGCATCCTCTTCGTCTACCCCAACCTCTACACGCAGATGGGGTTCAACCACGGCTTGGCGTCGCTGTCGGCCGTGCTGAAGCAGCAGGGGCACGCGACGCGCCTCGTCAACCTCAACGAGAACCTGCCGCCGGTGCCGACGCGCGCCGAGCTGTGGGAGCTGGTGCGCGCGTGGCGGCCGGGCCTCGTCGCGTTCTCGTGCCTCACGCAGCAGTACCGCGAGGCGCGCGAGATCGCCGAGGACCTGCGCGCGCGCGCCGCCGCGGACGGCGTCGCGCCGCCGCCGATCGTGGTCGGCGGCATCCATCCCACGATGGTGCCCGAGGAGGTCATGGCCGACGGCGCGTGGGACCACGTCGGCGTCGGCGAGTGCGAGGACGCGCTGGCGGAGCTCGTGCGCAGGATCGAGGCCGGCGAGCGTCCCGACGACGTCGCGAACTTCCTGTCGTGGCGCGGCGGCACGCGGCCGGCGGACGCGGGCCGCGGCACGCACGGACCGGACGCCTGGCAGAGCAACAAGGTGGGGGAGTTCCCCGACTTCGCGGCGCTGCCGATGCCCGACTACGAGCTGTTCGACGTGCAGCGCATCACCGACCAGAAGCAGGGCTGGTTCGGCCTGATCAGCTCGCGCGGGTGCCCGTACCGCTGCACGTACTGCCTCAACCACAAGATCGTCGACCGCTACAAGGGCGAGCTCGGTCGCAGCGTCAAGGACATCGGCTTCTTCCGCTTCCGCTCGGCCGGGAAGATGATCGAGGAGATCCGCTGGATCCTGGGGCGCTACCGCGGCGTCGGCACCTTCATCCTCGACGACGATCTCTTCACGCAGAACGTGCCGCACGCGCTGGAGTTCTGCGACCTGTACGCGCGGAGCGGCATCGGCGTCCCGTTCGTGGCCAACGCGCACGTGAAGCAGCTCGACGAGCGCGTGGCCGAGGCGCTGGCGCGCGCCGGCTGCCGCATCCTGAAGCTCGGCATCGAGTCGGGCAGCCCGCGCGTGCGCAAGGATGTGCTGAAGCGCCACATGACGCAGCGCGACATCCTGGAGACGGTCGCGTCGGCCGAGCGCCACGGCCTGCACTCGTCGGCGTTCGTGATGGTCGGGCTGCCGGGCGAGACGCACGCGGAGCGCTGGGAGACGGTGGACCTCCTGGCACAGGCGCGCCTGGGCCGCTTCCGCACGTCGTTCTTCTATCCGTTCCCGGGCACGGATTCGTTCCGGCTGGCCGTCGACGGCGGGTACTTCGATCCGGCCGCGCAGCACGGTCTCGCGGACTTCACCGAAGGCTCGATCCTCGACTTCGGCGCCGACGAGAACCTCTTCATCGACAAGCTCGGCGCGTTGATGCCGTGGTTCGTGAACGCACGCCTCGACCGGCACCGCGAGGCGCCGGCCGCCGCGCGCTGGCGGCCGGAGGTCGAACGCGTGCTGGCGATGGGCGCGGCGGAGTGGGCCGCCTTCAAGCCGCGCGTGCGCGAGATCGACCGCGAGCTGTCGGCGGCCGCCGCGCGCGCGGGCGAGGAGCACTACGCCATCCGCTACAACGCGTTCATGGGCGTGCGCAGCGACTTCTACCTGGCCGAGGAGGCCGGCCTCGAGTGGTCCACGGCCAGCGCGCGCCCGGCGGTGGAGTTGCGCGAGGCCGCGCTGGCGGCTGCCGCGGCCGAGGTCTGCTGACCGATGGGCCTGGCGGATCTCGCGGGCCGGCGCGTCGCGGTGCTGGGCGACCTGGTCGCGGACCTGTGGCTGTTCGCGCGCCCGTCGCGTCTCTCGCGCGAGGCGCCGGTCATGGTGCTGCGCCACGAGCGCGAGGAGCTGGGCTGCGGCGGCGCCGCCAACGTCGCGCGCAACCTGCGCGCGCTGGGCGCCGAAGTCGCGCTGTTCGGTGCCGTCGGTCGCGACGCGCGCGGCCGCGAGCTCCTCTCCGCGCTCGATGCCGAGGGCATCGACGTGCGCGGGGTGCCGGCGCTCGCGGAGTGGGCCACGCCGACCAAGACGCGCGTGCTGGCGGCCGAGCCGCGCCGCAACCCCCAGCAGATCCTGCGCATCGACCGCGAGCCGGCCGCGCCGCTGCCGGCCGCGGCGCGTGCGGCAGCCGCCGCGGCCGCGCTGGCCCGCGCGGACGAGTTCGACGCGCTGCTCGTGTCGGACTACGAGTACGGCGCCGTCGGCGCCGAGGCCGCGGCCGTGTGCGCCGACCGCCTCGCGCGCGGGGGCGTCGCCGTGCTCGATCCGCGGCGCGAGATCGCCTGCTTCGCGGGCCGACTCACCGCGCTGACGCCCAACGTCGGCGAGCTGGCGTTGCACGCGCGGCGGCCGGTGGATTCGCTCGGCGCGGCGGCGGCGCTGGCCGAGGCGGCGCGCGAGCTCCTCTTGCGCGCCGGGCCGCGCTGGCTGCTGGTGACGCGCGGCAACCTGGGGATGGCGCTCTTCGGTGCGGGGATCCCCGACGAGGGCGTCTGGGTGCCGGCCCACGGCGAGGGCGAGATCACCGACGTGTGCGGCGCGGGCGACACCGCCGCCGCAGTGTTCACGCTGGCGCTGGCCGGCGGATCCGACCCGGTGGGCGCGATGCACCTCGCCAACGCGGCGTCGGGCGTCGTCGTGATGGAGCTGGGCGCCGCCGTGTGCCGGCCCGAGCAACTGGCGGAAGCCTCCAGGCGCGCGCCCGGCGCGGCGCCGGGCGTGCCCCGGGCCGCGGAGCGCGCGTGAACGACGCACGCACCTTGTGGGAGCGCGACGCGCTGGCCGCGCACCTCGAGCGCCTGCGGAGCGCCGGCCGCGCACGGCGCGTCGTGCTCGCCAACGGCTGCTTCGACCTCGTGCACGTCGGCCACGTGCGCTACCTGGAGGACGCGCGCGCGCGCGGCGACACCCTGGTGGTGGCGCTCAACACGGACGCCTCCGTGCGCGCGCTGAAGGGCGCAGGCCGCCCGCTGGTGCCGTTGGCCGAGCGCGCGGAACTCGTCGGCGCGCTGCGCTGCGTGGATTTCGTGACGTCCTTCGCCGAGCCGACGCTGGAGACGACGCTGCGACGCCTGCGGCCCCAGGTGCACGCCAAGGGCACCGACTACACCGCCGCGAACGTGCCCGAAGCGGCGGTCGACCGCGAGCTCGGCATCGAGATCGCGATCTGCGGGGACCCCAAGGCGCGCTCCTCCAGCGACCTGATCGGCCGGCTGCCCTCCGCCGGAACGCGGTGAACGGTCCCGTCAGCGCGCGTCCGCGCCGATTGCCGCTGGCCGTCCTGGGCCTCGCCATCGGCACCTACAGCGCGCTGTGCGGCATCGGCGGCGGCGTGTTCGCCGTGCCGCTCTTGCACTACGTGCACAGGATCCCGTTGCGCACCGCGGTGGCCGAGTCGCTGGTGCTCGTCGCCGCTTCGACGACCAGCGCGACTTTGATCGAGCTCGCGCATCCCGAGTCGGCCCTGCGCCTGGACATGGTGCTCGCGCTCGTCGCCGGCAGCCTGATCGGCGCGCGCCTGGGCTTCGGGCTCTCCAGGCGCGTGTCGACGAACGGCCTGAAGGCCTGGTTCGCCGTGTTCCTCGCCGCGATCGCCGTGCAGATGCTCGTCGACGGCGGGACGCGCGACGCGTTCGGGGCCGCGCTGGCGCCGCAGGCGGCGCTCGCGCCGTCCCAGTGGGCGCTCGTCGCCGCCACCGGACTCGTGGCGGGCGCGTCCGCGCCGATCTTCGGCATCGGCGGCGGCCTGGTCGCCGTGCCGATCCTGATCCACCTCTTCCCCGACCTGGGGTTCCTGGCGGCGCGCGCGTGCAGCCTGGCGATGTCGATGGTGGCCGCGCTGCAGTCGCTGTTCCTCTACCGCCAGGGCGGCGAGCTCAAGGAACCGGCGGCCCTGTGGCTGGCGGGCGGCGGCCTCGTCGGCGCGGCGCTCGGCGTGCAGCTCGTGCACGTCCCGGCGGTCACCAGCGCGGCGCGCGGCCTCGTGGCGTTCGCCCTGGCGTTCGCCGCGCTGCGCTTCGGCTGGGACCTGTGGCGGGCGCGCCGCGCAAGCGCGGGCTGAACCCGGCGACCCGCGGCGCGGGCCCGGCGGCCGCGTTGCACGGTCCGTACCTCTCCTTTCCCGACGGGGCGCGCCGCGGCGCTAGGCTGGACGCGGACCTGGGACGGCCGGTCCGCGGCCGTCCTCCCGAACCCGAATCGAAGGAGCCGACCATGCGTCGCACCGTCCTGTCGTTGTCCCTGGGTCTCTCCGCGCTGGCCTGCGGCGTGTTCGCCGTGAACTCGGCCTTCGCGCCGCCACAGGGCCCGTGCGAGAACGTGTTCCCGCACGAGCCCGTAGTCATCTTCGAGGTCACCGGCAGCACGCTGTGCTGCCCGATCGACTTCCAGATGACCGTGTACTCCGACGGCCTCGTGCGCGGCGCGGCGACCGCGGGCGGCAGCACGACCAGCCTGGGCGCGACCGGCAACGCCCAGGTCGGCCACGTCACGCCGGCGCAGGTGCAGTCCCTGCTCGTCGACCTCGGCCAACTCGGCGCGGGGACCGGCTGCGACCGGCCCGAGCTCCTGTCGGACACGCCGCTCTCCACGCTGACGATCATCCGCGGCAGCACGGACTCGCGCTCGCGCACGTGGTCGTGGCTGGGCGACGACGGCACCGCGGGCGCGATCACGCAGCGCCTGCAGGCCTTCCGGGCGCTGGCGCTGCCGGGCTTCTGAGAGCCTGTGAAGGAATCGGAGACGCCCGCCATGCGCACCCTGCCAGGCATCCCCGCTTCCTTCACAGGCTCTGAGCGGCGCGGTCGCCCGCAAGCGAGCGGGGCGCGGTCCGTGTGGACCGCGCCCCGCGTGCTTGGGCGCCCGGGCCGACGGGGCCCGCGGCACGGAGCGGATCAGTCGTGGAAGATGCCCGTCGAGATCAGCTCGCCGTGCGTCGGGTTCTGGTCCTTCATGTAGGGGATGATCGCGCCGGAGTAGCCGTTCCAGGACGTGATCTGCGCGGCCAGGATGGCCGGGTCGTTGATGCTGTCGGCCGTGGAGTAGGCCACGCCGCCGTTGATGCGGTACCAGCCCGACTCCGAGCTGCCGACCGTCTCGGTCGAGTTGTTGTTGCTGGCCAGCAGCGTCGAGTCCAGGAACGCGCCGTTGATGTTCTGCAGCCGCACCTTGGCCCAGCAGCGGAACTGGTACTGCGCGGAGAACACCTCTTCGTTGTCGTTGTAGATCAGGAAGTTCACGATCGCGAAGAACTGGCTCGCGCCCGACAGGTTGATCAGCACCAGGTGCGTCGCGCGGTTGGCCTTCTCGCCGAAGAAGTGCGGGACCATGATCTTGTCGCACACGCGCTCGTACTCCGCGCCGTTGAGGTCGCGGATGCCGTTGGCCGGCGCGAAGTCGGTCGGCGCGCCCTGGCTGAGCGCGCGGCCGGCGCGGAACGTGTACGGCGTCATCTCGTAGGCGTCGCTGGGCGCGGCCTGGAACGCGCTGCCGATCAGCCAGTTCCAGGCGATCGCCTGGCCCGAGAACGGGTTCTTGGCGAACACGTACAGGTAGCCGCGCGGGAAGTTGGGGTTGTCGATGTTCGACGCGACCGTGATCGTGTCGTTGGGCGTCAGGCGGCGCGTACGGTTGGCCTCGCCGCAGTAGAAGTTCCCGATCGGATCGCCGTTGATGTACACGAACTCGACGTCCACGGTGCCGGCGAAGCCGAAGCCCACCGGTGTGAAGTCGGCGTTGGTGTTGGTGACGGTGACCGCCGTGAACCCGGCGCCTGTCGAGTGGTCGATGACCGGGAAGAGCAGCAGGCTGCCCGGCTCAGGGGCGCCGTTGCCGGCCGTCGCGGGAAGTGCAAGCAACGCGGCGGTGAGCGCGGCCGCGAGGAATCGGAACGAACGCATGGTGCAGACTCTCGTGAGGGAACGGTGGCCGATGCGCGGCATCGGGGGGGCAGTCTCCAGCGCGGACACCCGCGGGGACCGGCGACTGCAGGCCGTGAGCGTAGCGCGGCGCGCCCGATCTGGCGAGCGCGCGGGTGCGGGAGAGCCGGGCCGCCCTCAGGCGGAGCGCCGCTCCTTAGGAGTCTGCAAAATGGGCGCCCGCGCCGCGCCTCAGGCGTAGACGCCGCGCAGCCGGTCGGCCTGGCTGACGCGCTGCACGGCCAGCATGTGCGCCGCCATGCGCAGGCGCACGCGGTGCTCCTGCGACAGGGCGAGCACCTGGTTCCAGGCCTCGGTCATGTAGCGCAGGAGCCGCTCGTGGACCGTGTCCGGCGTCCAGGTGTAGCCGGCGCGGTTCTGGACCCACTCGAAGTAGTTCACGACCGCGCCGCCGCCCGTCGAGAGGATGTCGGGGACGATCAGCACGCCGCGCTCGGCCAGGAACCGGTCGGCGCGCGACGAGACGGAGCCGTGCGCGCCCTCGATGATCAGCTTCGCCTGCAGCTGCCGCGCGATGCGCAGGTGCACGGTGCCGGCCACGGCGCAGGGGATCAGCACGTCGCAGGGCCGCACGAGCATCTCCTCGTTCGAGATGCGCTCGAAATCGCCGGTGGCGCCGCGCAGCGAGCCGTTGGCCGCACGGTGCGCGAGCAGCGCGCCGACGTCGAGCGCCCCGGAGTTGTAGAACCCGCCGTGGATGTCGGACAGGCCGACCACGCGGTAGCCGTCCTGGATCAGGAGCTGCGCCAGGTGGCCGCCGCGCATGCCCGCGCCCTGGATGATGATGCGCGCGCCGTCGCGCGCGACGCCGGCCGCGTCCAGCGCCGGGCCCAGCACCGCGCGCAGACCCTGCGCGACGGACTCGGTGTGGCCGTGCGTCCCGCACAAGGCCAGCGGCTTGCCGGTGACGGTCGCGTTCTCGGTCTGCCGCGCGTGCATCGAGACCGTGTCCATGACCCAGGCCATGACGTTCTCGTCGGTCGCCACGTCGGACGAGAAGATGTCGCGGTCGGGACCGACGTCCGAGAGGAGGCCCGAGACGTAGCGGCGCACGGCGCGCTCGACCTCGCCGCGGCTGTGGCGCGAGGCGGCCATGCGGATCCCGCCGGCCGAGCCGCCGAAGGGGATGTCGAGCACGGCGCACTTCCAGGTCATCCAACCGGCCAGCGCGCGCAGCTCGTCCATGCGCACGCTGGAGTGGATGCGCAGCGGGCCGAAGTAGGGGCCCAGGCCCGCGTTGTGCTGCACGCGGAAGCCGTCGAACACGGCGAGAGCTCCGACGTCGAGCTGCACCGGCAGCGACACCTGGATCTCGCGGTCGGGCTTGCGCAGGATCGCGTACAGGTCGGGGTCCAGGCCCAGGCGGTCGGCGGCTTCGTCGAAGCTCGCCATCATCGTCGCGAACGGGTTCTCGTCCTCGACCGAGTGCGTCACCGGCGCGAGGTCGTCGAACTCCAGGCCCGAGAGGTCGTTCGTGCCGATCACGCGAACACTCCCCGCAGGCGATACACGGTCGCGACGCGGTCGATCGCCAGGATGTAGGCCGCGATGCGCATCGAGACCTTGTGGCGCTCGGCCACCGCGGCCACGTCGCCGAAGGCCTTGACCATGATCTGCTCGAGCGTGTTGTTCACGCGCTCCTCGGTCCAGAAGTAGCCCATGCGGTCCTGGACCCACTCGAAGTAGCTGACCGTGACGCCGCCGGCATTGGCCAGGATGTCGGGCACGACCAGGATGCCGCGCTCGTCGAGGCGCCGGCTGGCGACGGCCGTGCAGGGCCCGTTGGCCCCCTCGACGATCAGGCGCGTCTGCACGCGGTCGACGTTCTCGCTGGTGATCTGGTTCTCGGTCGCGGCCGGCACCAGCACCTCGCAGGGGATCTCCAGCACGGCCTTGCCGGCCGGCATGGCCTGCGCCTCCTTGAAGCCCGTCAGGCGGCCGTTCGACTTGAGGTGCGCCAGCACCGCGGGCACGTCCAGGCCCTTCTCGTTCAGCACGGCGCCGTACTGGTCGCTCATGCAGATGATCTTGTAGCCCTCGCGGTGCAGCAGCATCGCGCCGATTCCGCCCACGTTGCCCGAGCCCTGCACGACGACGCGCGCGTCCTGCGGCCGGATGCCCAGCTTCTTCAGCGCCTCGCGCGTGATCAGCATCACGCCGCGGCCCGTGGCCTCGGTGCGGCCGCGGCTGCCGCCCAGCGCGATCGGCTTGCCGGTCACGACGGCCGTGGTCGTCTTGCGCACGTGCATCGAGTACGTGTCCATCAGCCACGCCATCGTCTGCTCGTTCGTGTTCATGTCGGGCGCCGGCACGTCGCGGTCGGGGCCCAGGATGTCGAGGATGGCCGAGGTGTAGCGGCGCGTGATGCGCTCGAGCTCGCCGATCGACAGGTTGCGCGGATCGCAGATCACGCCGCCCTTGCCGCCGCCGAAGGGCACGTCGACGACGGCACACTTCCACGTCATCCACGCCGCCAGCGCGCGCACCTCGTCGAGGTTGACGTCGGGCGCGTAGCGGATGCCGCCCTTGCACGGACCGCGCGAGAAGTTGTGCTGCACGCGGTAGCCCGTGAACACCTCGACGCGCCCGTCGTCCATCAGGACCGGGATCGCGACCGTCATCTCCCGGTCGGGACGGCGCAGCACCTCGCGCAGGCCCTGGTCCAGGCCCAGCAGGTCGGCAGCCGTGTCGAACAGCTGCGCCATCGATTGGAACGGGTTGAACTCGTCGGCGGGCGCGGTCGTGCGCTTCGCGGCGGGGGCTTGGGACATGGGTCGATCCGGTTTCTGAAGCCGGGGTAGGGAGGGCCGCGCGGGCGGTACCCGAGAGCACCGCCAGGAGGGCGGCGAGCCCTAGAGGTTAGGGGTCGGCGGGCGCGAGCGCGAGGGGGGGGCCGCACCCGGAGCCGCCTCGGCCCCGCGCGGCGCTGCGATCGGCGCCGGGGGCGCTACGATCCGCGGCGATGACTGCGCAACTGGACGCCGGGACCCTGCGCGAACTGCTCGCCCTGGAGGTCGAACGCCCGGTGCGCCGGCTGCAGGGTCGGGAGACGTTCCTGCACCGGACCGCCGACGGACGCGCGGTCGTCGTGAAGCGCAGCCGGCCCGGCGCGCGGCCCGGCGGGCGGCGCGAGCACCTGGCGCTCGAGCGCCTGCGCG
The DNA here is from genome assembly GCA_964552795.1 of uncultured Planctomycetaceae bacterium. Classification (GTDB taxonomy): domain Bacteria; phylum Planctomycetota; class UBA1135; order UBA1135; genus JAEUHZ01. Next base: position 108,745 of record CAZKIO010000006.1, read on the forward strand.
CGGACGGCTTCGAGGTGCCGGCCGCGCTCGGCTGGGCGCAGTCGCCGGCCGGTTCGATCGTGGTCCTGGAGCGCGTGCCGCACCGCGAGACCGCGCGCGACCGCCTGGCGCACGCGGACGCCGGCGGACGCGCGGACCTGCTGCACGGGATCGCGGACCTCGCGGCGCGGCTGCACCGCCGGCGCTGGCACCACCGCGACCTGTACACCACGCACCTCTTGTTGCGCCATCCCGACGATGCGCTGGTGCTGATCGACGTCGGCCGCGCGCGGCGCCGGCGCTGGCCGCGCGAACGCTGGTTCGTGAAGGACGTGGCGGCGGTGCTGCACTCCCTGCCCGACGCGGTCCTCCCTCGCGAGCGGTTGCGTTTCCTGGCGCGCTACCTCGGCCAGCGCGGCCTGCGCGGCCGTGCGGCGCGGCGCCGCTTCGTGCGCGCGGTGCTGCGCAAGCAGCGCCGGATCGCCGCGCACGTGCCGCGCGACGAGCGCGTGGCGGGCCTGCCGCGATGAGTTCCGTGCGGCGCCTCGCCGTCCGCGCTCCCAACTGGGTCGGCGACGTGGTGATGGCCACCCCGGTGCTGGAGGCCGCGCGCGCCGATCCGCGCTTCGAGGACGTGCGCATCCTGGTGCGCGCGCACCTCGCCGGCGTCCTGCGCGACGGCCCGCTCGAACCGCACCTCGTGCCGATCGCGCGCGGCGCCGACGAGGCGCGTCTCTACCGCGAGCTGGCGCCGGACGCGGCGCTCCTGCTCACCAACTCGCTGGGCGCCGCGTGGCGCGCGTGGCGCGCGCGCGTGCCGGTGCGCGCGGGCAGCGCGCTCTCGGGGCGGCGCCTCCTCCTGACGCACGCCGCGCTGCCGCCCTCGCGCGACGGACGGCGCGTGCCCGTGCCCACTGCCCACCTGCACCGCGACGCGGCGGGCCTGCTGGGCATCCTCGTGCCCGACCTGCACCCGCGCCTCGCCGTGCGCGATGAGGTCGCGCGGCGCGAGCGCGCGCGTCTGGAGCGCCTGGGGGTCGACCTCGCGCGCGGCTACGTCCTGTGCTGCCCCGGCGCGGCCTACGGCGCGGCCAAGCTGTGGCCGCCCGAGCGCTTCGCCGCCGTGCTGGACGCCTTGCAGATGGAGCACGGCTGGCGCGGCGTCGTGACCGGCGGGCCGGGCGAGGAGGCGCTGATGGGCGCCGTCGCCGCCGCGAGCACGCGCGGTGCGCTCTCGCTGGCGCGCGAGGAGCGCGACCTGGAGGGCCTGAAGGAGCTGGTGCGCGGCGCGCGCCTGCTCCTGGTCGGCGACTCGGGGCCGCGCTGGTACGCCGCGGCGTTCGACGTGCCCTGCGTCAGCGTGCTGGGCCCGAATTTCCCCGAGCTGACCGCGACGTCGCTGGAGCGCGCGCGGATCGTGCGCGTCGAGGACCTGGAGTGCGCGCCGTGCCTGCGGCGCGTGTGCCCGCTGGAGCACCATCGCTGCATGCGCGACCTTCCGGCGGACCGGGTCACGCGGGCGGCGCTGGAGGTCGCGGCGCAGGGGGCGGCGGGCACGTGAACCTGCTCGCACCGCCTGCGCGCGTGCTGGTCCGCGCGCCCTCGTGGCTGGGCGACTTCGTGGCGGCGGAGCCGGTGGTGCGCGCGCTGCACGCGCGCTGGCTTGCCGCGGGCTGCGCGGAACGGCTCTCGATCGCGGGGCCGCCCGCGCTGCTGGCGTTGATCGACGGGCAGTTCGACGGCTTGGCGCGGCTGCCCGTCGGACGTGCGCGGGCGCCGGATCCGCGCGCTTGGCGCGGCCACGACGTCGCGCTCCTGCTCGACGGCTCGCTGCGCTCGGCGTGGGCGGCGTGGCGCGCGGGGATCCCCGCGCGCGCGGCCTGGAACTCGGGCGGACGCGCGCCGCTCCTGACCGCGGGCTTCACGCCGGCGTACGAACGCGGAGCCGTTCCGCTCGCGCTCGGCGTGCGCGGGCGCTGGCCGCGGCGGCTCCCGCGGCCGTTCGGCGCGGCCTGCGTCGAGCTCGCCGGGCTGCTCGGCCTGGAGGTGCGCCACCGCATCCCGCGCCTGTACCCGACGCGCGCGGGACTCGCGGCGGCGCACGCGCGGCTGCGCGCGTGCGGGATCGACGCGGCACGGCCGTACTGCCTCGTGAACGCCGGCGCGCGGACCGGATCCGCCAAGGCCGCGGATCCCGCCGTGCTGGCCGCGTCGCTGCGCCAGAGCGCGCTCCCGCTCGTGCTGGTGTGCGGGCCGGCCGAGGAACCGCACGCGCGCGCCGTCCGCGCGCAGTTCGGACCCCTGCCGCCGCCCCTGCTGGACGATCCGCCGCCGTTGCTGCCGGAACTCGCGGGCCTGATCGCGTCGTGCGCGCTGTTCGTCACCGCGGACAGCGGGCCGCGTCACCTGGCGCAGGCGCTGCGCCGTCCGACCGTCGTCGTGTGCGGACCGACCGACCCGCGCCACACCGCCGAGCACGCACCGGACGTGCGCGTCGTGCGCACGTTCACGCCCTGCGGCCCGTGCCACCGCGAGACCTGTCCGCTCTCGGGCGACGCGCGGCACGCCTGCATGCGCGGGATCGATGCCGCAGAGGTCCGGCGCGGCCTGGGGGAGTTGCTCGCGGCGGGGGCGCGCGGGTAGAGGAAGCCGCTCGATCCGCGCCATGGCTACCGCCGCACAGCACTACGCGCAGCACCTCGCGCCGATCTACGTCTGGATGGCGGGTGGTGCGCAGGCCGCGCTGCAGGCGGGTGCGGCGGAGATCGACGCCCTGGACCTGGGCCTGCGCGCCGGCGCGCGTGCGGTCGATCTGGGCGCGGGCTTCGGCATGCACGCGATCCCGCTCGCGCGCCGCGGCCTGGCGGTGACGGCGGTCGACAGCTCGGCCGAGCTCTTGGCCACGCTCGAGGTGCTGCGCGGCGACCTCCCGGTCAGCGCGGTGCGCGACGACCTGCTCGCGTTCGAGCGCCACCTCGACCGCGCGCCCGACCTCGTGCTGTGCATGGGGGACACGCTCGCGCACCTGCCCGCGAAGGACGACGTCGATGCGCTGTTCGCCGCGGTGCACCGCGCGTTGGCGCCGGGCGGCGCCTTCGTCCTGTCGCTGCGCGACCAGACGGTGCCGCTCGTCGCGGACCAGCGCTTCCTGACCGTGCGCTCCGACGAGTCGCGCATCCTGACGTGCTTCCTGGAGTACGAGTCCGAAACCGTCGTCGTGCACGACCTCGTCCACGAGCGCGCGGAGAACGGCTGGAACCTGCGCGTCAGCCACTACCGCAAGCTGCGGCTCGCGCCCGCGCGACTCGTGGAGCGGCTCGCGGCGCTGGGCCTGCGCGTGCGCCAGGAGCCCGGCGTGCGCGGCCTGATGCGCATCGTCGCGTGCAAGGACTGAGAGCGGAAGCGGCGGCGGCGCGGGCGCCGCGGGGATGCTACATTCGAATCCGGCGGGCCCCGCGTGCGGCCGCGCTCGCTCTCATCGATCCCTCTCCTCGTCGTCCCTCCCCTGGATCCCCATGGCGCTCTCTCCTCTCCAGTCCCTGATCGCGGTCGCGGCCCTCGCCGGCAGCGGCTTTTCCCAGGGTTCCGTGCTGCCCTCGCCCCTCGAACCGACCGGCGCCGAGGCGGGTCTCGACGCCCTGCGCCTGGGCCTTGCGCGGGGCGAACTGCGCGCGCTGGCCGCGCGCGAAGAGGTGACGCTCGCGGGCGTGCCGCTGCCGGACGGAACGACCGTGGACCTCGAGCTTGCGCGCGTGCGCCACGAACGTCTGAAGTTCGGCTTCACCGTCGACGGCGCGCCGCGCCCCGACCTGCTGCAGGGCCTGGACCTCTCGATCTGGAAGGGCGGCGTGCGCGGCGAGCCGGGCTCGGAGGTGCACCTATCGTTCGCGCGCACCGGCGCGCAGGGCTGGATCCGGCGCGGGACGACCCTCGTGCACGTGCTGCCGCGGCCCGACGCGAACGGCGACTGGTCGCGCGGCGACGCGCTGATGATGAGCGAGGACGCTCTGGGCCGCGCGGGCCTCTTCTTCGACGGCACGTGCAACGCGCTGGAGACGCCGGCCGCCGGCGCCGAGCGGCGTGGACCGCTGACGCGGCCGGTCGCGCCGACGGCGGGCGGCGGGCAGCAGGCGCTGGGCGCGGGCGCGGGCTGCGGCCTGCGCGAGTGCCGCGTCGCGATCACGAGCGACTACCAGTACTACCAGCGCTTCAACGACCTCGCGGCGCAGACCGCCTACACGACGACGCTCCTGGGCTTCGTCAGCGACCGCTACGAGACGCAGGTCAACACGATCCTGACCTTCCCCTCGGTGGCCTTCTACACGACCGCGGCGGATCCCTGGACGTCGCAGGACTCGGGCGGAAACTGCCAGGCGGTGCTCACCGAACTGCAGGCCGCGTGGGTCGGCAACGTGCCGGCGGGCGCGAACCTCGGCCACCTGTTGTCCGGCGCCAACCTGGGCTGCGGCGTGGCGTGGCTGAACGTGCTGTGCGATCCGCAGTACAACTTCTCCGTGTCGGGCAACATGAACGGGACGATCAGTTTCCCGATCGTGCAGCAGCCGAACAACTGGGACTTCATCGTCGTGGCGCACGAGATCGGCCACAACTTCAACGCGCTGCACACGCACAGCTACTGCCCGCCGCTCGACGAGTGCCCGTCGTCGCAGTACTACGGTCCCTGCCAGACGCAGCAGGTGTGCTCGAACCAGGGCACGATCATGAGCTACTGCCACCTGTGCGCCGGCGGGACGGCGAACATCACGACGTTCTTCCACACGCAGTCGGCGCTCGACATGACCGCGGCGGCCGCCGCGTGCCTGCCGCTGTTCAGCGGGATCTCCGGAACGGCGCCGGTGCTCGCGGCACCGAACACGCCCACGCCGGTCGCGGCGCAGATCGCCGGCACGCCGGTCGGGCCGGTCCAGGTCCTGTGGCGGCCCCACGCGGCGGCCGCGTTCACGGCGATCTCGCTCGCGGGCGCGGGCGGCGGGATCCACACCGGGAGCCTGCCCGGCTTCGCCTGCGGCGAGACGCCGCAGTTCTACTACACGTTCACCGAGACGACCTGCGGGACCCTGACCGATCCGCCGGGTGCGCCGGCCAGCCTGTACGCGCTCGACGTCGGCGTGCTCGCGCCGTTCCTCGTCGACACGTTCGAGTCCGATCAGGGCTGGACGGCCGCCAACCTGGGCGCGACGAGCGGCGACTGGCAGCGCGGCGTGCCCGTCAACGACGCGGGCTGGGCCTACGATCCGGCGAGCGACGCGGACGGCAGCGGCCAGTGCTGGCTCACGCAGAACCAGGCCGGCAACACCGACGTCGACGGCGGCGCGGTCGAGCTGCTTTCGCCGGCCTACGACCTCACCTCGCCGACCGCGACGATCGAGTACGACTACTATCTGCGCCTGACCAACTCCAACGGCGCCGACCGCCTGCTGGTGGAGATCAGCGCCAACGGGACGGGAGGTCCGTGGTTCGAGCTCGCGCGGCACGACCAGGACCGCGGGTCGGTCTGGACGCACGTGACCTTGAGCGCGGCCGACATCGCCGCCTCGGGCGTCACGCCCTCGGCCAACATGCGTCTGCGCTTCACGGCCAACGACGCGGATCCGCAGAGCATCGTGGAGGCCGGTCTCGACGGGCTGCGTCTGTCGCAACGCTCGTGCAGCGTCGTCGGCGCGAACTACTGCGTCGCCACGACGAACTCCTCGGGCGGCGCGGCGTCGATCTCGGCCACGGGGTCGGCCAGCATCGCGGCGAACGATCTCGTGCTGCGCGCGGCTCCCGTGCCGGCCAGCACGCTGGGCATCTTCTACTTCGGCCCGGGCGAGACGCAGACCGCGTTCGGCAACGGCTGGCGCTGCGTGAGCGGGACCCTGCGGCGCTTCTCGGTCACCAGCGCGTCCGCGGGCGTGCTGACGCGCGCCGTGAACAACGCCCTGCGGCCCGCGGCGGGAGCCGTCGTCGCCGGCAGCACCTGGAACTTCCAGGCCTGGTTCCGCGACGCGGCGGCGGGCGGGGCGGCCTTCAACCTGTCGGACGGGTTGCGGATCCCGTTCGTGCCGTAGGCACGCGGCGCGCGGCGCGCGAAACCCGGCTGGCGACGCTACGCTCTCGGCCATGAGCAGCGTCGCCAGCGAGTTTCCCTCCGACGTCCCCGACCAGCCCGAGCTCGTCACGTGCGAGCGCGAGGGGGACCTCGTGTGGCTGACGATCCAGCGGCCCGAGGTCATGAACTGCCTCTCGTTCCCGACCTTGAGGCGATTGCGGGCGCTGTGCGAGGAGCTGCGCGAGGACTTGTCGATCCGCGCCATCCTGCTCACCGGCGCCGGCGAGAAGGCCTTCTGCGCGGGGGCCGATCTCAAGGAGCGCAAGACGATGCCGGCCGAGCGCGTGCCGCACTTCGTGCGCAACATCCGCAAGGTCATGGACGACGTCGAGGCGCTGCCGCAGCCGACGATCGCGGTCGTCAACGGCTTCGCGTTCGGCGGCGGCACCGAGCTGATGCTGGCCTGCGACCTGCGCGTGGCGGCGCCGCACGCGCAGATCGGCCTGACCGAGACCAGCCTGGCGATCATCCCCGGCGCCGGCGGCACGCAGCGGCTGCCGCGCCTCATCGGGCGCTCGCGCGCCAAGGACCTGATCCTGACGGCGCGCCGGATCGACGTGGACGAGGCCGAGCGCTTCGGCCTCGTCAATCGCGTGGCGCCCGCGCGCGGCCTGCGCGAGACGGCGCTGGAGCTGGCGCGCGCGATCGCCGGCAACGGGCCGGTCGCGGTGCGCGCGGCCAAGAGCGCGATCGACGAAGGCTGCGAGCAGCCGCTGGCGCAGGGCCTGGAAACGGAGGCGCGCTGCTACGAGCGCGTGCTGCCCACCCAGGACCGGCTGGAGGCGCTGGCCGCGTTCGCCGAGAAGCGCGTGCCGCGCTTCCAGGGCCGCTGAGCGCGCTCAGCCGTAGACGCGTTGCGCGTAGCCCAGCGCCTCGGCCACCGCGGCCAGCGCGGGCGCGCCGTCGACGCGCCGCATCTCGATCGACACCCAGTTGGAGTAGTCCTGCGCGCGCAGCGCGTCCGCGAACGCCTCGTGCGCGACCGGGCCGCCCGCGCGCAGCGGCGCGAGGTCGGGCTGGCTGGCGTGGAAGTGGCGCATCCGGCCGGCGCAATCCGCCAGCTCGCGCGGACCCTCGCCGGCCAGGTGCAGCGCGCCCGCGTCGACGTGCAGGCCGAAGCCCGGATGGCCGACGGCCTCGACCAGCGCGCGCGCGTGCACGACGTCGTGGATCCAGTCGGCGCCGTAGCGCGGCGGGTTGGGCTCGATGCACAGGCACGTGCCGGCGTCGTGCGCGACCTGGCCCAGCGCGCGGAAGAGCGGCAGCGCGATCGCGTCGATGCCGGCCGGCGCGAGCGATCCGACGAGACGGTTCTTGGGCGAACCGAACACCAGCGCGCGCGCACCCAGCGCGCCGCCCATCTCGATCACGCGCGCGAGGTGCTCGCGCAGCTTCGCGCGCGTGGCCTCGTCGCCGAAGATCGCGAGCTCGTTGCGCCCGAACAGCAGCGCCTGCATCGCGACGATCTCGACGCCGTGATCGGCCCAGAACAGGCGGTGCCCCTCGGCGTCCTCCGGGCCCCAGGCCGCGGCGTCGGCGCACACGCGCCCGGGCACGACCTCGACCCCGCGCACGCCCAGCGCCTCGAGCAGGCGGGCGGCGGCCGGCTCCTCCTCGGCGCTCCAGGCGATGCTCGAGATCGCGACCTTCATGACCGGGCCGCGCGCTCGGAGTCGACGAAGCGGCGCAGCGCGTCGAGCACTTGGCGGCGCGTCCGCATGTAGGGGCCGCTGCCGCCGAACACGGCCGCGTGGCGCGTGCGGAAGTCGTAGCGCGGCGCGGGCGGCGGCAGCGCGTTCTTGAACTCGATGCCGAAGGCCTCGTGCGCCACCTCGCGCACGGAGACCGGCTCGGTGGCGAAATTGACGAGGCCCAGGCCGGCGCGCCGCGCGGCCTCCACGTCGGCCAGGATCGTGGCGAGGTCGTAGAACTGGAACACGCCGTCCTGGTGGATCGCGTCGACGCGGTTGTCGTGCAGGAGGTCGTAGATCGCGTTCTTCTTGAGGCCCGGACCGAACAGTCCCGGCAGGCGCACGATGGTCGAGCGCTCGAAGCGCTGGCGCACGAAGTCCTCCAGCAGCAGGCGGTGGCGGCCGTAGGGCTGCCCGGTCCTGCGGTCGAGCACGGTGTCCTCGTCGACCTCGATCGGCACGGGGTACACGTCGACGGTCGAGATCAGCACGAACTCGCGCGCCTTCACCTCGCCGAGAACGCGCATCAAGGCCTGCAGCGCGGCCCAGTCGGCCTCGGGCTCCTTGTTCGCCAGCCACTTCACCGCCGGCGCGCCCGCGCTGACCACGAGGTCCAGCGAGCGTCCGGCGAGATCGGCGACGTTCGAGCGGTTGTACAGCTCGTCCCAGCGGCCCTGGCGCAGGAGGTTCCCGCCCACGAAGCCCGTGTGGCCGATCAGCGCGGTGCGCATGCGTTCCCTCGAACCCGTTGCAAGCCGTCCATCCTCACGTGCGCGGCGGATCGTAGCCCACCGTCACGGCGCGCAGCAACGTGCGCAGCACCTTCAGGTTGCCTTTGAGCGGGCTGATCTTCGTGGGGGTCTTGCCCTTGGGCGGATAGGTGCGCGTGACCGGCCGTTCCTTGACGCGGAACCCCAGGCGCGCGGCGCGGATCGCCAGGTAGTAGTGCAGTTCGTAGCCCGCGAACACGTCGCGGAAGGGCTGCACGCGCGCGTCGGACAGGAAGCGCGCGCTGTAGGCGCGGAACCCGTTGGTCGTGTCGGTGTAGCGGAATCCGGCCGCGATCGACACCAGCGGCGCGTGCAGCAGCATCACGCCGACGTGGCGGCTGAGCGGAGTGTTGATGCCCTTGCCGCCGGGCACGTAGCGCGAGCCCTGCACGTGGTCCCAGCCCTCGGCCAGATCCGCGGCGAAGCCCGGCAGCGCCGCCATGTCGTCCTTGTCGTTGCCGTCGACGAAGACCGCGCCCTCGTAGTCTTGTTCCAGGGCCCAGGCCATCGCCATGCGCATCTGCGCCGAGAGCCGTCCCGGACCGGTCTTCGTCAGCAGCGCGCGCACGCCGGTCGAGCGCAGGAAGCCCGCATCGAGCGACCCGTCCCGGCTGCCGCCGTCGGCGATCACGACGTCGAGATCGGCAGAGTGGGCCTGCATCTTCCCGAGCTGGCGGCGGATGCGCTCGCCCTCGTCGATCACGGGCACGCACACGCAGAAGCGCGCGCGGCGCGGCGCCAGCTCGAGCACGCGGAACTCGGGCACCTGCCACTCGCGGTGCTGCAGCGCGTAGACCGGCCCCAGTTCGCTCACTGCGCCTCGGCCACCACGTTGCGGCGCTCCTCGTTGGCGATCATGACGGAGCTGTGCCGCTCCTCGGCCACGAGGTAGGCGGGGCGGTCGCGCGTTTCCTCGAGGATGCGGCCCACGTACTCGCACAGCACGGAAAGGATCGCGAACACCAGGAGGAACATGACCGCGTGCTGCATCGACAGGGTCACCCAGCCCTCGGCGACGCGCGGCTTCAGCAGCGCGATCGCCGCGATGTACACCATGTACAGGACGTTCAGCGCGCCGCCGATCAGCCCCAGGATCGTGAAGATGCGCAGCGGGCGGCTGGTGTTGGTGATGATCAGCGACACGCCGCGCTCGATGCCCTCCATCAGGCTGCGCCGGCGCGGAGGCACGCGCCGCTCGACCGGGCGGTAGGGCAGGTACTCCTGGCGGAAGCCGACCCACGTGCCGATCAGTCGCAGCGCGCGCGACTTGTCCTTGATGCGCAGCACGGCGTTCATGGCCTGGCGCGTGCAGGCCAGGAACAGCGCCGCGTCGGGGTGCAGGTCCAGCCCCATCCAGCGCCGCACGAGCCAGGCGAACCCGCGGCGGCCCAGGCGGTACAGCGCGCGCTCGCGCGCCGGGCCCGTGCGCGTGCCGATCACGATGCCGCCGGCCTTGCGCGCGGCCTCGACGAAGTCGGGCACGAGGCCCGGCGGGTCGCAGTCGGGCTGCAGCACGACGACCACGTCGCCCAGCGTTCCGTCCAGGCCGGCGAGCACCGCGTTCTCGACGCCGAAGGAGCGCGAGAGGCGCAGGTACCGCACGCACGCGTGCTGCTTCAGGAGTCCGTCGATGACCGCCGGCGTCGCGTCGCGCGAACCGTCGTCGACCAGCACGATCTCGTAGTTCTCCCAGCGCGTCCTGAGCGCCGCGGCCAGTTCCTCCAGGAACCCCGGCAGGATGTCGGCGTCGTCGGAGAGCGGCACGACGACGGAGACGAACAGGCTGGCGTTCATGGGCGGCGGGCCGCGGAGTCGAGCAACTCGGACACCTCGCGCTCCAGGTCGTACACGTTGTCGATCTTGCCGCCCAGGACGCACACCAGGCCGGGCAGACCGCCCGCGTCGCGCAGGAACAGGATCGGACGGCTGTCGTCGGCCTCGCTGGCCGGCAGGACGGCCTTCAGCTCCCACAAGGACCCGTGTTGGACGAACTCGTTCACCCCAGGAACGTACCGCGCCGCGTCGCGCTGCATGAACAGAAAGTTCGAGCGCTTGCGCGTCTCCTCGAACCACGCGCGCGCGTCGACGCGGCCTTCGGCGTCCTGCCAGGAGTGGTGGGGGGTGTAGCGCACGTGCGACAGCGTGTGCAGCCCCAGCGGGGGGAAGGGCATGAACGAGAAGAACGGGCCGCACATCACGGTCACGCCGACCTTCCGGAACGCGGGCGGCACCTCGACCAGGGCCATCTCGGCCAGCTCGATCTTGAGCGGCAGGCGCTTCAGGCCCGAGCGCCAGAGGAGCCCGTTGAGCTCGGCGTACGTGCAGTTGAAGACGTGGTCGGCTGCGAACTCCAGACGTTCGCCGCCGCGGGCGCGGGCCTCGGCCACGAGGCGCGGCCGGCCGGCCGCGCCCGGCCGGACGCGTTCCACGTCGACGCCCAGGAGGATCGGCACGCCGGCCGCGTCGAGCTCGCCGCGCAGCCGCCGCGCCAGCTTGTCCGAATCGAAGGCCCATTCGTCGACTTCCCACACGGCCTCGATGCGGTCCATGTCGAACAGGGAAAGGTGGCGCGGGTCCGGCGGCCGCAGCGCGGCGCCGATGCGCCGGCAGAACGCCTCGAACTGCGCGCCGGTCACGTTCGAGCGCTGGCGCGGCACGGCGTACAGCTTGGTGAAGGACGTGTCGACGCAGTCGGCGTACTCCTCCAGGAAGCGCCCGGAGTTCACGCGCGAGCGCAGCCCGGTCAGGATGCTGCGCGGGTAGTGGTAGCCGTTGTGGACGCGCGCCTGGTTGTTGTACGAGGCGCGCCGCAGGATCTCGTCCTGGCGCTCCACGATCGCCACCGACAGGCCGTGGTCGCGGCGCAGCCCCAGAGCCAGCCAGCAGCCGAACAGCCCGCCGCCGACGATCAAGGCGTCGATGCGTCGCACCGGTTCGGAAGCTGCGTTCACCCGTTGGACTCCGTGCCGTTCACCGCGCCTCGCGAACGAGTTCCGCCCGGCGCACGAGGACGCCGGCTGCCTGGGGCACGATCCACAAGCGGTCGATCGGCCGCGAAACCCAATTGTAGTCGAACGAGACCGGCACGGCGCAGCGCGAGTCGCCGACGGGCGCCAGGAAGACCAGGCGCAGGTGGAAGCGTTCGCCCACGCCGGCGTCGACGCGGATCCGCGCCGGTTGCTGCGTGCGGTTCTCGACGTCGAGGTACAGCAGGACGTGCCCGCGCGGCTCGTCCAGCGGCTCGAAGCGGCTCGGCGGTCCGGGTTCGCCCGGCAACCACTGGCCCAGCGCGCGGTGCACGACCCGCGCCGGCGCACCGTCGCGCAGGGGATCCAGCGGCGCGCCCTCGACCAGCGCGTGGTCCGCGAACCGGCGCAGGACCCGGCGCGCGCCCGAACCGGCGAAGACCAGTTCATCGCCCAGCTCGATCCGGTCGGCGCCGTCGCCGGTCAGGCGCACGGCTGCGGTCGTGGTGTGGATGCCATTGCGCCACGGGCCCGCGCTGACGTCGAGAACGGGAAAGGACTGCGTCGGCGGCCGGGCCTCGCCGGGCGGCGCCAGCTCGAGCGTGCGCAGCGTCGCGCCGCGCAGCGCCTCGTCGCGTCCCAGGAGCGCGGGCAGGTGGCCGAGCTCGTAGGCCTGCCGGCGCCACGCCGTGCCGCGCACGCGCGCGGCATCCGGATGCGCGTCCTCCTCGATCGCGAGGCGCGCGCCGGAGAGCGCGGCGGGCAGCCGCACCTCGAGCCGCTCCGGCTCGCCGCCGCCCGGCGCCCAGGCGAGCGGGAACCAGCGCAACTGCGCCCCGGCGCCCAGGTGCAGCGCGCGCCGTTCGACCGGTCCGTCCGGCAGTTGCCAGGAGATCTCGACCGCCGTGCGCTCGCGGGCCTCGCCCTCGACGCGCAGGAACCACACGCGGTCGCCATCGGATCCCAGGGCTGCGCGCGATTCCTCGACCGCCCCCGCGGCGGTCACGACGCGCACGCGCGTCGATCCCAGCGCGCCGTCGTGCGCGTCCGCGTCGCGGCGCGCGGGCCAACTCCAGACCTGCGCGGCCGCCGCGTCCGCCGGCGGCGAGCGCAGGGCCCAGTCCTTGCGCACCCAGACCTCCCAGCGCTGCAACGCCAGCGCCGGCTGGTAGTGCTCGTGGACCCATTCGTGGAGGAGCGGCTGGCGCAGTTCGAAGGGCACGCCGTCCAGGCCCGCGCCCGGTTCGGGAAAGGCGGGTTCGACGTCCGGCGCCTCGACGCTGAGCAGGACGATCGGCACGTCCCATTCGGAGAGGTCCTCGATCACGCGCCGTTGCAGCCTGTCGCCGCAGGCCAGCATCAGGTGGTTCACCCAGTGCGGCGACGGCTTGTGCGCGAGCCAGTACAGCATCGGGCAGTTCGAGAGGTCGAGAAACGTCTCGTACTCGGCGAGCTGCGCCTGGAGGAACGGCACGATCGCGCCGCCGTGACGCTCGTGTTCGTACTGCTGGAGGCGGTCGCGGCGCAGCGTCTCGGCATCCGCCTGCAGGATCGGCCCGGCGGCGAGCCGCCGATCGAGGCGCTCGACGATCACGTCGTTCGAGGGTCGGCCGAAGCGCGGCGCCTGCGCCGGGTCGAGCAGGAGCATCATCATCGCGGGCACGAGGCCCAGGCCCAGGTGCGCCAGCACCGGGCGCCGCTGGCGCAGGACGAGCAGCAGCAGCAGTCCCGGCACGATGAATGCGTACGTCGTGCTCATCGTGTTCGCGCCCTCGTACAGCGAATGCCGTCCGAGCGCGCGCGGGAAGAAACCGAGCTGGTAGATGCAGGCGAACAGGATCACGCCGGCCAGCGCGCCCTCCGCGCTGCCCAGCCGCTCGCCGGCGCGCAGCCGCCACAGCACGATCAAGAGCGACGCGAACACCAGGGCCGGCAGGCCCAGGTAGTGCCAGCGCGCGACCGCGTCCCAGCCGAAGGCCAGGCGGTCGTAGCCGAAGGCCTGGTTCGTGCCCATCAGGAGCAGGACGTCGCCCAGGGGCCGCAGCGGGTTGACGCCGCGCCACGCGCAGGCCAGCGTCCACAGGATCACGCCGGTTCCGGCGACGATCGCGGTCGAGGAGGCGAACGTGCGCCACGCGGAACGCACGCGGACGTCGTTCAGCATGGCGATCGCGACGAAGCACGCGCTCGTCAGGATCGTCGAGATACCCAGATCGAGCCTCCACACGGCCATGAACGCGCACCAGGCGGCGAGGGCGAGCCATCCGCGCCGGTCCGCGCGCCGCACGGCCCAGACCGCCAGGAGCGCGCCCAGGAGCGGGAACGCGTTGAACGGCGGAACGATGCGGTAGGCGAGAGGCCAGAACCACAACAGCGCCAGCGCGAGCGCGGCCCGCCGCGTGACGAACCACAGCACGAGGAACAGCGCCGCCGCCTCGATGCCCGGCACGAGCACGTCGTACTGCGCGGCGCCGGCGTGCTCGGTGCCGTTCAACAGCGCGTAGAGGAACCCCAGCAGCGCGTCGGAGAGCCCGTGACCGTTGAACGTCTCGACGAAGGGCAGGCGTCCGAACTCGAAGAACTGCTGGATGAACAAGCCCGGGTTGCCGCTTTCGAACAGCTCCGGCGGCGGCAGGCGGACGGGCACGTAGAACCCGCGGCCCAGCCATCCCACCAGGAACAGCGGGATCGCCCACGAGGCGAGCGGCCGCTCGAGTTCGAACGCGACGCCGCGTGTCGCCGCGCGCGCGGTACGGACGGCGCGTGCCGCGCCGAGCAACGCCAGCAGCACGAGGATCGACACGGTCGATCCCGTCGTGCCCAGTCCGGATTCCTCGCCTTGCGTGAGGATCGCCGTCTCGCGCGCGACCATCGCCGCCAGGGGCAGGAGCGCGAGGACCAGCAGGCCCGAGGTCAGCGCATGCTCGCGGCGTTCGCCCGCCGCGCCCAGGCCCACGGCGCGCGACGCGAGATGGACCAGGAAGGCCGTCGCGGCCACGACTGGCATGGCCCACCCGATGCCGTGCCAATCGCGCAACCAGGCCGGCTCGCCCAGATCGTTGGCGAAGGCCAGCAGCGCCATGGCGGCCACGACGAGCCACGCCGTCCACGTTGCACGCGTATGGGCCGGGCGGCGGAACGCCGCGGCGTCGACCAGGATGGTTGCGAACACCAGCGCCTGGAGCCACACGACCGCGACGAGGCTGGCGGTGCCCGACGCATTCCACAGCACGAGGAACAACACCCCCAAGCCCAGCCAGGAGAGCCCCTCCACGGCGTCCAGGTCATCCTCGGCGAGGCGGGGCTGCAGCCAGCGCAGCGCCAGCGCCGCAACCAGCGCCCCGCCCACCGCCGCGAGAATGGCCTGCACGTAGACGACGACCCGTCCGTCGACGTGGATCGCCTGGAGCGTCGCCATGCCGACCATCCGGTCGCGCAACGTCTCCAGGGGCGCCGTCCCCCGGTCCACGACCCACAGGGCACCGCACGCCGCCGCGAACGCGATCGTCGCGCCGAGGCGTCGCGCCAGGCTCGCCCAGGGCGTGGGGTCGAGCAGTCGCCCGAGGGGTCCGGTCATCGCTGACGCCCCTATCGGCGCAGGGGGTCGGGGGAGCATACCGAACCCGGCCTTGGGCCTGCACTCGGGGGGTACTGTCCCAGACCATTGTGCCTGCACCATGGCTGGGGCCTGAGGCGGGGCGCCGACCACCGCCCCTCGTGTCGTTGGGGCAGAAAGCACAATGGTCTGGGACAGTACCCCCCCCGGGTGCAGAGCCGTTCACTTCCGCACACGCGGTTGCCCGTCACAAGTTAATGACAGGAAGACACTTCCACATTGATCCCTTCGGCCGCCCCGAGGTCTGTTGGGAAACGAACGTTCGGAGTCGGGATAGAGACCGCTCCCCGTGCGGTTCCACACACCCATGCCGTCGCCCGCCCCGGACCCCAGCCCTCGCCCGCGCGCGCAGCCTGATTCGCCGGGCGCATCGGAGCGGCTGGCGCAGGGCCTCAAGCTCACGGTCATCGAGGAGGGGGCGCAGACTGCCCACCACCTGCGCCGGTCGACGGTCTCGATCGGGCGCGCGGCGGACAACGACGTGCGGTTGAAGAGCGCGCTCGTCTCGCGGCAGCACTGCCGGCTGGAGCGTGACGACCAGGGCGTGTGGGTGCGCGACCTGGATTCGGCCAACGGCACGCAGGTGAACGGCGAACCGGTCAAGCGTCGGCTCCTGGCGCAGGGGGACCGGCTGCAGGTCGGAGGCGCGCGGATCCTGATCGAGGGGCTGCCCGACCGCGGGCGCGAGCCGGGGGAGACGCAGGCGCTGCCGGTCCAGCCCGGCGAGGTCGGCCTGCGCACGCTCTCGGGCGAACTGCGCGACGAGCGCGACGAGCTGCGCGTGTTCGCGCGCATTACCCGCGAGCTGCTGCGCGAATCGGACGCGGACGCATTGCTGCGCCTGATCGTCGATTCGGCGGTGGCGCTGCTGCGCGCCGAGCGCGGCTTCCTGCTGCTGGCGCGACCGGGCGACGAACGCGCCGCGGCGCCGGATGCCGACCTCCTGCAACTGGGCGTGCGCGTCGCACGCAGCTTCGACAAGGCCGACATCGCCGTGCCGCACACGCGCCTCTCGCTGGGGATCGCGCGCCGCGTCTGGCGGGAAGGCAAGCCCCTCTTGTCCGTGGATGCGGGGCGCGACGAGCGCTTCAGCGGCATGGCCAGCGTCGAGGATCTGCGGTTGCGCTCCGTGCTGTGCCTGCCGGTGCGCACGGAGGACCGCGTCGACGGCGTCCTGTACGTCGATCACCGCCTGCAGGAGAGCGCGTTCTCGCGCGAGGACCTGGAGCTGGCCGAGCTGTTCGCGAACCACGCGGCGCTCGCCATCTTGAAGGCGCGGCGGCTGGCGGACCTGGCCGAGCGCAACCAGCGCCTGGAGATCTCGCAGCGCCAGATCGAGCGCCTGAACGAGCAGCTCGGCCGCAAGGTGCGCGACCGCGACGCGCAATTGGCCGTCGTGCGCGCCGAGCTGGGCCGCGAGCGCGGGCGCTACGACTACACGGCGATCGTCGGCGCGTCCGACGCGATGCGCAAGGTGTTCCAGAGCCTGGACCGCATCGTCGAGACCGAGCTGCCCGTCCTGATCACCGGCGACAGCGGCACGGGCAAGGAGCTGATCGCGCGCGCGATCCACTTCAACGGCCCGCGCAAGGACAAGCCCTTCGTGACGGAGAACTGCGCCGCGCTGCCCGACGCGCTCCTCGAAAGCGAGCTGTTCGGCCACGCGCGCGGCGCGTTCACCGGCGCGCACCGCGTGAAGCGCGGCCTCCTGGAGCAGGCCGACGGCGGCACGCTGTTCCTGGACGAGATCGGGGACATGAGCCCCGAGATGCAGAAGAAGCTGCTGCGCGTGCTGCAGGAAGGCGAGTTCCGGCCGGTCGGCTCCGACCAGCAGGTCGCGGTCGACGTGCGCCTCGTGGCCGCCAGCCACCGCGACCTGGAGGGGATGGTGCGCGAGGGGACCTTCCGCGAGGACCTGTACTACCGCGTGCACGTGCTGCACGTGCACCTGCCGTCGCTGCGCGAGCGCCGCGACGACATCCCGCTGCTCGCCGAGCACCTCCTGGCGCGCGCGGCACGGGAAGCCGGGCGGCCCGCGCCGGTGCTCCCGCACGAGGTGATGGCGGCGCTGGCGGCGCACGAGTGGCCCGGCAACGTGCGCGAGCTGGAGAACGAGATGCGTCGCCTCGTCGTGCTGGCGCAGGGCGAGGTGCGCCTGGAGCACGTGTCCGATTCGGTGCTGGAGCGGCGCGGCCTGCGCTCGACGCCCGGCGGCCCGCTGGAGTCGGCGGTCGACATCCGCACCGCGGTTGCCGACCTGGAGAAGCGCTCGATCGAGGCCGCGCTGGTGGCCGCCAGCGGCAACAAGAGCCGCGCCGCCGCCGAGCTGGGGATCAGCCGCTTCGCGCTGCAGCGCAAGCTCGACAAGTACGGGCTGGATGCCGGCAAGGCGCGTGCGGCGTCCGGCGGCGAGGACGCCGACGACGACCCGTCGGACCCGGCCCAGGCCGACGGCTGAGCCGATCCCAGGTCGGCGGGCGGACGATTGGAAGCCTGCCGCCGGGCGAGTGGGTAGGGTGGTTGGACCATGGCTTCGATCCCGCGCGTTCTGCTCGTCGCCCTGTCGGCCGCGCTCCTCGCGCTGCCGCTCGCCGCGGACGTCCTCGTGACCAAGGACGGCCGGCGGCTGGAGGGCAAGGTCGTCTCCGAGACCGCCACGACCGTCCGTTTCCGCACCGGCGCCGGCGAGGTCGAGATCGCGCGCGCGGACATCGCGACGCTGGAGCGCGGCAAGACGAAGGACGAGGAGCTCGCCGAGCGCGAGAAGGCGGCCAGGACCGCGGACGACTTCTGCGAGCTCGGCAAGTGGGCCGATGAGAACCGCATGAAGTCCACGGCGCGGCGGCTGATGAAGCGCGCGCTGGAGCTCGATCCCAGGCACGCGGGCGCGAACACGTATTTCGGCAACGTGCTCTACAAGGGCGAGTGGATGACGCCCGAGGAGCGCGACAAGCGCGCGGCCGCCGACCAGGACGCCGAGATGCTCGCGCGCGGGCTCGTGCGCTGGCAGGACCGCTGGGTCACGCCGGACGAGAAGGCGCACCTGGAGGCGGGCGACGTCCTGATCGAAGGGCAGTGGTTCCCGTTCGCCGTGGCGCAGCGCAAGAAGGGCCTCGAGGAGTTCGAGGGCCGGTGGCTGCCGCGCCCAGAGGCGCTGGCGCGCACGGACGTGGCCGCGGTCGAGAAGCTGCTCGGGCTGCGCTTCCACGTGCACCTGGGCGACGACGCGATCCTGGCGGGGCCGATGACGCCGGAGATCCTCGAGGGCGTGTCCGCGGGGCTGGGACGCGGGCGCGCGTGGTTCGACCGGATGTTCGAATCGAAGCCGGGCCTGGAACTGTTCGGCGGGCGCCTGGCCGAGTTCTACATGTTCGAGGAGAACGACAAGTACACCGGCAGCGTCGAGCACTTCGCCGGCCTGACGAAGACCGTCTCCGACGGCTGGAGCGACGCGGTCAGGAAGACGCACGGCTTCCTGTGGTGGGATCCGTACCCGCTGTCGAGCGCGCGGCGCTGGCACCGCGACGAGCAGGACGTCGTCGGCCACTGCTACCACCACTGGGGCCATCTGCTCGTGAACCGCCTGGGTTACGACGGGCGTCTTCTGCCGCCGTGGTTCGACGAGGGGCTGGCAGCGCTGATGGAGTTCCGCGTCCATGGCCGCAACGACGTGTTCTGCCGCGGCTCACGCAAGGATCCGCGCCCGGCCGGGCCCAGCACCGGCGGGCACGTGCCCCCGCCCAAGCCCGGCACCAAGGTGCGCGCCGGTTCGGCGCCCGCGCGCGTGGTCGCGCCCTTCGATCCCAAGGCCATGAAGGAGGGCGCGTGGCGCGACGCGCTGCGCGCGGGCCTGGCCGACGCGCCGCCCTTCGACAACCTCGCGAGCTTGCAGTTCGACGAGTTGGAGACGGCCGACATCGCGGCGTCGATGGGCATCGTCGAGTGGCTGGAGAGCCGCGGTCCGGGCGCGTTGCGCCGCTTCCTCGACGTGCTGCGCCAGCACGCGCCGCCGCAGCCGCAGCGCGTGCACGGCACGGTGTGGGAGCGCGAGCGCTGCTACGACGCGGCGTTCCAGGCCGCGGCCAAGATGGGCTGGAAGGAAGCCGACAAGGCCTGGAGGGCATGGATCGAGAGCAAGTAGACCGGCGCGAACCGCCCAGCATCCCCGGCTATCGCATCGAGGGCGTGCTGGGGCGCGGAGCGACGGGCACCGTCTACAAGGCGCGGCAGCTGAGCGTCGACCGGCTCGTCGCTCTCAAGGTGCTGCACCCCGACCTCGTCGGCGCGAAGGGCGCCGAGACGCGCCTGCAGCGCGAAGCGCGCGCGACGGCGCGCCTCGCGCACCCGCACATCATCTCCGCCTTCGACATGGGCGCGGTCGACGGCGTGTGGTGGTACGCGATGGAGCTGGTCGACGGCATGTCGCTGGCCGAGCGCATCCGCGAGAAACCGCTGTCGGAGCGCGAGGCGCTGCGCACGTTCATTCCGCTGGTCGAGGCGCTGCAGCACGCTTTCGAGCGCGGGATCGTGCACCGCGACATCAAGCCGGCCAACATCCTGGTCGAACGCGGCGGCCGCGCGTTGCTGGTGGACCTGGGCCTGGCCTTCGCGGGCGACGACCCGCTGGTCACGAAGAGCGGCGCGACGCTGGGGACGCCGCACTACATAAGCCCCGAGCAGGCGCGCGATCCCAGCCAGGCCGACGCGCAGAGCGACCTGTGGTCGCTGGGCGCGACGATGTACCACGCCGTGTGCGGCCGTCCGCCGTTCGCGGGCGAGAGCGTGGCCGAGATCCTGTCCGCGGTGCTGTACTCGCCCGTGCCGGATCCCGCGCAGTTCGCGCCGCAGATCGGCAAGGGCTTCGCGCTGATCCTGCGCAAGTGCCTGGCCCGCGACCGCGCGTTGCGCTACCAGACGCCGGGCGAGCTGCTGCTCGACCTGGAGCGCGTGCGCGAACGGCGCGCGCCGCTCGTGCGCCGCGCGGCGCTCGAGCCGGTCGCCGGCGGACGCGCGCGCTGGATCCGAGCCGGCACCGTGGCCGCGGCGGGTCTCGCGCTCGTCGTCGCGCTCGTGTGGCTCGTGAACCGCGATGCGGAGCCGGGCGGCCGCGCCGACGCGGGCCCCGGCGCCGCGGCCGTGCTCGATCCGGTCGATCGCCTGCTGTACGCGGCCGAGGGTCCGGCCAGCGAGCTGGGATCCGCGCTGGTGCGCGCGGTGCAGCTCGTGCGCACGCTGCCGCCGGACTCCGAGTCGGCGCTGCGTGCGGCCAATGCCCGCGCGCACCTGGAGGCGCGCCTCGCCGCGGAGATCCGGCGCTTCCAGATCGGCGCGGAGTCGCGCTTCGAGGCCGCCCTTTCCGGGCGGCGTTTCGACGACGTCGAGGCGCTCGTGACCGACGGGCTGCGCCGCGAGTTCCTGGCATCGGTGGGCGGCGCGGCGCTTCCGCCGGACCTCTCCGAGTCGATGCGCGCCTGGACCGACGGCCTCGCGCAGCGCTTCGCGGCGGCGCGCCGGGCGGCGGAGGAGGAGTACCGCGCGGCACTGCGCGCCGCGTGGGAGACGCGCGTCGAACCGGTGGTGCGCCAGCACCTGGAGGCGGGCCGCTGGCGCAGCGCGCGCGCGCTGCTCACGACGGAAGTGCGTGCCTGGGCCGAGGATCCGGCGCTCCCGCGCGCGGGGGTGCCCGTGTCCGCGGTGGAGACGGCGCTGGGGCGACTGCGCGAGCTGTCGCTCGACCCTTTGCGCGCCGACCTCGACCGCCGCTGGGAGGCGCTCGACGCGGACTTGAAGGCGTGGGTCGCGCGGCGCGCCAGCGAGCTGCGCGGCGCACTGGAGGGCCGGACGCTGTCGGACGCCGCGGCCGTGCTGCGCGCCGAGTGGAACCTCGAGCTGCAGCGCCGGCAGCTCACGGTGGAGGAGATGCCCGCGGGCCTCCTGCACCTGGGCCACGAGGAACTGGTCAAGGCCGAGCGCGAGCTGTCGGAGCTGGCGCGCGCGCTCGCCACCGAGGACGCGCGCAAGGGGCTGATCGAGCTGGCCGAGGAAGCGCAGCCGCTATGGCGCACGCGGCGCTACGCCGAGGTAGCGCGCCTGTGGGAGCAGGCGCTGGCGGACGCCTGGCGTCAACCGGTGCACGACGAGATCGAGCTGCGCGCGCGCGAGGCGCGCATGCTGGCGCACCTCTTGAAGGCTGCGGCGGACAACGTCGCGCGCCGCGAGGGCGAGCGCATCGAGCTGCGCCTCTCGACGATCGTGCTGGCCGGCAAGATCGTAGCGGGACCCGACCCGCTGGAGCGCGGCTTCGCGCTCTTGCTCGACTCGGGCAGGACCTACGCGCTCGCGCTGCGCAGCGCTAGCGGCGCGGAGGGCGCCACGGTCGTGTCGCGCGAGGTGCTGGAGGAGCTCGCGGGACTGGGCGCCGGCGCCGAGGACCGCCTCGCGCGCGCGCTGCTGCGTCTGCGCGAAGGCGAACCGACCGCCGCGCGCGAGGCGCTGAACTCGGGCGTGCTGCCGCGCGAGGAGCCGCTGGTCGCGGACGCCGAACGCCGCGTGCGCCAGGCGCTGGAGGCGCGGCGCGACGCGGTCCAGGAGCGTCGCGCGCTGGCGCAGGAGCGCTATCACCTCGCGCTGCGCGAGGGGCGCGAGGGCCAGGATCCCGAGCGCCTGGGCAAGCGGATCGAGCGCCTCCTGCGCGAGGACGCCGAGTTCCTGACGCCGGACGAGGTGCAGGAGCTGCGGCGCCTGCGCGACGAGCGCCTGGCCGAGGCCGCGCCCAAGCCGCCGTCGCTCGACGATCTCCTGCGGCCGAACGTGCTCGAGCCGCTGGCGGGCGGACGCGTGCGCCTGCGCTACGAATTCGACCGTCCGCGCGCGGGAGGCTTCGACTCGGGCGCGTGGATCTCCGACGGGCAGGGCTGGATCGCGCTGCGTTACGCCCTGTCGGACGACGAGGTGCTGGCGCGCATCGGCCCGAACATCGTGCTGCGCGAGCCCGTGCAGGTGCAGAACGACCCGATCGACCTGCGGCTGCGGTTCCAGCACCGCCCCGACGCGCCGCCGGAGCTGCTGCTCGTGTCGTGCGCGGGCTTCCACGTGGTCCTCGTCGGCTCCAGCGGCGGGCGCAGCGCGCGCTGCCTGGTCGACACCGGCGATCCCGCGCAGGTCGTCGCGCGCGCGCGCAAGGGCGAGGGGCGCGACGTCAGCGGCCCGGGACCTGGTCAGGCCTTCGAACTGCGCGTGACGGTGTCGCGCGCGCGCGGCGTGGCCACGATCGAGATCGACGGCCGCCGGCCCTTCGACGTGCAGCGCCCCGCGCCGCGCGGCGACATGGGCGACCGGCTGATCGCGGTCCGCAGCTTCGAGCCGGTGCGCCTCCTGGCCGCGACGATCGAGGTCGCGGCCCGCTGAGGGCCGGAGTTCCGCAATCCCTGGCGCGGTGTTCCGGCATACGGCGTCACTCGCCGAACGCGAAGCGGCGCGCGACCAGGCGCGCGTCGTCGAGGCGCGCGGCGTCCAACAGGTCGCCGACCGCGTCCAGCACCTCCAGGACCTCGTCGGGCCGCGCGCCGCAGCGCACTGCGCCGCGCGCGTGGCTCGCGAGCTGGCGTTCCTGGCCCAGGGCGGCCAGCGCGGCGCACGCCAGCAGCTCGCGCCGGTCCGCGCTGAGCCCCGCGCGCGCCAGCACGCGGCCGTAGGCGTGCTGCAGGATCCATGCGGCGAACAAGGGGTCGTGCTGCTCCAGCATCGCGCGCACCGTCGCGGAGCCGTCGCCGTAGATGCGCTCGAACAGCGCGGCGCCCGCGGCGTCCGCGGCCGGATCCGTCGCCGTCTCGTCCGGCTCGCGCGCGCCCAGGCCTCCGCACGACGCCAGCACGCCGTAGGCCTCGACGCCGCGCGGAAAGCCGGCGAACACGTGCACCATCAACACGGCTTCGCGCCAGCGGCGGTCGGGTTCGCCCGCGGGTGCGGCGCGCCGCAACGCGCGCACCTCGTCCCAGCGGCCCAGCACGCAGGCCGCGAACACGCGGACGAGGCGTCGGTCGGCGTCGCTGAGGCTCACGGGCGCGGTCCCAGATGCCCGATGCGCGTTCCCAGGCGCACGCCCTGGCCGGGCGCGAGCCCGCCCGCGGGCGAGGCGACGCCGCGCGGCGCGACCAGCACGATCGTCGAGCCCATCTCGAAGCGCGCGAGCTCGCCGCCGCGCTCGAAGCGGCTCCCCGGCCGCACGGGCTCGGCCGCGTACGTCGGGGGCACGCCCACGACGCGGATGCGCCCGACGTTCAGCGCGCCCACGAGGACCAGCAGGAACGTGCCGTGCTCCGACTCCAGGCGCAGGACCGCGCGCTCGTTCACGTCGAGGACGCGGCGCCGGTCCAGCACCTTGGGCGCGACCGAGAAGCGCTCGCCGTCGATCCATCTCGCGGCCGTCAGCGTGGCCCCGACCGGCGCGTGGATGCGGTGGTAATCGCGCGGCGAGAGGTAGATCGTCCAGGCCGTTCCGCCCGCGAGGTCCAGGTCGTCGCCCAGCCCTCCGGTCAGCTCGCGCACCGCGTACGGCCGGCCCTTGGCCTGCAGGATCGTGCCGTTCTCGATGGGACACACCGTCTGCACGGTGCCGTCGACCGGCGACAGGAGCGCGCGCGGATCGGGGTCGAGCGGCCGCGCGCCGTTCTTCAGTTCGCGGACGAAGAACGCGCCCAGGCTGGGAAACTCAGCGAGCGGGAGCCGCACCTCCCCGAGGTCGGCTCCCGTGAAGCGCGCATACCCCCGGTAGAGCGGTGCGCGCAGGAATCGGGGCACGCGCCGGTCCGCTGTCCAGCCCACGAGCCGGGACAGCCCCCGGCGCAGCGCGCGCGTCATCCGCCGCCCTGCCCTCCGCCGCCGCCCTGGCCGCCGCCGCCGCGGTTGCCGCGGCGCGCGTTGCCGCCCTGGTCGCCGGGGCCGCGGTCGGGGCCGCCGCCCCAGCCGCGCATGCGCTCGGCGTCGTTGTCCGACATCTGCTTGCCGATGTCGGGACCGAACAAGCGGATCAATTCGCCTTCCCGCCACGCGCGCGCGTCCTCGAAGGTCTTGCGCATCTCGTCGCGGTCCATGTTCATCATGCCGCCGTCGCGGAACTGGCGGCGGAACTCCTCCATGCGCGCGGCCTCGACGGCGTAGAACTCCGCCAGCGCGCGCTCCTGCGAGGCGTTGAGGCCGTAGCGGTCGGCCGCGCGCTCGGCGCGCGCCAGGCGCTGCTGCTCCTCGCGCTGGCGGCGCTCCTCCTCGCGCTTGCGTTCCTCGGCCGCCTTCTCGTCGGCGATCACCTTGGCAATGGCGTCGTTGAGGTTCGCGACCTGCGTGGCGCTGACCTTCACGGCCGGATCGATCGCGGCGGCGGCGACGGGCGCGGCCGGCTCGCGGTGCATCGATGCGCGCATCTCCGTCAGGCGCACCGAGAGGTCGGCGACCTCCTGCGTGAGGGCGTCGAGCCGCTGCTGGACCTCCTTGGGCAGCGCGGCGGCCGGCGCGGCGACGACCGCGGGAGCGTTGGTGATCCCCTGCGGATGCACCTGCGGCGCGCCCGCGAAGAGGGCGGAACCGGCGGCTCCGGCCGCGGCGGCGGCGATCAGGCAGGCGACGACGAGGAGGATCTTCATGGGCTCTTCTGCATCCGGAGCGTCGGCTCCGGTCCGATGAGGCAGTCTAGGGACCGGGTCGGCGCCTGGCACGCCCCGCCCGGGTTCTGGAACCGGCCCCCGCGGGCCTGCATCCTGGAGGGGATGAACCGCGGAGGCCGGGGTTGGTTCCTGACCTGACCGCCCGGGATCTCGCCGCGGCCCTGGCTGCCATGCGATTCCGGGTGGAGGCCGGGGATTTCGCCCTGCTGGGCTTTCCCGAGCCGCCCGGGCCCGAGGACCTCGCGACGCTCGGGGCGGGCCCCGGACAGATCGTCCGCGAGGGCGGCGAGACCACGCTCCTGCTGCCGGCGGCGCGCCTCGTCGCGGTCCTCGCGCGCCACCCCGGTGCGCGCGTCGAGCGCGACCTCGCCTGGATCCGCTTCGAGGCCGACATGGGCTGGGAGGTCGTCGGCTTCCTGGCGCGCGTGACGGGCGTGCTCGCCGCCGCCGGCGTGCCGCTGGGCGCCGTGTGCGGCTTCAGCCGCGATCACCTGTTCGTGGCGCGCCCGCACCTCGAGCAGGCGCGGGTGGCCCTCGCCACCCTGTTCCCCGAAGCGCCGTCCGCGGCGGACTGAACGATGGACCTCACCTTCAGCGAAGAACTCACGATGCTGCGGACGATGGCGCGCGCGTTCACCGACGAGCGCGTGCGGCCGCTGTCGGCCGCGATCGAGGCCGAGCACAAGGTGCCGCGCGAGCTCCTGACCGAGATGGCCGAGGCCGGACTGCTCGGCGTGGCGATCCCCGAGGAATTCGGCGGCGCGGGCCTGGGCGAGACGGGACTGTGCGTCGCGATGGAGGAGATCACGCGCGGCGACTTCTCCGTCGCCGTGACGTACGGCGCGCACGCGTCGATCGGCGCGATGAGCGTGCTGGTGGGCGGCAGCGCCGAGCAGAAGCGCCGCTGGCTGCCCGAGATGGCGGCCGGCAAGGTACTGGGCGCCTACGCGCTGTCCGAGGCGGGTGCCGGTTCGGACCCGGCCGCGATGCGCACGACGGCCGTCCGCGACGGCGCGGACTGGGTGCTCGACGGCGAGAAGGTGTGGATCACGAGCGGCGACGTGGCGGACATGATCACGGTGTTCGCCGTCACCGACCGCGACAAGGGTGCGAAGGGCATCACCGCGTTCCTCGTGCCGCGCGAATCGAAAGGCTTCGTCGTCGGCAAGCGCGAGGAGAAGATGGGTCAGCGCGGCAGCTCGACTGTGACGCTCGCGTTCGAGGGCTTGCGCGTGCCGGATGCGAACCGCCTGGGCGGTGTGGGGGACGGGTTCAAGGTCGCGCTGCGCACGCTCGACCGCGGGCGCCTCGCGCTGGGCGCGAACTGCCTGGGCTGCGCGCGCGAGGCGCACGCGCTGTCGGTCGAGTACGCGAAGCAGCGCGAGGCGTTCGGCAAGCCGATCGGCGAGCACCAGGCGATCCAGTGGATGCTGGCCGATTCGGCCACCGAGATCTTCGCGATGGAGAGCCTCGTGTACCGCACCGCGTGGCTGTGCGACCAGGAGAAGCCGTTCGGCCGCGAGTCGGCGATGGTGAAGCTGTTCGCGAGCGAGGCGCTCGACCGCATCGTCGACCGCGCCGTGCAGATCCACGGCGGGATGGGCTATTCGGCGGAATACAAGGTCGAGCAGCTCTACCGCGACGCGCGCGTGACGCGCATCTACGAGGGCACGAGCGAGATCCAGCGCATCGTGATCGCGCGCGACGTCCTGCGGCGGGGATACTGAGCCGCGCCGATCCGGTCCTCGGAACCTAGGGCCGTCCCGTGGCGAACAGGTCGAGATCGCCCTCCAGCACGCGGCTGAGGCGGCCGGTCACGGTGCCGGTGCGGCGGTCGC
>CAZKIO010000007.1:0-103547 GCA_964552795.1 uncultured Planctomycetaceae bacterium
GGCATCGTGCAAGCCTGCGCGGTCAAGGCGCCGGGCTACGGCGACCGCCGCAAGGCGATGCTCGAGGACATCGCGGCGCTGACCGGCGCGCGCGCGGTCATGAAGGACCTGGGCGTCGACCTCGACACCCTGACGCTGCGCGACCTGGGCACGGCCAAGCGCGTCACGATCGACAACGAGAACACGACCATCGTCGGCGGCGCCGGCAAGCGCGAGGACGTGCAGGCGCGCGTGAACCAGATCCGCGCACAGGTGCTCGAGACGACCTCGGACTACGACAAGGAGAAGCTCCAGGAGCGTCTGGCCAAGCTGACCGGCGGCATCGCCCAGATCAACGTGGGCGGCGCGACGGACACCGAGGTCAAGGAGCGCAAGGCGCTGATCGAGGACGCGCTGCACGCCACGCGCGCGGCCGTCGAGGGCGGGATCCTGCCGGGCGGCGGCGTCGCGCTGCTGCGCGCGCGCGCGGTGCTCGCGGGCCTCAAGCCCAAGGACGACGAGGACTACGCGATGGGCCTCGACATCCTGCACGAGGCGCTGGCGCGCCCGATCCAGCAGATCGCCCAGAACGCCGGCCAGGACGGCACCGTCGTGGCCCACCGCGTGCTGCGCGAGAAGAAGGACAGCTACGGGTACGACGCGCTGACCGGCGAGTACGGCGACCTCTTCGCGCTGGGCATCGTCGATCCGGCCAAGGTCACCAAGGCCGCGCTGCACAACGCGGTCAGCGTGGCTTCGCTGCTGCTCACCACCGACGCCCTGATCGTCACCAAGCCCGAGCCCAAGAAGGCCAAGGGCGGCCCCGGCGGCGGCGACATGGACGGCATGGGAGGAATGGGCGGCATGGGCGGCATGGGAGGCATGGGCGGAGACATGGACTTCTGATCCGCGCGCCACCATCCCACGACGCCAGCAACACACAGGCACACACCACAGAACCCAGCACACACCCTCATCACCATGGCCAAGCAGATCCTGTTCGACGACAACGCGCGCCACAAGATGCGCGCCGGCATCGAGAAGCTCGCCAAGACCGTGCGCGTGACGCTCGGGCCCGCGGGCCGCAACGTGATCCTCCAGAAGTCGTTCGGCGCGCCTTCCGTCACCAAGGACGGCGTGTCGGTCGCCAAGGAGATCGACCTGGAGGACCCCTTCGAGAACATGGGCGCCAAGCTCGTGCTCGAAGTGGCCAACAAGACCAACGACGTGGCCGGCGACGGCACGACGACCGCCACCGTGCTGGCCTCCGCGATCTACAGCGAGGGCCTCAAGTACCTGGCGACCGGCGTCAACACCATCGCGCTGCGCAGCGGCATCGACGCCGCGGTCGAGGCCGCGGTCGAGTCGATCCGGAGCCAGTCGCGCAAGGTCAAGACGCGCGAGGAGAAGGCCAGCGTGGCCGCGATCTCGGCCAACAACGACCGCGAGGTCGGCAAGATGCTGGCGGACGCGTTCGAGAAGGTCGGCGACGAGGGCGTGATCACCATCGAGGAGAACTCCTCGGTCGAGACCACCGTCGAGGTCGTCGAGGGCATGGAGTTCGACAAGGGCTACCTCTCGCCCTACTTCGCCACCGACCTCGCCAAGCTGACCTGCGAGTTCGAGGACCCGTACATCCTGATCTACGACAAGAAGATCTCGAGCGTGCGCGAGTTCCTGCCGCTGCTGGACGTGGCGGTGCGCACCGGCCGTCCGCTGCTGATCATCGCCGAGGACCTCGAGGGCGAGGCGCTGGCGACGCTGGTCATCAACCGCCTCAAGGGCATCCTCAACGTCTGCGCCGTCAAGGCGCCGGGCTTCGGCGAGCGCCGCAAGGCCTATCTGGGCGACATCGCCGTGCTGACCGGCGGCACCGCCATCACCGAGGAGCTGGGCGTGCCGCTCGACAAGGTCACGGCCGAGCACTTCGGCACGGCCAAGCGCGTGCGCATCACCAAGGACGCCACGACGATCGTGGGCGGCAAGGGCTCGAAGAAGTCGATCGAGGAGCGCGTGGCGCAGATCGACGTGCAGATCAAGGCCACCAAGTCCGACTACGACAAGGAGAAGCTCGAGGAGCGCAAGGCCAAGCTCAAGGGCGGCGTCGCCGTGCTGCGCGTCGGAGGCAAGACCGAGGCCGAGATGAAGGCCCGCAAGGACCTGCTCGAGGACGCGCTGAACGCCACGCGCGCCGCGATCCAGGAGGGCATCGTCCCCGGCGGCGGCGTCGCGCTCCTGCGCGCGGCCGACGCCGTGCAGGCGCTCAAGCTCAAGGGCGACGAGCGCTTCGGCGCGTCGATCGTCGAGAAGGCGCTCGAGGCGCCGCTGCGCCAGATCGCCGCGAACGCCGGCGAGGACGGGCCGGTCGTCGTCGAGAACGTGCGCGAGGGCGGCAAGTCCTCGGGCTACGACGCGCTGACCGGCGAGTACGTGGACATGTTCAAGGCGGGCATCATCGACCCGGCCAAGGTCGTGCGCTGCGCGCTGCAGAACGCGGCCTCGATCGCCGGCCTGCTGCTGACCACCGACTCGATGGTCACGGACATCAAGGACGAGAAGCCGCGCGTCGAGGGCAGCCTCTCCTGATCGGCCACCGGCGCTGACGAACCCGGGGCGGCGGCGGTCGACCGCAGCCGCCCCGCTCGTTGGCGCGGGGCGCGCCGCGCGCTCCCGCCGCACCGCCGCCCCCTACCCAACACGGACGGATGAGCACGAAGCGCGACTACTACGAGGTGCTGGGCGTCGACCGGAAGGCCTCCGAGGACGACGTCAAGCGCGCGTACCGCAAGGCCGCGCTCGAGCACCACCCCGACCGCAACCCGGGCAATGCCGAGGCCGAGGCGCGCTTCAAGGAGGCGGCCGAGGCGTACTCGGTGCTCTCCGACGCCGAGAAGCGCGCGCGCTACGACCGCTTCGGCCACCAGGCCTTCGGTCCCGGCGGCGAACCGGCCGGCCCGCAGTTCACCAGCGTCGAGGACATCTTCGAGGCCTTCGGCGGCACGATCTTCGGCGACCTGTTCGGCGGCGGGCGCCGGCGCGGCGGACCGAGCTCGGGCCGCGATCTCAAGATCGAGCTCGCGCTGACGCTGGAGGAGATCGACACCGGCGTGCAGAAGCGCGTCGAGCTGAAGCGCCGCGAACTGTGCAAGCCCTGCACCGGCAGCGGCGCGAAGCCGGGCACGTCGGCCGCACCCTGCGGCACCTGCGGCGGACGCGGGCAGGTCTACCGCAACCAGGGGTTCTTCACGATGGGCATGGCCTGTCCGCGCTGCCGCGGCGCGGGCACGCTGATCGAGCACCCGTGCAGCGCCTGCCGCGGCAGCGGACGCAGCGACGAGCGCGTCGAGATCAAGATCGACGTGCCCGCCGGCGTCGAGGAAGGCGTGCAGTTGCGCGTCGCGGGCGAGGGCGACGCGGGCGACCCCGGCGCGCCGCGCGGGAGCCTGTACTGCGTCGTGCGCGAGCTCGAGCACAAGATGTTCCAGCGCAGCGGCGCCGACGTCTTGTGCGAACTGCCGTTCACCTACGCGCAGCTCGCGCTGGGCGACAAGGTCGAGGTCCCGACCCTGCGCGGCCGCGTCGAGATGACCATCCCCCCGGGCACGCAGAGCGGCAAGGTCTTCCGCCTGCGCAACCAGGGCCTGCCGCAGTTGGAGGGCCGCGGTCGCGGCGACCAGCTCGTGCGCGTGTTCGTCGAGGTGCCCACGCGCCTCTCCGAGCGCCAGAAGGAGCTCCTGCGCGAGTTCGCCGACCTGGAGGCCAAGGACCGCGGCAGCCCCTCGTTCTTCGAACGCATCGCCAGCTACTTCTCGTGAGGAGGGTGAACCCATGAAAGGACTCGGACGGGACGCCAAGGGACGCGGCGAGGAAGGCGCGCAGGTGCCCGAACCCGCCGGCAGCGACCTGCAGGCGCAACTCGACGCCGCGCTGAACGAGAAGGAGGAGAACCACCGCAACTGGCAGCGCGCGCTGGCCGACTACCAGAACCTGCGCCGGCGCCTCTCCACCGACGTCGAGGACGCGGTGCGCCGCGCCAAGAGCGCGCTGCTCGGCGACCTCCTGCTCGTCCTCGACTACCTGGACATGGCCCTCGCGGCGCCGGCCGCGTCGGCCGACGCGCAGGCCCTGCGCGCCGGCATCGAGCTCACGCGCCAGCAGATGTGGAGCGCGCTGCAGCGCGAGGGCGTCAGCCTGATCGCCGTCGACAAGGGCTTCGACGCCGCGTGGCACGAGTGCGTCGAGCGCGTGGAGACCAGGGAGCACGCGCCCGGGAAGATCGTCGGCGTGCTGCGGCCGGGCTACGCCTGGAACGGCACGGTGCTGCGCGCGGCGCAGGTGCGCGTCGCATCCGAGACGACCGGCGACTGAGTCCGCGGAGCCAACGAGCATGCCCACCTACGACTACGTCTGCGGCGCCTGCGGTGCGGCGCACGAGATCTTCCAGGCCATCACCGAGTCCCCCAAGCGCAAGTGCCCCGCCTGCAAGAAGCCCAAGCTCGAGCGCCGCATCGGCGCGGGCGCGGGGTTCCTGTTCAAGGGCTCGGGCTTCTACCTGACGGACTACCGTTCGAAGTCGTACGCCGAAGGCAAGAAGGCCGACACGGCCGCCGGCGAGAGCCCGAGCAAGGACGCGGGCAAGACGGAGTCCACGAAGTCGGAGTCCACGAAGTCGGAGCCCGCCAAGGGCGAGGCGGCCAAGCCGGCCGCCGCGCCCAAGGCCGAGTCGAAGCCCGCGCCCGCGAAGAAGAAGGGCGGGAAGCCGGACTGAGCCGCGCGGATCCTCAGTCCGCGCCCGGGAACAATTCCGCGAGCAGCTCCGCGATCGCCGTCCCGTCGTTGTCGCCGATCACGCGGTCGGCCGCGGCGAGCGCCTCGGGCATCCCGTCCGCCATCGCGACGGCGAGGCCCGCGCCCTCCATCATCGGGATGTCGTTGGTCGCGTCGCCGATCGCGACCACGCGCCCGGGCGGGATGCCGTACAGGTCCTGCAGCGCGCGCAGTCCCTCGCCCTTGCCGCGGCAGGGCGGGTGCAGGTCGAGGACCGCCATGCGGCTCTCGCGGTGCATCGGCAGCGCGTTCAGCGGGAAGTGCGTCAGGTACACCGGCCAGCCGACCTCGCGCTCGACCTCGTCGAACAGGTCCGCCGAGGTCGCGTGCTCTTCCGAGAAGAACGTCACGCGCATCACGAACTCGGCGGCGAGCTCCGCGCGCGGCCGCACTTCCAGGCCGTGCAGTCCGCGCAGCGCGTGGATCTCCTGGTCGGCGCGCGGGGGCGTGGAGTACTTGCGGTCGTTGGTCATCAGGACGGTCAGGAGGTCGCGCCGCGCGCCGTAGGCCAGCGCGCGCTGCAGCGTGCGCGTGCCCAGGATGCGCTCCTCCAGCATCCGCCGGCGCACGGGGCACCACAGGCCCGCGCCGTTGAACACGATCGCCGGCGTCGCGAGGCCCAGCTCCTCCACCACGGGGCGCGCCGAGACCGTCGAACGCCCCGTCGCGATCATCACGCGGCCGCCGGCGGCCTCGATCCCGCGCAGGGCGCGCGCGTTGTCGGGGTGCACGGCGCCGCTCTCGTCGAGCAGCGTGCCGTCGAGGTCGATCAGGACGGCGTCGTAGGCGCGACCGTTGGTGCTGGCTCTCACGCGGGCAGGATACGCGACGGCGCGCTCAAGGCACCTGCAGCGCCACGGTCGAGGCCTGGCCGACCTCGACGTCGACCTCGGTTTCGGAGAGGACGGTCTCCGCGCCCTGCTGGTCGCGCCGCAGGAGCCGCACGACGTAGCGGCCGGGCACCAGCGAGCCGATCGTCTCGTTGCGGTTCCAGTTGGCCATCCACGACATGCGCACGCGCCGCAGCTCCTGCCCGTCGCGCTCCAGGACGTGCACGGGATACCAGCTCCCGTCCCCCAGCGAGCCGCCCAGGGAGACCTGGATGCGTCCCGCGCGCCGCAGCACGAAGTCGGCGTTGCGGCGGATCTCGCCCGGCGCCAGCGTGATCGGCTCCAGCACGCGTCGCTCGGCGTCGGGGCTGTTGGCGGCGACGTGCAACGGCGTCTCCTCCAGGAGGCCGCGCAGCACGTAGCGCCCCGCGGAGTCGGTGCGCGCCGCGCGCGGCCCGCGCTGGCGCCAGGTCATGCTGGGGTTGCCGCGATCGTCCTCGGCCACCACCATCTGGTGCGGGGGCTCCATCTCCAGGCCCGGCTCGGCGCGGTCGACCGAGATCTCCACGCCGACGATCGGCATGCCGCCGGGATCGACCACGCGGCCCTCGATGCCGTTGACGTCGAGCGTGAAGTCCACGCGCGACTCGCCGGGCGTCACGTGCACGCGGAACTCGGCCGCCATCCGCCGCTCGGAGTGCGTGACCAGCGCGAGGTACTCGCCGCAACGCCGCGCCTCGATGCGGTACGCGCCGGTGTGGTCGGTCGTCGCCGTGAACGGGTCGGCGCCGGCACCGGCCCAGGTCCAGCCCTGTCCGCGCCCCTCGACGTGCGGCACGAGCTTCACGATCGCGCCCTCGAGCGGACGCCCGCCCTCGCGCACCTCGCCGGTGAGCGTGCCGCGCGGCGGGGCAACCAGGTCGACCGTCAGTTCGCCTGCGCCGGCCGGGACGTTCACCTCGAACCACGGCGCCTCGGGCGGCGCGTTCTGCTCCTCCTCGTTCCACCACGCGGCGTCGCCGCCCTCCTGCTCGACGCGGAACGCGTGCACGCCCGGCTCGAGCGACTCGTAGCGCACCTCGCCGTCCGCCGCGGTCGAGCGCGCGTCCTCCCGCTCCTCCTCGCTCTCGCCGGCGCGACGCGGCAGCTTGTGCCCGACCGGCACCCCGGCGACCGGACGGCCCTGCCCGTCGCTCACGCGCACGCGGACCGTGGCGCCGCGCCGCAGCCGCAGCTCGACCGCGATGTCGCGGTCCTTCGCCAGCATCACGGTCGCCGCCTCGCTGGGCAGGAACCCGCGCGCGCTCGCCATCGCCAGCGCGCTCGTCTCCGGCAGGCTCGACAACACGCAGCGGCCGTCGGGGCCCGTGCGCGCGAAGCGCGCCTGCAGTTCGCCCCACAGGTCCTGCTCGGGCGGGTAGCGCGACCAGGCCATGAGCTGCGTCAGCGGCCGCGCGGAGAGCAGCACGCGCGCGTTGGGCACGGGCTGGCCCGCGTCGTCGAGCACGAGGACCGTGACGCGCTTCTCGGGCTTCAACCGCACCTCGCCCAGGTCCAGGTCGGAGCCGGGCGCGATCCGCAGGTTCTTGCGCTCCTCGTCGGCGTAGCCGGCGGCCGACACGCGCAGCACGATCGGCTTGGAATTCGGCGCCGTCGGCAGATCGGGGTAGCGCACGCGGCCGTCCTCGAAGCGGCGCTGCACCTCGTTCTTCTCGTCGCGCAGGACGCGCAGGCGTCCCGAGCCGGCCCACACGACGCACTCCTCGACCGGCGCGCCCGTCGCGTCGTCGACCACGCGCAGGACGAGCGCCGCGTCGGGGCGCATGCGCAGCTCGAGCCCGGACGCCGGCGCGCGCGCGTCGCGCGCCTTGAAGCCCGAGAGGCCGCGCCAGGTTTCGCCGCGCCGCTGCGCGAGCGTGATGCGGTAGTCCGCGCCCGCGCGCAGCCCGTGGATCGCGAACGCGCCGTCCGCGCCG
Source organism: uncultured Planctomycetaceae bacterium (assembly GCA_964552795.1). Classification (GTDB taxonomy): domain Bacteria; phylum Planctomycetota; class UBA1135; order UBA1135; genus JAEUHZ01. The sequence continues at coordinate 7,613 of CAZKIO010000007.1, forward strand.
ACCAGCGCCGTGCGCGGACGCGCCTCGACGCCGGGGCCGTGCGCCTCTTCGGCGCCCGACTCGTCTTCGCCCTCGCGGCCGGCGCCGCCCTGGCGCGCTTGCACGCGCAGGCCGTCGGGCAGCGCGCCCTCCTCGACGAGCACGCGGCCGGTGATCGCGACGCCGGCCTCGAGGCGCACGACGAGACCGCGCACCACCTCGCCGGCGCGCTCCGTGCGCCCCTCCGCCTCGGCCAGCGCGGCGTCGTCGCCCAGGAACAGCAGGTGCCACGGCCCGGGCGCCAGCTCGTCCACGCGGAACTTCCCCTCCGCGTCCGACGCGCCGGCGTCCGCGCCGCGCCCGGGAATCGAGAGGCCGCCCCCGCGCACCAGGCTGTCGGCCGCGATCAGGATGCGCACGCCGGCCGCCGGACGGCCGTCGGGTCCCACGATCGCGCCCTCGACGGCGACGCCCGGCTCCAGGCGCACGTCGGCGAGCTCGACCTCGTCGCGGCGCGGAACCTCGAGCCCCTCGCGGTACGCCGGCGCGAAGCCGGGCGCGCGCGCGGCGAGCCGCAGCCGTCCCGGTTCGAGGTCCACGAACTCGAAGCGCCCCTCCTCGTCCGCGGTCGTGCGCTCGACCCGGATCCAGCGCGCGGGCAGGGCCTCGGGTTCCAGGTCGAGGGGCAGGCGCGCCCAGAACTCGCTCGTCGAAGCCCACACGCGCGCGCCGGCCGCGCCCGTGCCGTCCGGGCGGGTGACGCGGCCGTGCACGCGGCGCCGCGCCTCGGCGGCGGCCTGAGCCGGGTCAGGCGGGGCCGGTTCCGCCGCGACGGGCACGCGTCCCGGCGCCGCGTTCCCCGACACGTCCTCGGCGGCCCGCGGCGCATCGCCCGGATCGAGCGCGTGCGCGGAGCCGTCGGCGTTCGCGGTCCGATCGCCGGCCGCGACGCCGCGCCCGCTCGCGCCGACGACCGTCCACAGGCCGGCGACGAGCGCGCACAAGAGCGCCGCGAGGAAGAGGAGATGGATCGAGCGCATGCGATCGGCGGGACGGAGCCACGCTCCGTTCCAGCCTAACCGAGCGCGCCCTGGCCCCGGATCAGGTTCCGGGCACCACCAGCGTCGCCTGCTTCTGCGGTCCGACCGCGAGGTCCACGGTCTCCTCGACCTGCGGACCGGAACGCTCCCCGGGGCTGGTCTCGAGGTTGCGGGCCGTGACGCGCCAGCGACCGGGTTTCAGCCCCTGGAAGCGCGCGCGGCCCTGGCCGTTGGTGATCTCGACCTTGGTGTCGCCGCCCTCGTCGTCCTGCAACTCGGCGCGCACCTCGCAGGGCGTGGCCGCCGCGCCGCCCGGACGCTTGCAGAGCACCTCGAGCGCGCAGCCGCGCTGCAGCACGAGGTCCACGTTGCGCTTGGTCTGATCGACGGCGACCCGCAGGGGCTCGCTCGCGCCGCGCTGCACGTCGGGCCCCGTCGCCACCACCGAGAACTCCACGTCGGGTTGCACGCCGCGCAGGCTGTAGCGGCCGTCCTCGCCGCTGGTCACGACGCTCGCCGGGCTCGATCCGAACGAGATCGCGCCATCGCCGGTGTCCATCGCGAAGCGGAACTCGCGCACCACGCCGTCGCCCTGCGCGCGCTCGGCGCGCACGCGGATCCCGGCCAGCGGCTGGCCCTCGGCGTCGCTGATGCGCCCCTCGACGATCGAGAGCGAGAGCTCGACGTCCGCGCGGTTCTCGCCCGAGCGCAAGGTGAGCGCCGCCGTGTGCGGCATCGCGCGTCCGGCGTGCGTGACGACCAGCTCGTACTCGCCGAGCGCCACGCTCTCGAGCCGATACTCGCCGTTCGCGTCCGTGTCGGCCTTGGGGCCTTCGTTGAAGAACGGCAGGTCCATCCCGCCCTTCTCCTTCAGGCGGACCGTGGCGCCGGCCAGCGCGCGGCCGCCCTCGCGCACGCGGCCGATGACGCTGGCCCGCTCGGGCGCCTGCAGCCGGACCTGTGCGGTCGCGCCCTCGCCGACCGTGACCTCGACCCAGGGCTCCTCGGCGGGCGCGTCGCCGTTCCCGCGGATGCTGCGGCTGACGCGCAGCGCGCCGCCGCCGCCGCCGAAGAACGTCGGGCCGCCCCGCGAGCGCAGGCGGAAGCCGTGGACGCCCGCCGCCACGTTGCGCAGCACGAGCTTGCCGTCCGCGTCGCTGACCTTGTCAGCTCCCGGGCCGAACATCATCGCCGTGTGCTCCTCGCCGGGCGCGCGGTGCTCGACGGCCTCTCCCGCGACGGGCTTGCCGGCCGGGTCGACCACCGTCACCTCGACGTGGCCGCCCGCCGAGAGCCGCACTTCTCGGTCGAGATCGGCGCCGACGGGCAGATCGAAGGGCTCGCCGCGCCAGGGCGCGAACTCCTTGTGGTTCACCGTGATGCGCGCGCGCTTGCCGGGCAGGCTGGAGAGCGTCACGCGGCCCTCGACGTCGGTGCGCCCGCGCTGCGCCTGGCCCGGACCGCCGAAGGTGATCTCCTCGTCATGGCCGGCGCCCACGCCGACGCTGAAGGCCATCACGCGCTCGCCGCCGCTCTCCCCGCGCACCTCGTCCAGCGCGACGCGCGCGCCGACGACGGGTGCGCCGTCGCTGCCGCGCGTCACCAGCACGCGCACGACCGAGGTGCGCTCGAGCCGGATCACGCCCAGGTCGTTGTCCTGGCCCTCGACGAGCTGCAGGTCCTTGCGCTCGTAGGTCGCGTAGCCGGCGGCCTCGATCCGCAGCGTCGCGCGCGCGTCGCCGCCGGGCGCGAGGCGCAGGCCGCCGTAGCGCACGCGGCCCTCGGGAAAATTGCGCACGGGATGGTTCTTCTCGTCCACGAGCGGCATCGCCCAGTTGCCGCCCGCGCTGACCGACATGTCCGTGACCGGCGCGCCCGTGCGCTGGTCGACCGCCTGGAACACCAGCCCGGTCTCGGCGCGGTACACGAGCTCGATCCCGCGCTCGCCCGCCGCGGCCTCGACGCTGGCCGAGCGCGTGGGGCTGCGGAACGAGAGGCCCGTGCCCTCGCGCAGGTTCAGGCGGTAGCGCGCGTCCTTCCGGCATCCGCGCAGCACGAACGTGCCGTTGGCGGCCAGTTCCGCGCTGCGCTGCCCGCCCAGGAACGGCGGCGCGAAGTCGCCGCCGGAATCGCCGGCGCCGCGCGGCATGCCGACGACGCGCAAGCCCTTGGGCGGCGGCTGCGGCAGGCCGGAGACGTGGCCGGCGATCTCGAAGCCTTCCTCGAGCTGGAAGGTGAGGCCGCGCACCACGTCGCCCGCGCGCGGCGCCTCGCCGGTCTCGTCCTTGTCGGGGTGCGCATCCGAGGTCACGCGCAGCATCCACGGTCCGGCCGCGAGCTGGTCGACCTTGAAGTTGCCGGCCGCGTCCGTGCGCGCGACGAGAGCGCCGCCGCCGCCTGCGAACATCAGGAACGGGCTGGCGCCCGCGCGGCGCCGCCGCAGCTCGGCGCCCGCGACGGGACGGCCGACGTGGTCGATCACGCGGCCCTCGAGCACGACGCCGCGCTGCACCACCAGATCGCCCACGTCGCCGGAGCTGGCGGAGATCGCGCGTTCGGCGTCGAAGGGCGCGAAGCCCGCGGCGCGCACCGCGAGGCGCACCTGGTTGGACAGGCGCGGGTCGAGCGCGAAACGCCCCTGCGCGTCGGTCCGCGTCTCGACGCGCTGGAACCAGAAGGCCTCCGCCGGATCGACCTCGTCGAGCGCCAGTTCGTCCATCCCGCCGCCGGCCGCGGCGTACACCGTCGCGCCGCGCACGGGCACGCCCGACTCGTCGACCACGCGGCCGCTGACGCGCCGCGTCGCCGCGTCGGCGGGAGCGGTCGAAGCGCGCGCCGGATCGCCGGGCACCGCCGCGGGCACCTCGCGCTCGGGCGCGCCGCCGCCCGGAACCGCGGCGAGGTCGGCGGGCTCGCCCTTCGGCATCTCGGCCGGTGAGCGGCGGTCGAGCGCGTCGAGGCCTTGCGACGGACCGCCCTTGCCGGTCCAGAGGAAGAGCGCCGCGAGCAGGCCGAGCGCGAGGACCGCGACGAGGACGAGGGCGTGGATGGGTCGCATGGGGCTGGATGCCGACTCGTTGCGAGGCGGCGGACGGGGACCTGAGCCGGGACGCGCGCGCCACAGGGAGAGGGGCCGCGTCGTCGGATGCGCGCGCTACGCGCTCGGCGTGCGGACAGTTTGTAAGGTCTCGGCGTCCCTGCCAACCACCGCGATGCCCTCCCTTGCACCCCCCGCGGGGCACGTGTCTCATGGCGGAGGGCTTGTGCCTTCCGCTGCCCCGCAGCACCGGACCCATCCGGGAGACCCGCTCATGATCGCCCTCTACGCCCGCGCGCTGGCCCTGGCCGGCGCCATACTCCTCGCCGCTCCTGCGTCGCTGGCCCAGGCCCCCAAGGTCGGCCAGTCCTACGAGCGCGCCGAGCTGGGGTTCAAGATCAAGACGCCGGCGGACTGGGACCTGATCCCGCCGCAACCGGGCGACCCGCACCTCCTGGCGAAGTTCGACCCGCCCATCGTCAAGTACGTCATCACGGGCAGCGGGCCGGGCGACCGCGTGTTCCTGCAGTTCTTCCTGCTGAAGTTCGACCGCCGCAAGGTCGAGGGCGACGAGAAGTCCGGCGCGCGCCGCGGACCCAAGCCGCTCAAGAACGTCCAGGAGTGGATCCAGAAGGGCGGCGAGGTCGAGAACGGCGGCACGCTGAAGGCCGACGGCGAGAAGGAATTCAGCGTCCGCAAGATCCCGGCGGTGGAGTACCAGTTCACGACGCCCGGCGACGAGAAGACCAGCCAGCGCGTGTACGCGGCGCAGTTCCAGCTCTCGCCCGACCTCGACATCGCGATGGTCGGCACGGGCCCCGGCAGCCGCAGCAAGTGGTCGAAGTACGAGAACGTCTACCAGCAGATGGCCAAGTCGTTCATGGCCGTCGAGGTCGCAGCCGGGCCCGAGAAGCTGGGCGCCGACGCGCCGATCCGGGACCGCGAGCGCGTGCGCCTGCAGGGCATCGTCGACGCGCTCGGCAAGGGCTGGCAGATGTACGAGACGCCGAACTACTTCGTGGTCTCGCCGCACACGGACAAGGCGTTCATCGACGAGCTGTGCGGGCGGCTGGAGGCGATCCGCGCCATCTACGAGGTCGACTACCCGGCCGACAAGGCCAAGGAACTGCGCGAGGCCGGCGAGGCGGCGCGCACGGGCGACGAGGATCCCCGGAAGAAGGCCGAACGCGAGGCCGAGAAGCGCGCGATGAAGGCCATCTTCGGCGACGCCGACCCGCGCGAACTGTCGCGCTGCAGCGTCGTGCGCGTGTTCAACGACCAGGGCCAGTACCACAGCTACGGCGGGCCGCCCGGATCGGCGGGCTACTGGAGCGCGGCCGCGCGCGAACTCGTGATCTACGACGACCAGGCCGGCGGCGGCCGCAACGACACGTGGATCGTCCTGAACCACGAGGCCTTCCACCAGTACATCTTCTACCTGTACGGGAACATCAGCCCGCACAGCTGGTACAACGAGGGCACGGGCGACTTCTACAGCGGCTACGAGTACAAGATGCGCCGCTTCACGCTGAAGACGAACCTGTGGCGCCGCGACACGATCAAGGAGGCGGTGCGCAAGAACGAGCACATCCCGCTCAAGGACTTCGTGCGCCTGACGCAGGCCGAGTACTACGGCCAGAACAAGTGGAACGTCGGCGGCGGGCAGAACTACGCGCAGGGCTGGTCGCTGATCTATTTCCTGCGCACCGGCAAGAAGTCCAACGCCAAGGGCTGGAACGACGCGTGGGACGGCATCCTCGACAACTACTTCCGCGTGCTGGCGCTGTCGGGCGACCTCGATCAGGCCGTGACCGAGGCCTTCCTGGGGATCGACTTCGACGAGTTGGAAGCGGCCTGGAAGGACTTCGTCAAGTGAGCGCGATGCGCGTCTGCGGCGGGGCGCTCGTGCTGCTGGCGCTCTGCGCGCCGCAGGCCCTCGCCGACCGGGTGCTGACCCAGGACGGGCGCGTGCTGTCGCCCAGGAAGGCGCGCGAGCACCAGGCCGGCTACCGCCTGGAGTTCGAGCACGGCGAGATCGTCCTCAAGGACAAGTCGCTGGTCCAGTCGGTCGAGATCGAAGGCGACATGTCGGACTACGTGCCGGCCAACGACGACGAGAAGGCCAAGCTGGCGCAGGGCTACGTCAAGTACCGCGGCCGCTGGATGTCCGCTCCGGCCTACACGGAGGAGCTGCGCAAGCAGCACGAGAAGAGCAAGAAGCGGATGGAGGAGCTGGCCCAGCACGCCGACTGGTCCAACGCCTGGCAGAAGGACACCGCGCACTTCTCCCTGCGCACGAACACGTCGCCCGAGCTGCTCGACTACTACTGCGAGCTGATGGAGGCCTACTACACGCTGATGGACGATCGCATCGGCATCGACCCGCCGCCCAGCCTGAAGCGCGCGAAGATGCAGGTGAACGTCTACAAGAGCTACGAGGACTTCCACAAGCTCGCCAACCCGGGCAATCCGGCCGTCCTGGGGTTCTTCTCGCCCATGGACAAGTCGTTGAACTTCTTCCACGACTACGCCGAGCCGGCACGCTCGGACTGGGTCGCGCTGCACGAGTGCACGCACCTCCTGACGTTCCTGATCGACCCGCAGTACCTGCCGCAGATCTGGCTCAACGAGGCCGTCGCCGACTACTTCGGCTCCTCGAAGATCACGCGCGACAAGCGCGGCAAGCTCAAGATCGAGCCGGGCGAGCTGCAGATGGACCGCGTCCTGACCGTGCAGCAGGCGCTCAAGAACGAGGGCGTCACGACGGGCGAGACGAAGTCGAACAAGCCCGCGCCCGCGAGCCAGGCGGCGCGGCCGTTCACGAAGCTGGAGGACCTGTTCATGCTCACCCGCGAGCAGTTCGACGGGTTCCAGTACGCGCACGCCTGGTCGTTCGTGTACTTCCTGAACGGCTACCAGGACGGCAAGCACCGGAAGAACTTCGACAAGTTCTTCAAGGGTCTCTACACGCTCGAGAAGGGCATCCCCTACACGGTCGAGAACGTCGGCAACGCCGTGCCCGAGATGGGCGGCACCGGCCGCATCGTGGCGCCCAAGGACATCCGCGACTACCTGCTCAAGAAGCTCAAGGTGAAGGACGTCGAGGCGCTGGAGCGCGAATGGCGCGACTTCGTGGCGCAGATCCCGATCGAAGGGCCCAAGGCGCGCCTCAAGCGCGGCCTGCTCGCCGTGCGCCAGCTCGACTTCGAGGGCGCGCTCGACGACCTGGACGCCGCGATCGACGGCGGCACCGACGATCCGCGCGCGTGGGCCGCGCGCGGCCGCGCCCTGGCCGCCACCGGCAAGCGCGACAAGGCGCTCTCCGACTTCCGCATCGCGATCGAGAAGGACCCGCTCTCGGCGGCGTTCCGCTACGAGCTCTCGCGCCTCGAGGTCGGGTTGACGGGCGGTCCCGGCCGCCGGCCCTCCAGCGGGAGCGGCGCCTCGATCGAAGCCGACCCGGACGCGGACGGGCCCAAGCTCGCGCACCCGCAGGCCAAGGCGCAGGCGGGCCTGGCCATGGAGCTCGATCCCGACAACGACCGCTTCCGCGAATGGTTCAGCCGCTTCGAATGAGCTCCACCACGCGCGCCCTCCTGCTTCTCGCGCTGTGCGCCGCGCTGCCGGCCTGCGCCGGCGTGCGCACGCTGTCCGATCCGACGGTCACCGTGCACACGCGCGGCGGCGAGGAGCTGGGCGTCGCCACGGACTACGGCCTCGTGTTCCTGGGCCGCACGGCGCGCGCCGGCCCCATCCAGATCACCGCCTGGTACGGCGACGGCCCCAACATCGAGAAGAGCATCATCGAGCCCGTGGGCCCGGTGCTGTGCACCGCCGACACGCCGCTGCGCCTGCCCGACGTGCGCCTCGACTTCCGCCAGCCGCGCGCGGGCGACGTGTTGTGGGTCTACGGCCGCGACGCGCTCGGCGGCTGGAAGGCCGAGGTCAAGGTTGCCGACGATCCGCGCGTGCTGGGCCTCGTCACCGACGTGCCCGCGCGCCTCGCGGGCGCCGACGACCAGGTCGGCGCCGGCGTGTATTCCTATCCCGTCGCCGGCGACGAGCGGTCGAAGCGCCTGGTCGGTCTCGTCGCGGGCCGGATCCGGCTGCGCACGACCGCCGGCGAGCGCGAGTACCTCGCCATCGTCGGGCCCGAGGAGCTGTGGCGCATCGTGACGCACAGGAAGGACGCCGGGGCGCGCCGCCGGCCGGTGTACCGCGAGGACATCCTCTAGCCGGCCCGCGGCCGCGGACCGACGGGCGCCGTCCACACCGGCCACGGGCCGCTGGAACTGCGCTGCGGATCCGCGCCGTCGCGCGTGCGCAGCAGTACGCGCGTGACGAACACGTAGGCGGGCTTGCCGGCGCGACGCCACGCGCGCGCCAGCCATGAGCGCCGGATGCCTGCGCCGCTCCCCTGCTGTTCCACGCCGCGCGGACCGCGGCCGTGGCGCGTGTAGCGGCGGCGGTGCTTCTCGACGTGCCGCAGGTCCTCGCGCGCGCGCGAGCGGAACAGCGCGCTGTCGCGCGGGTGCACGCTGGCGAGTTGGAAGTCGACCAGCGCCGGGAACCCGTCGTCGCCCACGAGCACGTTGGGCTCCTTGTGCAGGTCGTTGTGGCACACGCCGCGCGCGTGCAGGGCCAAGACCAGCTCGTCGAGGCGCTGGAAGAAGTCCTCGGGCAGCGCAGCCGCGCGCGAGAGCGGCGCGCCCGCGACCCAGGTGCGCACCAGTTCGTCGCGACGTCCGGCGCCGCCGGTCACGAGCTCTGGCACGCCCGCCAGCCCGGCAAGCGCCTCCAGCGCGCGCCGCTCGCGCGCCAGGAGCCGGCACGCGATCCAGCGCGACAAGGGCGCGCGGCCACCCGTCGCCACGCGGCGCACGACGGCGCGGCCGCCCAGTTCCAGGCGTTCGACGCGACCCAGGGCGTCGCGCTTCAGGACTTCGAGAGCTTGCACGGCCGCCGCATTCTCCGCAGGCTGCGCCGGCCGTCCAGCCGATGCCTGCCTCCCCGCCGATCCTGGCGCACGCGCCGCGCGTCGCATCCCGCGGACTGACGCGGCGCTTCGGCGCGAACGTCGCGCTGCACCCCGTCGACCTCGACCTGGGGCCGGGCGGCGTGGTCGGCCTGCTGGGACCCAACGGCAGCGGCAAGAGCACGTTCCTGCGCATGCTGGTCGGACTGACGCGCCCCGACGCGGGCAGCGCGGAGGTCGCCGGCGTCGCGCTCTCCGGCGACGGCACCGCGATCCGCCGGCGCTGCACGTACGCGCCCGGCGAGATCGCGCTCTACGGCGAGCTTCGCGGCCGCGAGCACCTCGCGTGGCTGCTCCGCGGCCGCGAGGACGGTGCTCTCGCGCGCGCCGTCGACACGGCGCGGGCGCTGGGGCTTCCGCTCGAGGCGCGCGTGCGCACGTACTCGCACGGCATGAAGCGCCAGCTCCTGTTCGCGGCCGCGCTGGCGCCGCGCGTGCCGGTGCGGATCCTGGACGAGCCCACCGAGGGCCTCGATCCGACCAAGCGCGGCGCGGTGCTCGACCTGCTCGCCGAGGACGCACGCGCCGGGACGCTGGTGCTGCTCTCCTCGCACCACCTGGGCGAGGTCGACCGCGCCTGCGACCGCCTCGTGTTCCTGGGCGCGGGCCGCAAGATCGCCGACGAGACGGCCGCGTCCGTCGCGCGCCGCGCGCGCCGCTTCCTGCGCCTCGCCTACGACCCCGCGGCGGACCTCGCCGCGATCGAGCGCGCGCTCGCGGCCGTTCCCGGCGCGCGCGTCGTGCGCGACGACGAGCGCTTCGGCGTCCACCTGGAGCGCGAGGACCCGCGCGCGTTCCTGGCCGCGGCCTGCGCCGTCCCCAACCTGCCGGCGCCGGTTTCCGTCGAGTACGGCAAGCTCTCCCTGCACGAGCTGTACCGCGAGCTGTACGGGGTCGAGGGCTGCTGATGCGCCGCGAACTGCGCTTCTACGCCGCGGGCGCGCTGGCCTACTGCGTCGTGCTGGAGGCGCTGCTCGTCGGCGCCATCCTGTTCTGGCCGGAGTTCGAGGACAACATCGAGGCCCTGCGCGACATGGCGCCGATGGAATCCCTGAAGGCGATCGTGGACCGCATCGGCGTCGGCGGCGTGACCGCCTACGTGAACGGCCAGCACTTCTTCAAGGGCGCGAACACCGTCGGCACGCTGGCGGGCGTGGTGTTCGCGATGGGGGCGGTCGCGGGCGAGGTCCACCGCGGGACCTTCGAGCTCTGGCTGGCGCGGCCGCTGTCGCGCCGGCGCCTCCTGCTGGAGCGCTGGCTGCTGGGCGCGCTGGCCACCGTGGTCCCGGTGTTCGTGACTTCGCTCAGCGTGCCGTGGCTGCTCGCCCACGTGCACGAGTCGATGCCGCTGGGCCCCTTGATGCTGTGCGCGGCGCACGAGTCGCTGCTGCTCCTGGCGATCTACGCGGTCACGTTCCTGTGGTCGTGTCTGGCCAGCAACCCCGTGCCGATCGCCTTCGGGATGCTGCTGTTCACGGTGTTCCACTTCTCGATCTACCTGATCCAGGACGTGACGCACTGGTCGATCTTCAGGCTGACCGACATCGACGTGTTCGCGCGCATCGGCGCGGCGCACGCGCTGGACACGCGGCTCGCGCTGCCGCTCGCGGGCGTGAGCGCGCTGTGCCTGGCGCTGTCGCTCGCCGTGTTCGCGCGCCGCGCGCCGTAGCGCCGGCCTGCATCCCGCGGGGCCCCGCTGCAGGTCCTCTCCGGGATCGGTCGGCTGCGGCGCGCCGGCCGCGGCGCAACTGGAAAGGGCGGAGTTTCGGAGCCCCGACCGCTCCGGCGACGGGACGCGCGAGGGTCAGAACCGAGCCAGCCACCACGCCCGCAGCGCGAAGCCGCGGCCCGCGCGGCGCCGGCCCAGCGCCTCGCGCGCGGCCGCCGGGCCCACCGCGCGGAACGCCGCGCGCGCCTCGTCGCGGCGGCCCAGGCTCCGCAGCGCGAGGCCCCGGCGGTACGCGCTCTCGGCGGTCTCGCCGCGCGCGCGCTCGAACTCCTCCGCCGCCGCCAGCGCCGCCGCCGCGTCGCCGCGCGCCAGCTCCGCGCGCGACAGCGCGAGGAACGGGCCGCCGAACTGGTGCTCGGGATCGGCGGCGACCGCGCGGCGCAGCGCCTCGACCGCGCCGGCCGCGTCCCCGGATCCCAGGCGCGCCTCGCCCAGCCGGTAGTGCCACGCCGCGAACCCGGGCTCGCCGGCCGCGGCCTTCTCGAGGAGCGGGAGGGCCTGGCGGAACCGGCCCCGTTCGAGCAGCAGCGCCCCGAGCTTGCCCTGGTTGTGGGGCGTGTCGACCGCGCCGAACTCGCGCATCACGCGCCGGGTCTGGCGCCGCTCGACGGCCCGATTCGCCCACCAGCCCAGGAGCGCGCTCAGGATCGCCGCGGACAGGAAGAAGCCGAGGAACGGGATCGCGAAGACCCGGCCGATCCCGGGGATCATGCGCAGCACGAACAGGAGCGCGAAGACGCCCAGGATGTAGCCGATGAGCCGGAGCACGCGCGCAGTATCCTGGCGCGCCGTGTCGAAGGCCATGCTCGGCTCGGCGGCCCCGGCCGCGGCGGCGGCGCCGGCGGAGGTCTCCGCCCGCGCGCGCGCGCTCGTGCGCCGCGAGATCGTCACGGCGGCGGCCGATCTCGTCGCGCTGCCGGTCCGCGCCGGCCGGTACCTCGCGCGGCGCGAGGCGCTGCAGGCCGAGTTCGCGGCCGTGCTCTCGACCTCGGCCGAACCCGCGCCCGTGCCGGCGTGCGACCCGCCGCGCGCGCGCCCCTTGACCGTCTTCGTCTCCTGCGCGGAGGTCAGCGGCGAACTGCACGCCGCGAACGCGGTGCGCGAGATGCAGCGCCGCGTGGCCGCGTCCGGCGCGCCGGCGCCGCGCTTCGTCGGCCTGGGCGGTTCGCGGCTCGCGGAGGCGGGCGTCGAGCTGATCGAGGACACCGTGCGCACCTCGCGCATGGGTTTCAGCGCCGTGATCGGAGCACTGCCGTGGTACGTCGACCTCCTGCGGCGTTCGGCATCCGCGATCGAGCGCGAGCGTCCCGACGTGCTCCTGGCCGTCGATTCGCCGGCGCTGCACGTGCCGCTGGGCCGCATCGCGCGCGGCCTCGCGACGCCGGTGGTGCACTTCGTGACGCCGCAGTACTGGGGCTGGGCTCCCTGGCGCGTCGCGCGCTACCACGAGGCCGTGGACCTGGCGCTCTCGATCCTGCCCTTCGAACCGGCCTGGTTCGCCGCGCAGGGCGTGCGCGTGGCGCACGTGGGCCACCCGATCCTGGAAGAGCTGGAGAACGTCCCGCGCGGCGACCCCGACCGCGGCCGCGATCTCGTCCTCCTGCCCGGCAGCCGCCGCAGCGTGATCCGGCGCAACCTGGGCTGGATGCTGCGCGCGGTCGCGCCGCTGGTGCGGGACGGGATCGTCGCCGGCGTGCGGATCCCGCACGGCCGTGCCGATCTCGCCGAGCTGCTCCGGAGCGAGGTCGCGCGCGCCGGCGCCGCGGATTGGGCGCACGTCGAGACCGGCGGCCTGCACGCCGCGCTGGCTCGCGCCCGAGCGGCGTTCTCGGTCTCGGGCACCGTGCTGCTCGACGTCCTCCACCACGAGCTCCCGATGGTGGTCGTGTACCGCCTGGGTTCGCGCGTCGCGGCCGAGGCCAAGGACCACCTCTTGACCGCGCCCTACTTCGCGTCGGTCAACCTGCTCGCGGGCCGCGACGTGGTGCCCGAATTCTGCTTCCACGGCGCGGGGCCCGTCGAGGCGGTGCGCGCCGCGCTGTCGTCGGCGCTGCAGGATCCCGCGTGGCGGATGCGCTGCCGCGCCGGCCTGCGCGAGGCGCGCCGGCGGCTGGGCCCGCCCGGCGCCGCCGGCCGGGCCGCAGGTCATGCCCTGGCCGTCGCCTGCCGTGCGCGCGCGGAGGGCGGTCCGTGAGCGATCGCGGCCTGCCGGAGGGTTTTCCGGCCGACGCGCTGAAGGCCGGCGCGGACGCGGGGTATGGCGAGGACGCCATGGCCGCCGAAGCGACACGCCTGATGGGCGCGGTGAAGCGCGGGGACGCGCAGGCCTTCGACACGCTGGTCGAACGCCTGCGCGGCCGCTCGTTCCAGATCGCGCGCGGCCTCGTGGGCTCGGCCGACGACGCCATGGAGCTGTCGCAGGAGGCGTTCCTGAAGGTCTACAAGGCGCGCGCCACGTACCGCGACGGCGACCCGTTCCTGCCCTGGTTCCACCGCATCCTGCGCAACACGTGCTTCAGCTTCCTGCGCGCGGAGAAGCGCGCCCGCTCGCTCTCGGCGCCGCGCCTGGAAGGCGACGCCGACGAGGACCGCGACTTCGAGATCTCGGACCTCAGCGAGGAGCCGGGCGCCGAGGCGCAGCGCTCCGAGCGCGCGCGCGCGTTCTGGCAGGCCTTCCGCGGCCTGTCGGCCAAGGACCGCGAGATGATCGTGCTGCGCCACTTCCAGGAGCTTTCGTACAAGGAGATCGCCGCCGCGCTCGGGATCCCCGAGGGCACCGTGATGTCGCGCCTGTTCCACACCCGACGGCGGCTGCGCGAGCGGCTGCCCGCGGACCTGTTCGAGGGCTTCCTCGGGGAGCGTGGGATGTGAGCTCCGGGCGCGAACCGACGACCGACGAGCTGCTGGCGATGGCCTACGTCGACGGCGAGCTGGCGCACGAGGCGCGCGCCGCGTTCGAGGCGCGCCTGGCGCTCGAGCCCGCACTGGCGGCCGAGGTCGCGGCGCAGCGGCACCTGGGGATCCTGGCGCGCGAAGTCGCGCCGCCCGAGCCTCTCGAACTGGAACGCCTCCGAGTCGAGGTCTCGGCGCCGGCGCGCGCCCTGTGGATCGTGGGGTTCGCGCTGGTGCTGCTCTCGGGCGTCTACTTCCTGTTCTGCGAGGTCTGCGCGCTGGGCGACTTCGGCCTGCAGCCGCCGCTCGCGGGCGTCGTCGTCCTGCTCGCCCTGGGCCTTGTGCTGCTCGCCTACCGCGCGTGGCGCATCCGCGCCCGGACCCGTCACCTCGACCCCTACCGCGACGTGAAACGATGATCGTCACGACCACCGACACGGTCCCCGGCCGCACCATCCGCGACGTCATCGGCCTGGTGCGCGGCAACACCGTGCGCGGCGCGCGCGTGCACGACGACCTCTCGGCCTGGATGAAGAACCTCGTGGGCGGCGAGATCGAGGAGTACACGAAGCTGATGGCCGAGAGCCGCGAGCAGGCCCTCGATCGCATGGAGGCCGAGGCGCGCGCGCGCGGCGCGGACGCCGTCGTGGGTCTGCGGCTCCTGACCTGCGAGATTGCCGACGGCGCGGCCGAGATCCTGGCGTACGGGACGGCGGTGCGGCTTGTGCCCCTCGCGACGCGCTGAGGGGGCGCCCGGCGATCCGTCGCGGCCGATCCGGTTTCCCCGTGCGCCCCGGAGGCTAGGATTCCCGCCATGAACGCCGCCTTCCGACTGCTGTTGCCCCTTGCCCTGGCCTGGCTCGCCCTGGCCGCGCCCGCCCGCTCAGAGGACGCCAAACCCGCCGCCCCGGCCGCCGCGCCCACCATGGATCTCTCGCGCGACGTCGACGCGTCGCTGCGCTGGCTGCGCAACAGCCAGGACCGCGAGAGCGGCGCCTACGGCGCCAGCGTCGAGACCACCGCCTGGGTCCTGCGCGCGATGATCCAGTCGCACCGCCGCTACCAGCGCATCGACGGGCCCTTCGTCGAGCGCGCGCTCCAGTACCTCGTGTCGCGCCAGCGCGCGGACGGCGCGATCTGTGACGCGGGCGCCGACGAGGCGGCGGCGAAGCGCCAGACGCGCGCCGCGGCCGGCGCGCTCGCGCTGCACGCCGATGCGAGCACGAAGACGGCGTGGACGAAGGCCATGGCGTTCCTCGCGACCGACGCCGAGCCGTGGCAGGACGCGGAGCTGCCCGCCGACCAGGCCGCGCTCGCCGCGCGTGTCACCGAACTGCTCGCGCGCCGCGGAGTCGACGGCTCGTGGGACGGCCCCGCCGGCAAGGTGGCCGAGACCGCGCGCAACGTCGTGCTCCTGATCCGCGCCGCGCCGGCGTTGAAGCCGCCCGCGCCGCCGCCGGCCAGCCTCAAGGCGCTGGCGCCCGCGGTCACGGCCGATGCCGCCGCCGTCAAGTCAGCGATCGAGCGCGGCGCGCGCTTCCTGCTCACGCAGTGCGAGGCCGGTCGCTTCGGACAGCCGGGCAAGCCCGACGCGGGCCTGACCGCGATGGGCGTCGGCGCCCTGCTCGCCGTGCCCGCGCCGCGGCCTGCACAGATCCAGGCCGCCATCGACCAGGGCCTCGCGTGGCTCTTGTCGCTGCAGAAGGACGACGGCTCGATCCACGACGGCAAGACGGCCAACTACACGACCTCCGCCGCGATCCTGGCGCTCGTGCGCGCCAAGGTCCCGGCGCACAAGGACGCGATCGAGAAGGCGCGCGCGTGGCTGATCGCGCTGCAGGTCGGCGAGGAGGACGGGTACTCGATCGACGACCCCTACTACGGCGGCATCGGCTACGGCTCGGGCGAGCGGCCCGACCTCTCGAACCTGCAGTTCGCGCTCGAGGCGCTGCACGAGTCGGGCCTGCCCAAGGACCACGAGGCGTTCCGGCGCGCGGCGAAGTTCCTGCAGCGCTGCCAGAACCGCTCCGAGTCGAACGACGTGCGCATCCCCGACGGCGACAAGGTCGTCGTCAGCGGCGACGACGGCGGCTCGGCGTACCTGCCCGGCCAGTCGTTCGCGGGCTACGTGGAGCTCGCCGACGGCAAGCGCGTGCCGCGTTCGTACGGCTCGATGACGTACGCGCTGCTCAAGGGCTTCATCTTCGCGGGCCTCCCCAAGGACGATCCGCGCATGCAGGCCGCGTGGGAGTGGGTGCGCAAGAACTGGACGCTCGACGTCAATCCCGGCTTCGAGGCCGGCCCCGATCCGACCGCCGCGTACCAGGGCCTCTTCTACTACTACCACACGATGGCGAAGGCCCTGGACCTGTTCGGGACCGAGACCATCGTCGACGCGCACGGCAAGGAACACCGCTGGCGCGCGGAGCTGGCGGGGCGCCTCCTGGGGCTGCAGCGCAAGACGGACGGCGCGTGGGTCAACGAGAACTCCCCGCGCTGGTACGAGGGCAACCCGATGCTGGCGACCAGCTACGCGCTGCTCACGCTGGAGCTCGCGCAGTAGCGCCGCGCGCTACTTCAGCTTCTCCCAGTAGTCCGCCGGCATGTCGTGCGCGATCTTCAGCGCGCCGTTCGCGCCGCCGTAGACCGGCTCGTCGATGCGCATCACGCGCCCGTGGCCCAGGCGCTGGCGCATCTCCTCCTCCAGCGCCAGGTCCAGGCCCTTGATCTGGCTGCCGCCGCCCGCGAGCAGCACGCGGTTCTTCAGGCGGTGCTGGAATTCGGGGTCGAAGCTGGCGATCAGCTCGGACAATCCCTCCACGATCGGCGGGACGATCGCGCGGCAGGCCGTGCGCAGCTCCGCCGAGATGTCGAACCGCGTGGGCTTGCCGGCCACCGGCAGCTCGACGATCGCGGGCGGCATGGCGTCCGAGACGCTGGCGTGGCGCTCCTTCATCTCGCGGATCATGCGCACCGTGAACTGCGCCTCGGGGTGCTTCGCGCGGATCAGCTGGCTCAGCTTCTCGTCGACGAAGTCGCCGGCGAAGGTGTTGGTGAGCTGGTCGGTGTCCTCGGGCATCGTGCCGTGCATCCGGCACAGGTCGGTCGTGCCGGCGCCGATGTCGACCACCAGCACGTCGTCGAGCATGTCGAGCCCGTAGGCGACGGCGAACGGCTCAGAGCACAGCATCACCGCGTCGATCGACTCGCGCGCGGCCTTGACGATCGCCTCCTTGTGGTGGATCGCGGCTTGCGCGGGCACGCCGATCACGGCGTACACCAGCTCGTCGGCGCGCGCCTGTGCGCGGCGGATGATCTCGCGGATCAGGTCCGCGGCGGCCTTCAGGTTGCCCTCGATGTCGGCCTCGGCCTTCTGGCTGTGCTTCAGCACGCCCGCCGCCAGCGGCCGGTAGAACTTCAGCGACAGCCGGTGCTCGACCGCCTCGTCGCCGAACAGGATGTCCTTGCCCAGCAGCTTGCGCGCGACGACGTCGCGCGGATAGCCGACGTGCGAGCTGATGGTGGTGCGCACGCCGTTGCTGGCGGCGACCGAGGTGCGCGAGGTGCCCAGGTCCACGCCCAGGTACAAGACGCCGTGGTCCTTGGGGCGGGGCTCGTCGCTCTTCTGGGCTGCGCTCATGGGGGCCAGAGTCTACGGGCCGCTCTTCTCCAACTCGCGCTTGAGCTCCAGGTTGGCCTCCAGGATCGTGCGCATCATCTCCTTCTTGCGCTCGAACTGGGCCTCGCTGCCCTGCAGCCCCTGCACCGTCTTGAAGATCGAGGGCAGGCCGAAGTCGACGCCCTTGAGGGCCGACACGCGCCGCAGCTCGTCCTCGGTCATGCCCAGGAGCTGGGTCAGCTTGGCGATGCGCCGCTCGAGGTTCTCGAGTTGCGCGTCGCGGTCGCTCTGGCTGACCGCGGGCGCGGCCGCGGGCGGGTGCTCGCGACGCTGCGCCTTGGCGCGCCGGATGGCGTCCGCCGCCGCGCGCGGATCGAGCTCGAGCAGGTGCGAGGGATCCAGTCCCTGCGCAGCGAGCAGTTCGAGCAGCGCCTGGCCGATCGGATCGTCGGGCGACAGCACCGGGCCGGACGGTTTGGCGGGCGCGGCATCCGACGGCGGCGGCACCGAGGCGACGATGCGCTCGGGCTCGGCCTCGGGCAGCCCTTGCGCCGCGCGCGTCCGCGCGCGCGCCTGGCGCTTGCGCTCGTAGAGCTGGTAGAGCTCGGTCTCGACGTGCCGGTCCCCGCCGGACGCGTCCGCGACCGAGAGGCCGTCCTCAGCGACCGCGACCAGGGTCTCGAACGACAGCTCGCCTTCCTGGCGGTTGTTCGCCACGCCGATGCTGAGCGAGGCGCGCAGCGTGCGGCCGTCGCGGTCGAAGCGCATCTTGCGCGCGCCCGCGAGGATGCGCCGCGCCAGCAACCCGGCCGATTCCGGCGTCGTGTGCGGGAAGACCATCAGGATGCGGTCGTCCTGCGTCAGCCCCAGGAGGTCGCTGTCGCGCAGCGACGCGCGCAGCATCGCGACGACGGCGCGCAGGATCTCGTCGCGCGACTCCCAGCCGTACAGGTCCTGGAGCTGGTCGAGGCGGTCGACGGCGACCAGCATCACCACGAGCGGGAATCCGTGGCGCTGCGCGCGGTCGAACTCCGCGCGCATCATCCGCTCGATGTCCTCGGCGGAGAAGAGGCCCTGCCCGCTGCCCTTCAACTCGACGGTCTGGAACTCGGGCATGGTGGGTGGGGGCTCGTCGGGCGCCTGGGCGCGTGCCCGAGGAACCGGACACGGAAACCCGGCGCGGCCTCGGAGTCAAACGCCGGGAGGGCGCGGGCTCGGCGGCCGGACGGGCGTGCGGCTCGTTCGGGAACGATGGAGGGGATCGGCCGCCCGCGACCGGGCGCTTGAGACCGGGCGCCCCGCCGAGGATTGCGCGCTCCTGGATGCGCGCTGGGCTGCTGGGGTTCGTGCAAGGCTTTCCGGGCGTGCCCGGGCGCGACCGGGCCCCGTCTGCGGTCCGGTCGCTCGCGCCGACTCCAGGCGGGGAGCCCGCCCGGCGCCAGCCCCCCGTAGGATCCATCGCATGCGTCGCACTCCCCGCCCGTCCGCACTGTCGCTCGCCGCCCTGCTCCTCGTCGCGCCGCGCGCCGTCGCCCAGGGCGGCGCCGTGCGCCTCCCGCCCCGCCCGCAGGTCAACGCGCAACCCTGGGATCCGGCGCGTGCGTTCCTCGCGCCCTACGGCCTGCAGAACTTCCCGCCGCAGTACGTGCACGCGCTGCAGGCACTGCTCGAAGCCCGGGCGCAGTACGAGGCGCGCGACTTCCCCGCCGCGCGGGCCACGCTCGATGCGCTGTGGCAGGCGCACCCCGTCGCCGATCCGAGCTGGGCCGCGCTGCCGACCCAGCCCTTCGGCATCTTCCTCGGCACGCCGCCCTGCTACTACGCGCTGCGCATGTTGACGGACATGACGCAGTGGCGCGTGCAGAACCCGGGCCAGCCGCCGGCGCCGCGGACGGCACGGCTGACCGTGCTCGTCGTCGGCCAGTCGAACGGCCTCCAACCCCAGAACCTGGCGCAACTGACCGCGGGCACCGGCGTGCACGTGGTGCACGCGCTCGATCCGCGCGTCACGGCCGACAACCACCGCGTCGTGCACCACTCGCTCGAGCTGTTCCGGGAGCACGTGCTGAGGATGACCCAGGGCCTGCTTGCGGTCGACACGCGCATCCTGTCGCTGCCGGCCGTGAACCTGCCCGTGCACGCCGGCGTCGGATCCGGAGGCTACTTCTACGCCAGCCTCGTCGACGCCAACCAGGTGTTCGCCTCCGTTCCGGCGGCGGAGATCGAGGCGACGGACTGGTGGTGGATCCTCTATCCGTCGCACGTCCCCGAGCAGTACCCGGCGTTCCAGACCACCGAGTTCATCACGGGCGGAATGGGGACCGGTCCCGGTTCGCGCTCGCCGTTCTTCATCATCGACGACCGCTGGCTGGTCCGCAAACCGCCGCATCTGGGCGCCGGCGAGTACTCGGACGTCGAGCGCTCCGTGTACCTGCCGCAGTGGCTCCAGCACGAGTTCTTCCACCACCTGTTCCGCACGTACCCCGGGTTCGGCCTCGAGGACACGCCGCACCAGTGGTTCAACCTCGCGACCTGGCCGCCGGACTTCGTGGGCCGCTACGAGGCCGACTACTTCCACGAGGCACTCCACCGCCGGCTGCTGACGGCGCTGCCGCCGCTCAACTCGGCGCTGCGCTACGCGACGGCCGGCGCCCCGTGGGATCAGATCACCCTCGGCCAGGTGCTGGGCACGTACCACCGCAACCCGATCCAGAATCCTTGGCACATCGGGGAGATCCGCTTCTCAGGTCCACAACTGCAGTGGCGCAACACCGCGCCGTTCAGCTGGAACCTGTACCCCGATCTCCTGAACGGCAGGCTCGCCACCGGTCCCGACTGCCCCTACTACACGGCTCCGAACGGCCAGAGGTTCGACATCGTGCTCGAGCGCGACGCGCTCGGCGACATGCTCCCGGTCATCCGCGGCTTCGGATTCCTCGGCGATCTCTACCGGCGCCAGTGAGCCCGGCCGTCGCACGGGTGGCGATCAGGCGAGCCAGCCGCCGGCCACGGGCAGGTCCGCGCCCGTGACGTGGCCCGCCCGGTCGGACAGCAGGAAGTCCGCGGCGTTCGCGACGTCGTCGAGCGTGCCGGCGCGGCCCAGCGGCACGCGCGCCTGGCGCGCGGGGTCGAGCGTGGAGGGCGCGGCGTGCTCGTGCGGCACGATGCCGGGCGAGAGCAGGTTCACGCGCACGCCGTGCGGCGCCTCCTCCTGGGACCACGAGCGCACGAGCACGAGCAGCGCCGACTTCGCCGCGGCGTAGGCCGCCGCCTCGCGCCGCGCGCGCAGCCCGTCCAGCCCGGCCGTGCCGAAGAACAGGGCCGCGCCGCGCGCGGCGCGCAACGCAACGCGGGCCGCGTCGAAGGTGCGCGCGGCCGTCAAGACGTTGCTCTCGAACAGGCGCGCGAGGTCCGCGACGGATCCGCGCTCGAGCGGCCCCTCGGCGTAGTCCCCCACCGCGTGCACCAGGGCGTCCACGCGGCCATCGCGCTCGACGACGGCGCGCAGCAGCGCCTGCGCGTCCCCGTCGCGCGCGAGGTCGGCGCGGTGCACGCGCCCGGGGAACTCGCGCTCCAGGAGCGACGCGCGATCCGCGGACGAGCGCCAGGCGACGTGCACGCGATCGCCGTGCGCGAGCCGGCGCCGCGCGACCGCCAGCCCCAGGCCGCGCGCGGCTCCGGTCACCAGGACGACACGCTCCGGCGGCGGGGACACGCCGGCGACGGTACGGGCCGGACCGCGGTCAGTCCAGCAGGCCCAGGCGTGCCGGCGGCCACACCCGCAGGTCGACCTTGCCGACGAGGTGCGTGCGCGGCACGAACCCGAACTCGCGCGAGTCGGAGCTGTGCGTGCGGTTGTCGCCCAGCACGAAGTAGGCGTCCGCCGGGACGGTCGTCGCGAGGCGCGTGCGCGGATCCTGCGCGGCGACGTAGGGTTCGTCGAGCCGGCGGCCGTTGACCCACACCGCACCGCCCTCGATGCGGATCACGTCGCCGGGCACGCCGATCACGCGCTTGATGTAGTCCACGGTCGGATCGACCGGGTAGCGCAGCACCGCGATGTCGCCGCGCTGCGCGCTGCCCAGGACGTAGCTCAGGTGGTCGACCACGATGCGGTCCCCGTCGTGGATCCCCGGCGACATCGAGCTTCCGCGCACGACCGACAGGTTGAAGAGCAGCCCCCAGCCCGCGAGCAGCAGCACGCCGACCTTCATCCCGGTCGCCAGCGCGGAACGCCAGCGCCGGCGCAGTTCGCGGCGGACGCGTGCGCGCGCGCGCGCGCGCACGAGCGCCGGGTCCGCGTCGCTGGACGGGACGATGCGCCAGGCGACGTCGCGCGGGACCGCGAGCGGCCCGGCGTGCGGTCCCCGGAGGCGCGACAGCGTGTGCATCGGCTCCGGCCTATCGACGCGCGGCCGCCCGGCGGTTGAGCGCGGACCCGCGCTTCCTCGCGGCGGCGCCCCCGGCTACCTTCTGCCCGCCCCATGGCGCACACGGACGGAGCATCGGACCGCGGCGGGATCCCGCGGCGGCGGTTCCTGGCGGCCGCCGGACTCGCGGCGGGCCTGCCCGCGTGCGCCGCCGTCCGCGGGACGCGCGCAGCTGCGGACGCGGCACCGGCCCGGACCGAGGATCTGTTCGCGCACCTCGCCGACCAGCGCGGCACCGTGGCCCCGATCTCGCCGGCCGAACGCGCCGCGCGTCGCAAGCGCCTCGCGAATGTGCTCGCGGCACAGGGTCTCGACGCGATCCTCGTCGAGCCCGGCCCGACCATGGCGTGGCTCACGGGCGTGTCCTGGGGCAAGTCGGAACGCCTGTTCGCGTTCGTGGGCACGGCCGACGGCGCGCACGCCTGGGTCGTCCCCGCCTTCGAAGCCTCCAAGGCGCGCCAGCAGATCGATGCCCCGGACGGACCGGGCGGCAGCCTCGTCACCTGGGAGGAGCACGAACGACCGGCGCCGGTGCTGGCGGCGGTGCTGCGCGAGCGACGGCTGGAACGCATCGCGATCGAGCCGCAGGTGCGCTGGATCTTCGCCGACCAGCTCGCCACGGCTCTGGGTCGCGAACGCCTCGCGTCGGGCCATCCCGTCGTGTTCGCGCTGCGCGCGCGCAAGGACGAGCACGAGCTGGCCCTGATGCGGCGCGCCAGCGAACTGACGCAGCTCGCGATCCGCGAGGTGGCGGCCACGCTGCGTCCGGGCCTGACGGGCGCGGACATCGCGCAGCGCATGGCCGCCGCGCACCAGGGCCTGGGGATGCGCTCGCCGTGGGCGTTGTGCCTGATCGGCGCGGCGGCGGCGCTGCCGCACGGAGACCGGCACGACGTCGCGCTGGAGCGCGGATCGGTGCTGCTGATCGACACGGGAGCCAGCCTGCACGGCTACCAGAGCGACACGACGCGCACCTGGGTCGTCGACGGCGCGCCCGAGGCCGAGTTCGCGCGCGCCTGGCACAGCGTGCGCGACGCGCAGATGCGCGCCTTCGAGATGATCGCGCCCGGCGTGCGCTGCGCCGACGTCGACGCGCGCGCGCGCGCGGCGCTGGTCGCGCAGGGGTGGCCGGGCGGCTACGGCGTGCTCACGCACCGCCTGGGCCACGGCATCGGCATGGAGGGCCACGAGGATCCGTACTTCGACGGCGGCAGCGACGTCGTGCTCGAGAGCGGCATGACGCTGTCCGACGAACCCGGCATCTACCTGCCCGGACGCTTCGGCGTGCGCATCGAGGACATCGTCGCCGTCGCGGAGAGCGGTGCGGACCACTTCGGCACGTGGCAGCGCCGCGAGACCTCGCCGGAATGAGCGCCGCGCCGCGCGACACGCCGCGTTCGACGTTCGCCGCGACGCTCCTGGTGGCGCGCAAGGAACTCGTCTCGAGCTTCCGCGACCGCCAGACGACGCTGTACACGGTCGTCCTGCCGATCGCGCTGTACCCGTTCCTGTTCTGGGTGCTGATCCAGGGCGCGCTCCTCCTGCAGGGCCGGCGCGAGCGGACCGAGGTCGATCTGCAGCTCGTCGCCGAGGCGCCGCTGGAGGCGCCGGCCGGGCTCTCCGCCGCGCTGACCGAGGACCCCGAGCTCCCCGGGCTGGAGCGCATCGACGTGCGGCCCATCGAGTCGCTCGCCGACGAGGAGCAGGTGCGCGAGCGCGTGCGGCGCCCGCTCGATCCGGACGACGCGCCCGGCCGCGCCGACGCCGTGCTGTTCCTGCGCGGCCCACCCGCCGCCGGCGCAGCCGACGAGGGCGGCGGCGCGGAGCTGTACTACGACAGCACGTCGGCGCGCTCGGGGCTGGCGCGCGCGCGCGTCGAGGAGCGCCTGCCGGCCTTCGCCGACCGGCTGCGCGAGGAACGCGCGCGGGAGCTCGCGCATTCCGCCGCCGACCTCGAGCCTCTGCGCCTCGCGGATCCGGTCGACGTCGCGGCGCTGCACGACCGCGGCGCGTACCTCCTCTCGTTCCTTCTGCCGATGCTGCTCGTGCTCATGACGGTCATGGGCGCGTTCTACCCGGCCGTGGACCTGACGGCGGGCGAGCGCGAGCGTCGCACGGAGGAGACCACGCTGCTCCTGCCCGTGCCGCGCCAGGCCGTGCACCAGGGCAAGATCCTCGCCGTGTGCACGACCGCCGTGCTGGCGACGTCGCTCAACCTGATGGCGCTGGGGCTCTCCGCCGGGCACCTCCTGCAGATGGCGAGCACCGGGCGCGCGATCGAGGTCGAACTGCCGCTGGCCTCGTTCGCGGCCATCCTGCCGCTGGCGCTGCTGTTCGCGCTGTTCGTCAGCGCCGTGCTGACGGGCATCGCCGCGTTCGCGCGCACGTTCCAGGAAGGCCAGGCGCTGCTGGGCCCCGTGCAGATGGTGTTCATCCTGCCGGCGATGGCGGCCGTGATCCCGGGGATCGAGTTCACGCCGACGCTGGCGTGCATCCCGGTGATCAACGTCGTCTTCGCCTTCCGCGCCCTGCTGCTGGGGGATTCGATGCCGCTCTCCTACACGCTGACCGCGCTCTCGCTCCTCTTGTGCGCCGCGGCGTCGGTCTGGCTGGCGATGCGCCTCCTGTCGCGCGAACCGGGGCCGGAGGGCGGCTGGGTGCGCAAGCTGCTCGGCCGGCGTCCGATCGGCGGAGGCGCGGCATGAGCCCGGCCGCGGACGGCGCGCGCCGCGCGATCGAGGCGCGCGGCCTGCGCAAGAGCTACGTCGATCCCGAACGCGGCCGCGTCGAGGCACTGCGCGGGCTCGATCTCGATTGCCGGCCGGGCGAGATCTACGGGCTGCTCGGACCCAACGGCGCGGGCAAGACCACGACGCTGCGCATCCTCTCGACGATCCTCGCGCCCAGCGCCGGCACGGCCCGCGTCGACGGCGTCGACGTGGCGACCGACCCGCTCGAGGCGCGGCGGCGCATCGGGTTCCTCTCGGGCACGACGGGGCTGTACCCGCGACTCACGCCGCGCGAGACGCTGCGCTACTTCGGACGCCTGCACGGCATCGAGCGCGACGCCCTCGAGGCGCGCATCGAGGAGCTGGTGAAGGCCTTCGCGATGGAGGCCTTCGCCGACGGGCGGTGCGAGGGGCTCTCGACCGGACAGCGCCAGCGCGTCTCGATCGCGCGCGCCGTGCTGCACGACCCGCCGGTGCTGATCCTCGACGAGCCGACGACCGGCCTCGACGTGCTGGCCAGCTCGGCGATGATCGAGTTCATCGAATCGGCCCGCGCTGGCGGCACGTGCGTGCTGTTCAGCACGCACGTGCTGTCCGAGGCCGAGCGCCTGTGCGACCGCATCGGCATCCTGCACGGTGGCCGCCTCCTGGCCTCGGGCACGTTCGAGGAGCTGTGCGCGGCCACCGGAGCGGAGTGGCTCGAGGACGTGTTCCGCGAGCTGGTCCGCCGCGCCGCGGGAGAGGCGCGGTGACGCAGCGTCCGCGCGGACCGCGCCGCCGGCCGCGGACCGCGATCGCGCCGCGGACGCGCGCGGCGCTCTCCAACCCCGCGCCGCCCGCACGCCTCGCCCGGGCGGTCTTCGCCACGCAGGTGCGCGGCCTCCTGCGCGACCGCCGCGCGCTGTTCGCCGCGTTCGTGCTGCCGATCCTGCTCTACCCGCTGATGTTCCTGGGCAACTCGTGGCTCGAACGCCTGTCGACGCGGACGCTCGAGGCGCGCACCGTGCGGGCGGCGCTCGACCTGCGCGGCGCTCCCGAGGATGCGGCCGCGCGGCTGCGCGCGCGCCTCGCCGAGGAGGCGCCGATCGAAATCGAGGACGTGGACGCCGGCGCCGTCCTCCCCGACGCCGCGGCCGCGCCGGACGCCGCGCCGGCGGTGGAGCGCGCCGCGGCGCTCCTGGCGGACGACCACGACGTGCTCCTCGCGGCGCTCCCCGCCGATCCCGGCGCGCCGTGGTCGCTGGCGACCTGGTACGACGGCACGCGCGACGTCTCCAACGAAGCCCGCCGCCGCGTCCGGCTCGCAACGCGCGACCTGCACGACGAGCTCGCGCGGGAACGGCGCCTGCAGTTGCTGGGCTCCGATCCCGCGCGCGGCCTGGCGCTCACGCCGATCGACGTCGCCAGCCCCGAGGACCAGAGCGGCGCCCTGCTGGGACGCTGGCTGCCGCTGCTCGCGGTGTTCGTGCTCCTGGCCGGCGCCTCGCACGCCGCGCTGGCCGCGTTCGCCGGCGAGCGCGAGGCGGGCACGCTCGAGACGCTCCTCGTCCAGCCCGTCACCAGCGGCAGCGTCGTCGCCGCCAAGTTCGCCGCCGTGCTGGCCGTCAGCGTGGTCTCGCTGGTCCTCAACGTCGGCAGCGTCGTCGTGTGCCTGGCCCTGGGGCTGGGCACGTTGCCGGGCTCGGGGGGCGCGGACGGCTTCGCGCTCGGCGCGGGCCGCATGCTGGGCGGCGCCGCGCTGTTCCTGCCGGCCGCGGTGCTCCTGTGCGCGCTCCTGTGCCTGGTGTGCGGACGCGCGCGCACGTTCCGCGAGGGCCAGCATCTGCTGCTGCCGCTGCTCCTCCTGGCGGTCGTGCCGACGCTGCCCGCGCTGCAACCCGACATCGAGCTCGATGCGTTGCTCGCCGCGCTGCCGCTCACCGGCCCGTCGCTGGTGTTGCGCGATGCCCTGCGTGGTTCCGTGTCGATCCCGCTCGCCGCGTGGGCGATGGTCGCGAGTTCGGGCTGGGCCGCGCTTGCGCTGTGGCGGCTCGCGCGCGCGCTCGACGCCGAGAAGCTCCTCCAGCACGGCGAGAACGAGGACGAGGTCGGGCGCCGCCGCACGCAGTCGCGCACCGCGCTGCGCTGGGCCATCCTGGTGGTGTTCGCGGTCTACCTCGTCGGCGGCTGGCTGCAGGCGCTCGACCCGGTCTGGGGCCTGGCGTTGACGCTGTGGGGCATCCTGCCGCTCGCGGCCTGGCTCTCGGCGCGCGGCACGGCGCGGCGCGCGCGCGAGTCGATCGCCGACGTGCTCTCGCTGCGGCCGCCGCGCGTCGCGCACGCGCTCGGCGCCGTGCTGATCGCGCCGGCGGCCGCGCTCGGCGCGCGCCACCTGTTCGAGTGGCAGCAGCGCGCGCTGCCGATGCCGCACCACTTCGAGTCGGTTTCGCTGCCGCTGGAGATCCTGGGCCAGGGCGTGCTCCTGCAGGTGGTGCTGCTCGCGCTCTCGCCCGCAATCTGCGAGGAGCTCTTCTTCCGCGGCGCGCTGCTCTCCGGGCTGCGTCGCGATGCGCCGTGGTGGCGCGTGCTGGCGTGGCAGGCGCTCCTGTTCGGCGCGGTGCACGCGTCGATCTACAGGTTCGCGCCCACGGCGCTGCTCGGCGCGCTCCTGGCGGCGATCACGCTGCGCGCGCGCAGCGTCGTTCCGGCCGTGCTGCTGCACGGCGCCTACAACGCGCTGCTGGTCCTGTCCGACACCTGGCCGGTTCTGTCCAACCCCCACCTCGCCTGGGCGGCCCTGCTGGCCCCGTTCCTGTTCCTGGGTCGCGAAAACCCCTCCGCCCCAGAACTGGGAGCGCGCTCAAATACCTGACACCTTTGGACTTACGACACCTCTTCGGAAGCATGCCGGAGAGCCGGACCCGCGCGTGGTGCTCCGCAGCGGAGTCGCGGGTGTCCCGGCCGCGGCCCGCCGCGCGGCCCCCCCCAGCAAGGAGCCGGTCATGGCGCATTCGGTCGACAACACCTTCCGCATCTTCGAGACGTTGTTCCTCTACGCGACGGTCGGGGCCTCGGTGGTCCTGACCCTGCTGCTCGCCGGAGTCCCGTCGCTGATCCTGGGACGCTGATCAGCTCGCAATCACCACGACCCCCGCGACGCCGGCGAATCCCAGGCAGGCGCCGACGACCGCGCGGGGGCCGTGGTTTTCTCCCAGCGCTGCGCCCAGCGGCAGGGTGAACAAGGGCGTCGTCGCGAACAGCAATGCCGCCGTGCCGCTGGGCAGCCCGCGCAGGCCGTAGTGGAAGAGCGGCAGGCCCAGCACCGATCCGAACAGCGCGGCGAGCAGCAGGCCGCGGCGCGCCGAGCGATCGACGAAGGGCGCGAGGAGCGCGGAACTCTCCGCGCGGATGCGCGTCGGCTGCCCGCGCGCGGCCGGCGTCAGGCCGGCCAGGAACGCCAGCACGAGCGCACCGCCGATGCCCGACGTCATGCGCACCAGCGTGCCGCCCAGGACGCTCTCGCCCTGCAGCGCGCCGTGCCCCACGACCACGCTGACCGCGAGCGCCAGCGCAGACAGCGCCGCCAGCGCCGCGCCGGCTCGCACGTCGCGCGCGCTGCGTCGCCGTTCGCGCGGGCGCTCGCCGAGGACGAGCGCGACGCCGGCCAGCACCGCGGCGCCGCCGATCCACGCACCGGCCGAGAGGCGCTCGCCGTGGACGAAGTGACCGAGCATGGCCGCGGCCGGTACGTGCACGAGCCCGACCATCGCCGCCACTTGCACGCCGCAGCGCGGCAACGCCGCGAAGAACAGCGTGTCTCCCACCGCGAAGCCGAAGAAGCCGCTGGCGGCGAGGCCGGCCCAGCTCTCGCGCGCGGGAAGCCGGTCCTCGAGCACCAGCCACGCGGCAACGAACACCGCGAACGCGAGCACGTTCTTGAACAGGTTCGCGGCCGCGGGCGTCAGCGCCGCCGAGTCCCCCCCGCGCTCGAGGGCGCGACGGAAGAGGTGGGAACCCAGGGCCCACGTGGCGGCCGATCCCAGCGCCGCCAGCGCCGGCCAGGCGGCGAGGTCGCTCATGCGCGCTCACGCCGCGCGCTCCACCGCCGCGGGCTCGCGGGCAGCCTCACGCCGCCGCTCAGACGCGCCGCTTCGTCGCCGGGTTCTTGCGCGACTTGCCCGAGCCCATGCCCATCTTGCGGGCCTTCAAGCGGCCCCGGGTCGGTCCCATCGCCTTGGTGCGTGCCTTTGCCATCGAATCAGTTCCTCGTGTCTTTCCTGTCCGTCGGGGCCGACTGCGTGGCCGGCTGTGAACCGAGGGACTGTAGTCGCCCGCCCTCCACGCGCGCAAGGCGTTCCTTGCGCCGCAGCCCCAGCGAGCGCGCGCAGGCCACCAGCAGCGTCGCCGCGGCGGCCTCGTCCAGGTTCCCGATGCCGGGGAGGTTGTCGGGAATCAGCTCGAACAGGCCGAAGGTCGGGTTCGCCAGGTAGGTCACCGTGGCGAGCACCCCCAGCCAGGCCAGAACCACCCGTCCGCGCCCCGTGCGTCGCTGTTCCACTCCGGCATTGTGGCGCGGAACGAGCGGACCACCAACCCGGGTACTGTCCCAGTCCATTGTTCCTCGCCAAGCCGTTGTGGTCCGACGGAGGTTCGAGGCCCAGCCCTGGGGGGGCCGGGAGGCCAGGCGCAATGGACTGGGACAGTACCCTGCTCTGCTACTCTCGGCGGGTTGGAGCGCGACGGCATGGAACGACCACCCGCGGCACCCCGCGCACCCCGGCGCCCCGGCCGTGGCGGCCGGCGGGTCTTCGTCGGCGACGTCCAGGGCTGCCGGGAGGAACTCGAGGCGCTGCTGGAGAAGGTGCGCTTCGATCCGGCGGCCGACCGTCTCGAGCCGGTCGGGGACCTCGTCAACCGCGGGCCCGATTCGGCCGGCGCTCTGCGCGTGCTCCGTGCAGCGGGAGCGGAGGGCGTGCTCGGAAACCATGACGTCCACCTCCTGCGGGTCGCGCGCGGGCTGCGGCCGGCGCGACCGCGCGACACGTTCGGCGACGTCCTGGCGGCCGACGACCGGGACGAATTGATCGCGTGGCTCGCGCGCAAGCCGTTCGTCGCGGCGTGGGACGACGTGCTGCTCGTCCACGCGGGCATCAGCCCGCGCTGGCGCGATCCCGTCGCGCGGCTCGCGCGGCTCGATCCGCTGCGCGAGGACGCCGACCTCGCGTTCGCGGTCTCGGCGCGCTACTGCGACGAACGCGGCGCGCTGCCGCCCGCCGACTGGCCGCCGCCCCCGCCGCCCTTCCGGCCCTGGCACGCCTTCTGGCCGCGCGATCCCGCGGAGCGCCGAACGGTCGTCTACGGCCACTGGGCGCGCGCGGGCCTGAACGTCGCGCCGCTCCTGCGCGGACTGGACAGCGGCTGCGTGTGGGGCGGCGAGCTCAGCGCCTGGATCGCCGAGGAGGATCGGGTCGTGCAGGTTCCCGCGCGGCGCGCGTGGGCGCGCGCCGAGTGAACGCGCGTCACGCCGCGGGGTGCCCCAGCAGCCGCTCGGCCTGGTCCGTCCACAGCAGCGCATCTGGATCGAGTTCGCGCTTCAGGGCGAGGAATGCCGCGAGCCGGTCGGCCGGCCACATGCGCCGCGCATCCTCGCGGCCGATCACCAGGTCCTTGGCCGGATAGAAGCGGCCGCCCGCGTCCAGCACGACGCGCGTCAAGGTGGCGCACAGCCGCCAGAGGTCCGCGCGGTTCGCGGGTGTCACCTTGTAGTCGAGCGCGAGACTCCAGCCGTCCAGGCCGTGCGTCAGCCAGAACGGATCGGGCCGGTGGCGCTTCAGCACGGCGAGGTAGGGCACGTGGCCCGCGCGCGCGCTCCGGCGCAGCACGTCGGCGAAGACGTCGTGCGCGGCCGCTGCCGGCACGAAGGGCTGGTACTGGATCAACCCGCGGCCCGGCGCGCGGCCGTAGGCCCACTTCCAGTTCGGAACGTAGTCGAGCAGGAACGCGAAGGCCGCGTGCGACTGGCGGCGCGGCCCGAGCGCCTCTTCGTGCTGGCCGAGCGTCCATTTCGTCGCGTTGACGAGGCGCATGCCCGCGTCGTGGTTGAACAGCCGCAGCGCGCGCCACGCCTCGCCCTTGGAGATGCCCAGGACGGCGTTGGGCAGCTCCTGGTGCCCGACCGACAGCGTCCGCGCGGGATCGGGGTCCTCGCCCGGCGCCAGATGGCGCGCCGCATGGATCAGGCCGCGGCCCAGCGTCGCGCCGGTCGGGAAGGCGTCGAGCCACGCGACCAGGTAGTCGGCGCGCACCCGCCGCGCCTCCATCCACTCCAGCGTCTCGCGCAGCGAGCGCGTGCTCCTGGCCGTGACCTCCAGGTCGCCCGAGTGGACGCGCTTGTTCGCGATCACGACGCGCGTGATCACGCCGAGCAGCCCCAGCCCGCCGATCGCGGCGTGGAACAGGTCGGGGTCGCGCTCGCGCGAGCACGTGCGCAGCTCGCCCGCGGGCAACAGCAGGTCGAACTCGCGGACGGCCTCGCCGAGCGTGCCCGCGGCGTACTGGTTCTTGCCGTGGATGTTCATCGCCGCGGCGCCGCCCAGCGTCGGGTACATCGTCCCGCTGACGACGCGCGGCCACCAGCCGTGCGGCAGCACGTGCTTCCAGAGCTGCTCGACGGTGACGCCGGCCTCGCATTCGGCGACGCCCGTGTCCGCGTCGAACGACAGCACGCGATCGAGGCGCGAGAGGTCGAGCGCCCAGCCGTGCGTGCGCACGTTGGCGTCGCCGTAGCTCATGCCGCCGCCGCGCGGCCCGAGCTGGACGCCGGCTTCGCGCGCGGACGCCAGCGCCTCGCGCAGGCCCTCGACGTCGCGCGGCCGCAGCACGCGGCCGAACGCGCCGTGGGCCATGCCCCAGCCCTCGACGTACTCGTAGCCGCGCGCGACCCGCGGCGGCGGGGGGCGGCGGGCGCTCTTCACACGTTCATCTTCTTGAACAGGAACGAGGGGATGCTCCGGATCACGGTGCCGACCAGCCACCACTGCCGCGGAACGTAGCGCGTGTTGGCCCGCGAACGCGCCGCGCGCAGGATCAGCTCGGCCGCGCGATCGGCCGAGATCAGCCACAGCGGGTTGTTCATCCCGCTGGTCATCACCGTGTCGACGAAGCCGGGCTTGATCGTGGTGACGTGAACGCCGGACTCCGACAGCCGATTGCGCAGCGCCTCCAGGTAGGTGTTCATCGCCGCCTTGGTCGTGCAGTAGACCGGGTTGCCCTTGCGCCCGCGGTCGCCGGCGATCGAGGAGATGCCCACGATCGTGCCCGAGCGCTGCGTGTGGAACAGCCGCGCGGCCGCGTTGCACCACGCGATGCAGCCCGAGAGGTTGATCGCGACCTGATCGAGGTCCTTCTCCGTGTCGTACTCGTCGCGCGCGATCCTGGGCATCGCGCCGGCCGCGTAGATCAACAGGTCCAGGCCGCCCAGGTCGCGCACGAGCGCCTCGAACACCGCCGGGACCTCGTGGGCGTCGCGCACGTCGTGCGCGCGCGTCACGAGGCGCGCGCCCGCGCGCAGCTGTGGTTCGCGGCCCTGGCGCGCCAGCGCGTCGAGCAGGTCTCCACGACGCGCGACCGCGGCGACGCTCCAGCCCTCCGCAAGGAGTCGGCGGGCGAGCGCCGCGCCGATCCCCGAGCTCGCGCCCACGACCAGCGCGCGTCTGCCGGGCGCGGCGACGGCGGAGGCGCCGGGTGCGTTCGTGGCCGGGACGGACATGGACGGGCGGGAGAGTAGCGGATCGAACGCCGGACGCGACATCGGGCGCGGCGGGAACCCGCGCGCGCGCGCCGCGAGGCCGCGTCGCGCGGCGCGGCTTGC
The DNA here is from genome assembly GCA_964552795.1 of uncultured Planctomycetaceae bacterium. Classification (GTDB taxonomy): domain Bacteria; phylum Planctomycetota; class UBA1135; order UBA1135; genus JAEUHZ01. The sequence continues at coordinate 39,952 of CAZKIO010000007.1, forward strand.
AACGCGAGCCGGGCCTGCGTACACCCACGGGACCTCGCGCGAGGCATTCCCTGGTGCGCACTCGCCTCCATCGACCATTCCGGCTGCGGACGTTGCCGCTCGTCCTGGTCGCGACCCTCGCCGGTTGCGGCGGCGGGTTGACGCCCGAGGACATCACGCTGGCGCGCGAGCGGACCGCCGCGCACTTCGCCAAGGACGAGCGTGCGCGTGCGCGCGAGGCGCTGGCGCCGCTCGTCAGGCTCGAGGAGCCCGCGATCGAGGACCTGGTCCGCGCCGCCGCCATCGAGCTGGCCGACAACCAGACGCAGGCGGCGCGCGCGTTCCTCGACAAGGTCGTCGCTCGCGACGGCGAGAACGCCGCGGCCCACTACCTCCTGGGGCAGATCGCGCGCGAGGCGGGCGAGGCCCAGAACGCGCGCGTGCACCTGCGGCTGGCGCACCAGAAGGCTCCGGACGACCTGCCGACGCGCCTCGCGCTGGCCGAGGCCGAGGACGAGACCGGTGACGCCAAGGAGGCGGAGCGGCTCTACGAAAGCGTCGTGCGCATCGGCATCGCCAACGGCGGCAGCTGGTACGTCGCCGCGGTGTACCGCCTCTCGAACCTGCTGACGCGTGCCGGCCGCGAGGAGGAGGCGGCACGCTTCGACGTGCTGCGGCGGCAGCTCGAAGTGCGCCAGGTCCGCGCGCCCGACACCGTCGCGATGCTGCTGGGCGAGCTCGCGCGCGTGCGGCCGCCGCGCCCCGACGGCAGCAGCGTGGCGGCGCAAGGGCCGGCCGTCGCGTTGCGCGAGGTGCAGTCGGTCGCAGCGGGCGGGGCGGCGAGCCGCCTGTTCCTGCGCGACATCGACGGCGACCACCGGCCCGAGGCCGTGCGCATCGGGTCCGGCGGCGTGGAGTTCCTGATCAACGCGGGCGGACGACTGGGCCCAGCCGCGGTCGCTCGCGCCGGCGCGGTCGAGAGCGCCGTCCTGTTCGACGCCGAGAACGACGGCGACCTCGACCTCGTCTCGATCGGTGGCGGCACGCTGGAGTTCGCGGCCTGGGCCGGCGGCCGCTTCGAGAAGCGCGACGTGAAATGGCCCGAACTCACCGCGCCCCCCGCGGCGGTCGTGGCGGTGGATTACGACCACGAAGGTGACCTCGATCTCGTCCTCGTCGGACCGTTCGGCGCGCGCGTGTGGCGCAACGACAGCGCGATCGCGCGCTCGGCCGAGGGTGTGAACGTCCTCGAGGAGCTGATCTTCCGCGACGCGACCGCGGATTCGGGCCTGCCGACCGACCGACCGCTCGCGTGGTGCGTCACCGAGGACTTCGACGGCGACAACGACGTCGACCTGCTCCTGGGCGGGCCGGGCGGCATCGTCCTCTACGACAGCCTGCGCGACGGGAAGTTCGCCGCGCGTGCGGACACCTTCGACACGATCAAGGGTCTCGTGACGGAGCCGCTGGTCGCCGACTTCGACGGCGACGCGCGTGCGGACCTGTGGTTCGCGGGCGCGCCGTCGTGGCTCGTGCTGCAGGGGCGCAAGCCGCGCGAGGGCGACCCGGTCCACGCGCGACCGGGCTCGCTGGCGGCCGTCGACCTGGACCTCGACGGAGCGCTCGACGTCCTGTGGCTCGACCAGGAGACCGGCACGACGCGGGGCATCCTGGCCCTGGGCCTCCCGGCGCAGCGCCCCTTGAGGCTCGCGGCCGCGACGCCGCCCGCCGTTCTGCTGGCTGCGGCCGACGTCGACGGCGACCAGCGCAACGATCTCGTGATCGCGGGCGAGGAGCAGTTGCGCGTGCTGGCGAACCAGGGCCCGTCGGGGCGCGGCGTGCGCCTCGCGTGGCGCGGCGTGCGCGACAACCGCCGCGGCGTGGGTGCCGTGATCGAAGTGCGGGCGGACCGCATCTACCGGCGCATCTACTGGCGCGGCGAGCCCGAGGTCGTCGGCGTGGGCGGCGCGACGCGCATCGACGTCCTGCGCGTGACCTGGCCGAACGGCGTCGTGGCGACCGAGCTGGACCTCGATCCGAAGGCGCAGGACGGCGTCGACGACGTGGACGCGGCCTTCCGCAACATGACGCAGACGGACGGGCAGGTCGGCTCGTGCCCCTTCCTGTACGCCTGGAACGGCACGACGTTCACGTTCGTCTCCGACGTGCTGGGCACGACGCCGCTCGGTCTGCGGATGGCGCCGGGGAAGCTGGTGCCGCCTGACCACGACGAGTACGTGCTCGTCACGGGCGAACAGCTCGTGCAGAAGGACGGCGAGTTCGTGCTGCAGATCACCGAGGAGTTGCGCGAGGTCACGTACCTGGACCACGCGCGCCTCGTGGTGGTCGACCACCCGGTCGGGACGGAGCTGTACCCGAACGAGCTGTTCCAGTTCCCGCCCTTCCCCGAGCACAAGATCCACACGCTGCGCGCGCCGCTCGCCCCGACGAGGGCGCTGGGCAGCGACGGCCGCGACTGGCGCGAGGCGCTGCTCGCGGCGGACGACGTCGTGGCGCAGCCCATGCGGCTCCAGCCGCCGCAGTTCGCGGGACTGGCCGAGCCGTGGTTCCTCGAGCTCGCGTTCGACCGCGACGCGGTCGCGCGCGCCCGCAAGCTGCGCCTCGCGCTGACCGGCTGGTTCTACTGGAGCGACGCCAGCGCCAACATGGCCAGCGCGCGCGCGCCGGGAGTCGACTTCGTGCCGCCGATCCTGCAGGTGCCCGACGGCCAGGGCGGCTGGCGCGACGCCGGTCCGCCGGTCGGATTCCCGGCCGGCAAGACCAAGACGATGGTCGTCGACGTGTCCAAGATCCTCGTGCGCGACGATCCCCGAATCCGCGTGGCCACGACGCTGCGCCTGTACTGGGACCGGGTCGTGCTGGCGGTCGACGACGGCGACGAACCGCTGCACGTGCTGGAACTGCCGTGCACGGCGGCCTTTGCCTGGCAGCGCGGCTTCAGCGCTCCGCTCGACCGCGTGCCGCCGGGAGAGGCGCACCCGGCCAACCGCCCCGAGCGTTTCGACTGGGACGTGCTGGCGCCGGAGCCGCGCTGGAACCAGCACCCGGGCCGCTACACGCGCTACGGTCCTTGCCGCGAGCTGCTGGACGTGGTCGACGACCAGTTCGTGATCCTGGGCGCGGGCGACGCGCTGACCCTGCGCTTCGCCGCGGGCTCGCTCGGCCCGCCGGCCGAGGGCATGCGCCGCGACTACCTCCTGTACCTGGACGGGTGGGCCAAGGACCGCGATCCGAACACGCTGTCGGCGCTCGAGGTCGAACCGCTCCCCTTCCACGGCATGAGCGGCTATCCGTACGGTCCCAAGGAGAAGTTCCCCGACGGTCCCGAGCACCAGCGCTGGCGCGGAGACTGGCTGACGCGCCCCGCGCGCAACTGGATCGTCCCCGTGAGCCCCGTCCGCGAGGCGGACTGGCTCCTCAGCGGACGATGAGACGCGGCGTCCGCCGCCTGCTGCTCGCGCTGGCCGCGCTCGCGATCGCGGACCAGGCGGTGCACGGGGGGCTCCTGCGCTCGGGATACCTGGCAGGCCGGCGCGTCGCGCCCTTCGATCCCCCGCTCTTCGCGCCGTTCCAGTCCGACCGGATCGACGCCTACCGCCGCCTGGCGGCCGCCGCGGGCGCGCACAGCGCGCAGTCGGACTTCGACGCCGACCTGGGCTGGTGTCCGGCGCCGGGCTCGTTGCACGAGCAATCCAGCTTCGACGCCCGCGGCGCGCGCATGGGCCGCACGCCGGTGCCCGACGCGCGGCGGCCCGGCGTGCGCCGCGCGGTGGCCGTGGGCTGCTCGTTCACGTTCGGCGCCGAAGTCGAGAACTCGGAGGCCTGGCCCGGCCTCGTCGACGAGGCGCGCGACGACCTCGAGGTCCTGAACCTGGGCTACGGAGCCTACGGGCTGGACCAGGCGCTGCTGCGCTGGCGGCGCGACGGCGCGCGCGAGGCGCACGACGAGGTCTGGCTCGGCCTCCTGCCCAGCGCCCTGCCGCGCATCGTGACCGCGTGGATGCCGGCGATGCGGCACTGGACCAACGTGGTGCACTTCAAGCCGCGCTTTGAGTTCGGAGCGGACGGCGCGCTGGTCCTCGTGCCGGCCCCGGCGCGTTCGCTGCAGGATCTGGTCGACCTGTGCGCCGACCAGGAGCGCTTCTTCGCGTTCGCATCCGTCCACGATCACTGGGTGCGCCGCCGGCCGTCGGCCTACGCGCCGCGCGGGACGCGACTCGCGCACCACAGCGGGTTCGCGCGGCTCGCGCTGACCGCTCTCGAGCGCGGCGATCGCGCGGCCCTGCCGCTCGTGCTCGATCCGGCGAGCGAGACCCACCGCCTCGCGCGCGCCATCGTGCGCCGGTTCGCGAGCGACTGCGCGACCTCGGGCGTGCGCCTGCGCGTCCTGATCCTGCCCGACCGGCTCGACCTCCGCGACCGCGCGGACCGCGGGTCCGGCTACTGGCAGGCGCTCGTCGACGGACTGCGCGCCGACGGCGTCGAGGTGGCCGACCTCGCGCCGTTGTTCGCCGAACGCCGCGCGGCGGACGAAGACCGCTTCTGGATGCCGGGCGGTCACTACTCCGCGGAGGGGAACCGGATCGCCGCGCGGGCCGTGCTGGCCCACCTGCGCGCGTTCCCCTAGCAGCCCCTCGAGACGCGCCCTGCTGCGCCCGGACTCTCTCGACGGACTGTTCTAGCCGCGTTCGAAGCGTTCGACCGCCGCGCGGAAGTCGGCCGGCCACGCGGCCTTCGTGCGGCGCGCTGCGTCCCAGCCGACCAGCCGCGCCTCGGCCTCGCACCACACCGCGCCCGAGGCCGCATCGCGCACGCGGTACGCCTGCACGAGCGACGTCGTGCCGACGTGCACCGTGCCGGCCTCGACGATCACGTCGACGCCGCCGCGGCCGGGCGCGAGGAAGCGCACGTTGGTCTGCGCGAGGAGGAACGGGAACTGGTTCGCCTCGAGCAGTTCCAGGCCGCCGAAGTAGACGTGGCGCGCCTCCTCGAAGAGCGTCAGGTACACGGCGTTGTTGAGCACGCCCTGGTTGTCCTCGTCCGACCAGCGCGTGCGCAGCCGGGCGTGCAGCCTCAGCCGCGCGGACTCGGGGACGTCCGGGTTCTCCATCGTCATGCGCCTCCTCCGGCGCGTTCCGCCGCGGGTTCCAGGGGCCGCGCCGGGGGCGGGCGGCGCGCCACCAGCCAGATGCCGGCGAACACCAGGACCGCCGCGACGAGCACGCCGCGTGTCGGCGCCTCGCCCAGCACGAGCGCGCTGGCGAGCACGGTCACGAGCGGCTGCGTGTAGATGTACACCGCGGTCGTCGAGGCGCGCAGGCGGGCCAGCGCGAACAGGTTGAGCAGGTAGGCCAGCGCGGTCGGGAAGACCAGGATGAACGCCAGCGAGGCCCACGGCCGCCAGCCTTGGCCCGACGGCAGCACGTCGCCGGTGAGCGCGATCGCGACCGCCGCGGGCGTCGAGAGCAGGAACACCCAGGCGATCACGACCAGCGGCGGGTGGCGCGCGAGGAGCGGACGCGTCCACACGAAGTACAGCGAGTACGAGAGCGCGTTGAGCGCCATCAGGAGGTTGCCGCCCAGGTGCAAGCGCGCGATCTCGGGCCGTTGCGCCCAGAACAGCGCCGAGGCACCGAGCAGCGCCACGACGACGCCGGCCGCGCGCGCCGCGCGCAGCCGCTCCTGCCCCGCGAGCGCCGCCAGCGCGAACGTGAACACGGGGATCAGGCACATGATCAAGGTGGCCTCGTTCGCGCTCGAGTGCGACAGGCCCACGAGGTAGAGCAGCATGTTGGCGGTCACGCCCAGCACGCTGGCGACGAGCAGCTTCCAGAAGTCCGTGCGCGCCGCCCACAGCGCGCGGCCGTGGACCAGCGCGGCCAGTCCGCCCAACGCCGCCGCGCCGAACGCCATGCGCCACGCGCCGACGCCGAAGGGCGTGAACCCGCCGGGCAGGAGCGCCAGCTTCCCGAAGATCGGGAACAGGCCGAACAGGACCTGCACGGCGACCAGGGCGGCGTGCGCGCGAACCAGATCGCGGTCCGGACGCACGGGGACGGCGGCGGTCATCCGGCCCAACGTACTCGCCGGCGCGGTCGCCGTGCCAGCCGCACGGCCGCCGTGGCTAGACTTGGGCCATGTCCTCCCACTTCGACGAGAACGGCGTGCCCCCCGCCTGGCCGCTCCTCGACAGCCGCCGCGAACCGTCGCTCCTCTTGTTCCGTCCACGCTGGGACCGCCTGCGCAACCCGCGCACGGGCCAGGAGTTCGAGCGCCTCGTGCTCGAGACGCCGGACTGGGTGAACGTCGTCGCGCTGACGCGCGAGCGCGAGCTGGTGTGCGTGCAGCAGTACCGCTTCGGCTCCGCGACGGTCACGACCGAGATCCCCGGCGGCGTCGTCGACCGGGGCGAGGAGCACGCCGCCGCGGCGCGGCGCGAACTGCGCGAGGAAACCGGCTTCACGACGGCGCGCTGGCGCTACCTGGGTGCGGTCGAACCCAACCCGGCGTTCCAGGACAACCTGTGCCACCACTGGCTGGCCGAGGACGTCGAGCGCACCGATCCGCAAGGCCTGGACGCGGGCGAGGACATCGCCATCCGCACGCTCCCGATGGACACGGTGCTGGCCTGGATCGCGGACGGACGGATCCGCCACTCGCTGGTGATCAGCGCCCTGTCTCGGGTTTTCGACCTGCGCCGGGCCTGATTCCGCCGGGAGATGGGCGCGGCGGCAGGCCCGTCCTGTCGACTCCGACCCTTCGGGCGGGTAGAGGTGGTCCCGATGCTCGTCCCGCTGTCCGCCGCCTTCCCGGCCGCGGCGCTCCTCGCCGCCGCGTTCGCCTCGCCCGCCGCCTCCGATTCTCCCGCCCGGGGACCGGTCGCGCTGCTGGCGGAGCCGTTCGTGCTCGACGGCGCCGCGCGCGACGCGCTGCTCGGATCCGTGCGCGCGGGTTCCGACGGCACGCGCATCCTCCTGACGCTCGGCGCGCAGGCCGTGCTGGATCCGCTGGAGGACGGAGCCGCACGCACGCTCCGGATCGACGTCACGCGCGCCGATGCCGACGCCGACCGCGCGTGGTCGCGCGCGTTGCGGGCATGCGACGCCGTCGTCCTCTCCGGCGGCACGTGGCTCGGCTGGCACGAGGCGGCGACGGTCTCGCGCAGGGAGCGCCGCTGGGCGCGGGCTCTGCGCGCGGCCCACGAGCAGGGCACGCCGGTCGTGGCGGTCGGTTCGGCGGCGAGCTGGATCGCGCGCTGGTCGATCGCGCCGCGCGCCAGCCTGCGCCGTCCTGCGCAGGATCCGCACGACCGCTCCACGTTCGTGGCGGTCGAAGGCCTCGGGCTCGTCGACGGTCCGCTGGTGGGGATCGTCGGCGCGGACGACGCGACCGCGGCCCTGGCGCTCGAGCGCGGCGTCGCGCACGGCTGGCAGGACGTGCTGATCCTGGACGGCGCGTCGTGCTGGATCGCGGGCGCGGCGCGACCCGAGCGCGCCCAGGTGCACGGCAGCGGGACGGCGGCGTGGATCCGGCTGGGCGCGGGGACGCGGTCGCGCGATCGCATCCGCGGCGCGCGCGCCGCCGTCTTCGCCGACGGCGAAGCGTGGGACGGGCGGGCGCACGTGCTCGACGGCGCGCCGCGGCGCGGCGCGTCGGCGCCGGACCGGTCCGGCGGCGAGCGGCTGCGCGAAATGCTGCTCGGCGCGGCTCCCGAGGGCGCGTGGCGGGCGATCGAATCGGCGCGGATCCACGCGGACGAGCGCACGCGGCAGCACGCCTCGGGCGGCTGGTCGGATCTCGTCCTGGATCTCGTGGTGGGCCCGCGATGACGGTCGCCTCCGGCAGCGCTGCAGGTGCGCCGCGCGGAACACGCCGCGTCGGCCGTTCGTCCCTGGTGCAGGGAATGCCCGCATGACCTCCTCGGACGACGTCGTGGAGCGGTCCGACCAGCAACTGCTCGCCCTGCTGCGACGGGCCTCGGGCGGCGATCAGGCGGCCTGGAACGAGCTCTACGGATCGCACCGCGCGCTGATGCGCAGCGTGCTGCGCGACCGCATTCCGCCCGCCGTGCGCGCGCGCTTCGACACCGAGGACATCATGCAGTCCGCGTTCCTGGCGCTGGTGTCGCAGGGCGCGGAGTTCGAGATCCGCGACGCGCCCAGCTTCCGCGCCTGGTTGCGGCGCGTGCTCCTCAACAAGCTGCGCGACCGCCTGCGCGAAGCCGCCAGCGACATGCGCGACAAGGACCGCGAGACGCGGCCACCGACCGAGTTCGTCGAATCGCAGCCCGACGGCGGGCCAGACCTGCATGAACTCGTCGCGCGCGCGGAGTTGCAGGCGCGGATGCTGGAGGAGATCGACGCGCTGCCCAAGCCCGACCAGGACCTCGTCGCCGCGCGCTACCTCGAGCAGCGCCCCTGGCCCGAGGTCTGCCGGATCACGGGCCTGGGCGAGGCGGCCGCGCGCCGCCGGCTGCAGGAGCTGCTCGAACGGCTGATGCGGGACTTCCTCTAGCGTCCCGGCGCTCCAAGATGGCGATGAGCGCACCGCACGAGGACGCAGACGGGCCGGCGCCCGGGACCGACGCCGGCAGGACGGACGGCACGGCCGCGCGCCTGTTCGCGGAGTGGATCGCGGCGTGCGAGGCGGGCGAGGAAGGCGACGTCGACGGTTTCTGCCGGCGCGCCGGCGACGCGGCGCCCGAGTTGCGACGGCGCATCCGCGCGTTCGCCGTGCTGCGCGACCTGGGCGCGACGCTCGAGCCGACGGCCGCACGGGAGCGCGAGCTGCCGCGCGTGCACGACGCCTTGGGCCGCTATCGGGACCTGCGTCTGGTCGGATCCGGCGGCCTGTCCCAGGTCTTCCTGGCCTGGGATCCCGACCTGGAACGAGAGGTCGCGCTGAAGGTCCTGGCGCCCGAGCACGTGCGGATCGACAGCGCGCGCGACTGGTTGTTGCTCGAGGGCCGCACGCTCGCACGGCTCGAGGCGCCCGGCATCGTGAAGGTCTTCGAGGTCGGCGAAGCCGAGGGCCGCGCCTACGTGGCCATGGAGTTCGTCGCCGGACCGAGCCTCTCGGACGTGATCGCGGAACTGCGCGCGCGCCGTGGCGGCGCGGCCGAGCGCACGACGGATGCACGCGTCGCGCGCGCCGCGGACGCGCTGGCCGGCATCGACGCCCGTGCCCGGCTCGCGCGCTCGATCGCGCTGGCGCTGGCCGCCTGCCACGCGGGCGGCGTGCTGCACCGCGACGTCAAGCCGGGCAACGTCCTGCTGCCCGCTCCGCTCGATCCGCGGGTGATCGATTTCGGGCTGGCGCACCTGGAGGACGCCGAGAATTCGCTGACGGGCGTCACGCAGAGGCTGGTCGGCACGCCCGCGTACATCGCGCCCGAACAGGTCGAGCGCGGCACGACCGGGGCCAGCGCGCTGAGCGACCAGTTCTCGTTCGGCGTGCTGCTCTACGAACTGCTCACGCTCGAGCAGCCCTTCGCGCGCTCCACGCGGACCCAGACGCTGAGCGCGATCGCGCGCGCGCTGCCCGACCGTCTGCGCGGGCACGACGAGCGGATCCCCGCCGACCTCGAGCAGATCTGCCTGCACGCACTCGAACGCGACCCGGCCGCGCGCTACGCGTCGATGAGCGACCTGGCAGCCGACCTCGATGCGTTCCTGGATCACCGCGCCATCTCGGTCGTGCCAGCCGGCCCGGCGCGACGCCTCTGGTTGTGGGCGCGCCGCAACCGCCGCGACGTCTCGATGGCGGTGATCCCGGCCGTGCTGCTCGTCGCGGGGCTGACCGCCCTGCGGGTGAAGGCATTCCTCGGCGAGCACGAGCGCTGGATGGGAGAGTGGCGGTCCGAGCTGGAGCAGGTCCCCGCGATCGCCGCCGCGGACACGATGGAATCCGCCTACGGACGTGCGGCGCGCCTGGCGGCACGCAGCACGGAGCTCGACGCGAGCCCGTTCTCCGGCGTGTTCGCGGAAGCGACGGCCGCGCGGCGCGACCAGCTCGTCCGCGGACTCTCCAGGCGCCTGCACAACATCCTGGAGGACGGCTGGTCGGCGTGCGCGCTGTCGCTGAACGAGGATCGCGAAGCCTCGGAGCAGGCGCTGCTGCGGACGTGGCAGTCGGCGTTGGTCCTCGACGCCGCCCTGTGTCCGGAGTGCGAGGACAACGCCTTCGACCGCGCGCGCGGCCGGCTCGAACTCCCGGCGGCACCGGCGGGCACGCGCCTGCAGGCCTGGCGGCGCATCCCGGAGCAGGGGCCGGAGAGCCGCCTGCAACCGGTCGACGTGCTGAGGGTGCTGACGACCGGCACCTACCGCGTGGCCTGGACCGACGCGCGCGGCGCGCCGCTCATGGAGATCGAGACCTGGGTCGAACCCGCCAGCCCGCGACGCCAGCTCGAACTGCGCCCGATGCCTCCGGGACTCCGCGCGTTGATGGTGCACGTGCCGGCCAATCGGATCGAGTTCCCGCGCGCGCGGTCGGTCGAGCACGATGCGTTCTGGGTCATGCGGCGCTGGGTGACCCGCCGGGATCTCGAGGAAGGCTTCGGCGACGGTCCGCTGCTCGCCAAGTTCGAGTGGCTGCGCTCCGCCGCGCAGGACGAGCCCACGGCGTGCATCTCGTTCGCGCAGGCGGCGGCGGCCGCCCGGGCCGCCTCCGCGCGCATGCCGGACCGCAACGAGGCCATCGCGCTCCACCGCCTGGCGGCGGACCCAGGCAGCGGCATCGCGCCGCTGCCCCCCGGCATCCACGGCGAGTACCTCAGCGGTCCGCGGATCGACCTGGATCACACGCACCTGTTGTTCCGCCCCGGCGCGCCGGCGCCGGCGTATCCCAGCTTCCGCGGCAGCGGCGGGTACCAGGATCACGTGTTCGCGTTCCGGCTCGTGTTCTCCGGTCCCGTGTTCTCCGGTCCCGCGTTCTCCGGTCCCGCAGAACCGGCAACCCCAAGGTAGCACTCGATGTCAACCAGGATCCGCATGGGCCGGCGCACGCCGGCGGTCAAGAGCGAGGCCCTCAAGGAGGACGCCGAACTCTGGCAGGAGGCGACGCGCCTCGCCGCATGGCTGAGCACGCGCGACCTGAACGTGCTGACCGCGCCGCAGGTCCTGGCATTCGCGCAGACCGTGCGGCCGGACGCGACGCTGACGCGCGAAGCGGTCACCTACGAGTGGATCTGGGACGAGAAGGAGCACATGTGGCTCCTGGTCTGCATCGACCGGGCGACGGTCAGCCTGCCGGGCACGAGCCCGATCGACATCCACTTCGACGTCTCGGCGCGCTACTGAGCGCGACGCGCCGGACGTGCCGCGCGGGCCCGCGCAGGCGTACACTGCGGGCGTGGGCACGGAACGCATCGTGATCATCGGCGGCGGGATCGCCGGCCTCGCCAGCGCGTGGTGGCTGGCGCGCCGCGGCGCGCGCGACGTCGTCGTGGTCGAGCGCGAACCGGTCCTGGGCTCGCAGGCCACCGCGCAGAACGCGGCGATCCTGCGCACGGCCATGCCCGACGACGCGCTGGAGGACCTGGGGCTGGAGGGCGCGCGGTTCCTGGCCGCGCCGCCGGCGGGGTTCAGCGCCGTGCCGCTGCTCGATCCGTGCGGCCTGCTGCTCGTGGTGGAGCCGGGAAGCACGGGCGAGCGCGCGTGGCTCGCGCGGATCGCGCGCCGCCACTCCTCGGCTCGGTTCCTGGACGACGCGGAGCTCGCACGGCGCGCACCGCACGTGCGCCGCGCGGGCGCCCGCGGCGTCCTGTTTCCCGGCGACGGGCGCGTGGACGTGCCGGCGCTGGTCGCCGGGTTCGAGCGCGGCGCGCGCGCGGCCGGCGTGCGCTTCGAGCTCGGCGCGCGCGTGACCGCGCTCCTGCCCCAGGGGCGCGGCGTCGCGCTGGCCGACGGCCGGCGAATCGACGCCGGTGTGACCGTGCTGGCTGCGGGCGCGTGGGCCGCGTCGCTGGCACGCGGCGCGGGTTCGCGCCTCGCGCTGCGGCCGACCCGTCGCCATCTGCTCGTGACGCGACCGGATCCGGCGGTCGATCCGCGCTGGCCGGTCGTGTGGCGCGACGACGATCCGTTCTACGCGCGACCCGAGGCGGGCGGCATGCTGCTCTCGCCGTGCGACGAGATCGCGGCCGAGGCCGACACCTTGCGCGCGTGCGCGACCGAGCTCGCCGGCGTGCGCGCCAAGGCCGCGCGCCACCTCGCGGGAGTCGGCGGGCTGGAGGCCGTGCGCTGGTGGGCCGGACTGCGCACGAACGCGCAGGACGGGCGCTTCACGCTCGGCCCCGATCCCGACGTGCCCGGCCTGCTGTGGGCGGCCGCGCTGGGAGGCCACGGGATCACGTGCGCCGAGCCCGTCGGCCGCATCGTGGCCGACTGGGTGCTGGACGGCGCCTGCAGCCATCCCCTCGCGGCCGCGTTCGCGCCCGCGCGCTTCGCCGCCGCGCCGGCCGCGCCGTGAGCGCCGCGTGGGTGTCGGCGCTGCGCGCGCGGCTCGCGCGCGCGTTCGACGGCTTCGACGCCGCAGTCCGCGCCGCGCCGCCGGCCGCGCTGGCTCCGGGCGCGGGTTCCGCGTGGAGCGTGCTCGACGTCGCCGAGCACGCGGCGCGCACGCACCGCTTCCTCCTGATCCTGGTGGACAAGATCGGGGAGCGCTGCATCCGGCGCGCTGCGCGCGGTGCCGTGCCGCCCGCGGGTCCGCCGGACCTCGACGCGCTCGAACGGCTGGGGCGCGGCGAGACGCGCTGGGCGGCCCCCGAGCACATGCTGCCGACGCGGACCGCGGACCTGGAGACGATCCGGGCCGAGCTCGCCGCGCAGCGCGGGCGGTGCCTGGGGTGGCTGGACCGGATGCCGCGGGGCGAGGGTCGCCTCCACACGCTGCGCATGAGCGCGGCGGGCCCGGACGCGCGCCTGGACCTGTACGGGTTCCTGTGCGTGATCGTGCTGCACCTGGAGCGGCACGAACGGCAGGTGCGGCGGATCGCGGCGGCGCAGGATTGGTAAGCTCCGCGTCCGATCCCCGGCCGCGCCGCGCATGCCTCCCCACGTCACCGTCGCCATCTGCACGCACGACCGCGCGGCGGACCTCGCGCGCTGCCTGGCGAGCCTCGCCGCGCAGACCGGCGTCGCGCGCGCGGAGTGGGACGTGCTGGTCGTGGCCAACGACTGCAGCGACACGACCGTCGCCGACACGCAGCTGCGCGCAGCCGCCTATGCCGCGCCGTTGCGCGTCGTCACCGAACCGCGCCGCGGTCTGGCGATCGCGCGCAACACCGCCTTGCGCGAGGCGCGCGGCGACGTCGTCGTATTCGTCGACGACGACGTGACCTTCCACGATGGTTGGCTGGCGAGCTGGCCGGCGACCTTCCAGGACCCATCCGTCGCGGCGGCGGGCGGCCCGATCCAGCCCGTGTTCCCGCCCGAGGTCCCGGCCGCGTTCGTGCGCGCCGTGATGGCCGACGACCCCGGCATCGTGGGCCACTACGAGCACGGCGACCGGCCGTGCCCGATCGTCGCGCGCGGCGCGGTGGCGCACCCGCGCGGCGGCAACATGGCCCTGCGTCGCGCGGTCGCGCTCGACATGGGCGGCTTCCGCGAGGACCTGGGCTGGGGCAAGCAGCGCATCCCCGGCGAGGAGACCGAGTTCTTCCAGCGCCTCCACCGCCGCGGCGGCACCGTACTGTACGTGCCCGGCGCGCGCGTGAACCACCACCTGGACGCGGCGCGCACGAACCTGGAGTACCTGAAGCGCTGGCACCTGGGCTACGGGCGTGCCTCGGTCCTGATGCGGCCGCGACCGAGCCCGTGGCTGCGCGTGGCCAAGGTCTGCGAGCAGTCGGTGGTGTTCACGGTGTACGGACTGCGCTCGCTCGCGCCTTCGAACCGGCTGAACCTGCGCTGCGTGCGCAAGCGCCAGCAGGCGTTGGGGCGCCTGAAGCAGCTCACGGGCTTCTAGCACGATGAAGGCCAGCGTCGTCGTCACCACGTACAACGAGCCCGATCGCCTGGCGCTCGCGCTCGAGGGACTCGCGCGCCAGACCGTGGCGCCGGCCGAGATCCTCGTCGCCGACGACGGGTCCGGCCCGGAGACGGCCGCGGTCGTCGAGGCTTATCGCGGGCGTCTCGCCGGCCGCTGCGAACACGTCTGGCACCCCGACGAGGGTTTCCGCAAGGGAGCGATCTGCAACGCCGCCGTGCGCCGTTCCACCGGCGACCAGTTGCTCTTCCTGGACGGCGACAGCATTCCCGCGCGGCACTGGGTCGAGGACCACCTGCGCGCGGCACACCGCGCCGACGTGCGCTGCGGTCGCCGGGTCAAGCTCGGGCCGCGGATCTCCGCGCGCGTCGACGCCGCGATGGTGCAGAGCGGCGCGCTCGAGCGGCTGCTGGGCCCCACGCTCGCCAGCGCGCTGGAGGGCGATACGCGCCGCTGGACGCTCGGCATCCGCCTGCCCGTCTGGCTGGCGACCGCGCTGCACCCGCGCCCGCGCAAGCTGATGGGCGTCAACTTCGCGCTGACGCGCGCCGCGTACGAGAAGGTCAACGGCTACGACTCCGCCTGGCCCGCGCGCCGCGAGGACCGCGACCTGGAACTGCGGCTCCTGCGCGCGGGCTGCACGTTCGCCGCGCTGCTGCAACGCGCGGTGGTGCACCACCTGCACCACGAGGAGCGCCCCACGCCCGAGGCGACCGAGCGGCGCGTGCGCGAGGAGGAGGCCGCATCGCGCGTGCGCTGCGCGGACGGCCTCGTGCCGGCGGCCGCGCAGCGCTCGCGCGCCTAGCGGTAGAGTTCGCCGCCGCCGGCAGCGAACTCCGCGCTCTTCTCGCGCAGGCCCGCGGCCAGTGCCTGCTGCGCCTCCACGCCCTGTTCGGCGGCGAAGCGCCGCACGTCCTCGGTGATGCGCATCGAGCAGAACTGCGGGCCGCACATCGAGCAGAAGTGCGCCGTCTTGGCGCCTTCGGCGGGCAGTTCCGCGTCGTGGTAGGCCTCGGCCGTCTCGGGATCCAGGCCCAGCGCGAACTGGTCGCGCCAGCGGAACTCGAAGCGCGCCTTCGACAGGGCGTCGTCCCACTCCTTGGCGCGCCCGTGGCCCTTGGCGAGGTCGGCAGCGTGCGCCGCGATCTTGTAGGCGATCACGCCCTGCTTGACGTCCTCGCGGTCCGGCAGACCCAGGTGCTCCTTGGGCGTCACGTAGCACAGCATCGCCGTTCCGAACCAGCCGATCATCGCCGCGCCGATCGCGCTCGTGATGTGGTCGTAGCCCGGCGCGACATCCGTGACGAGCGGCCCCAGCGTGTAGAACGGCGCCTCGCGGCAGACCTTCATCTGGCGCTCGACGTTCTCCTTGATCAGGTGCATCGGCACGTGGCCGGGACCCTCGATCATGACCTGCACGTCGTGCTCCCAGGCGCGCTGCGTCAGCTCCCCCAGCGTGTCCAGCTCGGCGAACTGCGCCTCGTCGTTGGCGTCGGCGATCGAGCCCGGCCGCAGGCCGTCGCCCAGGCTGAAGGAGACGTCGTAACGCTTCATGAGGGCGCAGATCTCCTCGAAGTGCTCGTAGAGGAAGTTCTCCTGGTGGTGGTGCAGGCACCACTTGGCCAGGATCGATCCGCCCCGGCTCACGATGCCGGTCACGCGCCGCGCCGTCAGCGGCACGTAGCGCAGGCGAACGCCGGCGTGGATCGTGAAGTAGTCCACGCCCTGTTCGGCCTGCTCTTCCAGCGTCTCGAGGAACACCTTGATGTCGAGCTTCTCGATGCGGCCCTTGACCTTCTCCAGCGCCTGGTAGATCGGCACCGTGCCGATCGGCACCGGAGAGCAGCGCAGGATGCGCTCGCGAGTCTCGTGGATGTCGCTCCCCGTGGAGAGGTCCATCACGGTGTCGGCGCCCCAGCGGATCGCCCAGCGCAGCTTCTCGACCTCCTCGTCGATCGAGGAGCGCACCGCGCTGTTGCCGATGTTGGCGTTGATCTTCACCAGGAAGCGCCGTCCGATCAGCATCGGCTCGAGCTCGGGGTGCTTCCTGTTGGCGGGCAGGATCGCGCGCCCGGCGGCGATCTCGGCGCGCACCATCTCGGGGTGCACGCCCTCGCGCGCCGCCGCGAACGCCATCTCCTCGGTGACGATGCCGCGCCGCGCGTAGTGCATCTGGCTGAAGTTCGTGTCGCCGCGCGCCACGCGTTTCTGGATCCACGGCTCGCGCAGGCGCGGCAGGCCCGCGCGGACGTCGAGCAGTTCGGGCCCGGTCGTGTCGTAGAGGTCGAGCGGCGGCTCCCCGCCCGAGAGGTGCACGCGCCTCTCGGGCACGCGCAGCGTGTGCCCCCCGAAGGCGACGTCCTTGTAGATCTTGTGGGCGCGCGGCGGCGCCCCGCGGTCGGTGGTCGTGTCCATGAGCCTTTCCTACGCCGGCATGACCCGGATCAGGTTCGAGGGGTGCATCTCAGGAGCGCACGTCGCGCCCCGCCCCCAGCTTGGAGTTCTTCTTCAGTGCGCGACCCGCGGCCGCGCGCCTGCAGGGTAGCGCGTGCGGCACCATCCCGACACCCTCGCGGTTCAGCGCGCGCGTGCGCGCTCCACGACGCGCCACATGTACCAGCACGCGACGCTGCGCAGCGGCCGCCAGCGCTCGGCGCGGCGCTCGACGGCGGCGGGACCCGGCCGCGCGCGGAGCGCGTCGAGGATGCGCACGCCCTCCTGGACGCCCAGGTCCCCCGGCGCCAGCACGTCGAGCCGGCCCAGCCCGAACATCAGGAACATCTGCGCGCTCCACACGCCGATGCCGCGCACCTGCGTCAGCGCCTCGACGACCTCGTCGTCGGTCCGGCGCGCCAGGCCGCGCAGCGCGAGCCGCCCGTCCTGGACGCGCGCGGCCAGGTCGCGCAGCGCCGCGATCTTGGGCGCGGACAGGCCCGCGGCACGCAGTTCGCGGTCGCCGAGCGCGGACAGCTCCGCCGCGCCGGGAAACCGCGGCCCGGGCGTCAGCGCGCAGACGCGGGCGTGGATCGTCTGTGCGGCACGCGTCGCCAGTTGCTGGGAGACGATGGTGCGCGCGAGCAGGCCGTAGCGCCCCATCCGTCGTCGGCCCTGGTCGGGGAAACCGGGGAACGGCGGCAGTCCCACCATGGCCGCCGCCAGCGCCGGATCGGCGCGCCGCAGGTCCCGCATCTGGGCCGGCGTGGGCTTCACGGGCCGCCACCGCGGCCGGGGAGAAATGCAGCGCCCCACCCGGGGCGGATGGGGCGCGCACGGAGGGTTCCGGACGCGGAACTAGTCGTCGTCGTCCTCGTCGTCGTCGTCGTCCCAGCCGTCGTCGTCGTCATCGTCGTCATCGTCGTCGTCGAGGTCGTCGTCGTCCTCGTCGTCCTCGTCCTCGTCGTCGTCCTCGTCGTCGTCGTCGAAGTCGAAGTCCACGTCGAAGTCGTCAGAGGCGAAGAGGGTGGAAGCGGGGCGGACGCGCTCGGCCTCGAGCACGGAGCCCGTGGCGACGAGGTGCGCGAAGCGATCGAGTGTGCGCATGACTGGTTTCGCGGGAGGGGGGGGATGTGGTCCGGCGGGTCGGCGCCGGGCGGTTGTTCGGGACGTTCGTGGCCAGGGTCGGCGCGCTCGCGCTCGTCGTGGAGGCCCGGTCGGTCGGAGGGTGATTTTCTCCATGCCGTCTCGCGCCGACGCAAGAAAAAAAAATCCCCCCGGCGGCGGCGCCGCGCCGCCCGCGCGCCTTGAGTCCCCGTCGGGGCGCCGCTAGGTTCACCCGCGACCGGGCAGGCGCGGCCGCCGCCGCTCGGACGCCCCCGCCGCCCCCCCTGCCCCTGCGCGCCCCCCCGTCCATGAGCACGACCATGAATCCCCGGCACGCCGCCGTGCGCGCCATCTCGAGCGAGTCCCTGCGCAACGCGCCCCACGAGGACAAGAACGGCCTGCGCACGCGCCTGCCCGAGTTGTTCGGCAGCCTCGTCTTCAACGACCACGTGCAGCGCCAGCGGCTGCCCAAGTCGGTCTACGACGCGCTGCGCCGCACGGTCGACGCGGGGGACGAGCTCGATCCGCGGATCGCCGACGGCGTCGCCAACGCGATGAAGGACTGGGCCATCGAGCACGGCGCCACGCACTTCACGCACTGGTTCCAGCCGATGACCGGGCTGACGGCGCAGAAGCACGACTCGTTCCTCAAGCAGACCGGCGACGGTCGCGCGGTGCTGGAGTTCTCGGGCAAGGAGCTGATCAAGGGCGAGCCCGACGCCAGCTCGTTCCCCTCCGGCGGCATCCGCGCCACGTTCGAGGCGCGCGGCTACACGGCCTGGGATCCCACGTCGCCGGCCTTCCTGCGGCGGATGCCCTACGGGACGACCCTGTGCATCCCGACCGCGTTCGCGAGCTGGACCGGCGAGGCGCTCGACCTCAAGACGCCGCTCCTGCGATCGTGCGAGGCGATCTCGAAGCAGGCCGTGCGCCTGCTGCACCTCCTGGGCGAGCGCGGCGTGCGCAAGGTGCACGTGACCTGCGGGCCCGAGCAGGAGTACTTCCTGGTCGAGCGCCAGTTGTGGATGCTGCGCCCCGACCTGGTCACGACGGGCCGCACGCTGATCGGCGCGCGCCCGCCCAAGGGACAGGAGCTCGAGGACCACTACTTCGGCGCCATCAGCCAGCGCGTCCTGGCCTTCATGATGGACCTGGAGAACGAGCTGTGGCGCCTGGGCATCCCGATCAAGACGCGCCACAACGAGGTGGCGCCCAGCCAGTTCGAGCTGGCCCCGATCTTCGAACAGGTCACGGTCGCCACCGACCACAACATGCTGACGATGGAGGTGCTCAAGGACGTGGCCGAGCGCCACGGCATGAACTGCCTCATGGGCGAGAAGCCTTTCGCCGGCGTCAACGGCTCGGGCAAGCACAACAACTGGTCCTTGTCCGACGACCAGGGCAACAACCTGCTCGAGCCCGGCAGCACGCCGCACGACAACCTGAAGTTCATGGTGTTCCTGTCGGCCATCGTGCGCGCCGTCGATCTGCACCAGGACCTCCTGCGGGCGTCGGTCGCGACGGCCGGCAACGACCACCGCCTGGGCGCGAACGAGGCGCCGCCGGCGATCGTCTCGATCTTCGCCGGCTCGCAGCTGGAGGACGTGATCCTCAGCCTGGTCGAGGGCCGCGCGCCGCTGGCGTCGGCTTCGGGCAAGGAGCTGCGGCTGGGGGTCAACACGCTCCCGCCGCTGCCGCGCGACCAGAGCGACCGCAACCGCACGAGCCCCTTCGCGTTCACCGGCAACAAGTTCGAGTTCCGCGCGGTCGGCGCGGGCCAGTCGATCGCGTGGCCCAACACCATCCTGAACACGATCGTGGCGGACTCGCTCGAGTGGATCAGCAGCGAGATCGAGCGCCGCGGCGGGCCGGGCGACCGGCGCGACGTGATCCAGACCCTGGTGCGCGAGGTGTTCGCGCGCCACAAGCGCATCCTGTTCAGCGGGGACAACTACAGCGCGGAATGGGTGCAGGAGGCGGAGCGCCGCGGGTTGTTCAACCTGCGCGACACGCCCAGCGCCCTGGGCGACCTGGCTTCGACCGCGAACGCCGCGCTCTTCGATCGCCACGGCGTGTGCACGGCGCGCGAGCTCGAAGCGCGCTCCAAGGTGCTCAACCAGGCCTACGTGCACCGCGTGTCCGTCGAGGCCGTGTCGCTGCGGGATCTGGCCTCGACGGTCGTGCTGCCCGCCGCCCTGCAGAGCCAGGAGCGCGTCGCCCGGTCGATCGCCGCCGTGCTGGCGCTGAGCCCGCAGGCCGACGTCCGGCCGCAGAAGGAGCACCTGGGGCAGATCACCGAGGCGGTCAACCGGCTGCGCACCGGGGCCCTCGAGCTCTCGCGCGCGCGGCACCAGGCCGAGGAGACCAAGGGCGGCCCCAACGAGGCGGCCCGTGCCTTCCGCGATCTGGTCCTGCCCGCCATGAACAAGGTGCGCGAGCAGGCGGACCTGCTCGAGACGCTGGTGGACGACGACCTGTGGCCCCTGCCCAAGTACCGCGAACTCCTGTTCCTGCACTGAGCGCCGGCAGGCGACTCGCGGCAGGACTCGCGTGTCTCGCGGCCGCGGGCTGCACGCGCACGGAGGTCCACTACTGGCCCGACGGCTCGCTGCGCGTGGAAGGCCGACGCTCGTGGCCCGCGGGCCTGGAGCAGGGGGAATGGCGCTGGTTCTACCCCAACGGCGAACTGCGCGAACGCGGCGCGTACCGCGACGGACGCCGCGTCGGCACCTGGACGCAGTGGTGGTCCAACGGCCAGCGCCGCTCCGAAGGGGAGCGCGTCTGGCTCGAGGGAGCGCGGGCCAGCGTGCGCGAGGGACCGTGGCGGTTCTGGCACCCCAGCGGCCCCCTCTCGACGAGCGGCGTCTACCGCGCCGGCCGCCGCGAGGGCCATTGGGAGGCATCCATCGACGACGGGAGCTTCGACGGCGATCGCACCGGCGAGTACTTCCGCGACGCGCTCGTCACCGACGCCTGATCCCACCTGCCCGATCCGCGTGGCGCGTGGCGGATGCGCCCGGCCCCCCGACGGGGCTGGTAGCGGTGGGGGGACTTGAACCCACGACCTACGGCTTATGAAGCCGCCGCTCTAACCAACTGAGCTACACCGCCCTCCGGCCCCGGGCGTCGGGGACGTGCCGGGGGGGCGGGACGATAGCCGCAGGCCCCACGGGGGGTCAAGACGCGCGGGGCCTGGGGCCCCATGGCGGCTCGCCGAAAAGATTCCAGGATTTTCCGGCGGGCCCCGGGCGGGGATACGTTCCTACTAGCGGAGAGAATGCAGGCCGCTTCCCTCGCTGGAACCGGCCTCAGTCCTCCACCGTGTGCCACGCCCCTCCGCCGGGATCTCCCGATCCGGTCGCACTGGGCTCGGCGCAAGGGGGTTCCCGACACGAGAGAGTCGAGGCGCGCCTGTCTGTCCGGACAGGCGCGCTCCCCTTTCGGCCGGCGCGGTGCACGGCGAGCGGTCCCCGGCCGCGGCGCGTCAGCCGCCGATGCGGCCGCCGACCGAGTGGTACTCCAGCCGCCGCGCGACGACGCGGCCCGAGTCGGGGTCGTACACGTTGCACGTGTCGATCGGACGCGAGTACAGGTGCAGCGAGATCCCCTTCTGTCCCGCGGCGGGCCGCACCAGGTGCAGCGCGATGTCGTCGTTGATGAACGCGACGCGACCGGGCTCGAGCGTCCGCGTCGAGCCGGTCGCCAGCGGACCGGCGCCGCCTGCCGGCGGGTGGAACTGGATCTCCTCGATCCGGCCTTCCAGCACGGCCATCCAGCAGTTCTGACCGGCGTGGTTGTGGATCGGGCTCGTCTGCCCCCGGTCCCAGCACAGGACGAGCAATTCGTACCACTCGTTGCGGGCCACGAGGTTGCGCGTGTACGCACCCGGCGCGAGGTGCGCGTACGCACGCCAATCGTCGTGCTGCGCCGCGTAAGCCGCCAGGATCGCGGCCGCCTTGGGGCCGCGCGCCTCACGCTGGAACTCGGCCGTGAGGTCGCGCTGCAGCGCGGCGATGGGCGCCAGTTCGGTGCCGGTCGGGACGCTCATGCGCGCACCGCCGCGAATCCGGGCGCGCGCTGGCCGAGCAGGGCGGCCAGCGCCTCGAGCGTGCGCGCGATCGTGCGCGGCGTCGTCGAACGGCCCAGGGAGAAGCGCACGCTCTCGCGCGCCCGGTCCGCACCCAGTCCCATCGCCACGATCACGTGCGAAGGCGTGCCCCCGGTCGAGGAAGCGCCCGAGGCCACCGAGATCCCCGCGCGGCCCAGGCCGGCCTGCAGATCGCTGCCGGACTGCCCCGGGAACCACACATTGAGCGTGTTCGGCAGGCCGGGCGCCGATCCGTTGCGGCGCACCTGGGGCGCGATCGCCTGGATCTTGGCCCAGAGTTCGTCGCGCAGGCGCCCGATCTCGTCCGGATCGCAGAGCACGCCCAGCGCCAGCAGCTCCAGCGCGGCCGCGAACCCGACGATCGCCAGCGGGTTCGGCGTGCCGCTGCGCAGCCCGCGCTGTTGGCCGCAACCGTGCACCAGCGCCGGCACCGACGTGCCGGAGCGGATCCACAGGATCCCGCAGCCCTTGGGCGCGTACAGCTTGTGCCCCGCCAGGGTGAGGAGGTCGCAGCCCAGTTCGCGGACGTCGACGGGCACCTTCCCCAGGGCCGCCACGGCGTCGACGTGCAGCAGAACGCCGCGCTCGCGGCAGACGCGCGCCACCTGCTGCACCGGTTGCAGCACGCCGGTCTCGTTGTTCGCCAGCATCAGCGAGACCAGCGCGGTGCGCGGCCCGATCCGGGACTCCACGTCGGCGGTCCGCACCGCGCCCGACGGCCCGACGGGAACCGGCACGACCTCGATCCCCCGGGACCGCAGCGCCTCGGCGGCCATCAGCACGGATTTGTGTTCGATCGCGCTGACCAGGATCTGATCGCGCGCGCCGCCCGTCAGCGCGGTCTGGATCGCCTGGTTGTTGGCCTCGCTGCCGCCGCTGGTGAACACGATCTCGTCCTCGCGGCCGCCCAGCGCCGCGGCCGCGGTCGCGCGCGCCGCGTCGATGGCCGCTGCCGCGGCGCGACCCTCGGGATGGCCCGCCGACGGGTTGCCGAAGGTCCCATCCAGGAGCGGCAGGCAGGCTTTCAGGACGTGCGGGTGGAGCGGCGTGGACCCGTTGTGGTCCAGGTACAGCTCCGCCGGATCCGGAGTTCGGGAGGTCATGCAGGCATTCTGCGCGCGGACCTCTCCGGGCGCGAGCCCGAGCTAGCGCGGCTGGTTCTCGACCCCGCCGCGGGCCGTCGCATAGAGCAGGCACGAGGGGTTGTCGGGACCCGGCGGCAGAGCCGGGTCCCCCAGAGCGACGGGCGTGTGCCGGCTCCCGGCCGCGTAGCGGACGTAGTCCCCGGCGCGGTGCTCCCCCCACTCGTCGCGGTAGCCCCCGCGCAGGACGAGCACCTCCTCGACGTCCACGTGCCGATGTTCGGGGTAGCCGCAGCCCGGCTGCATGCGGATCAGCACGGTGGCATCGCGCGGCCCGCTCGCGCCTGCCTCGACGTGCAGCGCGACCCAGTCGACGCCCCGGTGCTGCGTGCCGCGCCACGGCAGGGCCTCTTCGTCGAGCTTTACGGCCAGTCCCGGAATCCGCATGTTGAGGTCGAGGATAGCGAGACTGGAGCTGCGACCCGAATCCCCGGCGATCCCCGAGCTCGTCGAACTGCTCGTCCAGGGCGCCGACGCGCACCTGCGCGATCGTCTCCTGCTCGAGACCTGCCTGCAGTGCTGCGGGGCCGAAGCGGGCGGCATCTGGCGCCTGGAACCCGGCGCGTCGTGGTCGCCGCGCGTCGAGCGCGGGGCGGCGCACGCCCTGCCCGCGCCGCGCGTGACGGCCGCCCTCCTGTCGGGGACCGACGATCCGGGCGCCGCCGGCGCCAGGATCCTACGCGCGCGAGCCGGCGGCAACGGGATCGCGGTGGTTCTTCCCAGCGGCCGGGCGGAGCCGGGCGAAGAGATCGTCGAGGCACTGCTCCTGGCGGTGCTCCTCATCGAGGCCGCCAGCGGGGATCGCGCGACGGGCCCCGCCGCGCCGCTTCCGGCACGCACCGGGACCCAGCGCCAGATCGAGCACGACGTCCGCAACGCGCTGACCAGCATGCGCGCCGCCCACCAGGTGCTCGAGATGCTCGGCCGGGACCTGCCGGGAGAGGAAGCGGCCCGGTTCCAGGAGGCCATTGCGCGCGAGTGCGAGCGCGCCGGCGCGCTCCTGGCCCAGGGCCTGCTCCCGGGCCTGGGTGCCGGCCGGGCTCCGACGCGGGAGCCGGCGGCGCGCGCCGTGGAGGACGTGCTGGCGCTGGAGCGCGAACCGTGGCGCGCCGCAGGCCTCGATCTGCGCCTTGGAATCGACGGCGCCGCGCGGCAGGGCGTCCACGACCTGGACCCGGCCGACTGGTCACGCCTCGTCCGCAACCTTGTGCGCAATGCATGGGAGGCGCTCCAGCGCGGGCCACGTTCGCAGGGCGCCGGGGCCGCGGTCCGGTTCGCGCGACGCGACGGCGAGTTCGTGCTGCGCGTGGAGGACGAGGCGGACGGGCCCCCGGACGTACCCCTCCAACGGTTGTTCCGGTCCGGGTTCAGCGAGGGCAAGCCAGGAGGGACCGGCGAGGGCCTGGCGGTGGTGCGGGCTCTGGTGCGGGCGGCGGGCGGATCGCTGCTGGTGGCCCGCGGCCGGCCTGGCACCCTCTTCGAGGTGCGCCTTCCCGCTCGTGACCTCGCGCCCGGGTATTCCCGCGCGGGTTCGTAGAAAAAAAGAGGCGGCCCCTTTTCTTGCCGGCACGGCGGCGCCTAGACTGGGTGCGTGGGCGGTGAAAGCCGTCCATAGTGAGTCCCATCTAGAGGCCTCGCGCTTTGCGAGCGGCGCGTTGGCCCGGGAAGCTAGATGGAAACTCCTCTCTCCCTCGGGCCGGAGGCCTTAAAACCTCCGGCCCCCTTGTTTCTACAAGCCCCCCCCCCTGAACGGCGCGGGCGAGACGTGCTGACGAGGGGGTGGGATCGGACGCGCGCCGGCGGGCGGATCACCAGGCCCGGGTTGCGCCCGGAGGCGTCCTCGGAGCAGCCGGGCAGGTCCAGCCTGGCGGGTTCTGCCGGGCAGGTTCCGCCGGGCAGGTTCAGCGGAGCGCGCTCAGCCGAGCACGCTCAGGGAAACACGAGGACCCACTCGTGCTGGGCCGGATCGCTCTCGACGATCTCGAAGCTCTGCGTCAGCGCGTCGTAGGTTCCCGAAGAGGCCTGGCCGTCGCGCAGGACCTGGTTCGGCGCCGAGGCCACGCCCAGCAGGCGGATCCGGTCGCCCGTGCCGTCCGCCGAGGACACGCGCAGCGTGATCGAACAGGCAACAGGCGTCACGCCGAACGCCGGCGCGTCGATGGTGAGCACGCGCAGGTTCGCGGTCTGCGAGATCACGATGGTCCGCGTGCCGGCGTCGACGCTCCACGTGAACGGGGTGAACGCGCCCGGGGCGTCCTGCTGCACGTGGAAGCGCAGCCAGACCCCGTCCTCGTCCGCCAGAGTGCTGCCCGACGTGGGCGCCTGCAGGGTGAACTGCTGCAACCAGTCGCAGACGGCCTGGCCGTTCAGCGTGGTCCAGGCGTGCGTGTTGCCGCTGACGACGGTGAGCGCGTTGGCCGCGTTCTGCGCGCGGACGTGCGCATCGAACGCGTAGGTCTGGGTCCCCAGGTAGACCATCGGATCGGAATTCGCGATCCAGGTGAGCGTCGGAATGTGCGCCAGGTTGCGCGCGAAGTCCGTGCCCGCACCCACGGCCCCGGTGAACGGATCGAGGTCGATCGTCGAGCAGCGCTGGTACTCGAAGGCCCGCAGCGACGGCGGTCCGCCGAAACGCGCCTCGAGCACGTCGGGCACTTCGAGGTTGTCGCCGGCCAGGGGAGTGTTGTCGTCGACGTCGTTGTCGTCGGGCTCCCAGAACCAGGTGTGCGTCAGGCTCACCGTGCCGGTGTGCTCGCAGATCGCCGCGAACTGGATGCCCGCGGGATCCAGGTGCCGCGCCGCGTAGTTCGCGACGGCGCCGCCGCCCATCGAGAAGCCCACGCCGTACACGCGGTTGCGGTCGATGGGGAAGATCTGCGCGACGAGGTCGAGCGCGGCGCGCGTGTTGATCTGGCTCTCGCTGTTGCCGAAGTGGCGCTGGCGCGCGCCGAGCGGCGCGACACAGTACCAGCCGCGGTTCGCCGCTTCGGTGAGGAAGGTCGTGTTGAGGACATCGCCGTGTCCGACGCCGTACTTGTGGAACACGACCAGCAGCGGCACGGGACCGCTGGGCGGAACCGGCGGCACACCCAGCAGGAACTTCTCCTGCCAACCCGAACCGGTGTTCTCGAGGACGAACTCGAGCAGGTTCGCGTAGCCGGGGACGAAGCGCGCGCGGTAGCGGATCGCGTGGTTGTTCGCCACCGTCGCGGCGAAGTCGACCTGGTCCTCCTCGTCCGCATCGGACTCGGTCGGCGAGAGCACGTCGGCCATCGAGCTCGCGCGCGTGCTGCGCGAGGCGTCGAGGTCACCCGGGGCCGATGGTCCGGCCGTGCGCGCCGGCGGAATGCCGCCGGCCGGAGCCAGCGCGCGTTCCTCGGCGCAGGCGCAGACGAGGAGCGGCAGGAGGATTGCGGGGACGCGCATTTGCAAGATCGTCGGCCAGCCTCGGGGGATCGGCTGAAGCTGCGGAACTCCAGAACCCGCCCCCCAACAATTTAACACGCTCCTGAGGTCCCTGTGGAAGATGAGGCTCAGAACGGGCCAGGGGAAGCTTTTTCTGCCCGCCCAAGCAGCTCCCGTGCGATCGCGTAGCGCAGGCCCCGACCGCTGACCCACAGACGGCGGGCCCCGAGGCGCTCCGCGACCGCCGCGAGCGCGGCCAGGCCGGCGGGCAGGATCGCCGCCCTCTCGGCCTCCAGGGGCAGCGCCAGCCGCTCCGGAAGGGACAGCGCGGCGAGCCGGTCGGCCCATTCCCCGACGCGCTCGGCGTCGACCGCAGCGCCTTCGGCGCGCGCCGCGTCGAACCGGTCGAAGCCGCCGTCGAGGCAGGCCAGGTTGACGGCGCTGCCGCCGATCGCGAAGCAGGGTCGCGCACCCGCACAGCTTCCGGGCAATCGGGTCGCGGCCGCGCGCGTCGCCGCGCGCAGCGCGCCCCACCCGCCCGGCCGCGGCGGCTGTTCGCCGAGGAACTCCTCGCTCAACACGACGGCGCCGATCGGGATGGACCGCGAGAGCCGGAGTTCCGCGCAGGCGACCTCGGTGCTCCCGCCGCCGACGTCGACGACCAGGGCATCGGGGCCCGCGCCCTCCGCGGCCATCGCCAGCGCGCCCAGGCGCGCCTCCTCCGACTCGGGGATCACCTCGAGGGCCAGGCCCGTCGCCTGGGCGATGCGTTGCGCGCTCTGCGCACCGTCGCGCGCGCGCCGCAGCACCGCGGTGCCCACGACGCGGACGCGGGACGGCGCGATTCCGTGCGCGCGGATGCGCCCGGCGAACTCCATCAGCGCGGCGACGGCGCGCCCTTCGGCCTCCGGATCGATGGTGCCGCGCAGGGCGAGGCCCGCGCCCAGGCGCGGCGTCCGGCACAGATCCTCGACGACCTCCAGCCGGCCGCGGTCATCCAGCCGCGCGACGAGGAGCAGCGCGGTGTTGGTGCCCAGATCGATCGCGGCGACCGGCGTGCGCGCGGGGATCACGTGCCCTCCAACGCGGAATCGCCGCGCTCCGAAAGGAAGGTTCCGTAGCAATCGCCGGCGAGGTTGAGCACCTGGATGCGCGCACCGGCACCATCGACGACCAGCACGCGCGAACGGCGCTCGGACCCGGCGACCTCGTCCACCACGACGTCCTCGGGCTCGTTTGCCTCGCCGTCCGCGCCGCCCGCGCGGGCCAGCACGCGCAGAGTCTCGCCGCTGGCGCTGCACAACAGCACCGCATTCGCGCCCGCGCCTCCCACGGCGACGACGAGCCGGCCGTCGGACAGCGGGCGCACGGCTTCGGCCGTCGCGCCGTCGCCGCCGGGGACACGGAACGCGAACTCGAACTCCTGATCGCGGAACACCTGGACGCGGCCGCCCGCGCGCTCGCAGACCCATGCGCGCCGGCCGCGGAGGGCGCAGCGCCCGAGTGCCGGGAACGCCCCGCCGCTCTCCCCCATCGAACGCAGCGAACCCAGCGTCGCGCCGTCGGGCCGCAGGAGCTGGAGGCCGTGCCGGCGCGGCTCGCGCGAGGCCACCAGGATCGCGGCCTCGAGTTCGACCCCGTCCGCGGCCACGGACGCCGGTTCGCCGCTCTCTCCGGGGCGATCCGCATCCCCCGTCGCGAGGCCCGCCAGTTCGAGGCCGAACGCGTTGAAGCAGCGCACGCGCCGTGCCCCCGCGTCGGCCAGCCACACGCGATGATCCGCGTCGACGGCGATCGAGGTGATCCGTGCGCGCCGGCCGGCCTCGGCCGCGACCGCGAAACCGTCTCCCAGCGCGCGACCGCCCAGGTCGAAGGGCACCACGCGCCCGCCGTCCAGCGGACGCGCGAGCCACACCGTGCCGCGGGAGAGAGCCAGGCTGGCGCGCATTCAGCCCGCCTGCGCCCGTTCGAGCCGCACGTGCACGATCTCCGCCGGCGCGCCGGCGCGCAGCGGGATCCCGACCACGCCCAGTCCGCGGCTCACGATCAGCAAGGTCGCGCCCAGGCGCACGCGCGCGCCGGGATGCCGCGGCCCGAGCCGGCGCAGGAAGGGCAGATCGACCTGCGTGCCGTGCGTGTGGCCGGACAGGATCGCCGCGCACTCTGGACGCGCGATCGCGCGGGCGCCGAGGGGGTTGTGCGCCAGGACGATCTCCACGTCGCCGGGCAGCACGCCTCGGCGCGCGCCCGCGAGGTCGACGGCGCGCCCCTCCTCCAGGTCCTCCACGCCCACGAAGGCCACGCCGTGCGCGCCGCGCGCGACGCGCACGCACTCGTTGCGCAGGAACCGCGCGGCCGGAACGGCGGCCATGATGCGCGCCTCGAGCCGGTCCTTGTAGTCGTGGTTCCCGAAGACGGCGAACAGCGCGTCGCGCGGCGCGAGGCGGCCGAGATCGTCCGCGACTTCGAGCACTTCGCTCCAGTGGTGGGTGACGAAGTCTCCGGTGAGCGCGACCACGTCCGGGGACAGGGTGTTGGCGACGTCCACCGCGTGCGCGAGCCCGCCGCGACCCAGGAACGGGCCGGCGTGCAGGTCGCTGAGGTGGACGATCGAGAACCCTTCCAGCGCAGGCGCGAGACCGGAAACGCGCAGCACCTCCTGCCGCACGCGCAGGCGTCCCGGCGCGAGCCAGACGCGCCGGTACAGCGCGCGCCCGCCAAGCAGCGCGCACGCGCGCTCCGCCGCGCGAAATGCGCGGATCCGGGCGCGGGAGAAGCGGCGCGGGGCCTGGCGCAAGGCGGTCACGCGCACCACCCTGCCGGCTCGCGCGCACCGGCGCCAGCGCCGCGCGGCGGGACGGGGGCGGATCCCGGCCGGAACACGCTCCGCGGCCCGCGGCGCCGTCAGCCCGCGAGGCGCTCGAGCCCGATCTCCAGGCGCCGCACGGTGGACCGCGGGCCCAGCCAGCTCATCACGTCGAACAGGTCCGCGCCGCTCGCCTGCCCGGTGAGAGCGCAGCGCAGCGGCTGGAACAAGGCCGGCATCTTGAGTCCGCGTTCCTTCACCCAGGCCTTGGTCGCCTCGCGCACGCCCGCGGGGTCGACTCCGTCCTGCACGCGCGGCCGCAGCCATTCCAGGTATGCGCGCAGCGTCTCGACGCGCGCGGGATGCTTGCGCGCGGCGGCCTCGGCTTCGTCCTCGTAGACGACGGCCTCGTCGGCCTGGAAGAGGTGCGCGATGCGCGCGGGAAGGTCGCCGTAGACACGAATCCGCTCCTGCTCGCCCTTCACGACCGCCACGAACCACTCCCAGCGCGCGGCCAGTTCCGTCTCGCCGGCGAGCCCCGCGCGCGCCACGAAGGGCGCGCAGTGCCGGGCGACGTTCTCGGCGCTGTCGCGCCGGATGTACTCGCCCGACATCCACAGGAACTTCTCGATGTCGAAGATCGCGCCGGCCTTGTTCACGTCGCGGACCTCGAAGTTCCGCACCAGGTCGTCGACGCTGAAGATCTCGGTGGCGCCGTCCAGGGCCCAGCCCTGCAGGCACAGGAAGTTCACCGTGGCCTCGCGCGGGAAGCCCTTGTCGCGGTACTCCTGCAGCGCCGTGTCGCCCGTGCGCTTGCTGAGCTTGGCGCGATCGGTGCCCAGCATCAGGGGCAGGTGCCCGAACTCCGGCTGCGCCGCGCCGAAGGCCTGGTACAGGAGCACCTGCTTGGGCGTGTTCACGAGGTGCTCCTCGCCGCGCAGCACGTGCGTGATCCGCATGTCGATGTCGTCGCACACGACCACGAAGTTGTAGGTCGGCGTGCCGTCGCTGCGCACCATGACCCAGTCCTCGACCTCCTGGTTGGCGAACACGACCTCGCCGCGCACCAGATCCTGGACGCGCGTCTCCCCCGCCGGGATGGCGCAGCGCACGACGTGCGCCTCGCCGGCCTCGGCGCGCGCGCGGGCCCCGGCCGGATCGAGCGCACGACAGCGGCGGTCGTAGGCGACGCGCTCCTTGCGCGCCTTCTGCCCGGAGCTGAGCTCCTCGAGGCGCTCGCGGCTGCAGAAGCAGCGGTACGCCGCTCCGCGCTCGAGGAGCTGGCGCGCGCGCTCCAGGTGGATTGCGATGCGCTGCGCCTGGTGGTAGGGCGCGTACGGTCCGCCGACGTCGGGCCCCTCGTCCCAATCGATGCCCAGCCAGCGCAGGCCGTCGAGGATCGCGGCCTCGAACGCGGCGGTCGAGCGTTCGGGATCGGTGTCCTCGATGCGCAGCACGAACGTGCCGCGGGTGTGGCGCGCCAGCGCCCAGTTGAACAGCGCGGTGCGCGCGCCGCCTATGTGCAGGTTCCCGGTCGGGCTGGGGGCGAAGCGGACGCGGACAGGCGGGCTCAAGGCGGACTCGGGCGGCTCGGGGTCGTGCCGGTGCGCGCGCGGCGGCCGGCGAGGTCGTGGAGATCGAGGCGGCGAGGATAGGCTCCGGCGCGGGCTCCGTCACGGAGCGCGCCGGCGCGTCGCCGGGAACGCTGGCGGCGGCCCGCCGCCGGCGCGTAGAGTCCGCGCATGCAGTCCGGTTCGATCGAGAAGCCTTCCCGCGAGATCCTCCAGCGCGCGCCCAAGGTCCTGCTCCACGAGCACCTCGACGGCGGCCTGCGGCCGACCACCGTGCTGGAGCTGGCCGACCGCGCGGGCTACGGCGAACTGCCCGACGACGACCCCGGCCGGCTCGCCGACTGGTTCGCGGCCGGCGCCGCGCGCGGCAGCCTGCCGCTGTACCTGGAGGGCTTCCGCCACACGATCGCGCTGATGCAGACCGCCGAGGCGCTGCAGCGCGTGGCGTACGAGTTCGTCGAGGACATGGCGCGCGACAACGTCGTGTACGCCGAGGTGCGCTTCGCGCCGCACTTCCACGTGCAAGGCGGCCTGGGACTGGACGCGGTGATGGACGCGGTGCTGCGCGGGCTCGACCGCGGCCGGCAGGACTTCGGGGTGGAGGTCGGGTTGATCGTGTGCGGGATGCGCAACCTCTCGCCGATGCTCTCGTTCCAGATGGCCGAACTGGCGGTGGCCCACCGCCTGCGCGGCTGCGTCGGCTTCGATCTGGCGGGCGAGGAGGCCGGCCACCCGGCCAAGCACCACCTCGAAGCCTTCCAGCTCGTGAAGCGCATGAACTTCTCGATCACGATCCACGCTGGCGAGAGCTTCGGACCCGAGAGCATCTGGCAGGCGCTGCAGCACTGCGGCGCGCACCGGATCGGGCACGGCACGCGCCTCATCGAGGACATGGTGGTCTACGAGGGCAAGGTCCTCTCGCTCGGGCCGCTGGCGCAGTACGTGCTCGACCATCGCATCCCGATCGAGGTCTGCCTCTCCTCGAACGTGCACACCGGCGCCGCGCGCTCGCTGCAGGAGCACCCCTTCCCGCGCTATTTCGAGAAGGGCTTCCGCGTCACCCTCAACACCGACAACCGGCTGATGAGCCGCACGAGCATGACGCAGGAGTGCCTGCTGGCCGTCGAGCAGTTCGGCTGCACGCTCGACCAGATCGAGAAGCTGTCGATCAACGGCATGAAGAGCGCGTTCGCTCACCACGACGAACGGCTGCGGGTCATCTTCGAGCGCATCAAGCCCGGCTACGCCCGGCTGCGCGAGGAGATCCGCGGCGGCAGCTCCGCGCCGGCCGCGCGCGGCGGCCGTCAATAGACGATCGTGTCGAAGACCTCGTCGCTGTAGGCGCGCACGTAGGGCGCGCCGCCACCCGGCGGCGGTTCGACGTCGCGCAGCACGAAGAACAGCACCCCCGGAGGACCGCTCACGCCGGAGAGGTTGGCGCGCACGATGGCGTGGCCGTTGGCGTTGGCCGGAGCCTGGACGTCGGCCGCCACGAGCTGCGGCACGAGGCGTCCTGGCCGCTGACGGTACACCGAGCCGCGCGCCATGTAGCCCGGGGGCGCCGGCTGGGCGCCGACCTTGAGGCGCACGTCGGCGAACAGGGTCGGTCCGGCGCCGCCGATCGTGAGCTGGATGGACTCGGCCCACACCGGCTCGACCAGGGTGCGCGGCCGCGTGGAGAAGACGGTGCTGGAATCGGTGAAGCGGTTCCCCGACGGATCCCGCATCTCCAGATCGATCACGTACGACGTGCCCGGCTGCAGGTCGTTGAGGACGACCCAGTGCTCCGTGTCGCCCTGGTGGTCCAGCGGGATGCGCTGGACCGGCGTGCCGCCGTTGACCCCCACGTGCACGCGGCAGTACTCCGAGGTCACGAACTCGAACTTGATCGTGTTGGTCGTGGCATAGATCAAGCGGACGGGACCGACGAGTTGCGGGGGCGTCGTGTCGCTGCCGACGCTCGGCTCGTGCACGAGCGGGTTGCCGCCGTTGCGCACCTCGTAGCCGTCGGGGAAGTGGTCGCCGTCGGTGTCCGAGACGTCGGGGTTCGTTCCGCGCAGCACCTCGTCGGCATCCATCAGGCCGTCGGCGTCGCGGTCGAGTCCGATGGTCAGCCCCATGCCGCGCGGCACGCCCAGGAAGGTGACCGGCCGGCCCGCGGCGGCTTCCAGCAGGAGCTGGGACTCGCCGATCACGGGCTGCGGCCCGCCGGCGAGCCGCCACGTCCGCGAACGCTTGTCGTAGGCGCCGGTGCGCACGAACCCGCCGCCGCCCGCCAGGCCCGGGGTGCGGAAGAACACGAGGTCGCAGTTCCCGCGTTCGGCCTCGAGCTTCAGGAAGGCGAGATCGTCGTCGCGCACTCCGGCCCAGTTGGCGGCGCGCGCGGTGACCTGCCAGGCCGTCGAGGGCGCGAGACCCGTGTCGAACGCGCGCAGGTACGCTGCGATCGCGGCGGCCTCGTGCGGCGCCAGCGCGAACGCGTGCAGGTCGCCCGGCCCGGTCGGCACGCGCGCGAACGCGTCCTCGAGCCGCGCGAACACGCCGGCGTGGGTGTACGCCGCGCCGCCGCGCGGCCGCTCGCCGAAGGGGCCGCCGACTTGCAGGGCCGGTTGCTCGCGGTCGCCGACTCCACGCAGCGCGGGGACGTCCGCCGAGGTGAGCACCCCGTCCGCTCCGACCGCAGCGACCTCGCCGCCGGTGCCCAGGGGCAGCGTGTGGCACGAGGCGCAGGTCAGCGTGCCGAGCACCGGCCGCGTCCGGAACAGGTCGGCGCCCAGCGCCTGCTCAGGAGTCAGCGAGCGGTCGCGGTTCTGCCGCGGGTTGGCGGGAATCGCCATCCGGTTGAGGTAGTGGCGCAGGTACTGGAAGTCCGGCCCGATGTCCGCGGGCTGCCCCGTCGCGTTCACGCGGTCGAGCAGGGTGACGAAGGCCGCGTTGAAGTGGTTCAGGTGGCGCTTCTCGCCGCGCCAGTGGTACGGCCCGCTCTCCTCCTGCCGGCGCGTGCCCTGCGTCAGCAGCGGGCCCTTGACGTCCAGGCCGAACACGGTCTGGGACGCCGGCGTGCCCTCGGGATCGAGGTATTCCGAGAGGTCCCACAAGAGGTTGTCCGTGTTCCCGTCGACGTGGCACGAAGCGCACGAGGACGTCTGCGAGCCGGAGTTGCGCGCATCCGTGAACAGATGGCGACCGAGCTGCTCCTCGGTGGACGTCGCCGCGAATCCGATGCCCACCGGGGTCGGCGCCGTCACCGCAAACGGCCCCGAGGCGGGCAGCGCGGCGAGATCGATGCGCGCGATGGAGGTGTCGTTGCGGTTGAAGACCCACAGCGTCGTGCCCTCGGGATCCACCGCGCAGGACCGCGGTCCGCTGCCGCGCGGGTAGGACTGCTTGGCGGGGATCGAGATGTGGCCCAGCCAGCGCGAGGTGTCGTCGGGCTGGATCTCGAGCACCGCGACCAGATCGGAACCGTAGCCGCACACGTAGACGCGCGGGCGAACCGGATCGAACACGAGGCTCGTGGGCTGCGCGCAGCGCACTCCCGGCGGGGCGATCAGGTCGAGGTCGAGGATGCGCGCGGAAGGAACCGCGCCGACGCCGACGATCGTGATGCGGTTCGAGACGACCTGTCCTTCGACGAAGCTGCGCTCGCCGCGGTGCTCGGCGTTCAGCGCCTCGGTCCCGGGGATCCACAGTTCGGCCTTGCCGGGGCGCGGGACGACGTCGAACAGGATCGTGCCCAGGCCCGCGCGGCTCGCGCCGGCGTCGACGTCGTCCAGCGCCGGCGTGGCGCCGGGGACGATCGAGACGAGGTCCAGGTCGGGCAGCGGCGTCACGCCCGGCCCCTCGACGCGCGCGAGCTCGCGCGCCGCGAAGGGCTCGGCCGGAGTGCCCGCCGCCGCGGTGTTGTTGCCCGAGAGCAGCGACGCCACCCACGCGCGTCCGGCGTGGAACGCGACGCCGCGCGGCGCCGAGAACGGCGTCGGCGTGGCGCGCGCGACGCGGTACGTGCCGGTGTCGATGGACGCGATCGTGTCGGCGCCGGTGCACGTGACCCACGCGCGCGAGCCGTCGGTGCTGAAGGCGATGCCGTGCGGCTCGGCGGGCACGCGGATCGTGCGTTCGATCGTCTCCGTCGCCAGATTCACGACCGTCACGCACGCGTACACGCGGTCGACGATCCACACTTCCTGCGTGCCGGGACGCAGCGCCAGGCTGGCGCCGCCCAGGCCGATCGGGATCTCGCGCGTGCGCGCCAGCGTCACGGGATCGAGCACCGCCAGGCGGTTGCCGGGCTGGTTGAGCGCCAGCAGTCGGCCGTGCGCGGCGTCGTACACGACGGAGCGCAGCGCGCCGACCTCGAAGTTCAGGTAGCGGCCCTTCTGGTCGTCGGTCGGCGCGGAGCCGGACGCTCGCGCCGTCGCGCCGCCACAGAGGACGAACGACGAGAGCGCGGCCACCTGCAACAGCAGGCCCAATCCAGTGGGGAGTCGGATCATGGGAGCTTCACGAGGGCAGCGGTCGACCCCAAGGGAGGTTACCAGCAAGCGGGGGGGGGCGCCACGCGATCGGACGGCCTGCGCGTCACGGTGCGCCCTCGAACACCCGGCGATCCGCGGCCGGCAGGGAAGCCCGGATCCGTTCGTGGGTGCGCGCGGTCGCGGCGGCCATCCGCGCCTCCGCCGGAGTCCGGACGGGCAGCGCGGACAGCGCGCGCCAGCCCCGTCCCAGACCGGACAGCAGTTCCTCGCGGACGGGCGGCTCGCGCCGCGCCCGGATGCGCTCGACGACGCCGACCGCCTCGTCTTCGCGCGAGGCGAAGCTGCGGGCCAGGAACCGCACGAGCAGTGGCCTGGAGACGGCGGGCTCCCGCGCGTTCGCTGCGCGGCGCTCCGGGCTGGCCTGGAGCAGGGTGCCGGCCGCGCACGTACCGGCGATCAGCAGCGCGCCGGCGAGGACGAACCGGCGCGCGGCGTCGGAGCGCCGCGCCCATGCGGCGCCCGCAATCCCGGCGACCACGCAGACGAACGGCACGGGCGGCATGAGGTACCGCAGGTCGAAGATCCAGTCGCGCTCGGCCGCATCGAAGGCCGTGAACACGAACGCGAGACCGAACGCGGCGAGGTATCCCAGGCACAGCGTGGCCGGCGTGGGTCGCGGTCGGGCCGCGCCCACCGAACCGCGGACGCAGGCACGCGCGAGGTCCGCGAGGCGCGCGCGGTGGAGCCAGGCGACGTGCAGCACGACGCACAGCGCGAGAACGACGAGCACGCGCCCGAGCCACAGCCCGTCGACGCCGAGCGAGTCGCGGAACGCGAGCGACTGCGGTCCCGAGCGCGCCACGGTGTCGAGCAGCTTCTCGGCCGCGCGTCCGCGGCTGACGCCGTACAGCACGTGACCGGCGAGGCCCGATTCGTACACCTCCAGTCCGCTGTAGCCGTGCACGAGTTGGTAGCGGATCCACGGGCTGAAGCCGGCCGCGAAGCCCAGCAGGATCGGCAGCATGCGGCGGCGCAGCAGGAACGCGCGGTCGCGCGCGAACTCGTGCGCCAGCCAGACCGCCAGCACCAGGATCAGGCTGAACCCGAACCACAGCGCGAAGCCGGCCGCCGCGCCCAGTGCCGGCCGCAGCCACGGCCGGCGCACGCCGTGCGCGTCCTCCTCGAGCACCAGCCACACGAGGAGCAGCGCGAGCGCGTTGGCCTCGACGTGCGTGCCGTAGGCGGTGCACGAGCTCATGGCGTAGCCCGGCGGAGCGCAGGCGAGCAGTCCCGCGCCGATCCACGCGGCGCGCGGGCCGGCGTGGCGGCGCAGCAGCAGGAACGCGAAGAGCACGCAGGCGAGGCCGAACGCCAGCGGAACGAGGCGCAGGGCGACGATCGTCGGGCCCAGTGCGGCGAACGGGACGGTCGCGAGCAGGGACACGACCAGCGAGCCGCCCCAGAAGTTGTTCACCTGGTACCGCTGCAGCGGCGCCAGCGGCCCGTCGAGCAGCTCCTGCGCGGCGACGCCGCGCAGCAGTTCCTCGTGCGGGATCGCGCCGTTCTCGAAGAAGTCGTCGGGCGGCGCGAGGATCAGCCAGCCGCGCAGGAGCGCGCAGCCGACGAGCAGGAGCGCCAGCCCGGCCCAGGGAACGCGCGCGCGGTTGCCGGCCGGCTCCCCCACCTACGGGTGCCGCGCCTCGACGACCGTGTGGATGCCGCCGCGCACCAGGAAGTCGCCCTCGACCACCATGCGCCGCGGCGCGAGCAGCGCCACGAGGTCGTCGAGGATCTGGTTCGTGACCGCCTCGTGGAACGCGCCCTGGTCGCGGTAGGACCACAGGTAGAGCTTGAGGCTCTTCAGCTCGACGCACCGATCGGCCGGCGTGTAGCGGATGCGGATCGTGGCGAAGTCCGGTTGGCCGGTCTTCGGGCACAGGCAGGTGAACTCCGGGCACTCGAAGCGGATCTCGTACTCGCGCGCGGGGCGCGGGTTCGGGAAGGACTCGAGCTTGTGGTTGGCGCTCTGGGGCAAGGTCGTCTCGTGGTGGGTGCGACGGGTTCGGGGGGTGGGTGAGCTTATCCGCCGGCGGTCGTGCCCGGTCGCGCACGGCCGGCCACGCTGGCGTCGATGCGGCACTCGAGAAGGATCCAGCGCCGCGACCCGCTCTCCGCGATCGGTGACCCGGCGGACGCGCCAAGGAACCCGATGGAGCCGTCGGCGAGCGGACGACCGGCGTAGGTCGCGAGGCGCACTTCGCAGGGATCCACGGAGAGTTCCTGGAGCACCCACTCGAGCTGCCCGTGGAGCGCCCGCGGCTGCTGTTCCAGCGGCACCGCGATCCGCGCGCCGCGCCGGATGCCGTGCTCGACCCAGCGTTCCAGGCGCCACTCGCCGGGCAGCACGAGCTCGGGGAGCACTTCCGCGTACTCGATCGACAGGAGCTGGTTCTTCAACCAGATGCGCCGCACGGTTCCGCCCAGCAGCCACTCGCGCGAGCGCGCCAGGTCGAACACGGCGCGCGGCCCGTCCTCGGTCAGGACCCACGCGCCCTCGATGCTCCCGGTCTCCTGATCCTTCGACGTCGCCAGCCACGACAGCCGCGGCGGCTCCCCGGTCGATGTGCCCGCGAGAGGCGCGACGCGCACGGCCGCCATCAGCAGCGGATCGATGTCGATGAACTCGGAGCGTCCGTCGTTGCGCCACGAGATCGGCTTGGCCGGGCCGAGCGCGGGCGCGACGCGCTGCGCGCGGCGTTCGCCCGCGGCGCCGGGCAGCAGCACGGCGAGCCCCGCGGCGCGCCAGGCCGCGGCCTCCTCCAGCCGCAGCGCGTAGGGCAGCGCGTGGCCCTCGATGCGCCGGTAGCGCGGCCGAGCCGTCGGCCGGCGGCCGTCGAGCAGCTGCAGGTCGAGCGGCGCACCGAAGCCGTCGGCATCCACGGGCAGATCGACGACGAGCACGGTTCCCGTGTCGCCCGCCAGGTGGCTCGCGCGGACGAGGTCGCCGCGCAGCGCGAGCAGGTCCCGCGTCGCCGTGGGCCAGGCGTGCGCCGAGCGGCTGGCGATCCAGCACGTCCCGGCGGCGATCAGGATCGGCATGGCCGCGCGGCGCGCGCCGCCCAGGGCCGTCGAGGCCGCCGCCAGACCCGCGCAGAACAAGATCGCCGCCGGGAGCAGCGGTCGCGCGAGTTCCACGCGCCCGGGCGGGACGCGCTGGTCGGACAGGACGGACAGCGCGACGACGAGGCACGCGAACCAGCCCAGGAACAGCCAACCCCACAGGCGCGGCGCGGAACGTACGGCGCGCAGCGCGGGCTCGATGGCCAGCATCAGCAGGGCGCATCCCAGGATGTAGATGCGCGGCTCGCCGGGACCGGGCGCCGGCAGGAGCAGCACGCCCAGGGCTTCCATTCCCGTGAGCACGCGGCGCGGGGCCTGGAGACCGGCGACCTGTTGCGCGGGCCAGCCGCCGGGCGGCGCCTGCGACCAGGCCGCGGCCGACTCCAGCCCCACCAGCAAGAGGGCCAGCGCGGCCACCGCGCAGGCACTCGCGATCCGCACGCGGCCCGGGCGCGTGCGCCGCGCCGACGTCAGTTCTACGCCCGCCAGGACCGCGGGCAGGATCCAGGCGACGCGCGAGGCGAATCCGGCGGCGATCGCCAGCACCAGCGCGCCGGCGACGAGCAGCCCGCTGCGCTCCTGCCGCCCGCGCAGGAACAGCGCCGCGCACCAAGCGCCGGCCGCCACGGCGAGCACGTCCCCGAATGCGGCGGGGCTGGCGACCGCGCTGACGGAAACCGGATGCGCGACGATCAATCCGGCGCAGGCCCAGCCGGCTGCGCGCGCGGCGGACTCGCCCAGCCAGGGGACGAGGAGGCGCCGCAGCGTGATGCCCGCGCCTGCTGCCGCCGCGAGCAGCACCGCGAGCGCGGCGCCGCGCAGGACGAGCGCCGTCTCGGGCTCGAGCGCCGAGGCTCCGCCGGTCCACCCGTGGTGCGCCAGCAACGCGGCCGCGGCCAGCGGCCGCACGCTCCCGCCGTCCAGCCAGGCGGGGAACGCGGCCCCGTGCTGCGCGTGGTGCAAGGCGACCTCGCGCAGCAACGCGAGGTCGCCGCCGACGAATCCCGCGCCGGCGAGCGGAGCGTGCGCCAGGATGGCAAGGCTCGCGATCAGGAGGCACAGCAGCGCCCGGCGCAGCTTGGAAGGCACGCCGCGCATCCTACGCGGCGCCGATTGCCGCGGCACCTGCGCCGCGCATAGGCTCTGCGCGCGATGTGGGACACACGGGGGCGCGGCTGGCTCGTGGGCGCGGCGCTGGCGCTGCTCGTCTGGACCCTGCACGTGAGCCGGTTCCAGTTCACGTGCGACGATGCGTACATCTCGTTCCGCTACGCGCGCAACGCCGCGACCGGCCTGGGCCTGGTGTACAACGCGGGCGAGAGCCCGCCGGTGGAGGGCTACTCGAACCTCCTGTGGACGCTGGTGCTCGCGCTGGCCGGCCGGATGGGGTTCGACCTGCCGACGGCGGCCGCGGTGCTCACGATCGCCAGCGGCGCGGCGCTGATCCTCCTGGTCGCGCGCCATGCGCGCCTGCGCCTGGGCCTCGTCGGCTGGCGCGCCGCGGCCGTGCCGCTGTTCGCCGCGCTCCTGCCGCCGCTGGCGGTGTGGGCCACGAGCGGGCTGGAGACGATGCCCTTCGCCCTGGCGGTGTTCCTGGTGTACGAGCGCCTGACGCTCGACCCCGCGCGGCCGCGCGCCTGGCAGGCCGGTCTCGCGGCGGCGGCGGCGGCGCTGCTGCGTGTCGACGGTGCGGGCTTCGCGCTGCTGGCGGCGGCCGCAGCGGCTCTCGACCTGGGACTCGATGCCGCGCGGCGGCGCGCGCTGGTCATCGTCGCCGCGACGGCCGTGGGCGTCGCGGCGGCGCACGCGCTGTGGCGGCTGGGCTACCACGGGGACTGGGTCCCCCACACGGCGCGCGTGAAGACCGGCGCGAGCGCGCTGCGTCTGGAACGCGGCGCCAAGTACGCGCTGGCGTTCCTCGTCGCGCTGCCGGTCGCGGCGCTGGCGCCCGCGGCGGCGCTCCTGTGCGCGCGCGGACGCGGGCGCCGTCTGGCCGGGTCGGCCGCGCTGTTCCTGCTGGCGACGCTGGCGTACTGCACGTGGGCCGGCGGGGACTTCATGCCGTTCGGACGCTTCCTCGTGCCCGCGCTGCCCTTCGTCGCCCTGGCCTTCGCCGTCCTCGTGCAATCCGCGCGGTTCGCGTGGATCGCGGCCGCGCTGCTCGTCGGCGCCCCGCTGGCGTCGCTGGGCGTGCAGGCCGCGCCGCGGGCGCTGCACTTTCGCTGGAACGCCTCGGGCCCGATCCTGGAACGCGAGATGTGGCGCGGCATGGACGCGCGCGCGCGGGAGTGGAGCATCGTCGGCCGCGCGCTGGCCCGGCGCTCGCGACCCGGCGATTCGATCGTGCTCGGCGGCATCGGCGCGATCGGCTACTTCAGCGGGCTGCACGTGTTCGACCTGTACGGACTCGTCAGCCCCGAGGTCGTCGCGCGCGGCAGCGCTCCCGTGCGCGCCTCCGCGGGACACGACCGCCAGGTCGGGCCGGAGTTCTTCCTCCCGCGCCATCCGACGTTCCTGGGCGCATGGATCGCGCCGTCGCAGGCGCCCGGCCTGGCCGGGGCGCCGGAGATCTGGATCGACCTCGTGCAGGCCGGACAGGCGCGGCTGGAGCGCTTCGTGCCGGCCGAGAACGAGGGGTTCCCGGCCGGCACGGAGCTGCGCGTGCTGCGGACGCTGGAGGACGGCTGACGTGCCTGCCGCTCAGCGGCCGGACGCCGCGCGCCCGGTCGTGAGCGCGCGGTCGAGCGACCAGGCTCCCGAGCCGCGGATCACGAGCGCCAGGGCGATTCCGATCACGAGCAGGTGGTACTCGAAGCCCTCCCCGGCTTGCGTGCCGTCCCAGTTCATGAAGTAGCCGTGCTCGGCGTGCACGGTCGCGATCGCGCCGAGCATGATCCCGGCGAAGCCCAGGGCGAACGCGCGCGTCCACAAGCCGGCGAGCAGGAACAGCGGCCCGACGGCCTCGAACACGATCATGGCCGCGGCGATGGGCTTGGGCAGGCCGATCGCGCCCGTCAGGAACCCCAGCGTGCCTTCCCAGCCGTAGCCGCCGAACCAGCCGAAGAGCTTCTGCACGCCGTGCGTGACCATCGCC
Source organism: uncultured Planctomycetaceae bacterium (assembly GCA_964552795.1). Classification (GTDB taxonomy): domain Bacteria; phylum Planctomycetota; class UBA1135; order UBA1135; genus JAEUHZ01. Next base: position 81,205 of record CAZKIO010000007.1, read on the forward strand.
GAGGCGAGTGTCACGCGCAGCACCACCGGGGCCGCGTCGTCCCGCGTGTCCATCACGCGGGCGAGCAGCCCGCGGCTCGCGGCGGCCGGTTGCGGACGAGTTGCATCATAGGTCAGTGTTTGACTAGTCATGTTTTTCTCCGAGAGTAAGGAAGTGGGTCAGGGTTGGTCTGGGGGGCGGCACGGCGTCTCAGCCGGCGCGCACCCGGTCGAGCAGCCGGATGAGGCTCTTGAGGTCGGCCTTCGACAGCCCCGAGAACGAGGCGTCGTCGAGCGCGTCCATGGGATCGTCGAGGTCGGCCAGCAGCGCCAGGCCGGCCTTGGTGATCCGGCACACCACCAGCCGGCGGTCGTCGTTCGAGCGCTCGCGTTCCACCAGGCCCTTGGCCTCCAGCCGGTCGATCAGGCGCGTGACGCCCGGCGTGCGCTCGATCATGCGCGCGGCGACCTCCAGGGTCGGCAGGCCGGCCGGCCCGGCGCCGCGCAGGATCCGCAGCACGTTGTACTGCTGGACCGTGATGCCGCCGTGCCGCTGGAGCAGTTCCTCGACCGGCCAGCGCAGGTGCTGGGCCGTCACGAGCAGCGCGACGAACGCCTCCTGGCTGGCCGAACGGAAGGGCTTGGACTGCCGGATGGCGTCGCGGGTGGTGCCCGGTCGGTCCTGTTGCTGGCGCTTCTGCATGCGAATCATCTTAGCAGGCATCTATTGACTAGTCAACAATTGATATCCGACCTTTCCGCCGGCGGTCCGTCAGGCCGGACCCGCCCCGCCGGGCTCCCCGGAGGCCGGACCCGGGGTCCTGAGGAGCGCGCGCACCGCCAGGGCCGTGCAGGCGAGCAGCAGCACGCCGGCGACCGTGTAGGGGAGCCCCGCGCTTCCCCCGCCCGCCTCCCCCATCGCGCGCGCGATCAGGATCGCGGTCGCGTTGTTGATCGCGTGGCAGGCCACCGCGACCCAGGTCGAGCCGGCGCGCCAGGCCACGAACCCGAACCATGCGCCGAGCGGCAGAACCAGCAGCGAGTGCTGCACGTCGAAATGAACCAGGCCGAAGAACAGGGTCGGCAGCAGCAGCCCGCGCCATCCGCCCCAGGCAGCGACCAGGCGCGTCTGCAGATAGCCTCGGCACAGCAGTTCCTCGCACAGTCCCGGCAGGACCGTGAGCGTCGCGATCATCACGACCGCCCACGCCCCCGTCGGCCGCAGGATCATCTTCGCGATCATCTGGAGGTTGGGGCTGAGTTCGTCCGTCCAGCCCTCCGCGGCCAGGGACACGGCGAACTGGATGCCCAGCGTGCCCAGGAGGCACAGCACGATGACGCCCGGGCCGACGCGCGGGCGGCCCAGGTTGAGACGGCGCGCGAGCGGTTGGGAGGAGAGCGACGCCGGCACGAGTGCTGCGGCGAGGAATCCCAGTTCGGCCGGCACGATGAGATAGAGCAGCATCCGCGGCTCCCCCGCGACCTCGTTCATCCACGTCTCGAGGTCCCGCGCGAAGTCGGGGCTCGTGGGCGAGATCCCGTCGATCAGGGCGCCGGCCACCAGCCCCAGCCCGCCGATCAAGGCCAGTGCCGGCAGGCCCAGGGCGAGTACCAGGAGGGTGGGCCAGACCCGCGGAGGCGCGGAACCGGGCTCCGGCTGGGGGTGCGGGAAGTCCATGCGCAGGGGAGGGTAGTCGCCGGGGAGTTCTGCCGCCTCGCAAACCTGCCCGCTCCGGGGACTTCGGGCCGCAGGCAACGACCACGCAGGGACGAGCCGGCGGGGTGGTCCCGGACCTGGTGTGCGGGCGCCGGGAGCGCTTCAGCCCCCGCGGGGATCCAGTCGATCCAACCCCGCGGCCGCCCCGCGAGGCCCTTCCGTGCACCCCCCCCCCACCGAGACCGACTGCCGTCACCAGGCCGAGCAGCCCACGGGGCTCGAGGTGCTCGTGATCGACGACAGCCCGGCCCAGTTGCGGCTGACTTCGCGGGTCCTCGCCAAGGCCGGCTTCCAGGTGCGCACCGCCCCCGACGGGATCCAGGGGCTGGCCCTGGCAAGCGCCGCGCCGCCCGACGTGATCGTGAGCGACGTGCTGATGCCCGAGCTCAACGGCTACCAGGTGTGCCGCCTGCTCAAGGACGATCCGGTCACGGCCGGCGTGCCCGTGGTCCTGCTGACCGCGCTCGAGGACCGCATCGATCGCTTCTGGGCGGAGGAGTCGGGTGCCGACGGCTTCGTATCGAAGTCGGACCTCCTGCGCGAGCTCGTCCCCAGCGTGCGCTCCGCCTGCAACGCGCGGCGCGGCACGCCGGCGCGGACGGAATCCGATCCGGACTCGCCGGGCGAGTTCGATCCGCGCGCGCGCTCCACGCGGCTGCTCGAGCGGATGCTGCTCGAACAGACGATCACCCAGCGCTTCCGCCGGATCGGCGTCGACGTCAGCGAGCCCACCGAGGTGGCGCGGCGCATCCTCCATTCGATCGATCTCCTGTTCGATGTACAGGCGGCCGTGCTGACGCTGCCGCTCGCCGCGGGCGCCGTGGCGCACGTCAGCACCGCGGATGCGGACGATCCGCTGCTCGACGCGCTGACCTGGGGGCGCCAGGATCAGGCCGCCGTGCGCCGCGTCGCGCTGGGCACCGCGGAGCCCCGGAGCGGCGCGGGGGTGGCGTGGTCCACCGCGCTGGTGCACGGCGAGCGAGAGTGCGGCTGGATCGCGCTCCTGCTCGCGCGCGAACCCGCCGCGCACGAGCGCCGCATCCTCGAGCTCGTCCGCGACGAACTGGGCGGCGTCGCGGCGCGCGTGCTGGCACGCGAGCGCCAGGACGCGCTGCACGCCCAGGTGCTGGCCGCCAACCGCGAGTCCGAGCAGTTCCTGGCCGCGCTGTCCTCGGTCCTCATCGGCGTCGACTCGGCGGGGCAGATCGTGCGCTGGAACGAGGCGGCGGCGCGCGCCTTCGGGCTGGACGCCGAGCAGGTCCTGGGTCGGGCATGGCAGGACGTGCGGATCGATTGGGTCGACCCCGAGTGCCCGCGGCGCCTGGCTGAAGCCGGCGTGATCGGCGAGACGCGCCGCTTCCACGACCTGGGGTTCCGCGGATCCGACGGCTCGACCCGCCTGTTCGCGGCCACCGTCGACGGCGCCGGGCGGGGCTCGTTCGTCCTGATCGGTCGCGAGATCACCGAGCAGCGCCGGGTCGAGACCGAGTTGCACGAGGCCCAGCGCCTCAAGGGGATCGGTCAGCTCGCGGCGGGCCTCGCGCACGAGATGAACACGCCGGGGCAGTACGTCAACGACAACCTGTGCTTCCTGTCCGAGTCCTTCGCCGGGCTCTCCGAGCTGCTCGCCGTCAACCAGTGCCTCGCGGCCCCGGGAGCGGCCCAGGACCCCGCGGCGTTCGCGAGCCTGATGGACGAGTTCCGCGCGGCCGTGGAACGCGCCGACCTGCCGTTCCTGACGAACGAGATCCCCGGCACCCTCAAGCAGACGCGCGACGGCGTCGCGCGCATGCTGGAGATCGTGCGCGCCATGAAGGACTTCGCCGGCGACGGCGGCGCGCAACGCGCGCGCATCGACGTCAACGAGGCCGTGCGCAACACGTCCGTGATCAGCCGCAAGCAGTGGGAGGCCGTGGCCGAGATGGAGCTGGCGCTGGCCGAGGACCTGCCGCCGGTCCTGATCGCGCCCGGCGAGCTGCGCCAGGCGCTGCTCAACATCGTGCTCAACGCAGTCGATGCGATCCGCGCCGCGGGCCGCGACGGGCGCGGCCGGATCCGGATCGCGACCGCGCTCGCCGGCGGCGCGCTGCGCATCACGGTCGAAGACGACGGCGCGGGCTTCGGGCCGGGCGTGCGCGAGCGGGTGTTCGAGCCGTTCTTCACGACCAAGCCGCCCGGATCGGGCACCGGCCAGGGCCTGTCGTTCGCGCACGCCGCGGTCGTCCAGCGCGGCGGCGGCCGCCTCCACTGCGAACCCGCCGAGGGCGGCGGCGCGCGCTTCGTGATCGAGCTGCCGGCCGCGGTCGCCGCGGCCGCGGCCTGAGCGCGCGGCCCGGCGCGCGTGTGCGCGGGCACGCACGGCGCTACCATGGACCCGCGCGACCGCCGTCCGCGGATCGCGCCCTTCCGGCCGCGACCGAACATGATCGAGACCTTTCAACCGCTGATCGACGCGGCGCGCGGCGTCGAATTGTCCGACCCCAAGGCGGCGCGCGCCGAGCTCGCGCGCCGCTTCGATCCCGCCGGGCCGGCGGCCGCCGCGCTCAACCGGCGACTCGTCGCGCTGCTCGACGAGCGCAGGATCGCCGACCGCGGCGAGCCGCCCGTCCGCTACAGCCGCGTCTCCAAGGCGCTGCCGGCGACGAGCGACTTCTCGATCGACGCGGTCGAGATGAACGGACCCGGGCCGCACCACGTACATCCCGGCGGCGAGGTCAACTGGTGCGTGGCCCTGGAGGGCGACCCCCGCTTCGACGGCCAGCCGGCCGGGTGGGTCGTGATGCCGCCCGGTTCGGGGCACGTCCCGACCGTCTCGGGGGGGCGCATGCTCATCGTGTACCTCCTGCCCGGCGGCCGGATCGAGTTCACGAAGCCGGCGGGTCGATGAGCTAGACTGAGGCGGCCAACTCCCGGCCGCGAGCCGCGTACCTCGACCGATGCCCTCGATCCTCCACAGCCTGTTCGCCGGCCTGATCGCCGCGCTGCTGCTCCTGCAGCCCGCGATCCGCGCGGGCGCGGGCTGCGCGGAGGCCCTGTTGAGCGCGAGCTGCGCGTGCAGCCGACCGATCGAGGACGATTCCAAGGCAGCGTCGTGCTGCACGACGCGCGAACACGCCGATCCGACGCCGGTGGAGGGCGCGCGCATCGAGAGCGCCGGCGGCCACTGCGCCTGCGAGCTGGCGCCCGTGCCGGACGCGACCGCGACGCCCGCCGGGACGGGCGGCGCGCTGGATTCCGATGGGGCGCGCGGCTGGATCGACGCGTGCGCGGCGGCACCTTTGTGCGAAGCGCAAGCGGGCCGCGCGCAGCTCGGCGTCCCCTGGCCGCCGGGTCCGCCGCCGGATCACGCGCGCGCCGATCATGATTTCGTGGGGCGGCACGGCGCCGCCCGGTTCCTGACGTTCGTGTGCACGTCGCGACGGTGAGTTGACCGGCGCCCGGCCTCGCCGCCGCGGCGCCTCCTCACGTCCTGCGCGCCGGCCCCGATGGGCCGCGCGTGCTCTCCGCAGCGCGCCGCGCTGCGCGCCTCCGCGCCTCTTGCGCGCGGAGCCTCCTCCGCCGACCACGGACCTGCGATGCACACACGATCGATCCTCCTTTCCCTCCTGCCGTCCGCGCTGGCGGGCTGCCTGCTGACGCCCGACGGTCTGGATTCCGAGCGCGACCGCGCGGCCCTGGCCGGCGGCGCCTGGACCCGCCCGATCGCCGAGCGCGAACTGCCCGAGTTGGCGCCGGCGCCCGACCTGCCGGCGCTCCTCGAGCGCGCCTTCCTGGCCAACGGCGAGCTGGAGTCCGCGTGGCACGAGTGGCGCGCATCCCTGGCGCAGGTCGCGGTCGAGAGCGCGTGGCCCGAAGGCTCGTTCGAGTTCGAGGTCGAGCGCGCGTTCCACGGCGGACGCTCGGGGTTCGACCAGACCAGGATGGTGCTCGGCTTCGAGCCGATGCTGATGCTGCCCGCCAAGGCCTCGGCGCGCGGCCGCGTCGCGCTGGCCTCGGCGCGCGCGGCGGCCGAACGCTTCCGCGCGCAGGCCCTCGCCTTGCGCACGCGCGTGCTCGTCGCCGCCAGCCGGCTGGCGCTCCTCGACGCGACCCTGGCCGTCGAGGCGCAGGAGGCCGAGCTCCTGGCCCTGATGGCGCGTTCCGCGAGCCAGGCCCTGGGCACGGGCGGCGAGCAACGCCCGCTCCTGCGGCTGCAGATCGAAGCGCGCCTCGTCGACGACCGCCGCGCGCGCACCGCAGCGGCGCGCGACGAGCAGCGCACGCGCCTCAACGGGCTGCTCGCGCGTGCCCCCGATGCTCCGCTCTCGATCACCTTCGATCAGGTCCCGCCGCGCGCACTCGCGGCGAGCGACGCGGAACTGCTCGTGCGCGCGTCCGAGCGCAACCCCGAATTGGCCCTGCTCGCGCGCGAGGTCGAAGGGCGGGGCGAGATGCTCGAGCTGGCGCGGCTGCGCTACTGGCCCGACTTCAGCCCGCGGATCGGCTTCGTCGGCAGCCTGGAGCAGTTCGTCGCGGCCAGCATCATGCTCCCGGCGAACCTGCCGGCGATCCGCGCCGGGATCCGCGAGGCCCGCGGCAGTCTGGCCGCGGCCGAGGCGCGCGCGCGGCAGGCCGGCGCGGACACGGCGGCGGGCGTGGTGGCCGAGCTCGCGTTGCTGCGCGACGCCGAACGCGCCAGCGCGCTGTACCGGGACGAGATCGTCCCGCTCGCGCAGCGCCTCGCGGCCAGCGCGCGCAGCTCCTACGCGACCGGATCCCTCTCGCAACTGGAGTGGATCGACAGCCAGCGCGCCGAGCTCGACGCGCGCCTCGCCGGATTCGAGGCGCGTGCCGCGCGCGAGATGTCGTTGGCGCGCATCGAGGAGCTGTCCGGGATCGGGATCGAGAACGCCGTGCCGCAGGTGGAGGTGGCCCATGAATGACACGCAACACGTCCTTTCCCGTCGCGCCCGCGCACCGGTTGCGCTCGTCGTCGTGCTCGTCCTGGCCGCGCTGGCGGCCGGCCACTGGCTGGGTGGATGGCGCGCGACCGCCGGCGCCGAGGGCGCGAATCCGGCAGCGGGCGCAGAGGCCGCGGGGCAGTTGTGGACCTGCGGCATGCATCCGCAGGTGATCCGCGACGGGCCCGGCATCTGCCCGATCTGCCACATGGACCTGACGCCGATCGACCCGGCGGCCAGCGCCGGAGGCCTCGCGATCGATCCGGTGGTCGTGCAGAACATGGGTCTGCGCGTCACGCCCGTGCGCAAGGAACGTCTTGAGCGCACGGTGCGCGCGTTCGGGTCGCTGACCGAGCGCGAACCGGACCACCGCGACGTCACGCTGCGCGTCGGCGGCTGGATCGAGCGGTTGTTCGCGGCCACCGACGGCCAGCGCGTCGAGGAGGGCGAACCGCTGTTCGAGCTCTACAGTCCGGCGCTCACGGTCGCCATCGAGGAGCTGATCGCCGCGCGCGCCGCGCGCGACGCGTCGCCGGACAGCGCCAACGTGCGCGCCGTGTACGCGGCGGGGCGCCAGAAGCTCCAGTTGCTGGGCCTTGCGGCCGCGCAGGTCGACGCGCTGGAGGCCGCCGAGCGCGCGCCCGCCACGGTGACCTTCCTGTCCCCCATCGACGGGCACGTCACGAACCGCAGCGTCTACGCCGGCGCCGCCGTTCAGCCCGGCGAGCGCGTGCTGACCCTGGCCGACAACCGCCGCCTGTGGATCGACGTGCAGGTGTTCGAACGCGACCTGGCGCTCCTCGAGGTCGGCCAGGCGGTGCGCGCGCGCGTCGCCGCGCGGCCGGGCGCGACCTTCCCGGGCGAGGTGATCTTCGTGCACCCCCACCTGGACATGCGGACGCGCACGGCCAAGGTCCGCCTGGAGGTGGACAACCCCGAACGCTTCCTGCGCGAGGGCATGTACGCGACCGTCGAGATCGACACGGCGGGCGTGCCCGACGCCCTGGTCGTTCCGCGCGAGGCCGTGATCGACACGGGACTGCGTCGCGTGGCGTTCGTTTCGCTGGGCGCGGGGCGTTTCGATCCGCGCGACGTCGAGCTGGGAGCCTTTGGGGACGGCGGCCTCGTGGAGGTGCGCGCGGGCCTCGCGGCCGGCGACATGGTGGTCGTCAGCGGACAGTTCCTGCTCGACGCCGAGAGCCGCATCCGCGAGTCGATCCGGCGCCACCTGGACGCCGGCCTGCCGGGGCACGAGGAGCAGCCGGGCGTGACGCCCGCGGGCGAACGCGCGGCGGAGCGCGAGGCGCCGCAGGAGCGGATCGATGCGCTTTTCCGCGCCTACGTGGACGTCGTCACGCGCCTGGGCGAGGTCTCGACGACGGCGGACGACTACGACGCGGGTCCGATGGCCGCGGCCGCGCGCCTGCTCGAACGCGACGCGCGCCTCGAGACGCGGCGATTGGCGGGCGAGATCGCCCGCTCGGCCGAGGAGATCGCACGCCGGCCCGGCACCGAACGGCGCCAGGCCTTCGCCCCGCTGTCGGAGCTGTTCATCGCGCTGGCCGACCGCTCGCCGGCGAGCGCCGCGGTCGCGCCCGCGTTGTTCGTGGTGCACTGCCCGATGGCACCCGGGAGCTGGCTGCAGACGCACGAGGACGTCGAGAATCCCTACTACCAGAAGGCCATGAAGGCCTGCGGCGAGGTCGTGCGCTCGATCCCGTCGGTGGACGGCAAGTAGAGGCCCCATGATCGCCCGCCTGATCGAGTTGTGCGTCCGGAACCGCGTCCTCGTCCTGCTGCTCACCGTCATGGTGGCGGCGCTGGGCGTGTGGGGCGTGCGCAACATCCGCCTGGACGCGATCCCCGACCTGTCGGACGTCCAGGTGATCGTCGTCACCGAGTACCCGGGCCAGAACCCGTCGGTCGTCGACGACCAGGTGACGCTCCCGCTCTCCAACGTGCTTCTGTCCGTGCCCAACGCCAAGGACGTGCGCGGCGTCAGCATGTTCGAGCTGTCGTTCGTGTACGTGATCTTCGAGGACGGCACGGACCTGTACTGGGCCCGCAGCCGCGTGCTGGAGACGCTCAACAGCGCGCGCGACAGCCTGCCGCGCGGCGTGCAGCCCAAACTGGGACCGGACGCGACCGGCGTCGGCTGGGTCTACCAGTACGCGCTGGTCCCCGGCTGGTACTGCCCCGACCACGCGCACGGGGTGTGGCACGACGCGGGCGAGGACCGCTGGTACGCGGCGCGCGACGACGCGCCGCGCGCGCGGCGCACGGAGTTGCGGCGCGTGCGCGCGTTCCGCGAGAAGGGCGCGTGCCCGCTCGACCAGCGCGCGCTGCTGCCGGCGGAGCAGGACCTGTCCTCCCTGCGGTCGCTGCAGGACTGGTACCTGCGCTACCCGCTGACGTCGGTCCCGGGCGTCTCGGAGGTGGCGCCGATCGGCGGTTTCGTCCGTCAGTACCAGGTCGTGCTCGATCCGGTCCGCCTGCAGGCCTTCGACCTGTCGCTGATGACGGTCATGACGGCCGTCCAGCGCTCGAACGCCGACGTCGGCGGCTCGGTCGTCGAGATGTCCGAGAGCGAGTACCTCGTGCGCTCGCGCGCCTACGTGCAGGGCGTGCGCGACCTGGAGCAGGTCGTGGTCGGGACCGGCATGGGCGGCATTCCGGTGCTGCTGGGCGACGTGGCCTCGATCGAGGTCGGCGGCGAGATGCGCCGCGGCGTGGGCGAGTTGGACGGCCAGGGCGAGGCCGTGGGCGGCGTGATCGTGGCGCGCTTCGGCGAGAACGCCTTCCAGGTGATCCAGGACGCCAAGGCGCGCCTGTTCGAGCTGGAGGACGGACTCCCGCCCGGCGTCGCGGTGCTGACGACCTACGACCGCTCGGCGCTGATCGAGCGTTCCGTGGCGACCTTGACGGACGCGCTGCTGGAGGAGCTGCTGGTCGTCGCGCTCATCTGCCTCGTGTTCCTGGCGCACGTGCGCAGCGCGCTGGTCGCCGTGCTCGTGCTGCCGCTGGGCCTGCTCGTGGCGATCGTCGTCATGAACCTGCTGGGCATCAACGCCAACATCATGAGCCTGGGCGGCCTGGCCCTGGCGATCGGCGTGATGGTCGATTCGGGCGTGGTGATGATCGAGAACGCGCACCGCCACCTCGAGCGCGAGCGCGAGAAGGCCGCGCGCGGCGAGCCCGCCAAGGACCGCGTCGGCGCCGTCCTCGCGGCCGCCACGGAGGTGGGTCCGAGCCTGTTCTTCTCGCTGCTCGTGATCACGGTCTCGTTCCTGCCGATCTTCGTGCTGGGCGGCGAATCGGGGCGCCTGTTCACTCCGCTGGCGTGGACCAAGACCTTTGCCATCGCCGCCGGTGCGGTGCTGGGCATCACGGTCGTGCCGGTGCTGATGGTGTACCTGATCCGCGGCCGCATCCCGCACGAGGACCGCAACCCGGTCAACCGGCTCTCGCAACGCATCTACGAGCCCGCGTTCCGCCTCGTGATGCGCCATCCGCGCCTGACGCTGTGCGTCACGGTGCTGCTGGGCGCCTCGGCGATCTGGCCGGCGCGACAACTGGGCAGCGAGTTCATGCCGCCGCTGGACGAGGGCGACCTGCTCTACATGCCGACCACGGAGCCGAGCCTCTCCGTCGGCAAGGCCAAGGAACTCCTGCAGCAGACCGACAAGCTGATCGCGCTGGCGCCCGAGGTGGTCAGCGTGCACGGCAAGATCGGCCGTTCGGACACTGCGACGGACCCGGCGCCGCTCTCGATGATCGAGACGGTGATCCAGCTGGAGACGGATCGCACGAAGTGGCGGCAGCGTCCCGTCGCCACGTTCCACGACGGCTGGCCCGAGTGGCTGGCGTGGCCGTTCGCGAACACGTTCTGGCCGGTCACGCGTCCGATCACGAGCGAGGAGCTGGTGTACGGCTGGACGGACCCGGACGGCACGCTGCACCACGGGCTCAACACGCTGTGCACCTTCCCGGGCATGGCCAACTCCTGGACGCACCCGATCGAGACGCGACTGGCGATGCTCTCGACGGGCATCAAGACGCCGGTCGGCATCAAGGTCCTCGGCCCGGACCTGGCCACGCTCGACCGGCTCTCGAAGGAGATCGCGCTCGTGGTCCAGCAGATCCAGGGCACGACCAGCGCGTTCCCCGAGCCCGTGTTCGGCGGCCACTACCTGGACTTCGACATCGACCGCGGCGCGGCCGCGCGCTACGGCCTCACCACCGGCGACGTGCAGGACGTGATCCAGGCGGCGGTCGGCGGCATGACCGTGGCGACGACGGTGCAGGGCATCGAGCGCTACCCGATCAACGTGCGCTATCCGCGCGAGCTGCGCGACGATCCCGAGCGCCTGGCGGAGATCCTGGTGACCGGCATGGGCGGCGTGCAGGTCCCGCTGGGCGCGATCGCCGCGATCTCGATCCGCCCCGGCGCGCCGATGGTGCGCAGCGAGGATGGCACGCACGCCGCGTGGATCTTCGTCGACATCTCGGGCCGCGACCTGGGCGGCTGGGTGGCGGAGGCACGCGAGCGCGTGTCGGCCGCGGTGACGCTGCCGCCCGGATACACGCTGCGCTGGGCCGGAACGTTCGAGGAACTGGAGAAGGCCAACGAGCGGCTGATGCTCGTGGTGCCGATCACGCTGGCGCTGATCGTCCTCCTGCTCTACGTCTCCAACGGCAGCTGGTTCCGCGTGGGCGTCGTGCTGCTGGCCGTGCCCTTCAGCCTCATCGGCGCGCTGTGGTTCCTGTGGGCGCTCGACTACGACATGAGCCTGGCGGTGTGGGTCGGCATCATCGCGCTCCTGGGCATCGACGCCGAGACCGGGCAGATCATGCTGCTGTACCTGGACGAGGCGCACGAGCGCTGGCGCAAGGAAGGACGCCTGGGCAACGTGCAGGACCTGCTGGGCGCGATCCACGAGGGCGCGGTGAAGCGCATCCGGCCCAAGACCATGACGGTCGCCACGGACATGATCGGCCTCCTGCCGCTGCTGTGGGCGACGGGCACCGGTGCCGACGTGACGCGGCGGCTGGTGGCGCCGCTGATCGGCGGCATCACGGTCAGCTTCCTGATGGAGCTGCTCGTGTACCCGGTCATCTACTTCCTCGTGAAGCGGCGCGGCCTGCCGTGAACCGCGCGGCGCGGCCCGCGTTCAGCACGTCCGGAGCGCGCGCCGCGCCTGGGCGATCGGGATCTCGCGCCACGCGCCCGGCGCGAGGTCCCCGAGCCGGAACGGGCCGAACTGGACGCGCCGCAGCCGGCTCACCTCGTGCCCCAGCACCTTGCAGAGGCGGCGGATCTCGCGGTTCTTGCCCTGGGTCAGCACCAGTTCGAGGTGGGACTCGCGCTCGGATGCCTTCTGGATCCGCACGGCGCGGCACTGCAGACGCTCGCCCCGGTCGATCACGCCCGCGCGGGCCCGCGCGGCCGCTTCCGCGGTGAACCTCCCGCGCACGGTGACCAGGTACGTCCGGCGCACCTGGGAGGCCGGGTCCGCCAGCGCGTTCGAGAGCTGCGTGTCGTTGGTGAGCAAGAGGAGGCCGCTGGTGGCAAGGTCGAGGCGGCCGACGGCGTGCAGGTAGCCCAGTTCCGGCGGCAGCGCGTCGAAGATGGTCGCGCGTCCGCGCTCGTCGCTGTGCGTCGTGATCAAGCCGGCGGGCTTGTGGAACAGGAAGAAGCGCTTCGCCGTGTCGCGCACCGGTTGCCCGTCGACCGTCACGCGCTGCGCGGGCCAGGCGACGGGCGTCGCCGGCTCGCGCACGACGCGGCCGTCGAGGCGCACGCGGCCGGCGCGGATCCACTCCTGGCTCGTCCCGCGCGAGGCGATGCCGAGCTTGGAGAGCAGCCGGTCCAGCTTCAGCGGCCGCGCCATGGCCTGCACGCGCGCCGAGGGGCGGCGCCCGCGCGCGGCGCGCGGGAGGATGGCCGCGCGGTGCGCGGAGGCCGGGCGGAACGCATGCCGTCGCGATGATGCCGGTGACGCGCTCACGCGTCCAACGGCCCGCGGGCGCGATCCCGCGAATCGGCGCGGCGCACGTCCCCCGGAACCGGCGCGGGCGGCTAGACTTTCCCGATTCACCGCGCTCCGCGACCTTGCGCGGAGCCCCCACCGGATCCCCAGCCCCGATCTCCAGCATGTCCCTCCGCAAGCTCCTCGTTCTCGCGGCCCTCTCCCCCCTGGCGAGCGCCGGGACCCTGTTCGTCGACGCCGGCCTGACGACCGGCGCCAACAACGGGACGTCGTGGGCCGACGCCTACCGCGGCGCCGATTCCGTCTCGGTCGCGCTGGCCGCGGCAGCGGCCGGCGACCAGATCTGGGTGCGCGCGGGCACGTACCTGCCGACCACGACGGCGACGCGCACGATCTCGCACCAGTTGAAGAACGGCGTCGAGGTGTACGGCGGATTCGCGGGCACCGAGACCGCCGTCGCACAGCGCGACGTCGGCGCCAACCTCACGATCCTCTCCGGGGACATCGGGGTCGCCGGCAACAACGCCGACAACAGCTTCCACGTCGTCAACGGAGCCGGCACGAACGCCACGGCCGTGCTGGACGGCTTCCGCGTGACGCTGGGCAACGCCAACGGCACCAACCCGAACGACCGCGGCGGCGGCATCCTGTGCACGGGCGGCGCCAGCCCGACGATCCGCAACTGCCACTTCCTGGCCAACAACTGCACGTTCGGGGGCGGCGCCGGCTACGTGCTGAGCTCGAGCCCGACCTTCACCGACACGATCTTCCAGAACAACACCGGCGGCAGCTTCGGCGGCGCCTTCGACTGCAACACGACCTCGGTCACCTGGGACCGCTGCACGTTCATCGGCAACAGCGCGGCGCGCGCCGGCGCGGTCGAGGTGTTCTCCACGGGCAGCCCGCGCATCCTGAACTGCGTCTTCCGCAACAACACGTCCACCGGCTCGGGCGGCGGCGGCGCGATCTGGAGCAGTTCCACCACGACGATCCGCAACTGCACGGTCGTCAACAACAGCTCCACGACCAACGCCACGGCCGGGATCCTGGTCAGCGGCGGCGGCGCATCGATCGCCAACTGCATCGTCTGGGACAACAGCGGTCCGGGCGGCGCGCAGGGCTCGGCGAACCAGATCGCCGGGACGACTGCCGTGTCCTACTCGATCGTCGAGGGCGGCTTCGCCGGCACCGGGAACCTGAACGCCGATCCGCTGTTCGTGAACCCGGCCGGCTTCGACTACCGGCTCACCATCGGCTCCCCGGGGATCGACGCCGGCAACAACGCCGCGGTGCCCGCGGGTTTCCCGTTCGACCTCCTGCTGAAGCCGCGCTTCGCGGACGAGCCGACCGTGGCCGACACGGGCGCCGGAACAGCGCCGATCGTCGACATCGGCGCGTACGAGTTTCCCGCGCCGATCGTGGCCTCGATCTGCTTCGGCGACGGCACGGGCACGCCCTGCCCCTGCGGCAACGACGCGCCGTTCTTCTCGGAGGTCGGCTGCCTCCATTCGCTGGGACAGGGCGGCCGCGTGGCGTCGAGCGGATCGGCGCGCATCGCCGGCGACACATTCGTGCTGCTCGGCACGCAGATGACGAACAGCACGTGCCTGTACTTCCAGGGCACCGCGACGATCAACGGCGGCCTGGGATCGGCGTTCGGCGACGGCCTGCGCTGCGCGGGCGGCACGATCGTGCGGCTGGGGACCAAGGCCAACGCGGCAGGCGCCTCGCAGTACCCCGAGGGCGGCGACCTGTCGGTCTCGGTGCGCGGCGCGGTCACCGTGCCCGGCAGCGAGCGCGTCTACCAGATCTGGTACCGCAACGCCGCGGCGTTCTGCACCGCCAGCACGTTCAACCTGACGAACGCGTTGCGCGTGACCTGGGAACTGTGACGCGCGCGGCGGATCGGGTTAGGATGGGCGCGGCTTCTGCGAGGAGGAACCGAGCCATGCAAACCCGATCCGTCTTCCGTTCCTGGCGCGGCGCACTCGCGCTCGCCGCCGCCTCCCTGTTCGTCCAGCCCGCAGAGGCCCGGGGCACGCCCTTCGACGGCTGCGGGACCATCGTCATGGGCGTCACGTGCCCCCGGATGTTCCAGGCCGACGCGGGCGGCACCTGGGTGCTCTCGACCTATGGGTCCTTCGTCGTCGGCGACCGCGTGCGCGTCGTCGGCAACCTCGATCCGTCCTGCATCACGATCTGCCAGCAGGGCGGCTGCATCTTCAACAACACGATCGGTCCGTGCGACGTGTGCGCGTGCACGGCGTTCTGCGCCGGGGACGGCACGGCCACGGCCTGCCCCTGCGGCAACGGCGGCGGCGCGGGGCGCGGCTGCGCCAACAGCGTCAACCCGTCCGGCGCGCTGCTCGCGGCCAGCGGCAACTCGGCGCTGTCGAACGACACCGTGGTCCTCGCGGGGTCCGGCATGCCCGACGCGCCGGCACTCTACTTCCAGGGCTCGTCGCAGCAGAACGGCGGCCTCGGCGCGCTGTTCGGCGACGGGCTGCGCTGCGCCGGCGGGACCGTCGTGCGCCTGGGACCCAAGGTCAACAGCGGCGGCGCGTCGCAGTACCCCGGCGCCGGCGACGCGAGCGTCTCGGTGCGCGGCATGATCGGCGCTCCCGGCACGCGCACGTACCAGGTCTGGTACCGCAACGCCGCCGACTTCTGCACCGCGGCGACCTTCAACCTGTCGAACGGGGTCGAGATCGCCTGGGGCGCTTGACGCGGAACCAGGACGACTAGAGCAACCCACGGGCCGCCCGACCGTGGCGGCAAGACCGTGGTTTGTGCTAGTTCTCCTGACGGCGCATGACCGTCCCGTCCATCCTGTACGCGCTCGCCAGCGTCCCGATGTTCGCGTCGCGGCCGTTCCTGGCCGCCCTCGTCACGGCGCTGATCGCGAGTTGGGGCGAGCACATCCCGATCCTCTCGGGGCTGGACATCGTCGCGGCGCTGACCGACGCGCCCGCGTGGTTCCGCAGCGGCTGGACGGTCGGCGCCCTGGCGATCCTGGCCGCGGCCGAGTTCCTGGCCAGCCGCAGCCCCGAGGTGCGCGCGGTGATGGACGAGTTCGACGCCTTCGTGCGCTCCGCCGTGGCGACGCTGGTGGCGCTGGCGGTCCTCGATTCCGACACGGCCCGGACGGTCGAGGGCATCCGCGGCGCCGGCCTCGCCACGACCGGCCTGTGGGCCGGCGTCGTGGCGATCGGCACCTGGAACCTGGCGCGCTGGCGCCGGACGCTGTTCGAGCACCTGTCCGAGATCGACGACGGCGACGACGTCGGCGTGCAGTCCACGCTGCAGTGGATCGAGAGCTCGTGGACCGTCGGAGGCCTGTTGTTCATCGTGATCGCTCCGATCCTGGCGATCGCCTTCGCGGTCCTCACGGGGCTGGTCCTGTTCGCGCTGCAGCGCCACGCGGAGCGACGCGCCGAACGGGCGCGCGTTCCGTGCGCCGCGTGCGGCACGCGCGTGCTGCCCCACGCCACGGCCTGTCCCGCGTGCCGCGCTCCGCTGGCCGAACCGCGCGCCGTCGGCGTGTTCGGCACGCCGCGCAAGGCGGCCGCCACCGACCTCGCGGCGCACCGCTTCCAGCTCGCGGCGCGCAAGCGCTGTCCGGTGTGCGCGCAACGCCTCAAGCAGCGCAAGGCGCGCCAGAGCTGCCCGGAGTGTCGCACGGTCACGTTCGCGACGCCGGCGGAGTTCGAGGCGTACCTGTCCGCGTTGCAGCGGCGCCTGCCGCTCACCCTGGGCTTGTGCCTGGCCTTCTCGGCCGTACCCGTGATCGGCGTCATCCCCGGCGTGATCTACTATCGCCTGACCCTCGTCGCGGGGCTGCGCGGGTTCACGCCGCCGGTGCGCGGTTGCGCCGCGCGCGTGGTGTCGCGCGTCCTGGCGTTCGGAGTGCTCGCGCTGCAGCCGATCCCGGTCCTGGGCGCGCTCGTGCTGCCGCTGCTGTGCCTCTCCGCGTACCTCGTGTACCGGCGCGCGCTGACCGGCCACGCGCGCGAGGAGCTGGCGCGCACGCTGTCGCCGCAGCCTGCAGGCTGAGCCGGCTGCGCGGCGGCGGTCCTTGCGGGCCTCGCACCCGCGCGGATGCGCGCCGCGGCGTACGCTGGTCGCGGCCGGCCCCGCGGAACCGGCCGGCCGCCGACGCACCGGTCACGATCGCGGATCGGGCGCGTAGGCCGGGCACCGCGTAGCATGCGCGCGACGCACGAGGCCCCAAAGGAGAACGACATGAGACGCACGACCGCCATCGCCGCCCTGATTGCGCTGCTCGCCTTGACCTCGGCGCGCTGCGCCGAAGCCCCGGAGCCGACCCCCGTGACCAAGCCCCAAGCCCCCGCCCTCTCCAAGTCCGGCCACGACCTGCAGCCGCTCCCGAAGGAGCGCATCGACGCCGTCGTGAAGACCCTGTCGCCGCTGGCCGTCGAGGTCACGCAGCGCTCGGGCACCGAGCGCGCCGGCACGAGCGAACTGCTCGGGGAAAAGCGCAAGGGCGTGTACGTCAGCGTGGTCGGCGGCTTGCCGCTGTTCCGTTCCGAGGACAAGTTCGACAGCGGCTCGGGCTGGCCGTCGTTCACGCGCCCGATCGACCCCGACCACGTCACGCTGGTGCGCGACGAGAGCCACGGCATGGTCCGCGTCGAGGTGCGCGACGCGCGTTCTGGCGCGCACCTGGGCCACGTGTTCGACGACGGTCCCGCACCCACCGGACAGCGCTGGTGCATCAACGGCGTCGCGCTGAAGTTCCTCCCCGAGGGCGCGCCGGTGCCGCCCGAGTCGCGGCCGGTCGCGACCGAGACGGCGTACTTCGCCGGCGGCTGCTTCTGGGGCGTCGAGGACGTGTTCCAGCAGATCCCGGGCGTGATCGACGCCGTGTCGGGCTACATGGGCGGCGCGCAGGACCAGCCCACG
The DNA here is from genome assembly GCA_964552795.1 of uncultured Planctomycetaceae bacterium. GTDB lineage: Bacteria > Planctomycetota > UBA1135 > UBA1135 > JAEUHZ01. Next base: position 98,753 of record CAZKIO010000007.1, read on the forward strand.
TACAAGCAGGTGTGCGGCGGCGGCACGGGTCACGCCGAGACGGTGCGCGTCGTGTACGACCCCGCGCGCACCAGCTACCAGAAGCTGCTCGAGGTGTTCTTCCTGAATCACGATCCCACGACGCTGAACCGCCAGGGCCCCGACGTCGGCGACCAGTACCGCAGCGCCGTCTTCGCCAACGACGAAGCGCAGCGCAAGGCGGCCGAGGCCTACATCGCCGAACTCGCGCGGACGCCGCGCTACGAGAAGCGCAAGATCGTCACGCAGGTGGCGTCCCCCGGTCCCCGGTTCTGGCCGGCGGAGGAGTACCACCAGGACTACCACAAGAAGCACGGCGGTTCGTGCCGCGTGAAGACGGAGTGACCGCGCGCCGGCCTCAGGGGATGCGGTAGAGTTCCAGCGTCGGCCCGAGCGTGCGCAGGCGCACGACCTGGAACCCCAGCGGCCAGCACGCGAACGCCGGGCCCGCGAGGAAGTCCGGTCCCCACGCCTGGCTGCCGTCGTCGATTCGCAAGGGCGACAGGCGCGCGCCGTCCCGGCCCGCTTCGCGCAGCGCGCGCAGCAATTCGTTCTGGATCGGCGGGCCGGGCAGGGTGCCCATCAGCACCCACTGGATGTCCAGTTCGCGCAGGCGTTCGAGGAGCGCGTCGCCCGCGAGCATGGGATCCACGCGCCCGCGCATGGGGTTCACGAGCACGCCGTAGCGTTCCCCTTCGACGCGCCCGGGATCCAGCCCGCTCTGGTACCGCGCCCAGATCGTGTGCCACGGGTAGCGGTTGTTGTCGGCCAGCGCGCGCTCCTCCGTGAACAGCGGCAGGTCTTGGCCGGGGACGACCGCGATGCGCTCGCCGGGCGCGGCGCGCTCGACGAACGTGCGTGCCGCCTCCTCGAGCGTGTCCGGCACACGTCGCAGTTCCGCCAGGCGCCAGGCGGGCACGAGCGGCAGGACGAGGAGCAGCGCGCTCGCGGCCGGCCGGCGCGCCGGCAGCACCCACGCCGCCGCGCACGCCAGGAACGGCACCAGCGGCAGGGTGTAGCGACCCGCCGTGTCGCTGTAGGCGCCGAAGACCAGGGCATAGGGAGCCGCGAACCCCAGCACCACGCCCAGGTCGCCGCGCACTGTGCCCAGCGCCTGCACCGGGGCTCGCGCGGCGCCGATCGTCCAGCGCAGGAGTCCCGCCAGCGCCAGCGTGAACAGGACCGGATCGTAGTACCACAAGGTCGAGGCCAGCGTCGCGAAGCCGCGGCCGCGGAAGCGATCGAGGAACAGGGGTTGCCCCCACAGCGAGACGGTGCCCTCGTGGATGCGCGCCTTGGGCGGGCCCTCGAACGCGAACGGGTAGAACCACCACGCCCCCGCGCAGAGCACGAGCAGCACGATGACGATCCCGAGCCACGCCGGGATTCCGCGCGCGCGCCGCCGGTTCCACCAACCCGCGGCGACGGCTCCCAGCGCGAGAACGCCGCTGTGCAAGGCACCCAGCGCCGCCGCGGAGGCGGCTCCCGCAACCGCGTAGCCGCGCGCGTCCGGGCGACGGCGCAGCCGCAGGCTGGCGAGCACCGCCAGGAGCGCCGCGGTGGTGAGCGTCGCGTGCGGGCGCTCGTTCGGTGAGAACAGGACGTGCAGGAGGCTGGTCGCGACCAACCCCGCGGCGATCAGCGACCGACCGCGATCCAGGAAGTGTCGCGCGAGCGCGTACGTGGCCGGGACCGCCAGCACTCCGATCCAGGCGCTCACCCCGCGCACCTGCAACCAGATCGCGCTCGCCGCCGCCAGGTGCTCGTCCAGTCGTCGCGCGCCCTCGGCGGACGTCGACGGCAGCAGCGACACGATCCCCGCCAGGAGGTGCGGGTACATGTTCCAGTTCGGGTCCCGCCACGGCTCGGGCGTCCCGGCACGGCGCAGTTCCGCCGGGACCACGACGTTGATCCCGTCGCGCGTCACGACGTGCGGCAGCAAGGAGTCCAGACCGCGCAGCCGCAGCCAGGCCGCCGCGATCGTCAGGACGGCGAGGCACGCTGCCGCACGCAGGCGCGGGTCGCGCCAGTAGGGTCGCTGGAACGCTGCCAAGAGCGCGGCGAGGGTACCGCGCCGGGTTCCGCCGCCGCTATCCTGCCGCGATGAACCGGACCCATGCGCTGTTCCTCGCCGCGACGGTGTGCGCGCTGCTCGCCGCCTGCGCGGCACCGTCCACGCCTGAGCGCGCGTCGGCCGCGCCGGACGGCGGCGAGACCGTCGGCTCGCTGCGCAACGCGCGCGTCGCGGTGCCGATCGGGACCCGACGCACGCCGCTCCTGTACCTGGCCGGCGAGCTCTCGCCCGAGCAGGCGGCCGACCTCGCGTCGCTGGCCCCCGACGTGCGCGTGCTCGCCGGCCTGACCCGCGAGCAGGCGCTGGAGCACGCGCACGAGGCCGACGGCACGGACGCGCGCTTCGCGACGCCGGCGTTCCTGGAGCGTGCGACGCAGCTCGCGTGGATGCAGGCCATGAGCGCCGGCGTCGACCGCTACGTCGGACTCGAGGCCCTGACCCGCAACGACCGCATCGTCCTCACGAACCTGCGCGGCGTGCACGGCCCGGCGATCGCGGACCACGTGTTCGGGCTGTTGCTGACGCTGACGCGCGACCTCGGGTTCCACCGCGCGAACCAGCGCGAGGGCCGCTGGGACCGCAGCGGCTCGGACCTGCGCCCGCTCGCGCTCCAGGGGCGCACGCTGCTGGTCGTCGGATTGGGAGGCATCGGCGACGAGATCGCGCGGCGCGGGCACGGGTTCGGCATGCGCGTCTTGGCCACGCGCCGCAGCGCGGCCGCGGCGCCGCCCTACGTCGAGCGCGTGGGCCGGCCCGAGGATCTGCTGTCGATGCTGCCCGAGGCCGACGTCGTCGCGATCGCCGTGCCGCTGACCGCGGAGACCGAAGGGCTGTTCGACGCGCACGCGTTCGCGGCGCTCAAACCGGGCGCCTTCCTCGTGAACATCGCGCGCGGCCGCGTCGTGGACACGGCCGCGCTCATCGACGCGCTCGACAGCGGGCGCCTCGCCGGCGCGGGCCTGGACGTCACCGACCCCGAGCCGCTGCCTCCCGACCATCCTTTGTGGCGACGTCCGAACGTGGTGATCACGCCGCACGTCGCCAGCGACGCGGAGTTGACTGATGCGCGCGCCTGGGCGCTGCTGCGCGAGAACGTGCGCCGTTTCGGCGCCGGCGAGCCGCTGCTCAACGTCGTCGACGTGCGCGCCGGGTACTGAGACGGACGGCGGGAAGCGCCGGCCCGTCCGCCGACGCCCCCCGCCTCCTCAGGATGCCGCTGGACCTCGACGGCCCAGGGCGCCGCGATCACGGACGGAAGACCGCCCGGATCGCCTCGCTCGTGTTGAACCCGGCGCCGCCGCCGGCGACGTTGCGGTACCAGAACTGGAAGTGCTCCGACGCGCCGGGGACGATCAGGCTGTTGCCCGAGTTCGCCGGGAACACGGTGAAGTCCAGCGCGCGCATCGCGTGGCCGGTGGCGCTCGCCGTGACCGGCGGGCCCAGGCGGAAGATCGGGCTGCCAACGCACAGCCGGCCGTTGCCGAAGGGCACGTTGGTCGCGGTGTGGCCGTAGAAGAAGAGGCCCGTGCTGTTGGGCGGAGCGCAGCGCGCCATCAGCCGGAAACTGTTGGCCGCGATGCTGACCGAACCGCTCGAGTCCAGGCGCGCGCCGTAGCCCACCGAGTTGGGACGCGACAGGCACAGGCTGCTCGTGCCGCCCAGCGAGGCGTTGAGCAGCACGGACGCGTTGCTCGAGTCGCGGTTCGACGTCACGAGGTCGACCGAGCCGTTGCCGTCGAAGTCGGCCGCCGCCATGGCGCCGGGATTGACGCCGACCGTGAAGTGCACGGCCGCGCCGAAGGTCCCCGCGCCCAGGTTGGGCAACGCGGAGACGCGCCCCGCGTCCTCGTCGGCCGCCGCCAGATCCTTGTCCCCGTCGCCGTCGAGGTCGGCCGCCACGATCGTTCCGGGGTTGATCCCGCCCATGGCGAACAGGCTCGTGGCGAAGGTGCCGCCGGTGTTGCGCAGGACGACGACGAATCCGATCCCGTTGCTGTCGAGCGTCGTGGCGAGGTCGACGTCGCCGTCCGCGTCGAGGTCGGCCGCCGCCATGCCCGTGGGCTTGTCGTTCCCCGGCATCAGGATGCTGAGCGGCGCGCCGAAGGTGCCCGCGCCCAGGTTGAAGAACACGTCCACGCGGCGGCTGTCCGCAGCGGCGACGGCGATGTCCGTGCGGCAATCGCCGTTGAGGTCGTCCAGCGCTACGTGGCACGGATCGGTGCCCGTCGCCAGCGTGCCGGCAGCGCTGAAGCCGCCCAGGCCGTTGTTCGCGAGCAGCGAGAGGCTGTTCCCGCTGCGGTTGCTCGTGACGAGGTCGACGTCGCCGTCGCCGTCGATGTCCGCCGCCGCCATCGCGGCCGGCTCGGCCCCGACGCCGATCTGCCCGCCCAGCGCGAAGACGCCGCCGGTGTTGATCAGGACCTGCACCGCGTTCACGTTCCTCAGCGTGACCGCGAGATCGAGGTCGAGGTCGCCGTCGAGATCCGCTGCTACGATCGCCGCCGTGCCGACGTTGTTGCCGACGAGAATCACCTGCCCCGCGGCGAAGGTGCCGTTGCCCAGGTTGTTGAAGATCTCGACGCGGTCGGGGCCGAGGCCGCCCGAGAGCGTGCCGGTCGCGATCGCGAAGTCCGGTCCGTTGGCGCCGTTGAAGTCGCCGGTCGCCACGCCGTCGGGCTGCAGGCCCACGAGGCCCAGGCTGGT